>NZ_DASWPE010000118.1:0-2157 GCF_036404135.1 Rhodopseudomonas sp. | reverse complement strand
GACATCCTGGCCGGGCTCGACCAGCTCGCCACGGTGTGCGACGCCGGCACGCGGGTGATCGTGATCGGCCGCGTCAACGACGTCACGCTGTATCGCGAGCTGGTACGCCGCGGCGTCAGCGACTACGTGATCGCGCCGGTGGCGCCGATCAAGATCGTCGGCTCGATCTGCGGATTGTTTTCGGCTCCCGAAGCCCGCGCGGTCGGCCGCATCATCGCCGTGGTCGGCGCCAAGGGCGGCGTCGGCGCTTCCACCATCGCGCACAATGTCGCCTGGGCGATCGCCCGCGACCTGGCGCTGGATTCGGTGGTGGCGGATCTCGACCTCGCCTTCGGCACCGCCGGGCTCGACTACAACCAGGACCCGCCGCAGGGCATCGCCGACGCGGTGTTTTCCCCCGACCGCGTCGATACCGCCTTCATCGACCGGCTGCTGTCGAAATGCACCGACCACCTCAGCCTGCTGGCGGCACCGGCGACGCTGGAGCGGGTCTACGACTTCGGCTGCGAAGCCTTCGACTCGAGCTTCGACACCTTGCGCACCACGATGCCCTGCATCGTGCTGGACGTGCCGCATCAATGGTCGGGCTGGACCAAGCGGGCGCTGGTCTCAGCCGACGACATCCTGATCGTGGCGGCGCCGGATCTCGCCAATCTGCGCAACGCCAAGAACATGTACGATCTGTTGAAGGCGGCGCGGCCGAACGATCGGCCGCCGCATTACTGCCTGAACCAGGTCGGCGTGCCGAAACGCCCGGAAATCAACGCCAACGAATTCGCCAAGGCGATCGAAAGCCAGCCGGTGGTCAGCATTCCGTTCGACGCACAGATCTTCGGCGCGGCCGCCAACAACGGCCAGATGATCGCCGAAATCTCCGCCAACCACCGCGCCACCGAGATGTTCTTGCAGATCGCCCAGCGCCTGACCGGCCGCGGCGAGACCAAGAAACCGCGCGGCTCGTTGCTGGCACCGTTCCTCGAAAAATTGCGGGCTAAATAAATCCCGGGTGGAGCATCGTCGTGTTTGGTAAGCGTAGCGGAACAGATAACGACGGCCGCCTGCCGAAGCCCGCCAGCGCGGCGCCGGAGCCGGCGGTCAGCGTGGCGTTGCGTCCGCCGGTCGATGTGACGCCGGTCGCGGTGGCGTCGCCGCCGCTGGCCCCGGCGCGGCCGACATCGGCGGCGATCGCCATCGAAACCCGGCGCTCCGACGGCTATTATCAGGTCAAGGCGACGATTTTCGGCGCCTTGATCGAGGCGATCGATCTGGCGCAACTCGCCAAGCTCGACGCCGAATCCGCGCGCGAGGAAATCCGCGACATCGTCAACGAGATCATCGCGATCAAGAACATCGTGATGTCGATCGCCGAGCAGGAGGAACTGCTCGACGATATCTGCAACGACGTGCTCGGCTACGGTCCCCTGGAGCCGCTTTTGTCGCGCGACGACATTTCCGACATCATGGTCAACGGCGCCGGCACGGTATTCATCGAAGTCGCCGGCCGCATCCAGCGCACCGGAATCCGGTTTCGCGACAACCAGCAACTCTTGAACATCTGCCAGCGCATCGTCAGCCAGGTCGGTCGCCGGGTCGACGAATCCTCGCCGATCTGCGACGCCCGGCTCGCCGACGGCAGCCGCGTCAACGCCATCGTGCCGCCCCTGGCGATCGACGGCCCGGCGCTCACCATCCGCAAATTCAAGAAGGACAAGCTGACGCTCGATCAGCTGGTCAGGTTCGGCGCGATCACGCCGGAGGGCGCCACGATCCTGCAGATCATCGGCCGCTGCCGCGCCAACGTGCTGATCTCCGGCGGTACCGGCTCCGGCAAGACCACGCTGCTGAACTGCCTGACCAATTATATCGACGACGACGAGCGCATCATCACCTGCGAAGACGCCGCCGAACTGCAGTTGCAGCAGCCGCACGTCGTCCGCCTGGAAACCCGGCCGCCAAATATCGAGGGCGAAGGCCAGGTGACGATGCGCGAATTGGTGCGCAACTGCCTGCGTATGCGCCCGGAGCGGATCATCGTCGGCGAAGTCCGCGGACCGGAAGCGTTCGATCTGTTGCAGGCGATGAACACCGGCCATGACGGCTCGATGGGAACGCTGCACGCCAACAATCCGCGCGAGGCGTTGTCGCGCTGCGAATCGA
>NZ_DASWPE010000117.1:0-127232 GCF_036404135.1 Rhodopseudomonas sp. | reverse complement strand
TTGCCGCCGCCGGCATAGCCGGAGACCGCGTTGAGCACGCCGGCGGTGTGCTGAAACACCCCCTGCACGCCCCAGAAACAGCCCCCCGCGATCACCGCGGTCTGCACGCCGTCGGCGGACTGCACATCGACGGCGGGGGGCGGAACCAGCACCGCGTCTTCGGAGGCTTGCGCGAAACCGAACGACCACACCGCCAGCGCACCGGCGGTCACGCCCAACAACAATCGAGTGAATGGAGAACGCATGGGGTGCTTCCTTGATCTCTTTCGCCGCGACGCCTGCGGCAATGCTCAAGATACGCAGCGGGCCAGCGCTTGTTACGGCAGTGGCCCCACAAATCCGTGATCGGAGGCGGGGCGCGTCAGATCCTGCCGCCGCTGCCGGCGCGCCGGCCAATTAGGGTTAATCCCGGGCGGCCCTGGATCACCGCGCCGTGAGGAGTATGGATATCGGCGGCCCGGTGGCGGAAGATTACGCAGGAGCAGTGCAACGCTCCCTATCCTGGTTCAAGTCCAGGCCGGGCCTCCAGTTCCTCCGCTCCGAAGCAGCTTCCTTCTGCGGCGCGGCGCCGGCACCGCCGACGCTGCCAAATTGCCGGTTGAGGGGAGCCTTATAGGTCTTTCCCGGCTGCGGAATCTGGTCTAAAGACAGCCCGCGCGCCGAGGGAAGCCTGGCGCTTGTGAGCAAGGGACGCGCGACCGCGCGCCCTTTTTTTGTGCCCGGATTTCCGCCCGCCGCGCTAGCGAGACCGAATGCCAAAACGTACTGATATATCGACGATTCTCATCATCGGCGCAGGCCCGATCGTGATCGGCCAGGCGTGCGAATTCGACTATTCCGGCACCCAGGCGGTGAAGACGCTGAAGGACGAGGGCTACCGCATCGTCCTGGTCAATTCCAATCCGGCCACCATCATGACCGACCCGGAATTGGCGGATGCCACCTATATCGAGCCGATCACGCCCGAGATCGTCGCCAAGATCATCGAGAAGGAACGCCACGTCATTCCCGGCGGCTTCGCGCTATTGCCGACCATGGGCGGCCAGACCGCGCTGAACTGCGCGCTCTCCCTGCGCAAACAGGGCACGCTGGAGAAATTCGACGTCGAGATGATCGGCGCCACGGCGGACGCCATCGACAAGGCCGAGGATCGCCAGCTGTTCCGCGAGGCGATGACCAAGATCGGGCTGGAGACGCCGAAGTCGCGGCTCGCCAACGCCACTGCGCTGAAGAAGGCCTATCGCGAGAAATATCTCGAAGATCGCGCCAAACTCTCCGGCGAGGCTTTGGCCGCGTTCGAGCGGCAATGGGTGCTCGGCGAAAACGACCGCCGCAAGCGCTACCAGGAACAGGCGCTGGGCTCGGCGCTGATGGCGCTGTCCGAGATCGGCCTGCCGGCGATCATCCGGCCGTCCTTCACGATGGGCGGCACCGGCGGCGGCATCGCCTACAACAAGGAAGAATTCCTCGACATCATCGAGCGCGGGCTCGACGCCTCGCCGACCAACGAAGTGCTGATCGAAGAATCCGTGCTCGGCTGGAAAGAGTACGAGATGGAGGTGGTGCGCGATAAAAACGACAATTGCATCATCGTCTGCTCGATCGAGAACCTCGACCCGATGGGCGTGCACACCGGCGATTCCATCACCGTGGCCCCGGCCCTGACGCTGACGGATAAAGAATACCAGATCATGCGCGACGCCTCGCTGGCGGTGCTACGCGAGATCGGCGTCGAGACCGGCGGCTCCAACGTGCAGTTCGGCGTCAATCCGGCCGACGGTCGCATGGTGGTGATCGAGATGAACCCGCGGGTGTCGCGCTCCTCGGCGCTGGCGTCCAAGGCCACCGGCTTTCCGATCGCCAAGGTCGCCGCCAAGCTCGCGGTCGGCTACACGCTCGACGAGATCGCCAACGACATCACCGGCGGCGCCACGCCAGCGTCGTTCGAGCCGACCATCGATTATGTGGTCACCAAGATTCCGCGCTTTGCGTTCGAGAAATTCCCCGGCGCCTCGACCACGCTGACCACCTCGATGAAGTCGGTCGGCGAAGTGATGGCGATCGGCCGGACATTTCAGGAAAGCTTGCAGAAGGCGCTGCGCGGGCTGGAGACCGGGCTCACCGGGCTCGACGAGATCGAGATCGAGGGGCTGGGGCGCAGCGACGACAAGAACGCGGTGCGCGCCGCGCTCGGCACGCCGACGCCCGACCGGCTGTTGCAGGTGGCGCAGGCGATGCGGCTCGGCTGGAGCGACGAAGACATCTTCACCTCCTGCAAGATCGATCCTTGGTTCCTGTCGGAATTGCGCGGCATCGTCGACATGGAAGCCAAGGTGAAGTCGAGCGGCCTGCCCGGCAACGCCTTCGGCATGCGCACCTTGAAAGCCATGGGCTTCTCCGACGCCCGCTTGGCGGTGCTGGCCAAGACCACCGAAGCCGACGTCAAGGCACAGCGCCATGCGCTCGGCGTCCGCCCGGTGTTCAAGCGGATCGACACCTGCGCCGCGGAATTCGCCTCGCCCACTGCGTATATGTACTCGACCTACGAGTCGCCGTTCGCGGGCGCCCCCGCCGACGAAAGCGCGCCGTCCGACAAGAAGAAGGTGATCATCCTCGGCGGCGGTCCGAACCGCATCGGCCAGGGCATCGAGTTCGATTACTGCTGCTGCCACGCCTGCTTCGCGCTGCACGACGCCGGCTATGAATCGATCATGATCAATTGCAACCCGGAAACCGTGTCGACCGATTACGACACCGCGGACCGGCTGTATTTCGAGCCGCTGACCGCCGAAGACGTGCTGGAGATCATCGACACCGAGCGCAAGAACGGCACGCTGCACGGCGTCATCGTGCAGTTCGGCGGCCAGACCCCGCTGAAGCTGGCGCGCGCGCTGGAAGCCGCCAACGTGCCGATCCTCGGCACCTCTCCGGACGCCATCGACCTCGCCGAAGACCGCGACCGCTTCAAGCGCGTGCTCGACAAGCTGAAACTGAAGCAGCCGAAGAACGGCATCGCCTATTCGGTCGAGCAGGCGCGACTGGTCGCCGCCGAACTCGGCCTGCCGCTGGTGGTGCGTCCGTCCTACGTGCTCGGCGGCCGCGCCATGCAGATCATCCGCGAGGAATCCCAGCTCGGCGATTATCTGCTCGGCACGCTGCCGGAGCTGGTGCCGGCCGACGTCAAGGCGCGCTATCCGAACGACAAGACCGGGCAGATCAACACCGTGCTCGGCACCAATCCGTTGTTGTTCGACCGCTATCTGTCGGACGCCATTGAGATCGACGTCGACTGCCTGTGCGACGGCAAGGACACTTTCATCGTCGGCATCATGGAGCACATCGAGGAGGCCGGCATCCACTCCGGCGACTCGGCCTGCTCGCTGCCGCCGCATTCGCTCGACGCCCCGATGATCGCCGAGCTGGAGCGGCAGACCCGCGATCTGGCGCTCGGCCTCGACGTGGTCGGGCTGATGAACGTGCAATACGCTATTAAGGACGGCGACATCTACGTGCTCGAGGTCAACCCGCGCGCCTCGCGCACCGTGCCGTTCGTCGCCAAGGTGGTCGGCATTCCGGTGGCCAAGCTCGCCGCACGGATCATGGCCGGCGAGAAGCTCGCCGACCTCGATCTGAAAAAGCCCAAGCGCGACCATGTCGGCGTCAAGGAATCGGTGTTTCCGTTCGCCCGCTTCCCCGGCGTCGACACCGTGCTCGGCCCGGAGATGCGCTCCACCGGCGAGGTGATGGGCATCGACCGCTCGTTCGAGATCGCCTTCGCCAAGAGCCAGCTCGGCGGCGGCACCCGCGTGCCGCGCAAGGGCACGGTGTTCGTGTCGGTCCGCGAGGGCGACAAGACCCGCATCCTGGAGGCCGTGAAGCTGTTGTGCTCGCTCGGCTTCGGGGTGCTGGCAACCTCCGGCACCCAGCGCTTCCTGTCCGACAACGGCGTTCCGGCCGAAAAGGTCAACAAGGTGCTGGAAGGCCGGCCGCACATCGTCGACGCCATCACCAATGGCGAGATCCAGCTGGTGTTCAACACCACCGAAGGACCCCAGGCGCTGGCCGACAGCCGGTCGCTGCGGCGCGCTGCCCTCTTGCATAAAGTTCCGTATTACACCACTCTTTCGGGGGCGGTCGCCGCCGCGCAGGGCATCCGGGCCTACCTTGGTGGGGACCTTGAGGTCCGTACCCTGCAGAGTTACTTTTCCGACACCTGATCACGCGGCGGGCCAGAAGGCCCGGCCCCTGATAGGCGAGATAGCCGGCAGGACGGGAACCCGCCAGCCGTGGGAATGTTCTGCTTCGGCGCTTGCGGTCACCCCAGGATCGCGGTGAGATTGCCAGGCCGGATCAGGTCACCAGACCGATAACCGTTTCGTGTGAGCCACATCTCGTGCCACGTGACGAACACGTTGAAGGACGAAGATCGATGATGGAAAAGGTACCAATGACCGCGGGCGGTTATGCCGCCCTCGAAGTCGAATTGAAGCAGCGCCAGTCGGTGGATCGTCCGCGCATCATCGAGCACATCGCCGAGGCGCGCTCGCATGGCGACCTTTCGGAAAATGCCGAGTATCACGCCGCCAAGGAAGAACAGTCCCATAACGAGGGCCGCATCGCGGAGCTCGAGGACAAGCTGGCGCGCGCCGACATCATCGACATCAGCAAGCTCAGCGGCGACACCATCAAGTTCGGCGCCACCGTCACGCTGATCGACGAGGACACCGAGAAGAAGGCGGTGTGGCAGATCGTCGGCGAGCCGGAAGCCGACGCCAAGAAGGGCCGCATCTCGATCACCTCGCCGCTGGCGCGGGCGCTGATCGGCAAGAAGAAAGGCGCGTCCGTCGAGGTCGTCGCCCCCGGCGGCGCCAAGGCTTATGAGATCACCAAGGTCGAGTGGCGCTGAGCGAGCGCGCCGAGATTACGGCGCCGAAGTTACGGCGCGAGGCATCGCGTCGGGATTATCGTTCCTGTGTGATATGAGCATTTCGGGGGCCGCAGCGATGCGGCCCTTTTTGCTGCGGCGCGTTGCTGCGGCGCGGTGCTTTGCTGCGCGGTCCTTTTTTGTTGCGCGGCCTCGCGCACGCTTCGCCGCCTCGCCTAAATCACAATCGGTTCGTCATTCCGGGGCGCGAGCCCGTTTGGGCGAGCGAACCCGGAATCTTGCCGCGGGGTGCGAGAGGCTGCCGTGTGGAGCGAGATTCCGGGTTCGCTCGAGCTAAACGCTCTCGCGCCCCGGAATGACGGCCTGGCAGTGACGCGTCCCGAATGCGCGATCTCGCCGGGAGTTAGCGCGGCTTCAATTCTAACTCAGCTTCAATTCCAGCGGCACCGCGGCGGCGTATTTCGAGTTGCGCAGCACCAGCGAGGTGCGGACGTTGCGGACATGCGGCGCGGCGGTGAGATGCGCGACGAAGTGCTGGAACGTGGCCATGTCAGGCGCGACGCATTTCAGGATGAAATCGACCTCGCCGGACAACATCCAGCATTCGCGCACCAAAGGCTGATTGCGCACGAACTCCTCGAAGCCGCGCAGGTCGGCTTCGGCCTGGCTCGACAGATGCACCGAGGCGAACACCGTGACGTCGAAGCCGAGCCGGCCAGGATCGAGCAGGCCGCGATAGCCCTGGATATAGCCCTCCTCCTCCAGGGTCCGCACCCGCCGCAGGCACGGCGGCGGCGAAATGCCGACTCGCTTGGCCAGTTCGACATTGGTGATCCGGCCATCCGCCTGGATCTCGCCGAGGATCTTCAGATCGATTTCATCAAGGTTCTTGGACACGCGCTTGCATTCCCGGTCGCCCGCGAGGGGGTAAATCGGCAACAGTTTTAGCGCAGTGCCACAGCTTTGCGTAATTTTATTTCGCGAGCGGTGCATAAAAGCAAAGTTAGGGGAAAATTTGCCGATATGGATTGCAAATCTTGCATAGCTCCCCAGATGACTTAGAGTTGCGAATGGTGTCCTGAGGCCGATCCTCGCCGGTTCCTCGTCACGTGAGTGACCCGGACCAACGGCCACCAGCCCGTCTCGCTGCGAGCTCGGTTCTGAAGCTCTCTTGAACGACCCACTCACGTCTGGGGAGAAATCCAGAACCAAGCCACGACGAGGAAGTTCCGCTGTTCTTAAGCGATGCCCTGCTCAGCCGTTTTGCTCGCACCGCATCTCCCTGACGAAAGGGATCAATGATCCATGGCTAACCCTGTTCACGCCAAAGTTGTAATTATTGGGTCTGGCCCGGCTGGTTACACCGCTGCGATCTACGCCGCGCGCGCGATGCTGGAGCCGGTGCTGCTGCAGGGCATGCAGCCGGGCGGCCAGCTCACCATCACCACCGACGTCGAGAATTACCCCGGCTTCGCCGACGTGATCCAGGGCCCCTGGCTGATGGAGCAGATGGAGAAGCAGGCGACCCATGTCGGCACCCGGATCATCACCGATCTGGTCACCGACCTCGACCTGTCACAGCGTCCGTTCCGGCTGAGCTGCGACAGCGGCGAGGTCTATCTGGCAGAGACCGTGATTCTCGCGACCGGCGCGCAGGCGCGCTGGCTCGGCATTCCCTCCGAGGAAAAATTCAAGGGTTTTGGCGTCTCGGCCTGCGCCACCTGCGACGGCTTCTTCTATCGCGGCAAGCAGGTGGTGGTGGTCGGCGGCGGCAACACCGCGGTCGAGGAGGCGCTGTTCCTGACCAATTTCGCCACCAAGGTCACCCTGGTGCATCGCCGCGACCATTTCCGCGCCGAACGCATCCTGCAGGACCGGCTGTTCAAGAATCCCAAGGTCGAGGTGGTGTGGGACGTCGCGGTGGATGAGATCTGCGGCGACGAAAACCCGACCAAGGTCACCCATGTCCGGCTGAAGAACGTCAAGACCGGCGCCGTGACCGAGCGCGCCGCCGACGGCGTGTTCATCGCCATCGGTCACGCGCCGGCGACCGAACTGGTCAAGGGCAAGATCAAGCTGAAGCCGTCGGGCTATGTCGAAGTGGCGCCGAATTCCACCGCGACCTCAGTGCCCGGACTGTTTGCCGCCGGCGACGTCGCCGACGAAACCTATCGCCAGGCGGTCACCGCCGCGGGACTGGGCTGCATGGCCGCGCTGGAAGCCGAGCGCTTCCTCGCGGTGAGTGCCAGCGAGCGGGTAGCGGCGGAATAATCATGGCCCGAAATAATGACGGATTCACCGATATGGACTGGGATAAGCTCAAGGTTTTTCACGCCGCGGCGGAAGCGGGAAGCTTCACGCATGCCGGCGAGCAGCTTGGGCTGTCGCAATCCGCGGTCTCGCGGCAGGTCAGCGCGCTGGAGCAGGAACTGGCGGTGTCGCTGTTTCATCGCCACGCCCGCGGCCTGATCCTGACCGAGCAGGGCGACCTTTTGTTTCGCACCGCGCATGACGTGTTCATGCAGCTGCAGGCGGCGCGCGCCAAGCTCACCGACAGCCGCGAGCGGCCGAGCGGCGATCTCAAAGTCACCACTACGCCGGGGCTCGGCATCCACTGGCTGGTGCCGCGGCTCGGCGAATTCACCGCGCTGTATCCGGAAATCCGCATCTCGCTGATCGTCACCGACGAAGAACTCGACCTCTCGATGCGCGAAGCCGACGTCGCGATCCGCACCCGCAAACCAACCCAGCCCGACCTGATCCAGCGCAAGCTGTTCTCGATCGGCTTTCACGCCTATTGCGCGCCGGAATACATCAAGCATTTCGGCACCCCGCGCACGCTGGAAGAACTCGACCACCACCGGCTGATCATCCTCGGCGACACCCAGGTTCCGCCGTATCTGCAGAACCGCAACTGGCTGATAGATGCCGGGCGCAACGGCGCCGGCCCGCGCGAGCCGTATTTCAAGGTCAACAACATTCTCGGCGTGATCCGCGCCTGCCAGCAGGGGCTGGGCATCGCCGCGCTGCCGGACTATCTGGTCGAAGAAAACAACCGGCTGGTGCAGCTGTTCGGCGAGCAGGACTCGATCCAGCTCGACACCTATTTCGTTTATCCCGAGGAGCTGAAGTCGGTGGCACGAGTCCAGGTGTTCCGCGACTTCGTCGTCAGCAAGGCGCAGCGCTGGCCGTCCTGATAGCACGGCGCGCCGCTGCATGACTGACATGCGGCGCCTGTGGTTGCGGGGCGGCAGAGCCGCGGACCATAATCATCGCATGCTGGAAGTCAGCGTCGCCCCTTGTCCCCCCTCCTCCAAGCGACGCGAACTTTTAGTCTTCCTCTTGGAAGGCGATTGCCGCAGGCAACCTTCCGGAAGGTGATGTGTCGGCCTTAAGACGGCCAAGACCTTGCCGGGCTCCGTATGGGCCCGGTTTTTTTTGCCCGCATCGCAAGGTGGCGGCGCCCTCCTCCCATCGGTGCATACAAAAAATCCGCTGCAGTTGAGCTGAAGCGGGCGTCTCATTCGATTGCCGCGATGGACCTCATCCGCGCCGGATCAGGCCTCAGACGGAACGACCACGACGCGCGGAGCCCGCGCGCGCAAGATGTCGGACGGCGGTTATGCCGCGTGCTTGTGCATGGTGCCGTTGCTGGTTCCGGCGCCGCGGATCGCCTTGATCGAACGCTCGATCGCAGCCCACAGCCGGCCGATCTCGGCCGCCGCGCGTCCCTCGGCGGAATACTCCTTGGCACCTTCGCCATGGCCCAGCGCCAGCAGCAGATCGGCGCGGTTGGTGATCTGGCCGGTCCACACCGGGGCGCGGAACTTGCCGAGCGCTTCGCGCGCCAACGTCACGATCCGGCTTTCGACGTCGTCACGTCGTGCCGGTGCGCCGTTGATCACCACCGCATAGGGCTTGCGCGCGGCGCGGCACGACAGAATGGTCTCCCGCGTTGACGTCGAACACGCCGGGGCGTGCCGGAATGATCACCATGGTGGCGCTGCGGATCGCGTCGTCGACCACCGGGGCCATGTTCGGCGGGGTGTCGATGAACACCCATTCGATGCCCTCGCGCTTGGCCGCGGCGACGATTTCACCGACCGAGCGGGTGGCGGCTTTCAGCGGCGGTTCGTTGCTGCCGCGCAGTTTGTGCCACAGCGTCAGCGATCCTTGCGGGTCTGCGTCGATCAGCAGGCAGGGCTTGGTTGCCTTGTGAACGTGAGCAGCAAGATGCGCAGCCAGAGTGCTTTTCCCCGAACCACCTTTACGCGATGCGAAAACGATGACGTTCATACATTGGCCTCCCGAGATTGACCTTGGAAAGCGAAAGTGAATCACCGCGCTGATTCGTGGAAGTCAAAACTGTGGGCAATGTCCGCGGACCGGCTTGAATCTTACGGCAGGCTGTCTTTTGAGTCACAGCTTGCATGAGTCGCGGCCGGCGCCCCGGTCACAGTTTGCGTCGCGGGCAAGTAGTTGCGCGACGGCTCGCGCATGATCCGGCCGGCACCGATCCCGTTTCGAAAAAACACCCCGCACGATCAAGACGCTACAGCCCGATCGCGAAAATTAGATCCCGGTTTTCGGAAAACATCATGCTCAAACAAAAGCAAGAACAGGACGACCGCGTCGAACAGTGTCATGCTGCGCGAGCAAGAACGTTGAGATTCGCAGCGAAGTCATCCTGCTAGCGCAGTGTGCGCGCGCGCCGCGCCATCCACTTCTGTTCGATCCAGCCCAGGCCTTTGGCGATCGGTCCTTGCAGGATCGGAACATCCTGAGCGATCAGGATCAATCCCAGGGGCAGCATCCAAAGCCCCAGCACCGGGAGAAAACTAAACACGCCGCCGACCGCGAGCGCGGTGCCGACGGGAATCCGCACCAGTTTCGACGACGGTTTGCGCAACCAGGCGACGCCTTCTGCCGCGCGCGGCGGCAACTTGCCTTCGAACCAGGCCATGTGGCGATCGAGTTCAGCTTTGTGGTCCTGGCTCACGCTGTCTCCCATGGTTGTTGAAGCATCTGTCGTCATACAGCTGTTGATTAGCGCGGTATTCTCCAACGCGTCAGCTTGTCGCGCAGGCCCGCCGACGATCCTGCCGCCTGCAAGGCGCGGAACCCGCGACCGACTAGTAAAACTACTAACGGCGCGATCGGCGACCGTCATGATTCATTGGCTCCAATGCCGCGCTCGTCCAACACGCCCTGCCCCTTGCGGGTCACCGCGTATCGCGCGGGCTCGCTCGCGGCGGGAGCTGCGCGTTCGATCAGGCCGTCGGCCAGCAACTGATCGAGCTTTGCGCGTTGCGCCGCAGTGAGATCAATCCCCGCGCTGCGCGCAATCTCGACCAGGACCGAGATCGACCGATCATTGTGTTCCTCGACCATTGTTCCCCCTGACTGGTCTAACGCCGGCCGATCGCAGGCGTTCCGGCGGTTCGAGCAGCAGAGACCGCTGTCAATTGAAGAGGGTCAGGGCGTCGAGATCCTCCTGGCTGAGGTCGAGTGCCGAGAAGTCGCTCGGCGAATAGCGGCGCTCGGAATCGCCCGCCACGGACCGGCAGGCGTCCGCCGCGACAGCGACCGCATCCAGCAGGCGCTCGATGGTCGCGACCTGATGGCCGGCGCCGAATTCGCAGCGGACGATGAGAGCGCCGGCATCCTGCCAACAATTGAAGGCCAAGCGGTGGGGACGAACCGCCCGCGCCGGCCGCTCGCGGCCCGCGCCGAGCCGGATCAGCGGCAGCCCGGCATGGCCGAACCGGCTGATCTCGCCGAGGTAGTTGAAGGACAGTTGCGGCCGCGGTCCGGTCAGCGGCACGGCGGCGCAACGTAGCAATCCGTAGCCCATCGACCGCCCGGCCGCCGCACGGGCGGTGTCTTTGATCGCCAAAAGCCAGCGCGGAAGGTCGGTCGCGTCCGCCGGCAGCGCCACCGGATAGCGGGTGGTGAACCAGCCGATGCTGCGCGACAGATCGATGTCTGCGTCACCCGGCTCGCGACCGTGCCCTTCCAATTCTACTTGCACCGCGCCTCCCGTCCAGGCAACCAGAGCGCGGGCGACCAGCGCCAGCGCGCTTTCATGCGGCTGGTGGCCGAAGCGTTCGGTGAGATCGGCGAAAAGCGGCTGGCAGAGCTCGGTGCTCAGTCGCAGCTCGCGACATTGCGCCTCGCCTTCGAGGTCCGCGCCGTCCGGATGATCCAGCGGCACCGCCACCGGCAGCGCCGTCACCGCCTGCCAGTAGACGCGGTCGGCCTCGTAATTCCCGACCGAGGCCGCCTGATGGCGGCACCACCACGACCACGCCGTCGCGGGAACCGCCACAGGCCGTGGCGGGTCCGACAGCGCATTGGCGAGATCGTCAGCCAGGACCGCCCAGGACACCATGTCGAACACCAGGTGATGCACGGCCACAACGAGGCGCTTCGCGGCGCCGGCCTCGATCAGGCCCGCGGCGAACTGACGGCCCGTAACGAGGTTGAGCTGTGCCACCAGGCGATCGGCCATCCGATCTTCGGCGGCGCAAAACTCTTCGACCGCAGCTACCCGCTGCTGCTGCAGCAATGCGAGCGCGAAGGAGGCTGCTTCCACCTGCTGCAGCGGCGGGTCGCCGTCGCACAGCCGGACGCGTAGCGCATCGTGGCGGCGAACGGTCGCCGCGAGAGCGAAGTTGATCGCGTCCGCAGTCGCGCCGATCGGAAGATCGAACACCGCCGTCAGCGCCCAATGGCTGCGGTCGGGCATCTCGATCTCCATGAACCAGTGCTGGATCGGCGTCAGCGGCACCGCCGCTGCGACCGGCCCGCGATCTTCGACAGCGTGGGCCGAGACCCGCGCGATGATTCCGGCCAGCGCGCGCGGCGTCGGCGCGGTGAAGATCTGCGTGGGGGACATCAACCAGCCGGCCGCGCGGGCCTTGCCGGCAAGCTGGATCGCCATGATGGAATCGCCGCCTAATGCAAAGAAATCATCGTCGGGACCAATCCCCTGCGCGGGCTCTCCGAGGCCGGAGAATAACTCCCGCCAGAGCATCAGGACCGTAGCAAGCACGCCTTCGGCTTGCGGCGGCGCAGCGGCGGCGGCGGGGCGCAGCGCGGCAAACAGCTCCATCAGCGCGTTGCGATCCACCTTGCCGTTGGCGGTGAGCGGCAATGCCTCGACGATGACAAGCCGGGACGGACGATGCGCTTCCGGCAGCCGGTCGATCAGCAGAGTGGTGAGGCCGTCCGCGCTCTGGCCATGCGCGACCACAGCGCCGAGCAGACGCGCCGCGCCGTCGTCGTCGCGTTTGACCAGCACGGCCGCATCCGACACCCCCGGGCAGGCGCGCAGCACGGCTGCCGCCCCGTTGGGATCGACCCGATGGCCACGGATTTTTGCCATGTCATCGTTGCGGCCGAGGAAACTGACGAGGCCGTCGGCATCCATGCTGCCGAGATCGCCGGTGAGATACGCGCGCGCGCCGTCGGCGCGGCGAATGAAGCCGGACGCGGCGTCGGCGGCCGGCGCCAGATAGCCCAGCGCCACGCCCGCGCCGCTGACGCGGATCTCGCCGGTCTCGCCGGCCGGAAGCGCCGTGCCGTCGCCGTCGACGATCTCTACGACGGCGCCGTCGAGCGCATGGCCGATCGGCACGCGGCCATCCGCCAGCGCGCTGGCGACCGCCTTGGTGACTTCCACCATGGTGCAGCCGATGGTGGTCTCGGTGGGGCCGTAATGATTGAAGATGCGCATCTCGGGCCGCAGCGCCGCGAGCCGTTGCACCAGCGCGACGGTGAGCACATCGCCGCCGCAGATCAGCGCGCGCCGCGGCAGCACCGCGGCGGCGTCTGGATGCGTCAGCAGCGCCGCGAGATGGCTGGGGACGATTTTCAGCACGTCGGCCGGCGCCTGCGCCATCCGGGCGATCAAGGCGGCGGGGTCGCGCGCGGTGGCCGCATCCACGACATTGAGCGTGCCGCCGGAGGCCACCGCGCCAATCACGCTGGTGTAGCCGAGGTCGGCGGCGAACGAGGTGACGATCGAAAACACCAGCGGGCCGGGCATCGACAGCCGGCGCAGCATGGCGTCCGCATAGGTGTGGAGTCCGCCGCAGGACACCATAACTCCCTTCGACCGCCCGGTGGAGCCGGAGGTGAACAGGATGTAGGCGAGATCCGAAGCGCCGCACGCAACGCGCGGCGGCGCCGTCACAGCGGGTGCATCGCGGCTCCAACCCAGCGTCGGAATCGAGGCCGTCTCGCCCTGCGTCGATGCATCCGTGACCAGCACCCTGGCGCCGGATTCGGCGAGAAGCGTGGCGCGGTGAGCGGCGGGGTGCTCCGGCTCGAGCGGCACGAAGGCCGCGCCGAGCCCGCTGGCGGCCGCCATCGCCACCAGGGGGCCCGCGCCGCGCTCCAGGCAGAAGGCGACGCGGTCGCCGCGTCCGACGCAAAGCGCGGCAAGTTGCATTGCGAGATTTTCGCTGACCCGCGCGAAGGTCGACCAACTCAGCGTCCCATCCCTGTCGATCACCGCTGGCGCATCGGGGCGCTGCAAAGCCCATTTTGCCACGTAGTTGGCGATGCTGATCGGCACCTGCGGCGAGGTGGTTTCCGAACAGTCGGCACCGATGCTGTCCAATAGCTCGCGATAGCGCGCGACCCAGCCCTCCACCCGGGCGGCATCGAACAGCGCCGTGTTATAGTGAGCCTCGATGGCGAGCCCCGCCTCGCTGAGTTGGAGATTCCAGTTGAGGTCCCAGCGCACGCTGGCGTGGGCGTTGGCGCTGGCTTTTGGCGCGAGGTCGCCGAACGCGGCCAACGCCTCCAGGCGATCGAGGTTGAAAGAGACGCTCGCCAACGGCGGGCGCGACGGGTCACGGCGTCCGCCGCTCGCCTTGACGATGGCGGACAGCGGATAGGCCGGATAGGCCATCGCCTGCGCCATCGCCGCGCGGGTCACGCCGAGCGCATCCGCGCCGCCGATGCCCACAAGCCGCACCGGCACAGTGGAGATGCAATAGCCGGTCAATCCCGGCGCTCCAATCATGGGCTGGCCGGCGGCAAAGATCGCGACGACCAAGTCGTCTTGCCCGGAGAGTTCCGCCAGCAGCCGTCCATAGGCGGCGAGGCACAGCGTGGACAGCGAGCAATCCAGCGCCCGCGCCTGCGCCGCGAGTCGATCGGCCAGGGTCGGCGGTAGCAGCGCAGAGATGCGCCCGCCGGCAAAAGTCTGCAGCGGCGGCCGCGGCCGGTCGACGGGAAGATCGAGTGGTTGGGGCAGGCTTGCGAAGACGGCTTTCCAATGCGCCGCGGCCTCCGGGTCGGCGGCCGCCGCGCGGGCAAAATCCGCGAAGCGGTGATAGCTCACCGGCGCCGGCAGGCTCGCCGGGGTCGCTGCGAGGCGAGCCGAATAGAGCCGGCCGAGGTCGTTGGCGAGCACCTGCATGGACCAGCCGTCGGTGACGATGTGCGGCTGGATCAGCACCAGCGTGCACTCCGCCGCGCCGATCCGCAGCAGAGCGGCTCTCAGTAATCGGTCCTCCGCAAGCTCGAACGGCCGCGCCGCCGCGGCCCGCACCCAGGCCGCAGCAGCCTCGGCATCCGGCAGGTCGGCTTCGTCCAACGCGACCGTGGCGGCCTTGCCGATGCGGGCTTCGGCGCCGCCCTGCGCAAAACTCATCCGCAGGCTATCGTGCCGCGCCACCAGATCGGCCAGCGCGCGCCGCAGCGTCGGCGGCTCGAGCGGGCCTTCGAAATTCAGCACCAGCGTCTGGTTATAGGCCGCAGCACTTTCGGGACTGAATGCGGCGAGCGTCCAGAGCGCCTGCTGTCCCGGCGACGTGGCGATAGTCGTGGGCTGTTTCGGCCGCGGCGACGAGCCCATCAGTCCGACCGCCGTCAGCGCGCGGGCGCTGTCGCGCACCGCCTGCGCCACCTGGTCGAGATCGGAATCGGTATGCGCAGTGGAGAGGAAGCAGGTCCGCCCTTCCCAGACATAAACGCCGCGCGAGATCAGCTGGCTGTAGAACAGATCGCTGGCGCCCGCAAAGCGCAGCACCGAGGAGAAATGTTCGACCCGCAAGGCGCTGCCGTCCTGTTCGAGCGTCGCATTGAGGTCGCGGCAAAACTTGTCGGTCTTGGCGTTGAGGCGCTCCTGCAAGGCGGGACCGGAGGCGTCCAAATAGGTGAGTACCGCCGTTGCGGCGGCCATCGCGAGTGGGTTCTTATTAAAAGTGCCTGCGAAGAAGGTTCGCTCGGCCTGCGGACTACCAATGCCCTCCAGCGGCCATTGGCCGCCGTCGATGCCGTCGAGGAAGGCGCGGCCGCCGGCGACGACGCCGATCGGCAGGCCGCCGCCGACGATCTTGCCATAGGTGACGAGATCGGCGCGCACTCCGGCCCAGGCCTGCGCCCCGCCACACGCCACACGAAACCCAAGCAGCACTTCGTCGAAGATCAGCGCGGCGCCGGCCCGGCTGGTGAAGCCGCGCAGCCATTGCAGAAAATCGCGCGGCTGCAGGCTCGGGCGCCGGCTCTGCACCGGCTCGACGATCACCGCCGCGAGCCGGTCCGACAGCGCCTCCAGCGCGGCCTGGCTGCCCTCCGGATCGGCATAGTCCAGCACGACCACATCGGCCAGCATGCCGAGCGGCGTGCCGCTGGCGAGCGGCAGGCTGCCACCATCGGCGGCGCGCGCCAGCGTGCCGTCGAAATGGCCGTGATAGGAGCCGGCGAACATCGCCACCAGCGGGCGGCCGGTGGCATGGCGGGCGAGGCGGAGCGCCGTCATCACCGCCTCGGTCCCGGTGTTGCAGAACAATACCCGCTCATTGCCGGTGAGTCGGGCGATCAGCGTCGCAGCCTCACCGGCCTTCTCCGCCTGCGGCCCGAGGAACAGACCCTGCTCGCCGAGTTGGTGCAGCATGGCCTCGACCACCATCGGCGGGTTGTGGCCGAACAATTGCACGCCGAACCCCATGGTCAGGTCGACATAGTCGTTGCCGTCGGCGTCGACGATGTGGCTGCCCTGCCCTTTGATGCCGATGATCGGGTAGAGCATCGACTTGGTCTCGGGCCGGAAGCCCGCCACCGCGCGACTATCAGCCAGCACGGCGCCAAAAGTTTCGCGCTGCTGGCGTGAGGCTCGCCGGGTGGCGCCGTAGGTGGCGGCGAACTCCGCGATGAAGGCCGCTCCTTCCGCGCTGATCGGCTCAGACGGCGCCGCCGCCGGCGCGATGCGCGCCACGGGGCGCGATGCAGGCGTGGACTCGCTTTTTACTTGTCCTATGGCCTCGGGCGCGGCGGCCGTTGCAGGCGCACGGGCCTCCACTTCGCTGACGACGCGCTGCAGCAGCGCGCGTGGCGTGGTCAGCGTCTCGAACAATTCGCGGCGCGGGATGGCTACTTTCCAGCGCCGTTCGAGGGTGGAAATCGCTTCCATCAGCGCGAGCGAATCCACCCCGAGCGTGAAGAAGCCGGCATCGCCGGCCAGCGCCGCCTCGTCCAGTTGCAGGCTGCGCCGCAGACTCGCGGCGATGCCGGCGCGCACTTCTTCGCGGCTGAGCGCTGGCGTCGCCGCCGGCTGATACACCGGCGCTGCGGAAACGGCTTGTTGCGGGACAGCCGGCCGGTGCGGCGACGAGGCGATCCAATGCCGCTCACCGGCGAAGGGATAACCCGGCAAGCTGACGCGCGCCGCGCCGCTCGACGGCCAGCGGATGTCGAGCCCCGCAGCGAACAGCCGGCAGAGCGCGAGCGCCAGAGTATCGGCCGCCGCACGATTGCGGCGCATCGTCGGGATGAAGTGCGTCGCCTTGCCCTGGAAACCAGGTGCGCGCTGGGCAAAGCCGACCAGGGTCGCGGCGGGGCCGATCTCGACCACCACATCCGCACCCTGGGCGGCGATGCTGTCGAGGCTGTCGCCAAACCGCACCGGCTGGCGGATCTGCTGCCCCCAATAGGCCGGGTCCAGGAAGTCAGCCGCCAGCGTCCCGGTCAGGTTGGAGACCATCGCCAGCCGCGGCTCCGCCAAGCCGGCGTCGCGCACCACCTGCTCGAACGGCGCCACCGCGGCGTCCATCAGGTGCGAATGGAAGGCGTGGCTGGTGGCGATGCGCTGGCAGCTAATTGCTGCGGCGTCCAGATCTGTGAGTATTGACGCGATCGCCGCCTTGTCGCCCGACACCACCACCTCGTCCGGCGCATTCAACGCGGCGATGTCGAGGCGTGAACCGAAACGATCGATCAGCGGCGCGACGCGCGTGATCGGCGCGAACACCGCCGCCATCTCGCCGTCGCCCGGCAGCGCGCCCATCAGCCGGCCACGCGCGGCCACCACGTCGAGCGCGATCTCGAACGGCAGCATCCCGGCGACACAAGCGGCGGTCCATTCGCCAAGGCTGTGCCCGGCCACGATGTCGGGCGTGACCCCGAAGGACGCAAGACGCTCGGCCAGCGCATATTCGAGCACGAACAGCGCCGGCTGCACCTCGGCCGTGTCGGCCGCCCGGCCGCCCGCCACCTGATCGAATCGAAGCGCAGCGGGATCGGTACCAAGCCGATGCGCGGCGGCGTCCAGCCGATCGCGGAAGATCGGGTCGGCGGCATACAAGTCCGCCGCCATGCCGGGCCACTGGCTGCCCTGCCCGGAAAACAGGAAGGCGATCTTCGGCCGTCCGGACCCCGCAAGGCCGCTAGCCCCGGCGATGGGTTGCTCGCCCTCGGCAATGCTCCGCAGACCCGCGAGCGCTTCGTCGTGGCACCGCGCCAGGCAGGCGGCGCGATGGGCGAAGCGCCCGCGACCTGTCGCAAGGGTCGCGGCCAAGCCCGCCAGCGGCGTCTGCGGATCAGCGGCCAGATGATCTGCAAGCTCAGCGGCGAGCCGGCGCAACCCACTTTCATCGCGCGCGGACAACGCCAAAATGATCGGCAGAGTCTGTTCGGCCGTGGCCGCCACGGTCGGCGGCGCCTGCTCGACAATCAGATGTGCATTGGTGCCGGAAAAGCCGAAGCTGCTCACCCCGGCTCGCCGCATACCGGCCGGCCAATCCATCGCCCGGTCGACGACGCGGACGGGAAGATCGTTCCAGGCAATCCGCGGATTGGGTTTCGACTGGTGCAGCGTCGCCGGCAGCCGTCCGGCCTCCAGCGCCAGCACCATCTTGATCAGCCCGGCGATGCCGGCCGCAGCCTCCAGATGTCCGATATTGGTCTTGGCCGAGCCGAGCAACAAGGGCGCGCTGCGATCCGCCCCATAGGCGGCGGCGAGCGCCTGCACCTCGATCGGATCGCCGAGCAGCGTGCCGGTGCCGTGGCATTCCGCGGCCTGCACATCGCGCGGTGACAGGCCCGCATCGGCGAGCGCGGCGGCGATCACCGCCTGCTGGGCAGCGCCGTTCGGCGCGGTGAGTGCGCTGGAATGCCCGTCATGATTGATCGCGGAGCCGCGGATGACAGCGCGGATGGCGTCGCCATCGCGCTCGGCGTCGGCCAGCCGTTTCAGCACCACGAGCCCGCCGCCCTCGCCGCGCACATAGCCATCGGCTGCGGCGTCGAAGGTGCGGCAGGCATGGCCGGGGCCCAGCATCCCGGCGGCGGCGAGCGCCGCAGTGACAGCCGCGTCCAGCACCAGGTTGACGCCGCCGGCGAGCACAAGGTCGCATTCGCCCGCGCGCAACGCGCGGCAGGCCGCATGAACCGCCACCAGTGACGACGAACAGGCGGTGTCGATCACCAATGCGGGGCCGCTGATGTTGAGCCAGTGGCTGATGCGTCCGGCGGCGATCGATCCGGCATTGCCCAGAATCGCCGCAGGCGACAGGCGATCGGTGTCATGAAATCGGGCGTCGTAATCGTTGGCGCCGAGGCCGAGGAAAACCCCGGTCGCGCGCGGGCGCCGTGCGGCATCCGCATAGCCGGCGTCCTCCAGCGCCTGCCACGCCAGCATCAGTGCCAGGCGGTGCTGCGGATCCATGGCGTCGGCCTCGGCCGGCCGCAGCCCGAAGAAGGCGGCGTCGAAACGATCGACGCCGTCGAGATACCCTCCCGGCGGCAATCCGTCGCGCTCCGGCCGATCCGCAGGCGCAGCACGAACCGCGTCGCGCCCTTCGAACAGCATCTTGCCATAGGCCTGCGCCGAGGTGGCGTCGGCGAAACGGGCGGCAAGCCCGACGATCGCCAATGGCTGGCTGACCCGCGCCGTCTCGGTTCTGAGCGCGTCGATGCGGCCTTCAAGTGCGAGCATCAACTCGGTGATCTGCTCCGGACGCAGCCGGCCCAGGCGCTGGGTAAGGTTGGCGCGCCGGTCCTCAGTGGTCGCCACGGCCGTCTCCCTCGATCATCGACAACAGCTCTTCCAAATCGCCGCCGGAGGCCGGTGGCGGACTTGGAGCCGGGGACGCGGGTGGCGATCCGCACAGATGCGCCACCATGGCGTTGATCGTCGGATGATCATAGGCGAGAGTCTGCGGCAGCTTACGGCCGAGATGCGCGCCGAGCGCGCCGGCCAATTCGACGGCATCGACTGAGGTGAGGCCGAGTTCGCCGACGCCGCGATCCCCCCGCAGCTCCGACAGCGGCAGTTCGAGCCGCCGCGACAACCAAATTCGCAGCCATCGATCGAGCGCCGCCGCGTCGCCCGGCGGCGGCGATCCGATAGTCCCGGGCACGGGCTCACGAATCTGGTCCCGCGCGACGCGCCATTCGGCGATCACGGCAAGCGCTCCGTCACGCCACGCCTGGCGGTTGGCGGCGCGCTGGATCTTGCCGCTGGAGGTGCGCAGCACCGCGCCCGGCTCCACCAGCACGATGCGTGACAGCTGAAGCTCCAGCGTCTGCCACACCGCCGCGCTGATCGCGCTGAACAATGGCGCCGGGTCGGTGCGGCGCTGAGTACGTTCGAGTTCCTGCACCAGCACCACCTGTTCCGCGCCCTGGTCGCCGGCAATGCTGAACGCGGCGCCGCCGTCGACACGCAGCGCCGGATGAGCGGCTTGCGCCGCCCGCTCGATATCCTGCGGATAGTGATTGGCTCCCGACAGGATGATCAGATCCTTGATGCGGCCGGTGACGCATAGTTCGTTACCGATCATCGCACCGAGATCACCAGTGCGAAGATATCCGATCGGATCGTCTTCACGGGCGATCTGCACCCCGAAAGTAGCAGCGCTCTCTTCCGGCCGTCGCCAGTAGCCGCGCGCGATGGTCGGGCCGCCGAGCCAGATTTCGCCGACCCGGTCGGCAGGCTGGCGGCGTCCGGTCGCGGGATCGACGATGGCGATGGTGACGTCGGCCAGCGGCGTGCCGGAGCCGGCGATCGCGGTCCGTCGCGCAACGACACCATCCAAAGCGATCCGCCCGTCCTCTAAAGCGGCCGCATTGAGCGTGAACAGCCGTGGCGCCACACCCACCGGGCTCGCTGTCACGGCGAGCGTCGATTCCGCAAGGCCGTAGGCCGGTGCGAAGGCCGTGCCGCTGAAGCCATGCGGGCCGAACGTTTCGACGAAATTGTCCATCACCTGCGGATCGATCGGCTCGGCGGCATTCATCGCCATCACCAGACTGGAGAGATCGAGCCCCTCGCGCTGCTCGGGCGGAATCCGGCGGCTGCAGAGATCGTAGGCGAAGCTCGGCGCCGCAGTGTGGGTGCCGCGGAAGCGGCTGATCGCTTCCGGCCACAGCAGCGGACGCTGCAGAAAACTGTTCGGCGCCATCTGCACCACCGGACAGCCGGTGAACAGCGTCTGCAACAGGCCGAAAATCAGACCGAGATCATGGAAGGCCGGCAGCCACGTCACCATCGTGCTCGATGGTGACAGGCCCCAGGCATGCTGCATCCGCGCCATATCCGCCATCAGATTGGCGTGGCTCACTTCCACGCCCTTGGGCAGCGCGGTCGAGCCGGAAGTATACTGGATGAAGCAGGTCGCGGCGGGATCGACCTCGCGCAGCGGCGTGGCCTGCGCGGGATCGCTGGCGATGTCGCCGATGTCCTGCCAGCGGATCGCCGCGAGCACCGCGCTGTCGGCCTGCCACAGCGCCGACTGCTCCGCGACGCCGCCGCCGGTCAGCGCCACCGCGGCGCCGCTGTCGGCGGCGACCGCTTGCAGCCGCTCAATCAGCCGGTGCCGGCGCGGCGGGTTGATCGGCACGGCGAGACGTCCCGACCACTGGCAGGCGAGGAACGCCACCAGGAAATCGACCGACGGCTGGAACACCAGCAGCACCGGCGCGCCCGGCGCGGTCTGCCGCTCCAGAAAGCCCGCCACGACGGCGGCCCGCGCCGCCAGCTCTGCCGCGCCGCAGCGTTCGGAGACCGCGCCGGCGCTGTCGAGAAAGCGGATCGACCAGCGGCTGTCGGGCGCCGCGGCGAGCGCAGCGAGGCGGGTGGCGATGGTGCCGGCGGGCGCCTCGGGACTCATTGCGGCGGCGCATGCTGCTGCAGCTTCTGCCAGGCGCAGTATTGCGTCATGGCCTGGTGGCGCGACACTAGCACCGCCACGATCCGTTGCGCGATGGCAGGTTCCTCGGCGAGCAGCGCCCGAAGCGCTGCGGAATCGATCGTCAGCAACTGGCAGGCTTTTCGCGTCACCACGCGGGTGAACTCTTCGGCGTTTTCCAGCGCCGCATATTCGCCGATCGCATCCCCCGCTTCGAGCGCTTCCACCGCCATGAAGGTGCCATCCGAGAGACGGATGCTCTGCCGTGCCTCGCCCTGGGTCATGATGATCAGGCGGTCGGCCGGCTTGCCGTCCTCGATCAGCACGGTGTCAGAGGCAACCGCTTCTACCGTCATGCGGGCGAGCAGGCGTTCGACGAACTCGGCCGGCACGTCCTTGAGGATGGGACGCTGGCGCAGCCGGTCGAGCAGTTGATCACGAGAAACGGCGCCTTCGGCCCCGGCGATCACGCTGCGCTGCCACAGATCCGCATAGACGCCGGCCGCGGCGAGCAGCGACTTGTGAGTGCCGCTCTCGACCATGCGGCCGGCCTTGACCACATAAACGAGATCGGCGTGCTCACACTGGGTGAGGTCGTGGGTGACGGCGACCACGGTGCGCCCGGCCGTAACCTTGCGCAGGGTCTGCTCCACCGCGACGCGGCTCGCGGAATCGAGCGCCGAGGTGGCCTCGTCGAGCAGCATGATCTGCGGGTTGTGCACGATGGCGCGGGCGATGGCGAGGCGCTGGCGTTGCCCGCCGGAGAGTTTGCTGCCGCCTTCGCCGACATCGGTGTCGTAGCCATCGGGCAACGACATGATGACGGGGTGGATGTCGGCCGCCTTGGCCGCGGCCTCGACCTCGGCGTCGGTGGCATCGCCCTTGCCCATGCGGATGTTCTCGCGCACGGAGGTCTGAAACAGCATGGTGTCCTGCGGCACCAGCGAGATCAGCGAGCGGACCTGTGCTTCGCCGAGCAGCCGCAGGTCGACGCCGTTGAACCGGACATGACCGCTGCCGGGAGAGAACTGGTTCTCGATCAGGCGCAGGATGGTCGACTTGCCGGAGCCGGACGGTCCCACCACCATCACCCGTCGCGGGCAATTGATGGACATGGATACTTTGTCGAGCACCTGGCTGCTGCCGTCGTAGCTGAAGCTGACCTCGTCGAACTGCAGCGAATGCACCACGCCGCCGATCGATTCCGGCCGTTCCGGATCCGGCGCGGCATCGGGCTTGCCGAGCAGCTCTTGCGCCCGCTCGAGACCGCCGACACCCTGAATCAGCAGCGGCAGCTGGGCGCCGATGAAGCCGGCGGCACCCCCGATGGTGATCAGCAGCGTGATAAACGCCACGATCGTGCCGGAGGACACCAGCCCGTCAACAGACTGCACGGCGCCGAGCCCGATCACCAGCAGCTGCGCGGCGCTGACGCCGAAACTGGTCAGGCGGCCCACCAGCCCGGACGAGAAATATTGATTGTAGCTCGCCCCGAGAAGCTGGCCCAATTGCCCGGCGAACAGTTTCGAGCGCAGGTCACGCAGACCGAAGATGCGGACCACCCGCTGCATCAGCAGGGTTTCCTTGACGATATGGGCAAGCCGCGCATCCTTCGCGCCGCGTTCGTAGTTGAACCGCACGGCGCGCCTGCTGATGCCGCGGGGCAGCCAGAATGCGACCACCAGCGAGACCAGCGTGACGGACGCCAGTTGCCAGTCCAGCGTGAAGGCCACCGCGACCGAGCCGATCAGGATCAGGCCTTTGGAAAACAGCCCAGGCACCGCCCAAATGACGGCCTTTTCCACCACGGTGATGTCGTTGGAGAAGTGCGCGATGATTTCGTCGGAGTTGGAACTGGCGAGTTCGCGGGCATCGATGTTGTTGATCTTGCGGAACATGCGCTCGCGGAGGTCATTCAGGATGCGGGGGCCGAGCCTCGCCAGCGTATAGTCCAGCACCACGCCGAATCCGGACGCCGCCAGAAAGCCGAGCGACAGATAGGCGAGGTAGAGGCGGATCACCCCGACATCGCTCGGCTTGATGCCTTTGTCGAACAGCGCCTGCAGCAGCACCGGCACGTTGACGGCGTACAGAATCTGCACCGCGTTGGCGAGCAGGAACCAGAACAGCAGCAGTTTGTGCCGCGCCGCCGCCCGCGCCACCCAGAACACCAGATAGGCGGGGCCTTTCCGGGCCACGCCGCTGGCTTCCTGCCATTTCAGCTCAAGGGCAGCGGCGGAGCCGCCGGTCGCCGCCATGCTGGCCGCATCGACTGCGCCATTGACACCCATTTGGCGGCCAAATTTGATGAAGCCTCTCGGCCCCCTCGTCTTCAGCAGAAACTCGACGAAGCCGGCGGCGCGGCGCAGGTCTTGCGGATTCACGTCCGCAAGCAGCAGCCGGCTCGAGAGTCCGTCGAGATCATGAGCCTGGGTATCCGGGATGTCGGCGCCGGCGGGCTTCTTGCTGTCTTCCCGGGCAAGTTGCTCACGCAGCGAATAGATCAGGCCTTGTCCCAGCAGACCCCAGGCCCCGCTCGGCAGCGCCAATTTGTAGGTGAACAAATGACGCGCCAGACGTAGCACCGGGTCGCGCCGGGCTTCCGCCGGATTGGCCGCCATCGCCGTCGCGATGAAGCTGCTGTCCGGGCTGAGGGCGAGGCGATCGCATGCGAGGCTGTAAAGGCGCTGCAGCTTGTGCTGCAACTCATCGTCGGTTTCGTTCTTCTTGAACCATTCGAAATGCCGGTTGGACATGGCGCCCCCCTAGGATTCTTGTGCGGACTGGCGAATGATGGATCGCCCAGCCAAAGCCGGTCCGGGAGTTGCGGAAACCGATCGCGCGAGCGCGATCAATTCGGTCACAAGGCCGGCGAGAGCGGCGGTGGCGCCGGTCCAGGGAAAGTGGCCCGACTCGAGCGCGCGGAAGCAGACCGGGCCGGCGCAGATGTCGCGCCACGCCTGGCATTCCTCATCGGAGACCGAAGGATCGGCAAGCAGGCGGATCACCGACAGCGCGCAGCGCAGTGGCGGCGTGGTGCCGAGCCGGTAGGTTTCGCAGGCCTCAATGTCCGCCCGCAATTCCGCTTCCTGCGCATCGCCACGCAGATCGCCGAGGTCCGGCCCGACGGCGCCGAAGCATTCGCGCAACTCCGCCAGCAGACGGGCGCGGGGCAGTCGGTGCAATGGGGCATCGCTTGGCGGTCGGCTCGGCGAGCGGAATCCGGAGACCACGAGATGCAGTCGGCTTGCAACGGGAGCTTCGAGCCGCTCCAGCGCGACCGCCGTCTCGAACGCCAGCAAGGCACCAAAGCTGTTTCCCAGCAGCGTCAACCCGGCACTGTGATCGCCCAACGTAAGGGCGATCTCTTCAGCCACGGCAGCGGCGGCGTCCGTAACCCGCGGGCCGGTCTGATATCGCGGCAGAGCCACCGTAGCGATGGCGAGAGCGTCGGGCAGCGCGGCCGCAAGGCCGATGCAGGACAGCACGCTGCCACCCGCATGGGGAAAGCAGATGATCATCGGCGCGTCCGGCATCCGCCGAATCCAGCGCAGGATCACGGGCGCAGCGGGCGCGTGGCCGGGTTTGCTGCAGGGCCGCGACAGATTTCCTGTCACGAGACGTATAGCGGCTGGACAGTGCCCTCCGATGTGCCGCATCGTGCACGCGTCGCGTTCGGTGATCGCCCGGCGCTTTGCTCTGTCCGTGCTCGCCCGCGGGCACGCACCCCGAACCCAATATTTTGCCGCCGACGATTGCAGGAGGTTGCATGCCGAATGACAGCGCGGCCATCGACGAAGACGCTATCGAGGCGCTCGACCGCGACGGCGCGATCTGCCTGCGCGGCGCCTTCGCAACGAACTGGGTCGACCTCGCGGCCGAGGGCATCCGGCGCAATCTCGAACACCCGAGCGCGATGTTCCAGAGCTTCTCGCCCGAGGGCAAGGGCGGCTTTTACTCCGACATCTGGTCGCGCCAGCAAATCCCGCAGTTCGAAACCTTCGCACGTGAATCGCCGGCAGCCGCCATCGCCGCCCGCTGCCTGCGCATCGACACCGTGCGGCTGCTGCAGGACACCTGGTTCGCCAAGACTCCCGGCACGCAGACGCGCACGCCCTGGCACCATGACAATGTGGTTCTCGGACCGTTCTGCTCGGTCTGGCTCTCGCTCGACCAGATCCCGCGCGAAGCCGCGCTTGAATTCGTGCGCGGCTCGCACCGCTGGACTCAGCTGTTCATGCCGGCAAACTTCTTCGAGAGCGAGCAAGACCTGCCGGCAAAAAACTTGCCCGCGGTCGAGGAGTTCTATGCCCGCTACCATGGACAGTTCGACATTGTCGCCAGCAATACATTCTCCCGCGTACCCAACATTGAGGCCCGCCGCGAGGATTACGATATCCTGAGCTGGGACCTGGAGCCGGGCGACTGCCTCGTCTTCCATGCCAGGACGCTGCACGGCTCCGCGGGCAATACTCTCACGCACGACACCCGCCGCATGGTCACCCGCTGGGTTGACGAAACCGCTGTGCTTGCGCCTCACGGCCGTACCGTGGTCGATCGGCTGGTGGCCGAGGGCTTCGACGTGGATCTCGCGGTCGGCGCGCCGATTCGCGGGAATCTGTTTCCGGTGATCTCGCCGTTCACCTGAAGGATCAAGGGATCGGCGAGCCGGCAGCTCTTTCGGTCCAGCCACGCGCATCCTCGGATCATTTCCATCGGTGTCGCAGCGCTGCCGGTCTGACCACGGCAGCCTTGCCTGCAGGGGAGTTTGGCCACGAGCGGTTAAACATTTCCGACTCATTGACCGCACCTGGTGTTTTCAAGCGCGAGATTCTTACGCGACGATGACTCTGTTCTTGTTTCACAGTTCTCAATTGTTTGCATAATTATTGAGGCACCTGGTAGAACTACTAACAAACAAGTACGCCGTTGCTCTCTGTTGGACGGAGTTGTATGCCGGTGCACTATAAACTCTGGAGGGAGCATCCGCAGTGGCAAGCATGTTTATGACGATCTCACGATGTCACGTTAAGGCCGGAAACGAGAAGGATGCGCGCGCACTTCTCGAAAAGGAGATGCTGCCCAACGACGGCAAGAAGCCGGGCGAAATTATCGATGGTCTGGTGGGCTTTGGACTCATGAAGTCCAAGAAGGATCCATCCATGTATGGCGTCGCCACCGTGTGGGAAAGCGAAGCTGCTTTCGACAAAATGTCCACCAATCCGCGGGCCAAGGACGGCGGCGGGATCGTCGAGAAGCTCCAAAAGCTCTGCGACGGCGACATCAAGGGCGAAGGCTTCTACATCGAAAGCCTCTGATACTTGCGGTGGCGGACGATGATCCGCCGACGATCACGCAGGCGGTTCGCAAAGGCCGGCGTCAAGATGCCGGGTTGCGGGTCGCCTTGGTGACTTCGTGCGTGACCGGCACGTTCTCGGCGCAAGGATGACGCCAAGCATTCTTGCGTGGCGTCATGACTAGAAGCCGACAGGAAGTGGCATCCCGGCCGTTTCACGCTGAACCGGCCGGGGCACTGCATTCCTTTTTAAGGAAAAAATGGCCCGAGGTCCGATCGAAGACATCTACGGCCTGACCGATCTGCAGCGCGCGATGCTGGTGCGGAGCGCCAGCTATCCCGATCTACCTCTCTATATGGGCCAATGGTGGGCGCTGCTGAGTGGCCCGCTCGATACGGCCGGGTTGTGCGCGGCCTGGGCCGCCGTGGTGACACGCCACCCGGCCCTGCGATCCGGCTTTCATTGGGAGCTCAAGGGCGCCCCAACCCAGATGGTGCTGTCGGCTCCGACCTTTGCGGTGGAGCGCATCGATTGGAGCGGGCAAGACAACTGGCGCGCCGCCCTCGATGCCCTGCTGGTGGATGACCGCGCCCACCCTTTCGATGTGCGGCGTCCGCCCTTGATGCGGGTTCGGCTGCTGACCCTCGCGCCGAAGCGCCATTTGCTGGTGTGGACGCGCCATCACCTCACGGTCGACGGCTGGTCGCTGGGCGACATTTTGGACGAGGTGCTGACGCTTTACCGCGGCGAATCGATTCCGCCCGCCGTCTCGTTCCGCCGTTACGTGGAATGGTGGCAGCGCCGCGATGTCGCAGCCGCGAACCGGCATTGGAGCGCTGTGCTGACCGGCTACGCGCCGGACACCGTGATCCGCAGCTCCGCCGGATCGGGGCCGCGCATCGGTGAGGTGGCGGCCGTCCTCCCCGCAGATGTCGCCGAGCGCCTCCATCAGGCCTCGCGAGCCGAGCGGCTGACCTTAAGCACGCTGGTGGAAGGCGCGTGGGCGCTCGTGCTGGCGCGCAGCAGCGGTGCCGACGATCTGCTGTTCGGTTGCGTGGAAACGGTACGTCCGCCGGAGCTGCTGGGCGATCGCTCGACCCATATGGTCGGACCGCAGATCGGCGTGCTGCCGAGCCGCGTCCGACGCGACAAGACGCCGCTGCGGCAATGGCTGGCCGAACTCCAGCTCGCCCGTGCGGCAGGCCGCGAGGCCGGCCCGTTGGGCCTCGACAGCATGCGCGAGTTGCTCGGCCTGCCGAGCGATGCGCTGCCGCTGCGCAGCCTGATCGCGGTGCAGACCTATCCGCTGGCGCTCGCCACAGCGTTTCGGGCGGCCGGCCTGGAAATCGCGGCCAGCGGCGACGTCACGTTGCCGGACATGCCGCTCAATCTGATGGTCGAGATCGGCGAGAGTTTTGAGCTCCGCCTGATGTTCGACCACCAGCACGTCTCGGCCGAGCAGGCGCGCCAACTTCTCGACATGCTCGCGACCGCTCTGCGGCTGCTGCCGGCACAGTTCGACGCAGCAGCGAACACGCTCGACGTAATACCGGAGTCGCTGCGCACGAGTATCGAAGCCGCGCTGCAAGGCCGGGCGCTGCCCGCGCCGGCAGGCACGGTGCTGGATCTTATTCTCGCGCAAATGCATGCGCAGCCGGACGCGCCTGCGATCCGGGCGAACGGCCGCGTCTGGTCGTATGCCGAGCTCGGCGCCCGCGCAGCCCCGCTTGCGACGAGGCTTGCTGCCGCCGGGGTGCAGCCCGGCGCGCGTGTCGCCGTCATGCTCGATCATGGCCCGGAGGCGGTGGCCGCCATCCTCGGCATTATGTGGACGGGTGCGGCCTATGTGCCGCTCGATCCCGCTGCGCCGGCCGAGCGGCGATCGATGATCCTCGACAGCGCCGGCATCGCGGCGGTCGTGACCCAACGCGCCTCGGCCGAAGCATTTTCCGGCATCGCCACGATCACGGTGGAGGATATCGAGCCGCAGCCGTCTGGTCGAAAAGACGTGACGAGACCGGCGGCTTCAGACGAGGCCTATGTGATTTTCACCTCCGGTTCCACCGGACGACCCAAGGGCGTCAGCGTCGGCCACGACAATCTGCGCTATCACGTCGCCGCCAGCGCGGCGGAAAATGCCGACCTGCCGATCGCGCGTTTCCTGCTGACATTCCCGATGTTCTTCGACGGCGCCGTGACCGGGCTGTTCTGCACCCTGTGCGACGGCGGCACGCTGGTAATGCCCGATGCCGCCGCGTCGCGCGATGTCGACGCGCTGGTCGCGTTGATCCACAGCGTCGACGCGACTCATGTCTGCATGACACCGTCGCTCTGGGCGCTGCTGCTCGATGCCGCCGGCCCGCAGGGTTTTCCGAGCGTGCGCATGGCCAAGGTGGCTGCCGAACCCTGTCCGCCGGCGTTGGTTGCCACGCATGCGACCCGCGCTCCGCACGCCGTGCTTTGCAACGAATACGGCCCCACCGAAGCGACCGTCTGGGTCTGCGTCGAGCGCTGTCAGCCGGAGACCACCGGCGCGAGCGTCGCGATCGGCCATCCGATCCCAGGCACGCGGCTGCATGTGGTCGATTCAGAAGGGCGGCCTTGCCCCTTCGGCACGATCGGCGAACTGATCATCTCCGGGCCGGCAGTGGCGCGGGCCTATCTCGGCGCTCCGCCGGGGATCGTCTTGCGTAGTGCGCTTCCCGAGACCGATGCTGCGGCCTACCGGACCGGCGATCGGGTCTCCCTCGGCTTCGATGGACGGCTGTCCTTCCATGGCCGTCGCGACCGACAGGTGAAAGTGGCCGGCTATCGTATCGAGCCCGGCGAGATCGAAGCGGCGCTGCAGACCCTGCCGGGCATCCTGGAAGCCGCGGTGGTGGTCGAAAACACCGATGGCCAGCCGCCGCGGCTGGTGGCGCATCTCGGAGGCGGCCCCGGCACCGCCGACGATGCGGAGTTGTGCCGGCAGCTGGCCATCCGGCTTCCCGCCTACATGATCCCGCAAGCCTTCGTGCGACATCAACGCCTGCCGCGCATTGCGAGCGGAAAAGTCGACACGATGGCTTTGCCGCGCGCCGCCCTGGCCGGTGCCAGCGCGGCCCCGCCGCAAGGGTCTCTCGAGACCTCGCTGGCCGCGATCTGGAGCGAGCTGCTCGGCGGCGCCAAAGTCGGCCGCCACGATCATTTCTTCGCGCTCGGCGGCAGCTCGCTGCTCGCCATGCGGATGATCGCCCGGGTGCGCCGGGATCTCGCGCTTCCGGCGACGCTCGCGGATCTGTTCGAGGCGCCGCAACTGTCTGCGCTGGCGGACCGTCTCCATGCGGCCTCGGACGAGCTGGCACCGGGCCCCGCCCTGGCCGTGCGCCAACGCACGCGGGTGGAGCTACCAACTTGATTGTCGCCCTACTGCCGGGATGCCGCTGATGGCGAACGGCTACATCACGGGGCTTTCGTTCGGCCAACGCCAGATCCGGATGGCGGAGCTGCTGCGACCGGGACGCACGCTATTCGCGATGCCGCTGCTCGTGGGCATCTCCGGGCAGGTCGATATTGACGCCCTGCGCGTCGCGCTGGATGCGGTGGTGCGGCGCCATGACGGCCTGCGCGCCGCCTTTCCGCTGGTGGACGGCGCTCCGGTCCAGGCCGTGGCCGATGACGGCTGTTTTCCCTTGCCGGCGATCCAGACCGACGTCTGTTACGGCAGTGAAGCCTTCGAGGCGGAGCTGCGGGCGCGGGCGCAGGCGATGCTGGACCAGCCGTTCGATCTGTCGGCCGGGCCGCTCGCCCGGTTCTGCCTGCTGATCGCCGCGGACACAGGCGCCGCACTGCTGGCGGTGTTTCATCACATCGTCTGCGACGGCGCCTCGCTCGAGCTGTTTCTGAGCGACCTGACCACGGCCTATGACGACGTCGTGTCGGGACGCACCGACACCCGCCCCGCTCTACCGTTGCAATTTCCCGATTTCGCCGATTGGGAGCAGGAACGCTTCGGCGCCGCCGGCCCCGCTTCGGACGCCGCCATGGCGGCGTGGCGCGAGCGCCTGCGAGGCGCCCCGGCGCGGCTCGACCTGCCCTATGACCGGCGGCCGAGTAACAGCGCCCGCTCGGCTCAGGCGCATCTGCATGTGCCAGGCAACCTATCTGCAGGCCTCGCAGCGCTGGCGCGGCAGCACAACACCAGCGAATTCAGCCTATATCTCGCTTTGCTGTTCGTCGTGCTGCGGCGATGGAGCGGTCTGGACGATCTCGTCGTGACCATTCCGGCCTCCAAGCGCGACCGCCCCGAATTCGCGGAGCTGATCGGCCTGATGGTCGACACCCTGCCGATCCGGGCCGTGGTGGACGCAGACGCGCGCTTCCCCGCGCTACTTGCCGAAGTGCGGGACACACTGCGCGCCGCCCTGGCGCATCGCGAGTTGCCGTTCGAACGCATCGTGGAGGTGAGCGGCGTCGAGCGACGCGGTGACGCGGCCCCCTTCATGCAGGTGCTGTTTGGAGCCGCAGAGGCGCCGGCCGCAGCCTTCACCGCACAGGACGGCACCCGTTTCGAGATGCTGCCCGAGCAACTGGAGCAGGAAGCGAAAGCGGATCTGTCTATCGTATATGCCACCTCGCCCGACGGCCTGCGGCTGTGGTGCCGTTACGACGCGAACCTGTTTGAGGCCGCGAGCATCGACGCGCTGCTCGGCTGCTTCGGCCGGGTCGCCGCAGCGCTTCTCGCGCAGCCGGAACAATTCGTCCTGGAAATTCCGCTGCTATCGCCGGCGGACGGGGCGGCGCTGATGCGTGATTTCAACACCTCAGCAGTTGCCTATGAGCGCGATAGCAGCGCCATCGATCTGTTCTTTCGGGATGCGGCGCTGCATCCCGACGCGCTCGCGATCGAAGAGCACGGGACTTTGCTGACCTACGGCGTGCTGGCCGAGCGGGTGCGCCGGCTCGCCGCCGTGCTCGCCGCGCAGGGCCTCGCCGCCGGCGCCGTGACGATCCTTGCTCTGCCGGTCTCGGCGGCGCTGATCGAAGCGCAACTGGCTGTGCTGGCGCTAGACGCCGCCTATGCGCCGGTCGATCCTTTGTATCATGCCGAGCAGCGCGAGCTCCGCGCCCGATGCGTCGGGGCCCGGCATGCGATCGTGCTCGACCCCGCGCTGGACATCGCGGGATGCATCACGCTGCACTGGACCAAGCTCGTCGCCGACGCGGAGACGGCAAAGCCGCATCCAGGATGTGTAGTGGACGCGGGACGTCCGGCCTATGTGATGTTCACTTCCGGCTCCACCGGCGCGCCCAAGGCGGTGTGCGTGCCGCATCGCGCCATCGTACGTCTGGCGCGCGCGCGCGGCCTCGCGGCGCCCGGACTACGCGGCGCCGTCTATTCGAATCCCGCCTTCGATGCCTCGACGCTGGAGATCTGGCTGCCGTTGCTGAATGGCGGCACGCTGGTCCCGGTGGATCGCACCGTGGTGATGGATCCGCGTGCGTTGCGGCTGTTCCTGGCCGAGGCGCGGATTTCGTTGCTCTGGGTCACCGCCGGCCTGTTCCAGCAGATCGCCGCCATCGACCCGTCCGCCTTCGCCGGCCGGCGCCTCGTCGTCACCGGCGGTGACGTGGTCAATCCGGTCGCGGCGCGGGCGGTTCTGGCGGCCGGCCGCGACCAGGGGCTGGTGCTCATCAACGGCTATGGGCCGACCGAGAACACCACCTTCAGCACGACCTTCGACATCGCCGGCCTGCGCGACGACGAGCTGAGCATCCCGATCGGCACGCCGATCTCCAACAGCACCGCCTATCTGCTGGACCCCGCCGGCCGGCCACTGCCGCCGGGCCTGATCGGCGAAATCTGGGTCGGCGGCGACGGCGTGGCGCTGGGCTACACAGACGACGCTGAGCTGACCGCCGAGCACTTTCGCCCAGATCCGTTCGCGTCCGCTGCCGGGGCGCGGATGTATCGCACCGGCGATCTTGGCCGCTGGCGACCGGACGGCAATATCGTGTTTCTCGGCCGCGCCGACAGGCAGGTGAAAATCCGCGGCTTTCGGGTGGAGCCGGGCGAGATCGAAGCGATGCTGGCGCTGCATCCCGCGGTCGGCGCTGCGGCCGTCGTCGCACCCCGCCGGGCGAGCGGCGATCGCGACCTCGTGGCCTACGTCACCGCGAAGCCGAACACCGCGCTCACCACAGAGCAACTGCGCAACTATCTACATGAGCGCCTGCCGCGGCAGATGCAACCGCAGGCCTACGCCATTCTCGACCGGCTGCCGCTGAATGCCAACGGCAAGGTCGATACACGCGCGCTGCCGCCGGTGGACGTGACGGAGACGCTGCACGAAGCGTCTCTCGAACCCCGCACCCCGGAAGAACGAATTCTCGCCCGGATCTGGAGCGATCTGCTCGGCCACGGGTCGGTCGGCGTGCAAGATAATTTCTTCCATGTCGGCGGCGATTCGATCCTCACCATTCGGCTGGTCGCGCGCGCCTACGAGGCCGGCCTCGACATCGAGCTGACGCACGTCTTCGAGCAGCCGACCATTGAAGGCCTCGCCGCCATCGCGGTCCGCCGCAAGCGGGCGGTGCAGGCGGAAGGCCACGGCGCCCGCCTGGGCGTCGAGCTGGTCGCCTCCGCCTGCGACGACCGCAATCCGTGCCGCTTCGTCAGCATCGCCGTCGGGCCGAAGGTCTCGGCCGTAGATGTCGGCTATGCGATCCAGCGCCTGGCCGAGCGGCACGATGCACTTCGCCTCGCTATCGTGGAGGATGCCAGCGGGCGCTACATCGCCGTCTCGGATTTTCTGCCCGCGGTGCCGGTGCGCTTCATCAACGTGCCGGCGGGGAGCCTCGACGACTTCGAGCGCTGGATCGCAGGCCACAGCAGCCGGCTGGCGCGCGGCATCGACCTCGCGGCCGGCGTGACCATCGCCGCCACGCTGGTGACGCAGGACAACGCGTCCGGCGCCGGCTCCACCGTCGTGCTCGCCTTGCACGAGGCGGTGGCGGACGACCGCGCGCTGCTGCTGCTGGCTACCGAACTCGAAACCGCGCTGGCGGCGGGACCAGACAGCGGGCGGCTGCCGGCTCCGCCGCTCAGCTTTTCGCATTGGCTGACTTGGCTCGCGGATCATGCGGCCGGCCCCGCCGTGCGCCAAGCGGCGATGGCCTGCGAAGCCGCACAGGTTGATGCTGCGCCGGATCTGCTTGACGCGCCGGATCGCTCCGAGGAGCGGGCACATCTGCTACTGGACGGCGCCACGTCGCGGCTGCTGCTGGAGGATCTGCCGGGCCGGCTCGGCGTCTCGCTGCTCGACGCGCTGCTGGTTGCGCTCGGCGACACGCTCGGCGGCGCGGCAGCCATCGAGGTGCTGGACGGCCGCCGCACGTTGCCGACAGGGGCCCCGGGAGCGGCCGGCCTGATCGCCAATCTGGATGCCGTGCTGCCGCTGCAGGCCGCCGCGCCCGGACCTGCTCTCGGCCTCCGGCTGCGCGACGCCAAGGCGGCGCGGCAGCGCGCCGAACCTTTGCGCCTTGCCTTCAGCGCGGTGCGGTCGGCGTTCCGGCTGGCTCCGGCCAGGGTCGGGTTGGCCATCATGCCGGCAGCGGCGCAGGATCCGGCGATCCGGCTGCATCCTCACACGCCGATCTTCTCTCCCTCGGTCCGCGGCAGCCTGACGGCGCGGATGACCGGCGGGCGCATCGCGCTCGGCTGGTCGGGGGCGTCTCCGGCCCGCGCGCCGGAGACGATGCTGGAAGAGATCGCCGGCGCGCTCCGCGCGATCGCAGACTGGGCGCGGGCGCAGAAGGCTCCGCTGCTGACGCCCGAGGATTTCCCGCTCGCCGGCCTCGACGTCGCGACGCTGCACCGCGTGGTGGGAACGGCCACCGACATCGAGGACATCTATCCGCTGTCGCCGATGCAGCAAGCGATGCTGCTGCATTCGCTGAGCCGCCGGCAGTCGGTGGTGAATTTCGAACAGAGCTGCATGCGCTTCAGCGGCCCGCTCGACATTGCCGCGCTACGCAAGGCCTGGGCGCTGGTGTTCGACCGCCATCCGGTGCTGCGCACGGTGTTTAGCTGGCGCGGATTGAGCCGCCCGCTACAAGTCGTCCGCCGATTGGCCCGTCCGCCCGTGCAATTGGAAAGTTGGCCGGCCTTCAGCGCCGAGCGTCTGCAACAACGTCTGGCCGAGGACCGCGCCGCGGGCTTCGATCTGGAAGCCGGTCCGCTCGCACGCCTGATCCTGATCCGCGTCAGCACGAGCGAGGCCTACCTGATCGCCAGCTTCCACCACATGCTGGCGGATGGCTGGTGCCTCGCGCAGCTGGAGCGGGAGGCGCGCTCCGCCTACGAGGCCTTTCGCCGCGGCATCCCACCCGCGCTGCCGCCGCCGGTGCGCTTTCGCGACTTCATCGCCTGGAGCAGCACGGTCGAAAGAGCCGGGATGCGCGAGGCCTTGGTGCCGCTGCTCGCCGGAGCGCCGTCGCAGCCGGCGTTGTGTCCGGCGGGGAATGGCGCGGCCTGCTACGTCACCGTCCGGCGGCAGCTGTCGGCGCAGAACAGCAAGGCGCTGCGCGATCTGTCGCGGCGGCGCGGCCTGACCATCGCGGCGCTGGCGCATCTCGCCTGGGGCCTGTGGTCGGCGGCGCGGCGCGGTTGCCGCGACACCGTGTTTTGCACCACGGTTTCGGGCCGGCCGCCTCAGGTGCCGGGGGTCGAGCAGATGGTTGGCCTGTTCATCAACAACCTGCCGGTGCGGCTGCGGTTCGATGCCGGCAGCGCGGTGCTCGGACTCGCGGACGACATGCAGCGCCAGATCGCGACCCTGCAGAGCCAGGCGCAGGTCCCGCTGATGGACGTCGTCGAGGCGTCCGGCCTCGGCGATCGTGCATCGGATTTGTTCGATACGCTGCTGGTGGTGGAGAATATGCCGTCCGGGTCAGACGCCTGGACCGGCGCGGACGGCCTGCGGGTGGACAGCGTCTACAATGCGCTGAAGTCCGCTTACAGCCTCACCGGCGTCGTCGTGCCCGGCGAGCGCGTCGGACTGTCGATGGTGCTGCCGGACGCCGACGGCACCGCCGCCGCGTTGGGCGAGCGGATGATCGACGAATTCGCCGCCGTGTTCGCCGCGCTGCCCGGCGCCATCGATCAGGTCGTATCCACCATGCCGCTGCCCGCTGCCGCCCCCGTCGCTCGCGGGCGAGCCGCACAGAGTATCAAGGTTGTTCGCAGCGCAACGCCGATCCCACTGCATCCGCATCGCGACCCCGCCGCGCAGGTGGCGCTCGACGTGCTCTCGAACATCATCGGCCGCAGACTGGGCGTTGCCGAGGACGTGCTGGCTGCCGGATTGACCTCGCTCGGCCTCGCGACCGCCGCCGCACGGTTGTCGGCAAAGCTCGGGCGGCTGGTGCCGGTCACCGCGCTGATCGAGCATCGCAGCGCGGCCGCGCTGGCCCGAGCGCTCACGACGGCGCCCGCATGGGACGCCGTGGTGCCGCTCACCGCCGGGCGCGGCGAGCCTTTCATCTGCGTGCATCCCATCGCCGGCGATGTCAGCGCCTTCCTCGACCTCGCCCGCGCCTTTCCGCCGACGACGCCGTTCTGGGCGCTGCAGGCGCCGGGCCTGGAGCCGGGACAGCAAGCGCCAAGCAGCGTCGTTTCGCTCGCGGCGGCAAACCTCGCCGCTCTGGCCCACCGCGGCCATCCTTCCCCGCGGCTGTTAGGCGGCTATTCGTTCGGCGGCATCGTCGCCTACGAAATGGCGTGCCAGCTCGCCGCACGCGGCGCGCCGCCCGATTGTCTCATCATCATCGACACGCCCGCCCCGCTCGGTAGCCATTCCGTGCTCCCGCGCGACCCCGATCGCGCCGAGGCGGAATGGCTGGTGCGAATGGCCGGCGTGCGCGCGCGTCACCACGGCACTGCATTTCGCCTCAACGTCGACGACCTGCTGCCGCTCGACACCGAGGCCCGCTTCGGATTCGCCACGGCGCGGATGCTGGACGCCGGACTGATCGCCCCGGAATCGGATGACGCCTGGCTCGGCCGCAGCTACCGCGCCAGCCGCGCGCTCTACGATGCGTTCCTGGCCTACGCCCCCGCGCCGGGCGCGCCGCGCGATCTGCCGATCGGCCTGGTACGCGCCTCTTCGGTCAGCCACGGCGATCTGAGCGAAGCCGACCTTCGCACCGTGTCGACGCCCGACATGGGCTGGTCCCGCCTGGTGGACGGCATGCTCGGTGTGCGCACGATTCAGGCCGATCACGTGTCGATGCTGTCGGGAACGGCTGCCGCGCAGACCGCGGCGGCCATCGCCGGCTTTCTCGACCAACCACGTTCTGCGTGCGGGTAGCAACAGCCATGGGCGCGACGGGGATTTGCGGCAGAAGAAAGAACGAGCACCGCGCAGCTCGATCGGATTCGGCCGCAGCAGTGCCGCTCCGGCTGATTTGCGGCGTAGCGGGCGCTCTCCTGCTCTCCGGCTGCATGGTGGGGCCCGATTTCCAGCCGCCGCCGGCGCCGGATGTGAGCGGCTATGCCCCGCAAGCCGGGTTGCGGCCCGCGATGGCCACTTCGATCGCTGGCGGCGCGCCACAGAGTTTTGTGGATGGCCTCGAAGTCGGCGGACAGTGGTGGCGAGAGTTCGGCTCCCCGCAGATCAACGCCTTCGTCGAGGAGGCTGTACACAACCACCCGACTGTGCGGGCCGCCCAATATGCGCTGCGAGCGGCGCGTGAAACAGTGTTGCAAACCCGTGGGGCGTTGGCTCCCCAGATCGGCGGCGTCGGCTCGGCAACGCGCCAGCAGGTCCCCGCCGCCGCCGGCGGCACCACCGGATCGCCGTCGATCTACAATCTCTATGATGCGACGGTGAACGTCAGCTACACGCTCGATCTGTTCGGTGGCCTGCGGCGGCAGGTCGAATCCGCCGAGGCGCTGGCGCAGTACCGCCGGTTCGAGATGGAGGCAACCTATCTGGCTCTGACCGCCAATGTGGTGACTTCCGCCATATCGGATGCCTCGCTGCGGGCGCAGATTGCGGCGTCGCAGGCCATTATCGCGGCGCAGACCGATCAGCTGCAGCGCGTCCAGCGGCAGTTCGAAGTGGGTGCCAACTCGCAGGCCGAAGTCCTCGCCCAGCGGGCGACGCTGGCACAGACCCAGGCGACGCTGCCGCCGCTGCAGAAGCAACTGGCCCAGGGCCGCAATCAGCTGATGGCCTATCTCGGTCGGCTGCCCAACCAGGACCGCGGCGAGAGTGTGAATCTCGCAAGCCTGCGCCTGCCCCGCAAGCTGCCGGTGAGCCTGCCGGCGTACCTCGTGCGGCAGCGGCCGGATATCCGCCAGGCCGAGGCGACGCTGCACCAGGCGGCGGCGCTGGTGGGAGTGAACACCGCTAACCTGCTGCCGCAATTCACCATTACGCCCTCGGCGGGGACCGACGCCCTTACCGTCGGGCAGTTGTTCACGCCGCAAAGCGCTGCCTTCACGCTTGCGGCAAACATGGGGCAGAAGCTGGTCGACGGCGGCCAGGCCTATCGCACCAAGGAAGCCAGCGTCGCCAGCTTCGAACAGGACTACGCGCTCTATCAAAGCAGCATCATCACCGCGTTCCAGAATGTGGCGGATGCGCTGCGCGCCGTGCAATTCGATGCAGTCACGCTCCGCGCCCAGGCGGTGGCGGAGAAAGCCGCGCTGGACAGCCTGACCATGGCGCAGCAGCAATTCAAGTCCGGCGCGATCGGCTACGCCATCATCATCACCGCCCAGCAGACCTACCAGAACGCCGTCATCGCACGGATCCAGGCTCAGGCGATGCGCTACGCCGACACCGTGGCGCTGTTCCAGGCGTTAGGCGGCGGATGGTGGAATCGCTTCGACGAAGCCCGAGAGGCGTTCCCGCGCAACGGTGGCTACTTCCAGGGACCGGATGGCCCCGCACTGTCCGCAACCCGAGACGGCGCAATGAATCCGCTCGCGCCATCTCCGGCGTCCGACCCTGAGATGGAGCGCCCGCGGTGAGTCAAAAGAGCGTCATCGGGTGGTTAGCGGTCGCGCTGTTGGCGGGAGCATCGTTCTACGTCGTCAAGCATGACATCTTCGGTCGTCACGCCCCGACGCATCACGGCGCGCCGGCGCAGACGGTCGCGGCGCAGACCGCCCAGATGCAGACCTGGCAACCCGCCATGGAACTGGTGGGAGAGTTGCGCGCCTCGAAGGGCGCGGATCTCGCGCTGCAGGTTTCCGGCATCGTCCAATCCCTGTCCTTCGAATCCGGCGACACCGTGCAGGCCGGCGCACCGCTGCTGCGGCTGGTCGCCGACGACCAGATCGCCAAGCTCGACTCGCTCAAGGCCACCGCCGAACTGAACGCCCTGATCCTGAAGCGCGACGCCGAGCAGCTCAAGATCAAGGCCGTGAGCCAGGCCACGGTGGACAATGACGAAGCCAATCTGAAGAACTCCAAGGCCCTGGTGGCGCAGCAACAGGCGCTGGTCGCGCAATACAGCCTGACGGCGGCGTTCGCGGGACGGCTTGGAATCCGCAGCGTCGATCTCGGCCAGTATCTGAGCGCCGGCACGACGATCGTCACCCTGCAGGCGCTGGATCCGCTGTTCGCCGATTTCTTCGTGCCGCAACAATTCTTCGGGCGGCTGCAGGTGGGGCAGCCGGCGAAAGTGAAAGTGGACTCCTTTGCGGGGCAGGAATTCGCCGCCATCGTCAGCGCCATCAACGCCAAAGTCGACAGCGGCAGCCGCAATGTAAAGGTGCGCGCAGTGCTGAAGAATCCGGAAGGGCGGCTGGTGCCCGGCATGTTCGCCAAGGTCGCGCTCGAGATCGACGCGGCCGAAAAATTCGTGACGCTGCCGCAGACCGCCATCGTGTCCAATCCCTACGGCTCGACCGTGTTCGTACTGGAGAAGGGCGCCGACGGCACGGGCCTGCTAGCGCGGGAGACCTTCGTCAAGCTCGGACAGGCACGCGGCGATTTCGTCGCCGTCGTCTCCGGACTGACGGAAGGCGAGACGGTGGTGGTGGCCGGTCAGATCAAGCTGCGCAACGGCACGCCCGTCGTGATCGACAACGGCCGCATTCCCGAGGCCAAACTCGATCCCAAAGTGTCGGACTGACAGGAGCGGACGATGCCCATCACCGACCTCTTCGTCCGGCGCCCGGTGCTCGCGCTGGTGGTGAGCGCGCTGATCCTGGTGATCGGCCTGCGCGCGATGTTCTCGCTGCCGATCCTGCAATATCCGCAGATGCAGAACGGCGTGGTGACGATCACGACCACTTATGCGGGCGCCGATTCCGACATCATCGCGGGCTTCATCACCTCGCCGCTGGAGAATGTGATCGCCCAGGCCAACGGCATCGATACCATGACCTCGTCGAGCCAGACCGGGGTCAGCGCAATCACCGTGCATCTGCGGCTGAACTACGACAGCGGCAATGCCCTCACCGAGATCAGCACCAAGGTGAGCTCGGTGCTGAACCAGTTGCCGGCCGGCACCCAGCAGCCGATCCTCGCTCTGAAGATGGGTGCCACCATCGATGCGATGTACATCGCCTTCTCCAGCACCGTGCTCGCCGAGAACGAGGTGACGGATTACGTGGCCCGCGTGGTGCAGCCCAAGCTGCAGGCGGTGGCCGGCGTGCAGGTGGCGGAAATCCTCGGCGGCAAGAATTTCGCGCTGCGCGCCTGGCTCGATCCGGACAAGATGGCATCGCTCGGCCTCACCGCCACCGACGTGGCGACCGCGCTCAAGACCAACGACTACATCTCCGGCGTCGGCACCACCAAGGGCCGGCTGGTTCAGGTCAAGCTGTCCGCCGCCACCAATATGCAGTCGGTGCAGGCATTTCGCGAGCTCATCATCAAGAGCGTCGCGGGCGCCGTGATCCGCCTGAAGGACGTGGCGAACGTCATGCTCGGCAGCGACGACTACGAGTCCCGGACCAGCTTCGACGGCAAGTCCGCGGTCTATATCGGCATCCAGGTCGCGCCTTCCGCCAATCTGCTCGATGTCATTCAGGGCGTGCGGCAGACGCTGCCCGGCATCATCTCGGACCTGCCCACCGGCCTGTCCGGCACCGTGCTTTACGACGCAACGCAGTTCGTCAACACCTCGATCCGGGAGGTGGTGATCTCGCTGTTCGAGGCCGCTCTGATCGTCACCTTCGTCGTCTTTGCGTTCCTCGGATCATGGCGCTCGGTGTTCATCCCGATCGTCGCCATCCCGCTGTCGCTGATCGGCAGCTTCGCGCTGATGCTGGTGCTCGGCTTCTCCATCAACCTGCTGACGCTGCTGGCCCTGGTGCTCGCCATCGGTCTGGTGGTGGACGACGCCATCATCGTCGTGGAGGGCGTCAACCGCCACATGGAGCTGGGTCTGAAGCCGATCGATGCCGCGATCACCGCCGCGCGCGAACTGTCCGGTCCGATCATCGCGATGACCGCCGTGCTGATCGCGGTCTATGTGCCGGTTGGTTTCCAGGGCGGTCTGACCGGCTCGCTGTTCACGGAATTCGCCTTCACGCTGGTGGCGGCCGTGCTGGTGTCGGCGGTGGTCGCGCTGACGTTGTCGCCGATGAGCTGCGGCTATCTGCTGGCGCCGCACGATCCGTCGGCTCGCACGCTGGAGGCCCGCATGGTGCGCGGCATCGACGGCGTCATGACGTCCGTCACCGCAGCCTACCGCACCGCCCTCACCGCCTCGCTGCGGCTGTTGCCGCTGACCATTCTGTTCGGCGCCGTGGTGTTGTCGAGCATCTCTTGGCTATATTCCCACTCGACTTCGCAGCTCGCGCCGGCAGAGGACCAGGGGGTGATCCTGACCATGATGTCGGCGGCGCCGAACGCCACGCTGGAGCAGCGCGAGACCTATGTGCAGCAGATCTACGGCATCCTCGACAAGCGGCCGGAGACCGACCTCGTGTTCCAGATCGACATGCCCGGTCAGGTGATCGGCGGCTGGGTGCTGAAACCCTGGGACCAGCGCAGCCAGTCGGCGCTGGCGCTCGCCCCGCAGATCCAGCAGGAGTTCAACAAGATTGCCGGGGTGCGCGTGGCCGCGTTCCAATTGCCACCGCTGCCGGGCAGCAGCGGGCTGCCGATCCAGTTCGTGCTGAAATCCAACGATTCCTATGCGCGGCTCTATCAGGCGTCCGAGAACTTCCTCAGCGAAGCCATGAAGAGCGGCAAGTTCATCTTTCTCGACGGCGACATGAAGATCGACCAGCCGCACGCCAGCATCCATTTCGACCGCGACAAGGTGGCGTCGCTCGGCCTGACCATGACTGACGTCGGCGCTGCGATGTCGACCATGCTGGGGGGCAGTTACGCGAATTATTTCGACCTCGGCGGACGATCGTACAAAGTCATCCCGCAGGTGATGCAGCAGCATCGGCTCAACACCGATCAATTGCTCAACTATTACATCCGGGCCGCGGACGGCACCGCGGTCCCGCTCTCCACCATCGCCCGGATCGAAATGAAGACCGTGCCGCAATCGCTCAACCATTTCCAGCAGCTCAATGCCTCGACCGTCTCCGGCATCGCCATGCCCGGGGTGTCGGACGGCGACGCGCTGGCCGAATTGCGGGCCGTCGCCGCCCGGGCGCTGCCGTCGGGATACAGTTACGACTACGCCGGTTCGTCACGGCAGTTGGAGAACGAGTCCAACGGCTTCGTCACCACCTTCGCGCTGGCGCTGCTGATCATCTTCCTGGTGCTGGCGGCGCTGTTCAACAGCTTCCGCGATCCGCTGGTGATCCTGGTCTCGGTGCCGATGTCGCTCGCGGGCGCGCTGTTCTTCATCTGGCTCGGCGTCGGCGGCGCCACTATCAATATCTACACCCAGGTGGGACTGGTGACGCTGATGGGACTGGTCAGCAAGCACGGCATCCTGATGGTGGAGGTCGCCAACAATTTGCGCCAGGAGGGCCGCAGCAAGCATGACGCCATCATCGAGGCAGCCACCATTCGGCTGCGCGCGATCATGATGACGACGGCCGCGATGGTGCTGGGCGTGACGCCGCTGATCGTCGCCACCGGTGCCGGCGCCAATTCGCGCTTTAATATGGGCCTGGTGATCGCCTCCGGCTTGGCGATCGGCACGCTGTTCACGCTATTCGTGGTGCCGGCCTTCTATCTGCTGCTCAGCCACCGCGACCAGACCCAGCCGGCGCCGGCCGTGGCGTCCGCCTGACATGATTGCGTCCCGCACCTCGTTTCCAGGACTCGAGCGGGACGCGACCTTCGTGCTCCACGACGGCAGCCGCGCGCTGAGCTGCGCCGTTGCGCTGGTGGCCGCACCGTTGGCAGCGCTGGAGGCAGACGCACGAGACATCCTCAGTCCCGAGGAGCAGGCGCTGCTGACAGACCGCCTCGCGCCGGCCCGCCGTCAGTCTTTTCTCGCCGGGCGGCGCGCGGCCAAGAACGCTTTGAGCGTTCTCGCGCCGGGCGTTTCCATCGGCGAGATCAAGGTCCTGCCGGGCCTGCTGCAGCAGCCGGTGGCGTTCGTGCCAGGCAGGTCGAATTTGCAGGTGACGCTGTCGCACGCCGGCACTGCGGCGATCGCGGTGGCGCACCCCGAAGCGTGTCCCATGGGGGTCGACCTGGAACGTGCCGCGCAAGAACAGCAGTCCGCCCTCGGCGAGCAGACCACGCCCCGCGAACGGGCGCTGGCGCAAGCAATGCTGCCTTACGACGAGCATCAGCGCCTGCTGCTGCTGTGGTGCCTCAAGGAAGCGCTCTCCAAGGCGCTGCGTTGCGGGTTGACGGTGCCGTTCCGCCTGCTCGAGGTTGCGAGCCTTGTGCCGCTGCCAGGCGGCGTGCGCGCCCGCTTTGAAAATTTCACCCAATACGAGGGCACAGCGTTCTGCGCGGCCCCGCTCGCTGTGGCGCTTGTCCTGCCACACACGGTGCGATGGCAGAGCGCCGATGGCGCCGCTTCACCTCACATCCTTCAGGACTGGCTCAGGGAAGCCGCTCCGCTCGGGTGAAATCCGGATTGGTCCCGGGGATCGATGGGCTGCCATTGGGCTGCTGATGTCGGTCTTCATTCGACTGCGGTCCTGTCCATCGCCATGTGCACTTGACCAGGAACGCAAGAAACGCAGGAACTGGTCGAGGCTAGAGCTATTCCGATTCTGATAAAATAAGAACCGGAGCTCCAGATTCTTCTTTTGACGCGTCTTCTTCACGCGAACCGAGACCCACTTCGCTCGAAAACGCTATAACGCGAATATCCCAGCTCCCGGAACGCCTGACTCTGTGGCGACGGTGCCGCTCGCCGCGATAGCGGAAAGCACGGTTGCAGCGCCCCGCAAGCATGGAAGCGTCACTCCCGATCGCTGGAGTTCAGTCGTGCATAGTCCCCGTGATGTTCTACGACGTTACTTGCTGAGCTGCGAATCGGCGGAGCCAAGCCGTTGTTTGCAGATCAGCGTGAGGATTCGTTGCCATGTCTCGCCCGACGTTCCCGACAAGGACGAAACAAGGAAATCGCGTTCCCAGAGCACCGTGCGTCCGAGCCGTTGGGAGGTCTCGAAATCGACACTACCGGGCGGACCGACAGTATCGACGATGACGGCGCGTTCCGGCAGACGGGCGACGACGTGAGCTCCGACAAACCATGAAAGGCTGGTCGAGATCAGAACGTCGAGTCCGATCGCCACTGCCGGCAGGTCCTCAAAGCGATGCGGCAGCGCCCCTTCCGCGCGTAGCAATACGTAATCGTCCACCGTCTCGGCCGTCGCGTGGACCTTCGAACCCTGCGCAAGCAAGCGACGGATCAGCTCGATCGCCGCCGTACCGTTGCCAACGACGCAGACCTCGATCGGGCGTGACGCCGGATCATGAGATGCGACGCGTCGGCTTGCCTCAGCCGAACCGACCAGAAGATCCGGACCTGGGCAGCCGTGTCCCAGACTGAGCTGCCGCCGACCAAGATCGACGCCTGTATCGGTTATCGTTGACCGGAAACTCACCGCCTGGCGTGCCTCAATACGCAGCGATCGCTCGATAACGATCCAGCGGACAACCGCTTCGAGGGCTCGCAAAAATCTGAACTTCAGGCGCCACCATAAATCCACACCCGCTGTACGGTGCAGCCAAATCGAGCGCTGGACGGGGGCGTCAATCGGAGCATCCGCGTCGGCGAGCAACCCGCGCCATTCAGGTGAAGTTTGCGGAGCGCTGACGGCAAGTCGGGCCGCTGTCGGAAGGCTCCTGCCACGACGCTCGCGCGTCGGTGCCGCGCTCATGGATGAACCTGCGACAGCTCGTCGATCCGATCGTTACTACCACCACAAGCTTCGGATCGCGAATCCGGCAATCGCGCCAGAAATTCCATCGAAGGCGTAATGGCTGCCCCGACGATATCCGGCGCCTCGGCTGCGAGTTCAGCGCGAAGTCGGTCTTCGGACAATTTATCGGTCATCGCGTCGACGAACCGTATGTCTGTGTAACCCGCGGCTTGCAGGTATCCCACGAGATACGCGACCGATGCGGGTGACCATCTGCCAGCGATCTCGGCGCCACCAGACTGGTTGTTCGGATGAATGAGAATAATCCGCATGCGACCGTCTCCTGCAACATCGCGGCAGCCAACGCAGCTGCCGGCTCCTAACTTGTGAATTCGTCAGTGCCCAGATCGAACGCGGTTCACGCGAGTCCGCACGCCATCACTGCTGCTTCCAGCGGCGAAGACCTTGCGGCGCCCGAGATTCAGACAGTCAAATGATGCGGATCGTCGACCGCGCCGGCGCCAGGCAAGCGCTAACAGATTAGGAGCCGACCAGCCTCAAATTGCTGGACGACGGCCGGGAACCCAAGCAAATATTCATGATAGCCCTCCTGCTCCGCCTCACCCGGCGAGCCGAAATTGATCGTGTGATGGCAGGTTTCCTGGCTCGCGGCTCGCTGACCTATCGTCACCTTCCCAGGACACGAATTTCCCAGTGGTATCGGACGATAGGCTAACCGCTTACAGTTGCGGGGGCAGTCACGGATTCACACCGTGTTCCCTATTATCTCCAACCTCGCCTCCGCACATGCAGACTCGAGGCTGGAGCACCATCAAAGAAATTATTGCATTCGAGGCAGGTCTTTGCAAGCCTGGCCGTGGCCTGCAATTCGGATACCTTCACGTTGTCGAGAGTTGAACTTCAATGCCTCGATACGGAAACGCGGCGAGGTCCGCCGCGTTCGGATTGATTGCTCAGCGAAGTGTCGCCGGGATCTGCTTTGCGGCTGCTACCATCTTGATCAAGGCAGGTCGGACGTCCTGCCATTTGCGGGTCTTGAGCCCGCAGTCCGAGCTATTCGGAGGGCCTTGGTCATCGACGATCCCTTCGCAGAATCGGCGGCATGCCAAGAACGACTTGCGGGAGACGGACGGCGAACGCCGTGCGTCTGCGAGCATCGCTTCCGACCACCCCGCCGACGACGTTTTCACATCGTTACGGCAGGTCTCCTGGCTCACGGGTCACAGCTTCCGTCCAATCTTCCTGATGCTTGCAGCAGCAGTGATACCGCTGGACGGCGGCTCGCCGCTGACAGTTGCGGGGCAGCGTTAGCGAGGTCGCGCGGCTGCGCTGCGCGCGGCGCGCCGTGGGGGTGCGACGGCGCGCATGCGCCTTGTGCGGCGTCGGGCGCCATGCTTAAACGCCGCCGTCATCGGTGCCTCTCGCAAGGGAGGTGAAACGGGAATGCGGTGCGGGACGACGTCCCAAGGCCGCGGCTGCCCTCGCAACTGTAAGCGGATCAAAGCGTCCAATATGCCACTGGCCGACCGGCTGGGAAGGCGGACGAGCAGATTATCCGCGAGCCAGGAGACCGGCCGGCGACGTCGATCTAACTCGTTCGGCGATGGGCCGGCGGAGGGCATTGTGTTGAAAGTCTCGTTGGCCGCGCCTAGCGCGGCTGCGACAATTATTGTCGCGCGTGCGGCCGATCGCGCCGTGCTGCTGCCATTGTTACTTGGCGGTGTCGTCCTGCTGTTTCTGGGGTCGCTCGGCGTCGGAGCGGCGCGACTGCCGATCAGCTCGGTCGTCGAGGCGCTGTTCGGCTTCGGCAGCGAAATTCAGCAGACCATCGTGCAAGAAATCCGGCTGCCGCGCGCGCTGTTGGCGGTGGCGATCGGCGGCATCCACGGGCTATCGGGCGCGGCGCTGCAGAGATTGTTGCGCAATCCCTTGGCCTCGCCGTCGCTGTTCGGCGCGCCGCAGGCGGCGGCATTCGGTGCCGTGTTGGTAATCGCAACCGGGCTTGCCGACGTGCTGTCGTTTGCACTGCCGTTCGCGGCGATCCTGATGGCCTTTGCCTCGGTGTTCGTGTTGATGGCGGTGGCCGGTCGCAATTCCAGCCTGCTGTTGCTGATCCTCGCAGGACTGGCGCTGTCCAGCCTCGCCGGGGCGGCAACCGCGCTCGCCCTAAATCTTTCGGCCAATCCGTTCGCTGCGTTGGAGATCTCGTTCTGGCTGCTCGGCTCGCTCGAGGATCGCAGCTTTCATCATCTGGCGCTGGCGCTGCCGTTCATCGTCTGCGGCGGTTGGTTGCTGCTGGCGCGGCGCGGCGCGTTTCGCGCGCTCAGCCTCGGCGAAGAGGCTGCGCAATCGCTCGGCGTCAACGTTGCCGGACTGCGGCTTCAGGTCATCATCGGGGTCGCACTCGGGGTCGGCGCCGCGGTCGCGGTGTCCGGCACCATCGGCTTCATCGGCCTGGTCGCGCCGCATCTGATGCGGCCCTTGGTCGGTCACGATCCAGGCCGGCTGCTGGTGCCGAGCGCGCTCGCCGGCGCCGCCTTATTGCTCGCCGCCGACATCGCGGTGCGGATCATCCCGTCTGGCACCGGAATCAAGGTCGGCGTGCTGACCGCGCTGATCGGCGTGCCGTTCTTTCTCTATCTGATCATGCGCGAGCGCCGCGCGCTCGGCGGGTGCCTGTCATGACCGATTATCTCGCTGTCGAGCGGCTCTGCGTCAGCCTCGGCGGTCGCCTTCTCGTGCAGGATATCTGCTTCGCGCTACCGCGGCGCGGCCTGGTCGCACTGGTCGGGCCGAACGGCGCGGGCAAGACCACGCTGCTGCGCGCACTCGCCGGCCTGGTGCCGAGTCAAGGTCATGTGACCATCGACGGCAACGACCTTGCCGGCCTCGCGGTGCGCCAGCGCGCGTTGCGGTTCGCCTATCTGCCGCAAGGCCATGCCGTGCACTGGCCGCTGCCGGTGCGCGACGTGGTCGCGCTCGGCCGCTACCCGCACGGCGCCACCGACCCGCAACGGCTCAGCCCGCACGACGCGGCGGCGGTCGAGCGCGCGTTACACGAGGCCGACCTGATCGCGCTGCAGGACCGGCCGGTCAACGAACTGTCCGGCGGCGAACGCAGCCGGGTGGCATTGGCACGCGCGCTGGCGACTGAGGCCCCGGTGCTGCTGGCGGATGAGCCGATCGCCTCGCTCGATCCCTATTACCAGCTCTCGGTGATGGCCTTGCTGCGCAAGCAGGCCGATGCCGGCGCGCTGGTGATCGTGGTGACCCACGACCTCGGCCTCGCCGCGCGCTTCGCCGATCGGGTGCTGATGCTGCGCGACGGCCGGTTGACCAACGCTGGCCCGCCTGACAAGGCGCTCGCCGCGGCTGCGCTGGCGGAGGTCTTTGCGATCGAGGCGTTTCGCGGCGCTCATCAAGGTCAGCCGGTAATCGTGCCATGGGCCGCACGATGAGCCGGTGTCTCGCCCGCGGCTGCCGCTTCGGCGCAAGTATCCTCATCGCGCTGCTGACCCTAGCGACGAGCGCGCTCGCCGGCCCGGCGCGCATCGCCTCGATCAATATGTGCACCGACCAGTTATTGCTTGCGCTCGCCGATCCCGCGCAGATCGCAGGCCTCGGTCCCTACGCCAGCGACCCGCGGCTGTCATGGTCTGCAGCCGAAGCGCTGCGCTATCCGCGGCTCTCCGGCGAGGCCGAGGATCTGTTGATGCTCAGGCCCGATCTGGTGCTCGCCGGACGTTACGGCAAGCGCACCACCCGCGATCTATTGCGCGCCAAGGCGGTGCCGGTCGCCGAATTCGATGTGCCGCGCAGCATCGACGACGTCAAAAGCCAGATCCGCCGCGCCAGCGATCTGATCGGCCATCCTGAGCGCGCCGACGCGCTGATTGCGAAGATCGACGCGGCTTTGAGCCGCACGCGGGCTGCCGCCTCGCGCCCGCACGACCGCGTGCTGACGGTGTCGCGGCGCGGCTGGATCGCGGGCAGCGACAGCCTGACCAGTTCGCTGCTGGCGGCCGCAGGTCTCTCCAATGCAGCCGCCGAACTCGGACTGCCGCATGGCGGCTTCGCCGCGCTGGAGACCATCGTCGCTTCAAAACCAGATCTGATCCTGATCGCCGAAGCCGATCCGGCCGCTGAAGATCAGGGCCAAGCGTTGCTGCTGCACCCGGCGATCCAGCGCGCCTACCCGCCGGGCAAGCGGCTGGTGATCGCCGAACAACTGACGATGTGTGGCGGGCCAATGCTGCCCGCCGCGCTCGACCGCCTGACTGCGGCGCTGCAACGCGTCCGTCCCTGACGGCTCGTCAACGCGCCAAGGCCAGCAGCGCGTCGAGATCGAGCTGCGCCTCGATCTGGTCGGCCAGCGCATCGAGCGCGGCTTCCACCCGCGCTTCATAGGCGAGCTGCGAACGCGATCCACCAACGCCGGCCAGCCATTGCGCGCGAAACGCATCGCTGCCGAACAGGCCGTGCAGATAGCCGCCGCTGACGAGACCGTCGGCGGAGACCGCGCCTTCCGGACGCGGCATGCCGTGCGCGTCGAGTATCAACCACGGCCGCGCCAAGCCCGGCCCAATGGTGCGGCCCATATGCATCTCGTAGCTGGTGACCCGGCAGCCGCTGATTTTGTCGATGGCATCGATCTCGGTCAGGCGCTTGTCGCCGCCGATCTCGGTCTCGACGTCGAGCAGCCCGAGCCCCGCGGTGTCGCCGGGCACGCCTTCCAGCCCGTGGGGATCGCGCACCACATGGCCAAGCATCTGAAAGCCGGCGCAGATCCCCACCACGCGGCCGCCGCGGCGGACATGGGCGCGAATGTCGATGTCCCAGCCTTCACGCCGCAGCACCGCGAGATCGCTGCGCGTCGCCTTGGAGCCGGGGATCAGGATGACGTCCGTATCGGCCGGGATCGGTGAGCCGGGCTGCACCCAGCGCAATTGCACGCCGGGCTCGGCGGCGAGCGGATCGATGTCGTCGAAATTGGCGACGCGCGACAATCGCAGCACCGCGATCTTCAGCCCCACGCCGGCGCCATTCGCCGGCCGCTCCAGCGCCAGCGAATCCTCCGCCGGCAATTGCTGGGCGCGATCGAACCAGCGCAGCACGCCGAGGAACGGCCAGCCGGTGTGCTCGGTGATAGTTCTGCAGCCCGGCTCGAACAGCGAAAAGTCGCCGCGGAATTTGTTGACGATGTAGCCTTCGACGCGATCGCGGTCGGCCTGGTCCAACAATGCGTGGCTGCCGACGACCGCCGCCATGGTGCCGCCGCGGTCGATGTCGGACAACAGCACCACCGGCAGATCCGCCTGCTCGGCGAGCCGCATATTGGTGATGTCGGAGGAGCGCAGATAGACCTCGGCGCCGCTGCCGGCCCCCTCCACCAGCACGAGATCGGCCTCGGCTTTGAGCCGCTGCAGACTGTCGAGCACGGCGGGCATCAAGGCGCGGCGCATCATATGGTAAGTGCGCGCCGGGCAATTGCCGAGCACGCGGCCGCGCAGCACCACTTGCGCGCCGATCTCACTTTGCGGTTTCAGCAACACCGGATTCATGTGGATCGAGGGCGCGGCGCGGCAGGCGCGCGCCTGCATCGCCTGGGCGCGGCCGATCTCTCCGCGCGGGGTCACACCATCAGCACCCGGCGGCAGATCGCTGTCGCAGGCCACTGCGGCGTTGTTGCTCATGTTCTGCGCCTTGTAAGGACGCACCACGAGGCCACGCCTGGTATAAGCGCGGCAAAGACCTGCGACCACCATGCTCTTGCCGACGTCGGAGCTGGTGCCCTGGATCATCAGCACCCGCGCGCGGCGCGGCAAATCGGCGGGCGCGGCGGTAAAATGGATTCGGTCGATCAGTTCGGCGACGTTGATAGCTGGCATTTCTTGTCCATGATTGATTCTCGGCCACTGGGCTCATGCGGTCGCAACATGTGACTGGCGCAGCGCGCTGGGCACGAAAATGGCGGCGCGAATTTCGGTTAGCCGTCGGTTTCGGTGTGCGGCTGCTTGAGCCGCCGCGGATCCTGATCGTGGCCGTCCCAGATCTTTGGGCGCTCGAGCCAGCGCTGGATGAAATTCCACGAGCGACGATAGCCGTTATGCGGCAGCGTGCAGGCCGAGCAATCCTTGCGCTTCACGCCATTGCCATCGGTGAACACCTGATACGGCCCGGGGCATTCGTAGGCAATCAAAGGGCAGTAGCAGAACAGGCAGTTGAACTCGCGTTCCACGCCCTTGTGACAGGGCATGAACGGGCAATTCGCATTGGTGAAACCCTTGAAGGCTTCGTTGTTAGTTGTGTCTTTCGGTTCCATGCCGACTCCGGGCGAGAATGCAGGCGAGCGCCCGCGGCGACCCGCGATGATGCGGCGAGATGCCGGCACGCAGCCGCAGTCGCGGCGCCTATCCGCGCGACTTGTTAATTGAGAATGTGAGATCGAGACGCCAGCCGCCCTCGCATGCTGCAAGGCAGCCCGCGAGATCGCTGGCGACGCGCCGATGAGACGCGCTGACTAACTGAACTTATTCATGATTTCTCCGCTATCGACCCGCCGTCGATTGAGTTGGACCAGCGTCTTCGGCCGGTCTCCTGGCTCACGGACATGGTCCCGATCGCCTTCCCGATGCACAGCATCAGTGGCCTATCGATCGGGCACCGTCCGCCTACAGTTGCGGGGGCAGCCGCGGCATTGGCGATTTCTCGCCGCACCGCATTCCCAGTTTCACCTCTGTTGCCAGAGGCACCGAAGACAATTCCAAAGAGCATGTTGGACAGCCGAGCGCAAGCAGAATTGAAGTCCTGCGCGGCGTGAGGAAATTACCATAATCGGATTTGACTTCCGCGCGAAGCGCCAGCCCTACCAGCGGTCTCTACCGTCGATGCAAATGCTGCTGGTACATCCGTCCGCGCTCGCCAACGATGCAAAGGGGCGCGATCTACACAGATCGCGCCCCTGCTAATCATTTTCTCTTTAGAAGATGCCCCGCGGGCTTCAGCACGCTTGCCGCGGTCGCGTTGCCGACGCGCGTCATGTTATGCGGCCACGCGGAAGATCGCCTCGATGTCGGCTTGGCTGGCGCGGCGCGGGTTGGTCAGGCCGCAGGCATCCTTCAACGCGTTGGCCGCCAAGGTCGGGATGTCGGCCTCCTTGACCCCGAGCTGGGCGAGCCCGGTCGGAATGCCGATATCCGCGGAAAGCCGCTGGATCGCGTGGATGCAAGCCTCCGCGCCCTGGTGATCGCTCATGCCGTTGGTATCGACGCCGAGAGCGTGGGCGACGTCGCGCAGGCGCGCCGCCGAGACCTCGGCGTTGAAGGCCTCGACGTGCGGCAGCAGCACGGCGTTGCACACCCCGTGCGGCAGATCGTAGAAGCCGCCCAATTGATGCGCCATGGCGTGGACGTAGCCGAGCGAGGCGTTGTTGAAGGCCATGCCGGCCATGAAGCCGGCGTAAGCCATGGCTTCGCGCGCCGCCAGATTGCTGCCTTCGGCGACCGCGGTGCGCAGATTGTTGGCGATGATCGCGATCGCCTTCAGCGCGCAGGCGTCGGTGATCGGCGTGGCTGCGACCGAGACATAGGCCTCGATCGCGTGGGTCAGCGCGTCCATGCCGGTGGCCGCGGTCAGCGACTGCGGCTTGCCCAGCATCAGCTCGGGATCGTTCACCGAGAGAATCGGAGTGACGTTGCGATCGACGATCGCCATCTTCACCAACCGCCTCTCGTCGGTGATGATGCAGAAGCGCGTCATCTCGCTGGCGGTGCCCGCGGTGGTGTTGATGGCGATCAGCGGCAGTTGCGGCTTGGCCGAGCGATCGACGCCCTCATAATCGCGGATGTTGCCGCCGTTGGTCGCGGTGAGCGCGATGCCCTTGGCGCAGTCGTGCGACGAGCCGCCGCCGAGCGAGATCACGCAGTCGCAGCCGTCGGCCTGGAGTTGGGCCAAACCCGTCTCGACGTTGCCGACGGTGGGATTGGGCTGCGCCCCGGGGAAAATCGAGGCGGCAATGCCCTGCTGCTGCAGCAGCGAGGCCAGCTTGTCGGCCATGCCGAGCTTGAACAGCATCGTATCGGTGACGATCAGCGCCCGGCCGAAGCCGTAGCGGCGAACGCTGGCGACGGCGCTGCTGAGGCAGCCCGCCCCCATCATGTTGAGCGAGGGAATGAAAAAAGTGGTCTCGGTCATCGGACGATCTCTCTCTGGGTTAGCCGACCGGGCAGACCCCAGCCGTTCCCCGTGGCGGCTTGCATGCGCGCCGGGGCAGATGTTCAGCGAATAAGCGGTGAATTGATCGCTTCGGACTTAGAAGAAGCCGAGCGCGTTGGGGCTGTAGCTCACCAACAGGTTCTTGGTCTGCTGATAGTGATCGAGCATCATGTGATGGTTTTCGCGGCCGATCCCCGATTGCTTGTAGCCGCCGAAGGCGGCGTGCGCCGGGTAAAGGTGGTAGCAGTTGGTCCACACCCGGCCGGCCTTGATGCCGCGGCCGAAGCGGTAGGAGCGATTGCCGTCGCGGGTCCAGACACCGGCACCCAGGCCATAATGGGTATCGTTGGCCAGGTGCAGCGCCTCGTCCTCGTCCTTGAAGGTGGTGACCGCGACAACCGGCCCGAAGATCTCCTCCTGGAACACCCGCATCCGGTTATGCCCCTTCAGCACGGTCGGCTGGACGTAGTAGCCGTGGGCGAGATCGCCGCCGAGCTCGGCGCGAGAGCCGCCGGCCAGAACTTTGGCACCCTCGTCCCGGCCGATCGCGAAGTAGGACAGAATCTTCTCCATCTGCTCGGTCGAGGCCTGGGCGCCGATCATGGTCTCGGTATCGAGCGGATTGCCCTGGCGGATCGCCGCCACCCGCGCCAGCGCGCGATCGATGAAGCGATCGTAGAGCGATTCCTGAATCAGCGCGCGCGACGGACAGGTGCAGACCTCGCCCTGGTTGAGCGCGAACATCACGAAGCCCTCGATCGCCTTGTCGAAGTAAGCGTCGTCGGCTGCGGCCACGTCGTTGAAGAAGATGTTCGGCGACTTGCCGCCTAGTTCGAGCGACACCGGGATCAGGTTCGCGCTGGCGTATTGCATGATCAGCCGGCCGGTGCTGGTCTCGCCGGTGAAAGCGATCTTGGCGATGCGGTTCGAAGAGGCCAGCGGCTTGCCGGCTTCCAGGCCGAGGCCGTTGACCACGTTGAGCACGCCCGGCGGCAACAGATCGGCGATCAGCTCCACCAGCACCAGGATGCTGACCGGCGTCTGCTCGGCGGGCTTCAGCACGATGCAGTTGCCGGAAGCCAGAGCCGGCGCCAGCTTCCACGCCGCCATCAGGATCGAGAAATTCCACGGAATGATCTGGCCGACCACGCCGAGCGGCTCGTGGAAGTGATAGGCGACGGTGTGTTCGTCGAGCTGCGCCAGCGTGCCCTCTTGCGAGCGGACGCAGGAGGCGAAATAGCGGAAATGGTCGATCGCCAGCGGGATGTCGGCGGCCAGCGTCTCGCGGATCGGCTTGCCGTTATCGACGGACTCCGCATAGGCGAGCCGCTCGAGGTTTTCTTCCATGCGGTCGGCAATGCGGTTCAGCACCAGGGCGCGTTCGGCGACGCTGGTGCGGCCCCAGGAATCGGCGGCGGCGTGGGCGGCGTCGAGCGCCAGCGTGATATCGACTTCGTCCGAACGCGCGGCCTGGGTGAAAGCTTGCCCGGTGATCGGCGTCAGGTTGTCGAAGTAGCGGCCGTTCACCGGCGCCGACCAGCGGCCGCCGATGAAATTGTCGTAGCGCGACTTGAACTCGATCGGAGCTCCGGTGGTGCCGGGAGCGGCGTACTTCATGGTGTCCCTCCACTTTGATTTGCTATCGGTCTGCGCCGCCTTGTTGCCGGCGGTCCCGGACTGCTCAGCACGTCGCGTGCCAAGCGCCCAACCCTTTGATCGACAACGAAATTGCTGCGGCGATGGCGGGCGATGGCGCTGCATCGTTTCGCCACGACTGTAGCGAAACTGAACAACTCGGGGTTGTTCAATGGTTCTACTTGCACCCCAGCCGGCGGCTCGGTAGTGACACTAGGCGATAAGAATGCGGAGGCGACCGCTGTTGGGCAGGCCGCCCCACCCGATGGGAGGGCAACCGAGATGACTGACGCCCGTAATCCGGGGGAATCCCCCGGGCGCCACGCGCGACGCCTGCTGGACCGCGGCCAGATGCCGCCGCCGGGCCTGGTCAACGCCACCGTCAGCCGCTCCTGGGAGCGCTGTCTGAAATCCGGCCTGGCGCCGCTGGCCGGGCCGGCGACGCCCGACCCGGTGTCGCCGCCGCGGCTCAAACAGGCGCTGGAACAGCGGCGCGAATTGCTGCGCCAAGCCCGACCGATCGTCGAATACCTCTACAGCCAGGTCAGTGGCTCGGGCAGCATGGTGATCCTGGCCGACGACCAGGGCCTGCTGATCGAAGCGCTGGGCGACGCGGAGTTTCTCAAGCGCGCCGAGCGGGTGGCGCTGCAGCCGGGCGCCTGCTGGCATGAGCAAGACCGCGGCACCAACGCCATCGGTACCGCGCTGGCCGAACGGGTGCCGGTGGCGGTCCACGGCAGCGAGCATTTCCTCGATTGTAACCGCTTCCTCACCTGCACCGCCGCCCCGGTGCTGGGCAGCGACGGCAAGCTCCTAGGCGTGATCGACATTTCCGGCCACCACAGCGCCCGCCACCCGCACACTCTGGGACTGGTGCAGACCGCCAGTCACATGATCGAGAGCCGGGTGTTCGAGCTGGGGCACGAAGGCGCGACGCGATTGCGACTGCATCCGCAGGCCGAGGGCATCGGCACCCTGGCCGAGGGATTGCTGGCCCTCGACGAGGACGGCCGCATCGTCGGCGCCAATCGGACCTCGCTCAACCTGCTGGGGCTGGCGGACATCGAGATCGGCCATGTCGGCATCGATGGTGTACTCGCGTTGGCCTCCGGCGGACTGCTGCAACAGGCGCGCCAGCACCCCGGGGCCGTGCTCAACGCCGAGACCCGCTCGGGCCGGTCGCTGTTCCTCAGAGCAGAACCGGGACGCTCGCCCCCGGCAAGGGCGCTGCCCCGCCGGACAGCCCCGGCGCGCGACGCGCTGGCCGAACTGGACACCGGCGACGAGCGGATGCGGCAATGCCTGGAGCGCGCCCGCAAGGTGGTGGGCAAGCCGATCCCGATTCTGCTGCAGGGCGAGTCCGGGGTCGGCAAAGAGATGGTCGCGGCCGCGATCCACACCTCCGGCCCGCGACAGAAACGAGCCATGGTGGCGGTCAATTGCGCGGCGCTGCCGGAGCATCTGATCGAGGCCGAGTTGTTCGGCTATGCCCCCGGCGCCTTCACCGGAGCCCGCCGCGAGGGGGCGCCGGGACGGATCCGCGAGGCCGATCGCGGCACGCTGTTTCTGGACGAGATCGGCGACATGCCGCTCACGCTGCAAAGCCGGCTGTTGCGGGTGCTGCAGGAGCGCCAGGTGGTGCCGGTCGGCAGCGGCAAACCGGTCACCGTCGATTTCGCGCTGATCGCGGCCAGCCACCGGCCTTTGAAGTTCGAAGTCGAGCACGGCCGTTTTCGCGCCGATCTCTACTATCGCCTCAACGGCATCACCCTGACGCTGCCCTCGCTCCGATCGCGCAGCGACTTTGCAGTCCTGATGAGCCGCCTGCTCGAACGCTTCGAACCCGGCGCCGGGTTGATGGTCGAGCCGGGCGTCGCGGCGGCGCTGGCGGACTATTCCTGGCCCGGCAATTTGCGCGAGCTGGCCAATGTGCTCCGTTTCGCCTCGGCGCTGCTCGACCCCGGCGAGACGGCGATCGGCTGGCAGCATCTGCCGGAGGATCTGGTGGACGAGTTGCGGCGACCGGACCCGGTACGGCTGGACGAGGGGACCGGCGCGATTTCGCTGCGGGCGGCCTCGGATTCGCTGATCGAGCACACCCTGCATACCAGCGGCGGCAACCTCTCCGAAGCTGCCCGCCGGCTCGGCATCAGCCGCACCACGCTTTATCGCCGTATCGGCGGCAATCAGCGCCGCGGCGCGACACTCATCTAGAGCTATTCCGGTTCTGACAGAATCAGAACCGAAGCTCCAGATTGTTATTTTGACGCGTTTTCTTCACGCGAACCGGGATCCACTTCTCTCGAAAACGCTATAATCCTTTAGCGTTTCATATTTTGATGGAAGCGTATCCAGCGTTGATGAAGTAGTTGCTGCATTCGCTGGGGCTCGAAGGTGCCGATAAGGTGGCCTATGTGGCGCCAGGTGTCGTCGACGGTGCGCTCTTGGGCGATGCGCATCCAGTGCTTGATCTTGGCGAAGACCTGCTCGATCGGATTGAGGTCCGGCGAATATGGCGACAGCTACCACAGCCTGGCGCCGGCATTTCGGATCTTGGGAGCGCTCTTCTGTAGCGAGAGCGAGCTAAACAGCCAGCCTGTTCAATAACTTGCTATGCCAGTAGGGCAACTTAGGCCCCTTGGTACAGTATTGCGGCCTGCGCCGGATCGAGCGTTTGATGCGGCTGCGGGCCTTGCGGGCACGACAGTTACCGGCTCATCGAATTTTGTCCCTGTTGGCGGTCGTTGCTGGAGCTTGCCGACTGCGTGCAGCGGTCAACTCGTCTCTAACCCTAGCCTGCGTCTCGGGCGACATGAGTGGCTCCGGGCGCTGCCGGGGCATGTCGTGGATCGCTGAGTAGCGATTCGTATCCTTCGCGGTCATCGATGCCTGAGCATCCATTGGACTGCCTGCGCGGGCAAGATATCCAGGTGTCGTTGCGCAACCAGCAAGCGATAGCGCCGACGCAAGAAGCGTGCTGAGGGTTAGTAGTCGGTGAATAGCTCGTGTCTCCAATTGCTTTCCAGCGAAAGACTGAGGGTTCGAGTTGCTAGCAAGATTGCCCTCATCAAATTACCGACCGCTCCGCGCAGCTTCCCCAAAGGGCCTTAGGCCGACGTTTGCCCTTTCGTGCGGAGAGCGCAGTCGTCTCTCTCCTCGGCAGCGACTCTCCGATATGGCGTGTCACGCTTTCCGTCCGCATCATTCGCCGAGCGCACAAGGACAAGCGATCACCATACCGAGTCGATGATGCCGTAAAGCGCATATTTTCCGCCATTGAGCACGACGCTGGGTGCGTCTACCACCCGTTCCCAGATGCCGGTCATGCTGGCCACAGGCATCGCCCGCTCTCTACTTATCCCTTCGGCAGGGACGATTCGGGGGGCAGTTCTGGACGCCTGGCTTGGACCGTAGATGATTGAGGATGGACTGCCCCTCACGGGCCGTCCATCAGCAGGCCTCCAGCTTGAATAGTCCATGGATCGATGGGACTGCCGGGCCGACTCCGGCCGGGCGGAGATCGCGTTCGACACCCTTTTCGGTCCCCTCGCGCCTTCGGATCCGGGCACGAAACCGCGCTTCGATGAAATGGATGCGGAAGGAACTGCCGATTGGTTCGCCAGAATACGGCTGCTTTCGAGATTGGGCAAATTGCGATCTTTAATTGCAGCACTTGCTGCCGTGTCAGATCTCGCTTGGGCTGCGATCGGTTCTCCGGCCTCGGCGCCAATCTCCGGATCATCCCTGACACCAGCGGGCGCAGCCAGAGCCGACGACTCCATTGGTCGCGCAGATGCGGACGCTTTTTCGTCGCCCGCGCTCCCGCCTTCCGTCGTTGGGCCGACCGAAGCGGCGGCAAGCGGCGTGACTGAAGGGGACTTGTCGCTGCTACCAATTTTGTCTGGAGTGTCCTCCATGACAGCGGCAGCGCCCGATTCTGGGACGGGCCTCTCTTCGCCTCGCGACATGCTGATACCGCCGGCAAGGGCCAGTAAGAGGATTACGTCGGAAACGCGGAAACGAAGCGCCGATCTACGAAACTTCGTCGCGGGCGGCGGCGGAACAATCTGTAGCGCATTCATCACAATTCTCCTCAAACATCCGCATTCGCTTGCGTGACGAGCATCTGCGGCTTGTGGGTGCCTAATTCGTCTTCAATCTCCGGCGTTCTTTTCGAGCTGTCGCTGGAGCTGGAATCCTTGCCTTGCGATCCAGCATCCCAGATCGCCGCGGCCCGCAGACGATCCGGGACCAATGCGGCTTCCGTCATCACCATCGCCGGGCACAAGGCTCGATCCGGAGGACGAGAGCACAAGCCACAGTGTGGAAAAACAATAAAACCGTCTGGTTGGTTTGTAAAGTCGCAGAGCCGCGCTGGGCGGTTTGGCCGCAGGGCGTGGTTAACGCGCAGCTTGAGGAAATCCTAACTTAAGTGCGCTCGCGGGCCGTGGTGGCCTTTGCCCTGAGGGCCCGCTTCACTGCGCGCGGCTTGGCGGGCCTTTCCAGCGCGCTCCACTGAGTGTCATCCAGCAGACGCGCGAATAAGCGATCAAGCTCGGACTTACCGATCGGCGACATGCCGAGGAGTTCACCCAATAATAGTCCCCTCGCCGCGGCCCAGCGGAGCATTGCCAGATCCTGATCGGTGGCCTCAGCCTTGATGGCGGTGACGGTCTGGAGGTCACTCTCACGGGTGGGAGCCATCAAATCTGGGCTCTCGGCCATCGCGGCCAGCAGGGCGAGGGCCGCTGAATTGGGACTGTTGATGGCCTCGCGCACGGTGGCGATGTCCGTCGCAAGCTCAGGATTCGCCGACTCGATGCGGGCTTTTGCCCTGTAACGAGTCGCAAACTCGTCGAAGCGCGACATCTGCCGCTTCAATAGCGCCCTGAGCACCCCCTCCTTGGTGCGAAACTGATGCATCACGCCGCCTTTGCTCAAGCCGCTCTCACGGGCAATGGCGTCCAGCGTCAACCGGCCGGGTCCATCGCGCGCAACGATAGTGAGGGCGGCATCGAGCGCAATCGTGCGGGATCGCTCAGAGCGAGTAGCGTTGTCCATAGCCGACTTGTCTCCATGACATGCCATCGAATCAAGTGAAAAACGAGTCCGCCCACCTTCACGGCGCGTGTTCAATCGTCACGGATGTTCTTCTCGTCTTTACAAACCGCCTAGTCGGTTTTATAATGAGCGAGACCTCAGATCCGAGCGGCCAGCGCTACATCCGAAAGCAGCAACCAGTGGGAGATTTAGTGTTATGATTAGTAGCGCCGCGCTCCTCCGCACGATTTGCGCCCTGCCCTGTGCCGTGGGGCTAGCCACGCCCACCGCCAATGCTGCGGATCTATCGCCGCAATACGCGCCACCCTCCGCCTACAGGGCACTTCAGCCGGCTTATTCGTGGACCGGACTCTATGCGGGCTTCAATGCGGGTTACGCCGCGAGCGGCGACGAAGCCTTTAACAACTTCGCTGGGACGAGCGGCGGCAAGGTCAAGGGTGCCGTTGGCGGTGCTCAAATCGGCTACAATTATCAGCTCTCGCCGATGTTCGTGGTCGGCGTAGAGAATGATTTCGAAGGCGGCGACATCAAAAACCACGATTCACTCAACAGCGCGACCGTCAGTATCCCTTGGTCCATGAGCGGCCGTGCCCGTGCCGGCATCGCGACGATGGATTCCAGGCTACTGTTCTTCGGCACCGCCGGTCTTGCCGCCGGCGAACTGAAGGCTGGGCCGATCAGCAAGACGAAAATCGGCTGGACGGCAGGCGGCGGTGTCGAGTGGGCAATTCTGCCCAAATGGTCCGCCAAGGCCGAATACCTTTACACCGAATTCAAGCACGACGATTTGCCGGACTGGAACGCCGCGAACTTCCACAGCTTCCGTGTCGGAATGAACTATCATTTCGACTTGTTTCGATGATCGTTCGGATGACAGAACAATCATGATTCGCATCTGCTGAAGCAACGATGGGGGCTTTTTCTCGGCCGGCGCCCACGCAACACGCAAGATCGCGTCACTTGCAGGTGACCTGCTTCAGACAGAGCGCATTGCAGATCAACGGTCGGCATCATGCGACGCGCGATGCCGATCTATCGCCTGCGGCAAGGCAAGGCTTGTCTATGGGCACCCTTTTTCGTTCGCGTCGTCATGTGAAAAGCGAACTGAGCGAAGAGCCCGTCGGAGCAAGCCGGGGGGGCTTCCCGATACCTGATAAGATCGTCGGCGTCGACCACGCGGTGCACAATCTGCACTGGCAGACCTGCGACGGTCTTGCTCTCGCCCCGCCACGGCCTCCGCCCGAAATCCGGAGGGCCCGACGCTTCTATTGATCTCGGATCCTCGTCATTTGCGCAATGGCGCCCAGATCAGTTGCTTCCGCTCCAACCCGCGAAGCGCATATGAGCCAACGATTTCGAGCGGACGCTGGCAGCGCGCCGCAAAGGTGTCGGACACGAGAATCGAACGACCGGCATCGTCACAGAGCTCCTCGATGCGGCTCGCCTCATTCACAGCCCGACCGATGACGGTGAAATCCAGCCGACGACTGGTCCCGACATTGCCATAGACCACGTCACCAAAGTGTAGGACAAGGTCGACCTCCAGTTCAGGTAGGCCCATCGATCGACGTCGATTGTTCAACGCACGATTAAGCGACAGAGCCTCCTCCGCCGCATCCAGCGCCATTCCACAAATCGCCGACGATTGATTTTCAGGATCCTGCACGCGAAAGATTGCCAGGAATCCGTCGCCCGTGAATTTCAGGATTTCACCGCCGCACCGGGCAACCGGCTCGCCGATGGCGTCGAAATACTCGTCGAGCCAACCCACAACTTTGAGCGGATCATCGCGATCTGCCAACGCCGTAAACGCGCGAAGATCGGCCAACAAGATCGCGGCGGTGATCGTCTCGCCCTCGCCTCGACGGATATTCCCCCCGAGCACGCGTGAACTCGTGTCAGAACCGAGATAGATGCCGAGAGTTTCATGCAACGTCCGCGACAGGCTGAATTTGCACATGGCGAGCCCGAGCGGAGCAAGCGTTTCAGCCAGCATAGCCAAATCGTCGTCACTGAAACCCGACCACGCGTCGGTCGCGAACGAGACCGCGACGCCCTTCAGCGCGGTGCCGGGCGCGAACCATATGAGATGCAGGACATAGTCCGTGCCGCCTTCCGCTTGCAGATCGACGAGTTCGGGAATGGCGGTGGCGGGATCCAGGCTGCCATCCAGTCGCCAGCGGGCGGAGCTTCGACCGTCGGCGAGAATTGCATGGAGCGGGCTGCGCTCGAAGCCGCCCATGCCCTCATCGGCATAGGCGGCTGAAAGCAGCGAGGTACCGCGTTCGCGCTGCCATTCGACGTTGAAGCCGCGGACCGACGGATCGATCGCCGGAACGACGACGCTCATGCGCCAGAGCGGCATTCCGCTGTCGCGCAATTTGCTGCAGAATTCATCGAGAAACACCGCTCCGTCATCCAGCATCGTCGCCCTTTCGGCGATCCACCGCAGGATTCCCAGGCTTTGCAACTCCCTTGCTTGCGGAGTTCCAATGATCCGGCGCTGAGCCGTTGCCAGAACGGCGGAGGGCGTCCTGTTCGCCGACAGCCGCCGGGCCCACGACAACGGCCTGCACCAGCGCAATGGAGAGGCGGTTTCCCGGCCCTGAATCATCGGAAGTGCACCACCAGCATATCTGCACCTTTGTCGAGGCCCGCCTCGGCCGCAGCCAACGGCCCCACGCTGGCCTTGATGTTGAGCGGGCTCGGATATTGCTTGCTAACGAACGCGCCAAGCAAACGCGAACTCACCGCGTCAAAGATCTCCACGGCATAGATGACTGAGCCCGTCATCGATCCCTCTCCATCACGAACGGTCTGCACACCGTTGTAAACCGCACCGGCAAGATCGAACCGCGACAGTGTCCCGAGCACGGGGGTGTTGGCTACCGCTCCCGTCAACGTCAGCCTGATGCGTATGGTGTTAGGCCCGCGCTGGTTCACAAGCGTGAAGCGCCGTCCCAACCTCTCGGTGAACCGCGTCTGCATGTAGCTCGCGAGCGACGCCTTATCCTGCTCAGACATGTCGGCGAATTGCTGATCCGGACCACGGTAAACAATGACGGGTTCAACGATGGCCTTGTCGTAAGCGCGCCAGTCCACCACGGGGGCATAGCGATACGGGATCCGGCCGGATGTATCGGACGGATTCGGCGCCAGATGCGACGACGAAGCCACCGCCGAATACGGCACCGGAGCAACGCCTGCACATCCCACCAAGGTCGCGCAGAGCGCCAGAACCGACAGGCGATTCACCGGCAAGCTGATGTACATTTCGAGGTCCTGTTCTGATATGTGAGAGAGTGCTGGAGCGCATGATCGACCGGCGCCAACCTTCGGTGGCCTGCAGCGCTACTTGACCGTCTTTACGATCCTTTCGGGCGAGGCTGACTTTCCTAGGACCGGCCGCGTCCATTCCGCATCCGGCCTCGGACCGTTGTAATCTCCCGTCATCCCAACTAATTGCCCTGGAAGAGCATCCAACGTTTGGCTCCAGGTCTGAGTCGAGCATAGAACCGAGAGCATGCACCCCTTCAGCTTCAAATCCCGCGTCTCTCGCCAGAGAGAGACATCGTAAGACTTGCCATTTTCCGCGTTATAGATTTGTCCGGTGAAACGGCCGTCCTGACCTGGCTTGAGGCCCATGATCAGTTGGTGCCCCAGAACCGGCCGGGATCGCTTTGTGAGATCGAGATTCTGCTGGTCCAAGAGTTGTTGCCCCTTGGCGTCGACGGTCACGCTCATCCAGACGATGTAGCCGCAAATCTGTTCCAACTTCGGTCCGTAGCGCTCAATTCGAATCCGCGCGCGACCATCTTCCGTAAGCCAGGTCCCGCTCGGATCGACCGGAGTCGCGGCAATGCCGGGACTGGCAGCAGCTACCCAGCCAGCAGCAAGAGCCGCACGCATAATCGTTCGGAACATCAACATCTTCGCCTCATTCTTCCTTGCCACAGCAAGCTCGGGCCCAGTCTCAGTCACGCGAATAATCAAACCGTATCGTACGATTACACTCTTTCGTAGCCGCCGGCAAGCGGATATGCAAAGTAACGGACGCGGGAAACCGCGAAGCGATTAACGGCACAACCGATCTGCCCGCAGCGAGCGGAAGATCTGGAGACGATCTGGATGAATGTCACCACGGCCAAGCCGAACAAGGTCCAAAGACGACGCAGCGGACGGCCGACCAAAGAACAGGCCGGTCGGATCACCGACCACATCGTTGACGTGGCGACGCGCCTGTTCTCTGAGACGAGTTTCGAGGCGACGAGTGTCGACCTCATCGCAGTCAAGGCCCGCATATCCAAGCAGACCTTCTACTCGCGCTTCGACTCTAAGGAAGCGCTGTTTGCAGCCGTGATCCGGAAGCGGATGAACGATCTCCTCTTGCCGAGCCCCGGGCGAGCTGATCGAGCCGCCCCGATCGAGCCGACGCTGGTGAGGATCGGCGTCGAACTTTCCAAACGGGCGCTATCTCCGGCCGCCGTTGCGATCGACCGACTTATTACGTCGGAGGCATATCAATTTCGACAGCTTGCCCTCGCCTACCATGAGAGCGCCATCCATGCCCGGGAACTGATCGCCGAAATATTCGCCAACGCCATGCGCGAGAACCAAATAAGATCGGCAGATGCTCGATTTCTCGCGCAACAATTTCTGTTCGCGGTGGTCGACGGCCCGACCCGCGCTCTGATCCTCAGAGGCAAGACCGCGAAGCTAGAACGAGAACTGTGTGAGCAAGTCAGCGCCGCCGTCGAATTGTTTCTGGACGGGTGCCGACCGTTGAAATCGGTCCCTGCTCGATCTAAACCTGAACCTTGATGTGTGGGGGCGCGACCATGAGCTGCGTCACAGCAGTCATCACGGTCGTCATGATCACATGCCGGCTCGATGCGATTCGGAGATTGCGGGCCGGCTTTTAGACTGGGGCGAACACCGGACCGAGCCGTGTTTGACGCGGCCATCGGACAACTACGCGCCGACAAACCGCAACCGTCGAGTGCGAAGGATGCCTTGCAAAAACTACTCGCGCCCCTTGATCAACCAGGTCAGGCCGCGACGATTGCGCCCGGAGAGGCTGCGGCTCTCGAATTGGCCAGACTTCCCATCCCCGAGATCATCGCCGTGGCCGAGAAATTGCGGATCGGCGCAAAAGTCTTCGACGTCAGTTTCGAGCCCAAGGTGGGCTATCCGATGTATGCGGTCCGCAGCTATGCGAACGGAAAGGTCTGGAACGGTCTTGTCGACGGGACGAACGGCCAGGCCATCGACGACGCAACGGTGACAGGTGAGTCCGCTGTTGGCGTCGAAGATAAGGCAGAGCTGATGGCCTTAAAAATCGCCAAAGTCACACTGCGGGAAGCCATTGCATCGGTCGAAAGAGCCAATGGGGGTCGCGCTCTTAACGCGGGCCTGGAGCAAGTGCATGGGCGGGCCGTCTGGGAGATTTGGATTCAGGACGGTCACCGTTCCGAGCAAATTCACATCGATCCAATCACTGGCAAAACGATCTAGCGGTCGACTGTCGTATGGGCAGGTAGTCCTCGGATGGGAGCGCAGCCTACTCCTAACAAATTGAACGGGTTACCCGCGGGAGGACGCCGCGGACAAGATTTTGCGTCACCGTCGAAAATATCGCCGACTTCTTCAGCGCTTCAGTACGCGCGCGCCAGCGCGACCCGCCGAACCATACGAGCGCCCCCGCGATCACCACGACCACAAGGATGTCAAAACGGTTTAGAATTTCGTGGAAGGTCGCTCTCCCATCGTTCGCCGAGAAAGAAGCCGGCATACGCCAGCGCAAAGCACCACGGCCAGGAGCCGACGAAGGTGAAAAGCTGAAAACGCAGCATCGGCATCTGCGCCAGTCCGGCCGGAAACGCGATGAAGGTTCGGATGATCGGAAGCAACCGGCCGACGAACACGGTGACGCCGCCGTATCGGGCGAAGAAGCGTTCGGCATGGACGAGTTCGCCGGGCCGCAGCGCCACATAGGCGCCCCAGCGCTCGATTGCGGCCCGGCCGCCCTTTGCGGCGATCAGATAAGCGACGGTGGACCCGAGATTGCAACCGATCGCCCCAACGGTCACGGCGCCGATTAGGCTGAACTGGCCCTTGAATGCGAAATAGCCGGCGAACGGCATGATCACTTCCGACGGAAGCGGGATGCAGGCGGACTCGATCGCCATGAGAACGGCCGCGCCGAAATAGCCGAGCGAGGAAATCAGGGCCACGATCCAAGCGGAGACGACGGCGATAACCTGTTCCAAAATTTTAGCAAATCCATTTGGGTGACTGGCTTGGCGCGCTCCGTCCGGCCAACCGCGCCGCTGCATGGTGCCGAAAGAACGCCGCGGCGCGTGTTAAGTCGGTTGGGGATCCCCAGCGCAGCAAGCTGCAGGCAGCCTGATGGTGACTTCAAGTCCCGATCGCTTGGCCGCGTCGCGATTTGCCAGAATGATCGTCCCGTCGAGACTGGCGACGATCCGCGCGACGATGGCGAGGCCGAGGCCGGTGCCGTCGCCGTCGGGCCGGCTGCCGCGAAAGAACGGCTCGAACACCCGATCAATCTCGCAGGCCGCGATGCCCGGCCCGGTGTCGGCGATGCAGAGAACCGCCGCATCGCCGTCGGGATAGATGTCGAGATCGATACGCCCCCCGTCGGGGGTAAAACGCAGCGCGTTGTCGAGCAGATTGCGGATGATCGATGTCGCCATGATCGCTTCGCAGCGGACGTCAACACGCTCGATCCGCTCGAAGCCGAGATCAATGCCGCGGTCGATCGCCCGCGGCATCAGGTCAGCGACCACCTCGCGGGCCGCACCGTCAAGCGCGAGCAAAGCTCTGGGATCGGGTGATGAGGGGGAGGCTTCATACCGGGCAAGCGCCAACAACTGATCGAGCAGATGCTTGGTGCGTTGGACGCCCTGCCTGAGCGCAGCAGCCCGATCGCGCGCATCGGCCGACAGCGAGACCGCTTCAAGGTTTTCGGCCTGCAGGCTGAGCGCCGTGATCGGCGTGCGCAGCTCGTGCGCCGCATCGGCCAGGAAACGGCGCTGCTGCTCCATCAACGAGCCGATCCGCGCCAGCAGCGCGTTGATCGAAACGATGAACGGCTGTAATTCGCTCGGCGTGCCGGCGGTCGGCAGTGCCGCGAGGTCGTCGGCGCGGCGGGCGTCCAGGTTTTCCGCGAGGCTGACGATCGGGCGCAGCGAATGCGCGATGATGAGCGCCGTCACCAGCAACAGGCAAGGCACCAGCAGCGCGATCGGCAGCAAGGTACGAAGCGCCATGTCGCGGGCGGTTTCGTCGCGCACTGCGGTCGGCTGCGCCACCGCAAAGCGGCTGCCCTCGGCGCGGGTGCCAAGCAACACGCGGACAGGCTGCCCCCGAACCGTGGTGCCGTGCAGTCCATCCTGCAACGTGAACAGCCGGCGTTCGTCGGGATTGCCGCGCGGCGTGTTGCCGAGTTCGATCAGCCAGATGTCGGCGTTCTCCTCGACGCCATGCAGCGCCCCGCCGACGACGGACTTGCCGCTATGGGCGAGGCCGGCGACCTGGATCAGCGCGGAATCCTGGATTTCGATCGCCTCGTCGAACGCCCATTTGTAAGCGAACACGGCTCCCGCCGCGCTGGTCAACATGATCACTGCGGTGAGCGCGACGAACAGGCGGTTGCGAAGCGACCGGATCATCTCGGGCGATCCAACAACACGCCAACGCTGCGCGCCTTGCAGATCGGGCGGCCGCCCTGGGCCGCGGCGCCGAGCATCCCGTCGTTATCGATCAGCAACCCTCGCATCGCGCAAATTCCTGAGACGTCGGCAGCTTGTCGCGATCCTGCGGATTGCCCATCGTCAATTATCGTGAGCGCGACTTAGCGCAAAGTTAGCATAGTCCCCAGCCGGGGCGACGGTGCGCCGCGCCCCGCTTACAACCTCAGAGTCTGACCGAAACCGCAACGAACAAAAGAGCGGTCCTTGTCGTTGCAAGCCGAGGCCGGCGCGGAAAGCCGGCTGAGAAAGCAGCAATCCACCGGCATTCCCGGTGCGTTGGACGCCTCGTCGCGACAGCGCCCCGCCATGAGGCGTTAATTGGCTCATTCGATCGATCGCGGTTTCGGCCAGGCTCTAAGGCAGGGCTAAGTCTGCGCGTTCAGCAATGACCACGTCGAAAGTCAACCACCTGGAGGCCGGCGTGTCGAGAAATTCAGCCCTGGGAACGTCACTGCTGCGCAACAAGGTTCCGGAGGTCACGCTGGTGTTCTGGATCATCAAGATCCTCTCCACCACGGTCGGCGAGACCGGCGCCGATTATCTCGCGGTGCATGTCGGATTGGGGACCGACCTGACCATGGCCTATATGACGTGCCTGCTGCTGGCGGCGCTGAGCTTCCAGTTCCGGGCGCGGCGCTACATCCCGTGGATCTACTGGCTGACCGTAGTGCTGGTGAGCATCGTCGGCACCCAGATCACCGATTTGCTGACCGACAAGCTTGGTGTCAGCCTGTACGCCAGCACGGCGGCGTTTTCCGGCGCGCTGCTCATCGTCTTCGCGGTCTGGTTCGGCGTCGAGCGCACGCTGTCGATCCGCAGCATCGTGACCTCGCGGCGCGAGCTGTTCTATTGGTCCACCGTTCTGATGACCTTTGCACTCGGCACCGCCGCCGGCGATCTGGCGACCGAAGCGCTGGGGCTCGGCTTTCGGCTCGGAACGCTGGTGTTTGCGATTTTGATCGCCGCGGTCGCGCTGTTTCGCCGGCTCGGCGGCAAGGCCGTGCCGGCGTTCTGGCTCGCCTACATCCTCACCCGACCGCTCGGCGCCTCGCTCGGCGATCTGCTGTCGCAGTCGCGCGACTATGGCGGGCTGGGGCTCGGCACGATCTACACCAGCCTCGCCTTCCTGACGGTGATCATCGCCCTGGTGGCCTGGATTTCCTTCGATGGCGATCGCTCCAAGAACCTATCCGAAGCGCATTGATGCCGCTGACTACTACCTCAACAAACAAGGAAGCTTGTCATGAAGAACGTTCTGATTTCATCCGTGGTCGTCGCGCTGATGGTCGCGGCCGGCGTGCCGCTGACCAATAGCGCGGTGCCGCTGTCGCTGATCGGCCCGGCCGCGGCTGCGCCCTCCAGGCTCGGCGATCTGGCGCCGTTTCGCAGCATCGCCGCCGACGTCGCCGATCTGATCGGCAAGGGCGACCTCGGCGCCGCCAAGACAAGGATCAAGGACCTCGAGCTCCACTGGGATGAAGCCGAGGCCGGGCTGAAGCCGCGCGCGGCTGCGGATTGGCACACCGTCGACAAGGCCATCGACCGGGCGCTGGCTGCGCTTCGCGCCGGCACGCCGTCGGCGGCGGATTGCAAGTCCAGTATCGACGATCTGTTGTCCGTGATCGACGGACTACGCTGATGTCCCGGATCGATAGCGCGCTGACCAAGGTCCCCGAAGTCACCTTGGCCTTCTGGATCATCAAGATCGCCGCGACCACGCTCGGAGAAACCGGCGGCGACGCCGTGACGATGACGCTGCATTGGGGTTATCTGGCTGGAACGGTGCTGTTTCTCGTGGCGCTCGTCGGCCTTGTGATCGCACAGATCGTGGCGAAGCGGTTTCATCCGTCGCTATATTGGGCGACCATCATCGCATCGACCACTTTCGGCACCACCATGGCCGACTTCGCCGACCGTTCGCTCGGCATCGGTTACACCGGCGGCTCTTCGCTGTTGCTGACGCTGCTGCTGGCGACGCTCGCGTTGTGGTACTGCGTCGAAGGCTCGATCTCGGTCGATACGGTCAGCCGGCCGCGAATCGAAGCCTTCTATTGGGCGGCGATCACCTTGTCGCAGACGCTGGGAACGGCGCTCGGCGACTGGACCGCCGACACCGGCGGACTTGGTTACGAAGGCGGTGCGCTGGTTTTCGCCGCCGCATTGGCCGTGCTCGCCGCCGCCTATTTCTGGACCAACACGTCGCGCGTGGCGCTGTTCTGGGCCGCCTTCATCCTGACCCGGCCGCTCGGCGCAACAGTCGGCGATTTCCTCGATAAGCCGCTCGCGCAAGGCGGCCTCGCCGTGAGCCGCCCGCTCGCATCCGCCGTGATCGCAGTCTTCATTATCCTCTGCGTCGTCCTTCTGCCGCAACGGGCCGGACGGCATTCCTGAAAGCTCCCGGAGCCCGACGGTTGGCCGCTCGTTCGAACGCAGCGGCCTCCGCCGGGCGGCATCGTCGGTGCGCCGGCCTGAAGTGGCGCAATTGACGGCGCGGTCTTATATGTCTGGCTCTCGACGTCCGATCCCGCAGCCCGCCGGGCCTCAAGCGGGCCTTTCGATCCGGCCCCTAACCTGAGCGATCCGGTGATGCGCATTCTGCTGGTTGAAGACGATCCGATGATCGGCAAGGCGTTGGTCCGCGGACTAACCGCCCAGGGCATGGCTGTCGACTGGGTCAGGAATGGCGCCGATGCCAGTGCGACCCTGGAAAGGCCGCAACATGCCATCGCCCTGCTCGATATCGGGCTGCCGGAAATATCGGGCTTTGACGTCCTGGCGCAGGTCCGCACCGCCGGCGCAGCGATTCCGATCATCGTGATCACGGCGCGCGATGCCGTTGACGACAGGATCACGGGCCTCGATCTCGGGGCCGACGATTACATCGTCAAGCCATTCGAGTTGAATGAACTGCTGGCGCGGATCCGCGCGGTGCTTCGTCGCCATAACGGACAGGCGAGTTCGCTGGTCACCAGCGGCCAGATCACCCTCGATCTCGCCACCCATGTCGCGACCTTTCGTGGCATCGAAACCGAACTGTCGGCCCGCGAATTCGCGCTGCTGAATGCCCTGATGGAACGGCCTGGCGCAATCCTGTCCCGATCACAGATCGAGGAGCGCATCTATGGCTGGGGCGAGGAAGTCGAAAGCAATGCGATCGACTTCCTGATCCACGCCATCCGGAAGAAATTCGACCGCGACATCGTCCGTAACGTGCGAGGCGCCGGCTGGATGGTGGTCAAGGACCGCTCGTGACGTCGATCCGCGTAGCCCTGGATTGCTTCGTCGCAAGAGCTGCTCGCAATGCAGCGTTTCATGCCCGTCATTGCGCTCTTTGAGTCAGCCTCTGAGGGAGTGCCTCGTCACAGCCCAAACGCCCGCGCGAGGTTGAACGTCAGCAGGCTTGCGATATAGGCCAGCGCAAACATGTAGAGAAACGTGACGATCATCCATCGCGAGCTTCCGGTTTCGCGCTGGATGACCGCGAGTGTGGATGCGCATTGCGGGGCGCATATATACCAGACCAACAATGAAAGAACCGTCGCCAAACTCCAATGGTTGGCGAGGACTTGTCCGATTTGGGCGGCAGCTTCCTTTCCGCCCTCGATCGCGTACACGGTACCGAGCGCTGCGACCGCAACTTCGCGCGCCGCCATGCCGGGAATCAGCGCCACCACGATCTGCCAGATGAAGCCGATCGGCGCGAACAACGACTGCAGCGCGTGGCCGATCAATGCGGCAAGGCTGTAGTTGATGGCCGGGTCCGCTGCGCCCGCGGGAGATTGCGGAAACGAAGCGAGGAACTAGATCAGAACCATCATCGACAGGATCGTGGTGCCTGCGCGGTACAGGAACATCTTGGCGCGGGTATATACACCAATCGCGATGCTTCTCGGTCGCGGCACTTTATAGTCCGGCAATTCAAGCATGAAAGGCGCCGGCTGGTAGTCCCGCCACATGAAGAACTTGATAACGAAGGAAACGCCAAGTGCGCTGCCGATCCCCGCAACATAAAGGCCGAACATCACCAATCCCTGCACGCTGACTCAGCTCCAGCACCAGGCGGAACGTCAGTCGGAGATTGGTGGCATCCGCAATGCACAGCACCAAGTCGGGCATGGCTTCATTGGAGAACCGACCGAGCACGACGTCGCGGGTGATTTCCTCGGGGCTGCGTCCGCGCAGCGAATAGGCGCCGGGCAAATCCACCAGCGACACCGTGCGGCCGGACGACGTGACAAACGTACCGACTTTGCGCTCGACCGTTACACCTAGGAAGTTACCGATTTTTTGGCGGCTTCCGGTGAGGGCGTTGAACAGAGATGTCTTGCCGCTGATGGGAGCACCGACGAGGGCAATGTGAAACGGATCGACGATCCGTGCTGCGCGATCCATCATTGAACCAAGACCGCCATGGCGTCGCGTCGCCGCAGTGCAACTGTAACCGATTTCGGCAGCGAGAAGAACGGCCGCTCCATCAGATTGCGCTGCTCGCGCGGGCTGGAATCGCCGCCGATCACCACGAACAGATTGAGCCGGGTCCGCTCGCTTTCGCACGGTTCAGGCCGGCGTGGCTGTTCGGTGTCGCGCATGAATCAGCGCGCCGCGATAGGGAGAGCCCGATCGCGACGCCTCGTCCGTTGTCCGCATAGGCGCGCCACTGGCCGACATCGTCTCGTGCACGGCTGAAACAGGCGATGAAGAATTCCAGGGTCGGGGCGAAATTGTCGTGCCGAAAGAGATCGAGGAAGTAGTCGAGAAACATCCGGACCCGGCCATCCGCTCCGGTGGCAATGCGCTGGGCCACATCGCGAGCCATATCGATGCCTGGGGTCAGTTCGTTGGGATTGTTGAGATGCCGGTAGTCGGTGAACCAGATCTGTTCGGCCTCAAGCATGCCCTTGAGCGGCAAATGCTCAGGCGCGCAGCGCGACCCTGGCGGCCGGCACGCCGAGGCAGTGACGAAAATAGGCGATGGTTTCCGCGAGGCCGTCGGCCAAAGCCACTTTCGGCTGCCAGCCGAGCAGCGAGCGCGCCAACGCAATGTCGGGCTGGCGTTGCCGCGGATCGTCCGGCGGCAGCGGCCGCAACACGATGGCTGAGCGCGAACCGGTCGTCGCGATCACCAGTTCCGCGAGCTGGCGAATGCTGAATTCGGCGGGATTGCCGAGATTGATCGGGCCGCAGATCTCATCGGGCGTCGCCATCAGCCGGACGATGGCGTCGACCAGATCGCTGACATAGCAGAACGACCGGGTTTGCGCGCCGTCGCCATACAGCGTGATCGGCTCGCCGCGCAGCGCCTGGACGATGAAGTTGGACACCACCCGGCCGTCATTGGGATGCATGCGCGGACCGTACGTGTTGAAGATGCGTGCCACCTTGATCGCCACCCGATGTTGGCGATGATAGTCGAAGAACAGGGTTTCGGCGGCGCGCTTGCCTTCGTCGTAACAGGCGCGGGTGCCGAGCGGATTGACGTTGCCCCAATAGCTCTCTGGCTGCGGATGCACGATCGGGTCGCCATAGACTTCGCTGGTCGAGGCCTGAAAGATTCTGGCACGGGTGCGCTTGGCAAGGCCGAGCATGTTGATGGCGCCGTGCACGCTGGTCTTCAGCGTCTGCACCGGGTCGAACTGATAATGCACAGGCGAGGCCGGACAAGCCAGATTGTAGATCTGGTCGGTCTCGACATAGAGCGGCAGCGTGACGTCGTGGCGCAGCGTCTCGAAGCCGGGAAGCCGGCCGAGATGCGCGATGTTCTGCCGCCGGCCAGTGTAGTAATTGTCGACGCACAGCACTTCGGCGCGATCGGCGAGCAGGCGCTCGCACAGATGCGAGCCGATGAAGCCGGCGCCGCCGGTCACCAGAATGCGGGATTGGGTCATGGCCTGCTCCGGCTGGGCGTTGCGATCAAAGGCGCAACCGGGCGTCTCCTGAGAGACGCCCGGCCGTTTGATGAGAGGCGATCCGGCGATCAGAGCGCGCCGGACTTGCCCGAGCAGCTGGTGGGGCTGCCAGCGCCGCCGACGCTGCCGGCTACACTGACAGCGGCAGTGCGCAGACTGGAGGCGAGCTGATTGAAGCCGTTGTTCTGGAGCAACACGCCGGCCGGGGACGAACTGCCATAGAACCAGTTCAGGAAGCCCTTGAGCCGGTCGGCACGGGCGGTGGTGTCGTAGCAGCTGTACAGCGCCATGAAGGCGGTGCCGACCACCGGATAGGCGCCCGCGGTGGTGGGAATGCCGAGGATGGACTTGCCGCCGATGTTGATGCCGCCCGAGATAGTCAACGACGGAGTGGTCGTTGTCGGATAGACCTGTCCGTACAGGTTCCAGTCGGCATAGGTCGAGGTCGAGCTCGGCGCGGTCAGGCCCGCGAACGCCAGGTCAGCCGCAGCGGGAGTCGGCGCGACGAAGCTGCCGGCGGTGCCGGGCGTGACCGAGGTCGGGACATAGAGCCCTGCGACGCGCTGCGCTTCGTTCTGCACGCTGGCCGAGACCGGCGCGTAGGTCACGTTGTTGACCAGTTGGTAGGGCTGGGAGAAATCGGCGCTGACATAGCCGATGCGGCCGGCATAGACGGTGGAACCGCTGCTCGCCACATTGTTGATCGCCTCGGCCACCGCCGGAGTGCCGCTGGCGCCGATCCAGGGGTGCGAACCATTGTATGTCGCGGCGAGAACGTTGACGCCCTTCACAGTGTTGATGTTGGTGGTGAGATTGGTGAAGCTCGTCGATGGAAGGTTGGAGGCGCCGAAGATCGCCGCATAGCCGTTGCTGCCATCGTCGAGTTGGGCGCAGGAGCTCTTCAGATAGTTGGTCACGATGTAGCTGGTGCCGCTGCCGTCGCTGCGATAGGCCACAACGATGGGCAGGGAGGAGTCGGTGTACGGCGCAGCCGCAGAGCCGTTGCCGACATTGGCCGCATGGAACAGCTGATGCTGGATGGCGCCGACGTTGTCGCGATAGGCGATGCTGGTTGAGCTATCCGACCAGTCCGTCACCGTGCCGGAGAAGATCGCGCAGACCTGCGCGGTGCTCAGCTGGATGGCGCTGCCGGCGGGGGTGTTAAGGTGCGCCCCGTCGGGTTGAGACAGTTGCGAATTGATCGTCCAGAGGGCGCTGTCGGAGTCGTTGACGTTGATGGCAATCGCCACCGGGGCTTCGATCAGCGGCAGCTGGATCGGGGCGCCGAAATTGGCGGTGTTGTAGCTCACCGTGGACGAAGCGGCCGCGCTGACCGCCTGGGTGATGCCGGCGACATCCCAATTGGTGGTGGTGTTGAAGCTTGAGTAAGACGCCGTGGTGAGCGTCGCCGGGGCCACCGGCGCGGCCAGCGGCGAGTCGGAGGCGCCGAAATCGACATGCGGATAGGGGTAGGTGTTGAAGTTGGCATCGCCCGATAAGCTGTCGATGAACACCGGCGGGAGCGCCGGCAGATTCACCGGATTCGGCGTGCCGAGGAAGAACTGCTTCGGATCGTTGGTGATGAAGCCGCGGAAACCGTTGCCGCTGCCGACCGCCGCATAGAGGCCCTGAACGGCCGGGCTGGTGGTGCTCGGGCAGGCCGCCGGCAGTTTCCCTGCATAGTCATCACCGGTCAGCGTGGCGCCGGCATAGCAGTCGAACGCCTGACGCAACGCCAGCGACACCAGCGAGCTGCCGCCGCCATAGATGCCGTCCAGCGCCTTGGCCGGCTGTGCCGCCGAGCCGAGCATCGTCGCGGCGGCGATCGCCACCATCGACGTGGTGCCGCACAGGCGGCTGATACTAAACTGCATTCTCATTTCCACTCTCCTTCGTCGGTGTGATGCAGCAAGCCGCAAGCCCTCGCCGCCTTCGGCTGTGGGCCGACGACGCGTCTCCGCTTCGCTGCGTTTCGGTTGTGCTGCCCAGGCCGCGAACCTTCCCCAAGGTACAAACGGCGTCATCTGTAGTATTATGACGTATATATTTTTCAATTCTATTTGCAGATACTTGACCTGCATCTAAGAGATATCTTAAAATCGATGGCGCGAACTTTGTTTTCGCAATTTTTAAACTTGCAATATTCGGAATTCGATTTTAACCTGAAGCCGTATGGCCGGCCGACAGCGCGGGACCTCATATGCAAGACAATGTTGACGCTCGTTTTTGTATGCCTTTATTGCATTACAGAAATGCAAAAACGCCGAAGTCGCCCCCCTCCAAGTCCGTACTCCAGGCGAGGCAGAGCCACGACCACGGCGTGCGCCATGCCAGAGAAAACCGATGGAAACCGGCGCTGGCGGCATTCCGCGAGGCGGTGAAGCTGGCGCCGGACCAGCCGGGCTTCCATTATGCGTTGGGCGCGGCACTTTGCCGCTTCGACCGCTTCGACGAGGCCGTGGTCGCGTTTCGCAAGGAAGTCGAGATCTCGCCCGGCCACGGTCCGGCGATCGCCGAAATCGGCACCTGCCTCGCCCGCACCGGCCGGCCGCAGAAGGGCATTCCCTATCTGCAACAGGGGCTGCGGCTGCGTCCACAGATGCCACTGGCTCAATACAGCCTCGGCCTGGCGCTGCTTGCGGAAAACCGCCGCAGCGACGCCATCGCCGCGTTCGACGCCGCCCTAGCGCTGGACGCCAGCTATGGCGATGCCTATCGCAGCCGCGGACTGGCGCTGGCGATGGACGGTCAGTTCGACCGTGCGGCGGAAGACCTGCAGGCTGCCGGCGCATTGGACAGCAAGCACGCCGGCGCCATTCTCGAACTCGGCGTCAGCTGCGGCCGCGCGGGGCACGAACAGCAGGCCGGCAAACTTTTCGAGACCGCCGCGAGGGTCTCGCCCGATCATGCGCTGGCGCAATATTACTATGGCCACTTCCTGATCAACCACCGGCGCTACGAGCAGGGTCTCGGCCACATCGCCCGCGCCCTCGACCTCGATCCGCTGCACGCTGAAAGCCATATCGGCAAGGCCTTCGGCCTGCTCGGCCAGGGCCGCATCCACGAGGCGGTGACCGCATTCCGCCGCGCCAGCGAACTCAAACCCGACAGCGCCGAGATCGCCGGCAACCTGCTGTTCGCCCTGCAGCACAAACCCGGGGTGACCAAGGCGGAATTGCTCGCCGAGCACCAGCGGTGGGCCGCGCTGTATCGCAAGGGCGACGCCCATCACCGCCTGCTGTTTGCCAACGATCCCGATCCGCGGCGCTTGCCGCGGCTTGGTCTGGTGTCGGCCGACCTGCACCGTCATGCGGTGGCGTTCCTCACCCTGCGCGCGTTCGAGGAACTGGCGGCGCTGGGCTATCCCATCGTCTGCTACAGGACCGACCAGAAGCGCCCCGAGGACGACTTCAGCGAGCGCTTCAAGGCCGCCTCGGTGCAGTGGCGCGACATCTCCCAACTCGACGACGCCGCGGCCATCAAGCTGGTCATGGACGACGGCATCGACATCCTGTTCGACCTCGCCGGACACACCGCGGGCAACCGGCTCGGCCTGTTCGAACGCCGCGCCGCGCCGATCCAGCTCGGCTGGGCCGGCTATGTCGGCACGGTGGGTCTCGACACCTATGACGGACTGATTGCCGACGCGGTGGAAATCCCGCCCGAGGACGACATCCATTATGCCGAGCCGGTGATCCGGCTGCCCGACTGCTATGTCAGCTATCATCCGCCGACGCCGGCGCCCGACGTCGCGCCGCTGCCCTGCCTCGCCGCCGGCCGCTTCACCTTCGGTTGTTTCAATCGTCCGGCCAAGCTGAACGAACAGCTGGCACAGCTCTGGGCGCGCATCCTCGACGCGGCGCCCACCTCGCGTCTGCTGATGGTCTATGGCGGACTGGATGAAGTGAGCACGCAGCGGGCCGTTTACGACATGCTGGGCCGCGGCGGCATCGCCCGCGACCGCGTCGACCTGGTCGGCGAGACCGAACAGAGCAAGCTGCTGATCGCCTATCACGACGTCGATCTGGCGCTCGACCCGTTTCCCTATTCGGCCGGCGTGACGACGCTCGAGGCGATGTGGATGGGCGTACCGACGGTGACCCTGGTCGGCGACACCTTCGCCGGGCGCCACGCCGCGTCCCATCTGACCGCCGCCGGGCTGCGCGACTTCTGCGCGCAGACCCAGCACGACTACGTGGCGCTGGCGGTCGGTTGGAGCAACAGGCGAGCTGAACTCGCCGCCACCCGCCAGCAGTTGCGGCAACGCGTCGCCGCCTCGCCGCTGTGCGACGCACCACGGTTCGCCAAGAATCTCTCCCAAGAATTGATCAGGCTGTGGACAGCCTGGACCAGCGAACGCTCAGCCGCGGACGGCGGCGTCACCCCGCCAGCCGAACTCAGCGCTAGCAACTAACGCACCGACGACGAGGTCGCAGAGCCAATCATCCCAACGGACAACGCCATGCCCCCAGTTGCCTCCGCCTCGCGACCCGCCCTCCTGAAAGCCGTTGCCGACCGGATCAACCGACTGTTCGCCCAGGGCCATCTCGACGGCGCCGAGGTGCTGCTCACAACGCTCAGCGGCGAACCCGGCATGGCCGCCTACCTCGCGCATATGCGCGGCCTGATCGCGTGGCGACGGGGCGACAACGCGCAGGCCCGACAGCAGCTCGCAGCCACGATATCGCTCGAGCCGACCAATGCCGAAGCGCACGCCAATCTCGGCGCGCTGCTGATCGAAGCCGGACACCGCGCAGCCGCCGTCGCCGCGTACGAGGCCGCGCTGACGCTGCGGCCGCGCCGCCCCGCCGCGCTGGTTGGTCTCGGCAAGGCCCTCGCGGAACTCGGGCTGTTCGACCTCGCGATCGACGCCTACCGCGACGTGCTCGCGGCAGAGCCGGATCACCCGAGCGCCACGGCCGATCTTGCGGCGCTGCTCGACGACACGAGCACCACAACCTCCCGTCAGCAGCGGATCGAACGGCCGCTCGGAGACGACGACCGGCGCGTGCTGTGCGATGCTCTGTTCGTGCAGGGCGTTCGTCATCATCGCGACAACGCCGTCGATCGATCGATCACATCGTTCGACTGCGTGCTGACTTTAGATCCCGATCACGTCAATACGCTATGCAATCTCGGCGCGCTGGAACGCGATCGCGGCCATCACGACCGAGCCCTCGGGTTGCTGCGGCACGCCGTCGGGCTCGCCCCGGAATTCGTCGCCGCACGATTGGCGTTGGGCGACACCCTCCTGGTCTCCGGTCGCGCCGACGAAGCGATCGCGCAATTCCGCGAGGCGCTCGATCGCGCGCCACTCAACGATGCCGTCCATGCCTCGCTCGCCCTGGGGTTTCGCGCGACCGGCGATTTCGGCGCGGCGATCAGCCACTTCGAGCAGGCCGTGCTGATCAATCGACAACAATCGGCCGAATTCTATCTGGCGCTGGGGCAGACCTTGATCGCGACCAACCAGTTGCCGGGCGCGGCGATATGCCTTCAGCACGCGTTCGATCTTGACCCGGCGCTACTGCCAGCGCGTGAAGCGCTACAGTTGATCGACCCGCTCATCGTCGTCGCGACAGGAGGCGTCGCGGCCACAGCACAGCCCGCGGCGTGACGTCGCAACAGGTCCCGGCAGCTGGCGACATGCCGCGAACCCGGATTGGTTAGTTCGATCACGCGCCTGGGCTGATCATCCGGAAAAGCCAGACGTGACAGCATCATGCTGCGGCCGCACTCTCTGAAAGCCGTATAGAAGCGATCAACCGCGTCGGCACGACGCAGCGCTTCTCATCGCGCTCTCCGTTATCTTATTCAGAAATACCGATCAGTCGTGTCGCGTCAGATACTCGTCGGCTGCGCGGCAACGCCGCCAAAATACGGCGAATCAAATCTGTCATGGCTAGGTCACCCGCACGTAGCGCCGCACTTTTACAACTCAGAGCCGCGATCTAGTGCCGCGTAGTAAGTGGGGGCCTTGTGCCATGACTGATACCACACAGTCGCTGCTGGTCGATGAGCTTGTCGCGCGATACGATGATTTCAAGCGCCGCTTGACGGTTCGGCTGGGGTCCGCCGAACTGGCGTCAGAAGCGCTCCAGGATACGTTCCTGCGACTGCGTTCGGCGACGATATTGGACCAGGTGCAGAGTCCGCGTGCTTATCTGCTGCGCACAGCACTCAACATCGCCATCAATCGGGTCCTGTCGGAAAAGCGACGGATGACCGCTGCCGAAGTCGATGCGATGGTCGAAATTCCCGATGACGCGCCGGATCCGACGCGCGTTGTCGAAGGACGATCGGACATTGCGGCGCTGAAACGCGCGCTCGCCGAACTGCCGCCGCGCCGCCGCGAGATCGTGCTGGCGGCGGCTTTCAACGACGTCCCGTACAGCGTCCTTGCCGCGCGGTTCGGCGTCACCGTGCGCACCATCCAAATCGAAATGAAGCACGCGCTGGCGCATTGTGCACAACGTCTCGACCGTCCATCGGCGATGCTGATGAAGCACTCCCGTCTGATCAGAGACAACCATCTGCCAGTCAAGCGCCGCGCTCGCAGCGCGCGCGCCACCGCAAACACCTAGCCGACGCGATCGGGAACCTCGCCGTGAGCACGCCAAACAAGATTATCGGCCGCAAAGCTTCGCTTCGACCGGCCAGCAGTTGTCTTATTGAAGTGGACGTCGCGTCGTCGAACTCGATCGGGGCCGTCATGACGGTCGTCCTTCGCTTGACCATACGTCGCTTGGCGGTGGCGTGCGCGGCAGCTTTCCGAGCAGCCTGCGAGCAGGTTGGTCGCACCCTTTCGAAACCAGCTGCTCGATCAGGCAGTTGCTCCTTATGACGGCCGGATCGGGGAGACGCGCATGACCTGGAGTACGCGACGACGACGCGTCGGCGTGCTTTGCAGCGCCATACCCCTCCTCTCGCGAACCGCCGTGTCTTCGCTCCGGCTGATCGTCGCAGGCGCGGCGCTCGCATCGCTTCTGGCCGGATGTTCGGTCACCGACCTGCACGAGGTCATCGATAACCGCGACCAGACATTCACGCCATCGGACAGCTTTCCCGGCTTCGGCGTCGGCGACCGCGTCGCAAGACGCCCGACGCCGACCGAGAGCTACGGAACGGTCTCCGGCGCCGCCATCCACCCGGGACGGATCTTCACCGGCACCGCGCCCGATCGGGTATCGACCGACACCACATCTGACGCGTCGGCGACGCCGAGCACGGTCGGCGCCGTTCCAGGCATCACGTCGGGCGCCGACGGACGCACCTATCAGCTGAATTTCGAGAGCACCGATGTCGCAGCGGTCAGCAAGGCGATCCTCGGTGACATCCTCAATGCCAACTACCTGCTCGATCCGCGGGTGACCGGGCAGATCAACCTGACGTCGTCCCAGCCGGTGCCCCGCCGCAGTCTGGTTGCGCTGCTGGAAACCTCGCTGCTGTCGATCAACGCGACGCTGACCAAGGACGGCAATGTCTATCGCATCTCGCCGGTGATCGAGCCGCGCGGGCTCGGCAATATCGGGTTTCAATCCGTCGGCGACGGATATGGCACGACGGTGATTCCGGCGCGATACGTCCCCGCCGCCACGCTCGGCAAGGTCCTCGACGGGCTCGGCGGCCGCAACGGGACGGTGAAGGTCGAGCCCTCCTCCAACCTGTTGATGATCCAGGGCACCGCCGCGGAGCGGCGGGCGATTGTCAGCGCTGCGGCGATGGTCGACGTCGACTGGATGCGTACCAAGTCGGTGGCGATCCTGCCGGTGGAGCATGCCGCGCCCGAGACCGTGATCGTCGAACTCAACCGCATCCTTGGCACCGGCGAAGGCGGGCTGTCGCAGAATGTCGTGCAGCTGCAGCCGATCAGTCGGCTCAACGCGGTGCTCGCCGTATCCTCGCGCCGCGACGCCATCGATCACGTCGCCAAATGGGTGATGCGGCTCGACGAAGCCGATCATGTCTCCGGAGGCGTCAAGGTCTATCGGCTGAAATATGCGCAGGCCAAGACGGTGGCGTCGATGCTCAACAAGATGTTCGGCGGCCGCCAAGGATCAACCGCGGGCCAGAGCGACAGCGATCAGCTCGAGCCCGGCCAGGACGCTCCGGACAATGGCGGCGGCGACAAGGCCGCGACCGCGCAAACCGCGCAGGCCTCGGGCACGGCGACGGCGACCGCCGCGTCCGGCACCACGACGCAGAACTCATCGAACGTGGTGAAAGCGACGTTTTCGGACGCCACCACGCAAAAATCCCCGGCCAATGAGGACGGCGCAGCGTCCGGCAAGAACGGCGGCGGCAAGGTTCGCGTCACCCCCGATCTATCCAACAACGCGCTGTTCATCGAAACCAACCCGCAGACCTATCCGATCGTGGAACGCGCGATCCGCGAAATGGACAGATTTCCCACGCAGGTGAATATCGAAGTCACCATCGCCGAGGTGACGCTGACCAGCGAGCTGGAATATGGCGTGCAGTTCTTCCTGAAGAGCGGGAAATTTTCAGCGGGCCTCGGCGGCGCCGGCGGCGTGCCGCTGCAGACCACCTATCCGGGGCTCAACCTGGTGGCCGGCGCGCTGTCCGATCCGCAGGTGGTGCTCGATGCGCTCGCCAAGTTCACCAGCGTGAAGGTGCTGTCCTCGCCCTCGCTGGTGGTGATGGATCGGCAGCCGGCGGTGCTGCAGGTCGGCGACCAGATCCCGATTCTGACGCGCCAGCAAACATCGGCGGAAAGTACGGCCACGGTCAACAGCGTTGAACTGAAGGACACCGGCATCATCCTGAACGTGCTGCCGCGGGTCAATGCGAACGGCGTCGTGACGCTGAATGTGGAGCAGCAGATCAGCAACGTGGTCTCCACTGGGTCGGATTCGCTAACGCCGACGATTTCGCAGCGCCGCGTCAAGAGCGCGATCTCGGTGACCAGTGGACAAACCGTGTTGCTCGCGGGCCTGATCACCGAAACCCAGAAGATTGACCGCAGCGGGCTGCCGGTGGTGTCGCAGATCAAAGTGCTGAATGATTTGCTGGCGTCGCACGACAGATCCTCGTCCCGCACCGAACTGATCATCTTCATCAGGCCGAAGATCATCGCCAGCGGCGGCGACGCCGAGCGCATCACCGAGGAGTTTCTCGGGCGTATGCGGCGAATGGATCCCGGTCGCGCGGTGGTGCAGAGCAAATACTAGCGAGGCAGAATCCGAACGGCGTTCGCGAACCAGAGGCTCCCTCATGCAGATTGCACGACAAGCACGACGCGCGCCGGCGACATTGCTGCGCCGGATGGCGCACGCCCGGCTGCGCCGCACCGCCGCCGGACTGCTTCAGCGCGTTGGCGTTTTTGTCGACTTTGTCGGTGCCACGCTGGCGGCGGTCAGCCCCAACGACATGCTGGCCGGCGCGGCCGGGATCGGCGTGGCCGCCCTCACGCTGGATCCGCTCGATGCGATGTTTGTTTCCGCGTGGTGGCCGCTGGTGCTTGTCGTCATGCGCAGCGACATCGCTGACTACATCATTCCCGACGAGGCCTCGCTCGCGATCGCGACTTTCGGCCTTCTGCACGCCGCCGCTGCGGCCATGGCCACCGGTTCCTCCCTGGCGGGATCGGCGCTGGCCGTCGCGGGGGCGGCCGGCACTGGCCTCGGCGCCGCCGCCTTGCTGTGGGCGATCGGCCGCATTTTCCGGCTGGTCAGGGGGCATGATGGGCTCGGCTTCGGCGACATGAAACTCGCCGGCGCCTCCGCGATCTGGCTGGCTCCGACCGACGCCTGCCTCGCGCTCCAGCTTGCCGCCGTCGCGGCGCTGGGCGCCGCGATGCTCGATCGCCGGATGGCCGCCGACGATCAGGACGGCGCGCTGCCGTTCGGCGCCTTTCTTGCCCCCGCGGCCTGGATGGTCGGTCTGGCGCGGCTCACCGCGCCCGATCTCCTCGGAGCGTTGGCGCCATGACGAGGCACGCCGATCCGCGACGCGGCGCCGCGCTGATTGTGGTGCTGGTCTTCACCAGCCTGATCGCCGGCCTGGCGGTTGTCACCACGCGCTCGAGCTTGAGCAGCGCTGCGGCAGGGGCCGTCTTCCTCGACGAGATGCGCGCGGACCGGCTGGGACGCGACGCGGCCGACGTGGTGGCGTATCAGCTGCAATCCGAAGATCCGCAAGCGCGGCGCGGCGGATCGTTTGCGGTGCATCTGCCCTCGTCGGACATCGCGGTCGATTATGTGTCGGAGATGGCGCGGATCGACGTCAACGCTGCGCCGCCCAAGCTACTCGCCAACCTGTTCATCGCGGCCGAGGTCGAACCCGACCTCGCCGCCGAGATCGCCGGCCGCATCGAACGGCTGCGTGGCCGGTCGCGCGCGCCCAACGCCGCGCAGCCGAACGCATCCTCCGCCCCTGCGGCGGGAGCGCAGGCCGAGGCCGGTCCGGCCTTGCTGCGCACCGAGCAAATTATCGACGCCTGGGGCGTGCCGGATTCGCTTTATCGCGCGATCCAGCCGGCACTCACCGTGGCCAGCAAATCCAGCAAGGTCGATCCCACCCTGGCGGGCCGGCTTGTGGTGACTGCGCTGATGGAGGGCGACGAGGACAAGGCCGATGACTTCATCGATCGGCGCTCTCGCGGCTTTCTCTCCGCCGAGGAAGCGCTGACGCAATTGCCGGCGGCGACCCGCGGATTTGCCGGCTTCGGCGCCCCGCAAGCGGTCAGAGCGGTGGCTCACGTCACCCTCGCTCGCCGGTTCAGGCGCGACTACGAGATCGTAATGGCCGTCGCCAACGGCCAGGACAAGGCCGCGCGGATCCTGTCCTGGCAGCCGCTCTTTCCATGAACCATCGAGGCTCCGAGCGCCGATGTTGAACGCAGCAAAAGCCAAGACCGCGTGGTGGTGGTTCATCGACGGCTTAGCCGAGTCCACCGTTTCGATTTTGGATCGGCTGACGCGACGCCGCAACTTCCGCGTCGATGCCAGCGGCGACAGGCGGATTGTCGATGGGTCAGGCGTGTCGTTGGGCCGGCTGATCGGCACCGACACCACGCTGCACCTGCAACCGCCGGAAATCGCCGCTGCGCTGGCCGACAGCGCCGTAGATGTCGAATTGCCCCCTCGTTGGCTATGGCGGCGCACGCTGCCGCCGGTGGCCGCCGACAGCCTGCCCTACCTCGATGCATTCGTGCTCCACCAGATCGAACGCATCAGTCCGTGGCGGCAGCCTGACGTCTATTACAGCGTGGCGCGAACGCCGGTGGAAAACGATCCCAGCCGCTTCGCCATCGAGGTCGGCATCGTGCCGAAAAAGCTGGTCGACGCGACCGTCGGCGTGCTGGCGCCACTGTGCGGGCGACTGCGACTGGTCGCGCGCGGCGCCGGTGACATCGATGAGGTCGTCATAGCGATCGGCTCCACGCAGACCACGCGCCAGCGACGGATCCGGCGGCCGATCGTCGCGGCAGTCGCCGGCATCGGGATTGTCGTGGCCGGATGGATCGCCCTCACCGCGTGGCAGCTCGATGGCGTCGGCGCGGAATTGGCCGACCTCGATCGGCAAATCACCGCCGGCAAAGCGGCGCTCGCCGCGCAGCGCGGGGGCGCCGCGACTGGTTTCGGCGAGGCGCTGCTGGTGAAGCGCGTATCGCAGCCCTATGTCGTCGAACTCGTCGACGCGCTGTCGCAGGCGCTGCCCGATCACGCCCACCTGCTCGTTCTGCGCTTCGAAAAAGACCTGATCCGGATCTCCGGGATCTCGCAGCGCACCGCCGAACTGATCCCCGCCCTCGAACGGTCCAACCGCTTCGCCGACGTCAAGTTCTCCGCGGCAACGACCCGTCTCGAGGATGGTAACGGCGATCGCTTCCATCTCGAGATGCGGCCGATCGCCACGGCTCCCGGGAGTAAGCCATGAAACTCTCGCTACGCGACCGCCGCGTTGCGGCTCCGGCCATCTTCGGCTGCCTGTTGGCGGCGGCGATCTTGGTCGCCGGACTGCAGCAGGCGGCGCTCGACGCGGCGGTGCTTGAGCGCGACGCCAAGACCGAACTGATTGAACGGCTCCGGCGGACCGATCCGGCACGCGCCGGCGGCGGCGCCGCACGCCAGGCGCCGCGCCAAGATCCCTATGTGGCTTCCGAAACCGCGACTTTGGCGGCGGCGGAGATCGATCGACTGGTTCGCACCGTGGTCACCAAGGTCAACGGCGCGGTGCTCTCGACGCAGGTCACGGTGGAACGCGGCGACGATGCCGCGATGCGCCGGATCGAAGTCCATGCGGTGATCGAAGGCCCGATCGAAGCGATCCAACACACGCTGTTCGATCTCGAAACCGGCGCGCCGCTGATGTTCGTCAGCGATCTCGAATTGCAGCCGGCCGAGCGAGCTGGAGCCAAGCAGGACGCGAACCAGCCGCCGCGGCTACAGGGCACGATGGCGTTGAACGCGTACTGGCGGAGCGGGCCATGATAGCAGGCGACCGATGCCCCCACCCCCGAAAGTCTTCAGGCCGCAGCCTCGCCGCCACGGTCCTAATATCGACGCTATGCGCCGCGCTGATCGGCGCGGCTGCCGCGTTCGCCGACGGCGCGCCCGATCTCGAAGCGCTCCGCGCCACCCGAGAACGCCCGCTGTTCTCGGCGACGCGGCGGCCGCCGCCGCCGCCAGTTCTGGCCAGGCCGCCGTCCGCCGAACCGCAGCAGCAACCCGAGGTGGTGCTGAGCGCGGTCATCATCGGCGCCGACGTCGAGGTGGCCTTCCTCAGGCGCGGCAAGGACAAGGCGTTTCCGGTCCGCACCGGGGCGGATGTCGATGGCTGGGTGGTGACGCAGATCGCGCCGCGATACGTCGTGCTGGAAAACAGCAGCCGATCCGTCACGCTGGAATTCCCCAAGCGCGGCGGCGGGACAGTGTCGACGGTCGCGAGCAACGCCACGCCGCGGCCCAAGCCTGCGCGTCGCTGAACGAGATACGGCAATCCTGGAGCCTGCCATGAACGTAACGCGCTTCGCCGAAAAACTTCTCGATATCGGCAACGTCGCGCCAAGCATGGCCAGCGTATTGACCGCGGTCAACGCCGATCCGGCGTCAAGCGCCTCGTATCGCAAGCTGCTCGACCTGTCGGGCCTGCGGCCGTCCGACTTTGCCGATCTGGTCGCGACGGCGCACAACCTGCCGCGCTTCGATCTGGCGGATCTGAGCGACGGTGCCTCGCTGGCCGATCGATTTTCGCGGCCGTTTCTCCATGAGGCGGGACTGTACCCTTACCGCAGCGCCGATGACCAATTGCGGCTGGCGGTCGCGGATCCCGGACAGCAGGAGGCGATCGAGGCGATCGCCTTGACGTTGGGCGATGAGGTCGGGCTCGTGATCGCGACATTTGAGGACGTCGAACTGGCATTGGGACGGCCCGCCGCCAGCGAGGGCACGGCGAGCGAGCCGCGCCCGGACGACGACGCCGGCCGCGAGGATATCGACAGCCTGCGCGACCTCGCCAGCGGCGCCCCGGTGGTCCGCGCGCTCGAGGATATTTTCGACCGGGCCGTCGGGTTGCGCGCCACCGATATCCACATCGAACCGCTGCCGCGCGATTTCCAGGTTCGATTACGGGTCGATGGCATCATGCGTTCGCTGCCGCAGGTCCGGGGCATTACGTTGCGCGCGCTGATCTCGCGGGTCAAGATTCTCTCCGGCATCAATATCGCCGAGCATCGCGTGCCGCAGGACGGCCGGACGCGGGTCCTGGTACGCGGCCGCGAATTCGACGTCCGCGTCGCCACGATGCCGACGACAGGGGGCGAGGCCGCCATCCTGCGCCTGCTGGAGCGGGGTGACCGGCTGGTCGCCTTCGCCCAGCTCGGCTTCAGCCGGCGCAACGAGGCGGTGATGCGGCGTCAGTTGGCGATGCCGCACGGCTTGTTCGTCGTGACCGGCCCCACCGGCAGCGGCAAGACCACCACCCTCGCCGCTGCCATCGCTTTGCTCAACGATACGACACGCAAGATCCTGACCATCGAAGATCCGGTCGAATATGAGATCCCCGGCATCGCGCAGTCGCAGGTCAAGCCGGCGGTCGGCCTGAGCTTCGCCTCGGCGCTGAAGGCGTTCCTGCGGCAGGATCCCGACGTCATCATGGTCGGCGAGGTGCGCGACGCGGAGACCGCGAAGATCGCCATCCAGGCCTCGCTCACCGGGCACCTGGTGATGACTACCTTGCACACCAATACCGCGGCCGCGGCCGTCACCCGGCTCGTCGACATCGGCATCGAACCCTATCTGCTGGCCTCGACATTGACGGCCGTGGTCGGTCAACGCCTGGTCCGCGTGCTGTGTCCGGACTGCCGCCGCGCGGCGACGGTGACCCGGCAACAATGCGACGGCGACGCGCGTTATGCCGCGCTCGGAATCGAGGCCGGCACCAGGCTGCACGAACCGGTCGGCTGCGAGCGCTGCGGGCAGATGGGTTATCGCGGCCGTCGCGCGATCTTCGAAGTTCTGGAAATGACGGATTCGGTTCGTGGCCTCGTCCTCGCAGGCGCCGACGACGCCGCGATCGAACAGGCGGCGCAGCGCGACGGCATGACCACGATGGTCGAGGACGGCCGCGCCCGCTGCCTCGACGGCGTTACCTCGCTGGAAGAAGTATTCCGCGTCGCGGCGCTGCGCGGAACCAATACCGAAGCCGCGTCCGCGATCTAACAGACCGCGTGTCGAGAAAATTGGATTCAGAGCTTCGCTGCGGGCCTCGCGAGTTGTCTTAAGAGAAGAACAATCTCTTGCCGCACCGACGGCCGGACGCCGGGCGAACGTTGCGACGGGATGACGACCATGACCCGGTTCCGCTACACCGCCTTATCGCTCGAAGGATCGGCGCTGAGCGGCGAGATCGAGGCGGATGACGACGCCGCCCTGGCCACCGACCTCGGTCGCCGCGGGCTGATGCTGGTATCGCTGAAACAACTCGGCGCCGCGCCCGCCGGCGATCTGTTGGCCTGGCCCATCAACCCGCGCACGGTCACCTCGTTTCTCGGTGAGCTCGCGCTGGTGCTGCGCAGCGGGATGCGGCTCGACGAAGCGCTGGATGTTGCCGGCCGCGGCCTGCCGCAGCGGCTTTCCAATGCCGTGGCGCTCTTGCGCAGCGACATCATTGACGGGTCGAGTTTCGTGCAGGCGCTGGAACGGCGCAAGGATGTGTTCTCCGAGGACATCGTCGCCATGGCCCGCGTCGCCGAGGTGACCGGCGATCTCGACGGTGTCATCGCCGCCATCGCCGCGGAGCGGGAGCGCGGCCATCGCCTGAACGAGAAGGTCCAGGGTGCGTTGCGCTATCCGGCCTTCCTCATCTGTTCGGCGGCCGCCGTACTGCTGTTCTTCCTGATCCAGGTCATTCCGCAATTCTCCGGGCTGTTTCGCGACTCCGGAAAAGACCCTGGATTTCTGGTCAGCGGCCTGATGGCCGTATCGCGCTGGCTGGTCGACAACGGGCAATCGCTGGCGCTCGGCGCGGCCATGATGCTTGCAACAGCGTTGCTGATCTGGCGAATACCGACCGCGCGCGCCGCTATCGCCCTCACACTGCTGCGCCTGCCGGTCATTCACGGCGTTGCGACGCTGTGGCTGACCACGCGGCTACTGTCGAATCTCGCCGTCCTCGTCGGCCAGGGTGTCGCGCTTCCCGAGGCGCTGGCCGTGCTCGGCAACATGCTCGGCGTCGAGGGGCGGACCGCGCTGGCCTCGACCCGCGACGCGGTGCGGCGCGGCGGCCGGCTGCATGAGGCGCTCGGTGCCACCGGCTTGCTGCCCGCGGTGGCCGTCAGAATGGTGCGGATCGGCGAGGAGACCGGCGAGCTCGCGAAGGTTGCCTCCGAGGCCGGCGCGCTCTACGGCCGCAAGCTTGAAAAGAAGCTCGAGCAGATCGCCGGACTGATCGGTCCGGTCGCGATCCTCTCGATCGCTGGACTGATCGGCGGTCTGATGGTCACGATCATGTCGGCGCTGATCTCGATCAACGACGCGGTTCAATAACCAGATGAGGCGGAAGATGTCCGAAGCAGCGTGGGTGCAGATGCGGGATCGTCGCGGCAGCACCAGAACGATCGCCGCGCGAAAAGCAGGGTTCACGCTGGTCGAAATGCTGGTGGTGTTGGCGATCATCGGCTTGATCGTCGGCATCGCCGCACCGCGCGTATTCAACCAGCTGGCCGGCGCCAAGGTCCGCACCGCGAAGGTTCAGATCGAAAGCCTGAAGAGCGCGCTGGACCTGTTCTTTCTCGACGTCGGCCGCTATCCCACGACCAGCGAGGGCCTCGGCGTCCTGATGGTGCGGCCCTCCAATGCGGGGGCCTGGAACGGACCCTATGTGAAATCCACCACGGTTCCGCGCGATCCCTGGAATCAGGAATACGTGTATCACTCTCCCGGACAGGACGGCCGCCCCTACGAGATCGTCTCGCTCGGCGCCGACGGCCACGGCGACAGCGGCGGCGATGTCAAGAGTTGGTAGCCCGCCCATCGCGGCGAATGCCGGCTACATCCTGCTCGAACTGCTGGCGGCGCTGGCGCTGACCGGCCTGCTGATGGCGCTGGCCTTTCCGGCGCTGCCACCAGGGACCAGCCGGTCCCAGCTTCAAGCGCTGTCGGTGAGCGCCGCAAATCTGCTGCGCGACGCCCGCACCGCGGCCTCCAACAGCGGCCACGATGAGCGGGCCACTTTCGACCGGCTGCGCCGCACGCTCGGCAGCGCCACGCGGCTCCTCTCTGTGCCGCAGGACGTGGAGGTCGGGCTGCTCGCCGGCGCGCGCTGCAATGCCGAGGCCGGCCGCATCGGCATCGTGTTTCGCGCCGATGGCACCAATTGCGGCGGAGTTTTTCGTTTCGCATTGCGCGACCGCGCCATGCGGGTTCGGGTCAACTGGCTGACAGGTCATGTCGAGATTTTGCAGGACCAGCGCTAGAGGCCGCGCCGGCTTCATGCTGCTGGACGTTCTGGTCGCCCTTTCTGTCGCCGCGGTGGTGCTCGGCGTGCTGTCGCGCATTCTGGCGAGCAGTTGGGACCGCAGCCGGGTGCCGATGGACCAGGTGTCGGCGCTGGGCGTGGCGCTCAACGTCATCGCCGAGTCCGCGGTGCCCGGCAGCCCGATCGCGCGCGACGGCCGTATCGGACGCTTCGCTTATACGACATCGATCGCTCCGCTCACCATTGAGCCGCTGCCGGGCACACTTGCGCCGCCGATCGAACGGCCGGACGCGGTGGACAAGCGGCAGCCGGCGGCCGGACCGAAGGGCGTCTTGCAACAACTCTCGATCGTGATCACGGCGCCCGCAAACAGGAGATTGGCTGTTGAATCCATCAGGCTCGAAACGCCGGCACGATGACCGCCGAAACGGTTTCAGCTTCGTCGAGGTGCTCGCGGCGTTGGCGCTGACGCTTGCCCTGGTGTCGGTGGTGATGCCGTTCACGGCGCGGCTGATCGAGCGCTGGGCCGACGGCGAGCGCCGGATCCAGGATGCCGACGCCTGGATGCGGCTTACCGCAAGGCTGTCGGCGGACGTCGCTTCAGCCGTGCCGCTGCCGGCTTCAGCTGACAAGCAATCCGCGCTGCTGTTTCGCGCCGATCGCAACATGATCGTATTGGTGCGGCCGGCACGCGCCGGCGGCGACGACGCCGGCCTGCAGATTAGCGCCTATGTAATCGAGCACGCCGGCGCCGGCGACTCGCTGGTCCACTACGGTGCGCGCTACAGTCCCGCAATGAGCGAGGTCGACCCACGCCAGTTCGGGGGAGCGACGGCAGTGATGACGGGGCCGTTCCGCTTCAGCTTCGCCGCGGTCGGCGCCGATGGCATCAGATCCGCGCAATGGCTCGATCGCAAAGACATGCCGGCCTGGATCGAACTTGCCGCGGTCCCGATCGGTGATAGCCCCGCCCCCGCCAGCCCGCTGCGCCTGCCGATCGCGGCGCAGACGCCGCGCAGCGATCCGTCATCGCGCGGCGGCAGCGCTGACGCTCGACCGGGCTGACACCGGCGCCGTTTGCCGCGATCCGTCGCGGCCACCGACGCGTCAGCTTTCGCCCGTCATCGCCGATCCGGCCGAAGCCCGCTGCGCCGAAGCGCAGCTCATTGATTATAAGTCTGGCGCAGCTTGTCGTTCTGCGCCGGCGGCAGGTCCGGGGTGCCCCCGTCGCCGCCGCCGAAGCCGAGGAATTCCACCATGATGATGGACGGCCGCTCCTCATTGTTCTGCGTCGGCGTAACGGCCTGCTGGGTCGCGGCGGTGGCGTTGGACGCCGCGCTCAGCGCGCCGGTGTTGACGGTCACCGCGGTCGGCAGGCCGAACGAGATGCCGCCGACCTGAACGTTGTAGGCATTGAGGATCTGCAATGCCCCGAGGGTGATGTTGCCGGCGGAGCGCAGACCGGCGGCGCCGAGGTCGATGATGCCGCGCGGCGCGGTCAGCGTGACGTTGCTCTTCGTCTTGTCCTGCCCTGGCAGCGTCACCAGCGCGGCGACGCCGGCGCCCGTCACCAGCCCGTTCGGATTGACGTAGCAGAACCCGTTGGCGTTGCAGATCAGTGAGAGCACCGGGCTGGACATCAGGGTCTTTGGCCCCGAGCCGGCGTCGATGTCGCCATTGGCGACGAAGACGTCGATGTCGCCGCCCTGCGCGGTCATGATGCGGCTTTGGTTGATCGCGACGTCGTCATTGCTAAACACCCGGATGGTGCCGTCGGCGGTGGTGACGATGCCCTGCTGGTTCTGATTAAGGACGTCGCGGCCGGAGGAGCCGAGCTTGATGTCGCCGCCGGGGCCGAGAATGGTGATGTCGCTGCCGAGCTGGGTCTGCACCAGCGACTGCACGATGTTCAGCTTGCCGGTGGAGGTGGCGGCACCGGCGGCGCCGCCGCGGTCGCTCGGATAGCCCCAGGCCGCCGGGAACAGGGTGGCGATGGCATCATAGGCGCGTTGGTACTTGCCGTAATAGGGGCTTGCACTGTCGTAGTAATCGTGGGCGACCTCGGTGAGGAAGTCGGAGAACGCCTTCTGCAGCAATAGATGCTGGCGCGCCGCCGGAAGGCTTTGGAAGGTGGCCCAGGCCTGATCGCGCGGCTGGCCGAGCAGGCTGGCGATGGGCGTCAGCAGGTCGATGCCGCCGCTGCCGGCAAAGGCCGGATCGACATACTGGCTGACCACACCGGCATAGTTGATGCCCTTGCCGACGCCGAACAGCATGTGGATATCGGCGCTCTGGCGCGGCAGGTAGGTCTTGATTGCAGTCTTACCGTCTATGCCGTTGCTTTGTGGCGCGAGGTTGCTGCCGTCGCCGACCGCGAATATGCCGTTGTTGGTCGTGTTCTCTATTTTGCTTGCGAAGTCATAAGTCCGCTTGCTCTGCAGGAACGGGCCCATGTTGCGGCCGGCTGCCAACAGCAGCGCGCCAGGGCCGTAGATGGTGTAGGCGCCGCCGGTGAGATCCTGCCCGGCGATCACGCTGGTGATATCGCTGGCGCTGTTGTTCTGCCCGGTCAGGCTGAGATTGCCGATATTGCCGCCGGCCTCGATCGACGCCGCCTCGATCAGGCTGATGCTGCTGGTGATGTTGGTCACCGTGATGTTGCCGCCTGCAACGATGGACGACGGCTCGGTGTCGGCGACATGCAGCGCAGCGGTCAGGTTCGACAGCGGCGCGCCGAGCGGGCTGATATAATTGCTGGTCAGAACGCCGACGTTGCCTAGACCCGCTGTATTTCCAATATATTGCGTCGAGGTCGTAAGCAGATCCACCATCTTCAGCGATCCGGTAACATTGAACGCGTCGGCCGCGAGGATGGCAAGCTGGCCCGACGCCGACGGCGCCACCGACGGGATCGCATAGGTAGCGGACGCGGCGAGAGTGACGCTGCCGCTGAGCGCGCTCAAAGCCATCCGCGCCGGCCATAGCCCGCCCGTTGCGGATGAGATCTGCGATGTGCTGAAATCCGCCTGCACAAAAATCATGGCTTCGGGCGGCGCTTGCCACGCCAGGTCGCCGGCGATGCTGGTCAGCGACACGCCGCTGCCGCTGCTCGGCAGGCCCGGCACCGGCAGGCCGGTCCCGAAGCTGGTGAAATAGGCACCCGGTTGCGTGTAGAGCCCGCTCCTAGGGATTGCGGCCGGATCGTAGATGCCGCCGAGAGTGACCGATCCGCCGGCGGTGAGGTCGATGAAGCCGTCCTGGACCGCAAGCAGCAGCGCCAGATCGACGTTGCCGCCCGATGCGGTGTAGTAACTCGTCCCGCCGTTTACATAGACCCACGTGTCGCTCGCCGGCGCGGTGGTGCGCCAGCCGCTGACCGGATTGCTGGCGGTGACCTGCACCGCGCCGCCGACCCGGATGTCGCCATTGCCGCGGCCGACCAGGAAGGCTCCACTGTTGAGGTCGCCGGCGGCGCGCAGGGTGAGATCGCCGCCGCCGTAATAATGGATCGCTAGCGTCCCGGCCTTGCTGCCGGTGCCCCCGCCCGAGACCAGGATGCTCTCCGGAATCGAAGCCGAGACGTCGGTGACGTTGCGGCCGGCCACGAGCGAAATGTCGCCGCCGCCGAGCGCACCGACGCCCTGGAAGAAGCTGCCGTAATTCACCCAGGCCGCGGTCTGCTGCTGGCTGCCGGCGAATGGCGCGCTGCTGCCGTTGGCAGCGCCAGCCCGGAAATACCAGGCGTTCCAAAACTCGCCGGTGAAGCCGTTGATGATTCCGCCCGCCATGCCGCGGTTGTTCGCCGCCGGCTTCGGCGCCTCGATGCCGATGATGGAATCGCCGGCCTCGATCGAAACCGATCCGCCGTCGCTGCCCCACACTGGGGTGGTGATGAAGCCGCCCAGGGTCTGCGTCGGCGCGGTGAAGTTGGTCGGCAGTGCGGTGACCCGGCCGGCGGTATAGACCGCGCCCGGCATTACCGTGTCGAGCCATTTGACGTCGCGCGCCGCGGTCAGCCGGATCGAGCCGGTGCCGGTGCGCAGCAGCGTCGGCACGTTGTTAAAGTATGTGGCATTCGCAAAGGGGAGATAGGACTTATGGCCGTCGATGGTGACGTCGGCGTCGGCGTTCCGCTTGACCACGTCGGGATTGGCCGACGCCGCCGTCGTCCTGTCGCCGAGCAGCGCCGCGCCAGCGACAAAATCATATGAAAACGAGCCGGCGCTGGCGATGCTGGCCGGCATCAAGCCGGCGACCGCGGTGGTGTTGGTGTAGTTGGCGAGTTCGGTCGCAGTGATATTGTTGGCGACGGTATTCGCGGCAAGGCCGGCGACCAGGGTGCCGTCCGATTTGGTGGAGAAGAAGCCATCGCTGATGGTGGCGTTGAGCTGGATATTGTTAACCGCGCGCAACGCCAGCGTGCCGGCCTCGTAGGCGCCGTTGGCGGTGGTGCGATAGACCAGATTTGCAGTACTGGCACCGGTCACCGTGCCGGCGCCGAGATTCCAGTTGCTGGCCACGGTGATGTTGCCGCCGTTGACGCTGCTGCTCGCATTAACCAGATCGATTTCCGGCCGCAGATGCACCAGTGTCGGATCGACCGACGTAAAGATCGAACGCTTGGTCTGGTCGGTGGCCCGGGCGTCGCCGAACAGGTTCTGCACATAATTGACCAGCGTGGCCTGGTAGAAGTCGGCATGCGCGGCATTGGCGACGGTCGGCGTGAAGGCGCCGGTGCCCTCCAGCGCGATCGCCCCCCCGCTGACATTGGTCAGGGCGCCGTTCACGACCGAGGCTGTGACGCCATAGACGTTGGTGAAGGAAACGGTGCTGCTGCCGCCGCCACCCTCGACCGAGAGCCCGGTCGGCAGGCTGGTATAGCCGTGGCCTGGATCTGTGATGCTGAGTTTGACCACCTGCAGGGTCCCGCCCGTAGCCGAGGAGGCCTGTGTCAATGTAGCGGACCCGCCGGAAAACGAGACGGTGAATTGACCGGAACTGTAACCCGTGCCTGCACTCAAATCGGCACGTATATCTTGGCCGAATTTATCTTTCCCCACAACAAGATATCCCGTCGTGGTGATCCCGACGATCTGGTTGGAGAGCACCCTGATACGGGCGGCATCCGTCGTCGCATTCGTGCCTGATGGCGGTGTAATGTAGTAAGTTTGGTTATAAATGATCGATGTGATTCCATAGCCGGGTGTGGTCCAGTCGACCGCTACGATGCCGCCATATTGATCGACTTGCGTCACCGTGCCGGCCGCCAGATGGTTCGTCAAGTTCGTACCTGTGACGCCGTTTACCAAGTAAACCGTCTCGCCGACCTTGTAATTTTTTCCGGTGGTTGCCGTACTTGCGATTTTAAACGTTTTGATGCCGAATACCGGCCCTACCAGCGCGCCCGTCCCGCCGCCGCCGCTGATCGTGACCGTCGGCCAAGTGCTCTGGACGGTGGTCGCCTGGTACTCACCGCCGTTGGTGATTTTGATGTTGGCGACGCCCATCACCGCGGTGGCCTTGGCGCCGGTGCCGCCGCCGCCGATGATGCTGACCACCGGCGCCGAGGTGAAGCCTGTCAGCCCCGAGAGGCTGCTCACGCTGACGCCGACCATGCCGGCCCAGCTGCCATTGACGATGATGCCGTCAGCGCCATACCAGCCGGCGGGATCGATGATGCCGTCGAAGTGCTTGCTGTCCGTTGTTTGTGCTTTGTCGTCAGTGGTGTTCCAGGTGGCATAGGCGTCGAGCACCACCGCGGCGGCGTTGGTGACCTTGCCGTTAAAGCTGACATTGACGCTGTTGTCGGTGAGCACCGGCGCGCGCACATGGATAGTGCCGGCGGTGCCGCCAACCCCCGGCGACAGGTTGAGTTCGGCACCGGCGTCGACATAGATCCGGCCGGAGCCGGCGCGATCGACATTCTCATTGCCATAAAGGCTGTTGTAGCTGCCGTTCGGGGTGCCGGTGGTGCCGAGCGTGATGGTGCCGCCGTTCGGGATCTGCGTCGAAGTACTTTTATGGCGCGGGTCGGCGGGATCGTCAGGCTGGTAGCGGGCGTAGAGTTTGGCGCCGTTGTTGATGCTGACGCCGCCGCCGCGGCTGCCCCCTGCCCCGGCCACGCCGGCGCCGAACAGCGAGATGCTACCGCCGCTCGGGCCGCTGGCGTCGATGGTGCCATCGACGATGACGCTGCCGTCATTGGCGGTGAGTTCGACGATGCTCGATGTCAGGGTGACGCCGCTGCGCACCGCGAGGTCGCCATGGCCGAGCGTCACCGCGAAGCTGCCGGTGAAGGCCGACCATGGCAGGTCGCCGGCGAAGTATCCGGATTTGACCGTGAGGCTGCCGCCGAGATCGTTGAATTTGGCCGCGCCTTTCAGCGTGCCGTACAGCGCGGCGGTGCCTGAATCCGCCGTGGTGATGTTGAGCACGCCGGCATAGCCGTAGCCGGCGGCTGAGACGTCGACGGTGGCGCCGCTGCCGATGCTGACGCTGCCATTGTCGGATACCAGATTGACGGTGCCGCTGGGCGCGTAGCTGGTCTGATCGAGAATAGTCACGGTCGCGCCGGTGGCATCGATCAGCGCATTGCCGGTCAGGCTGACGTCGCCGGCGGTCGCGGTCAACGTCACCGTGCCGCTGCGCGCCACGATGTGGCCACCGTCGACAACGCTGCCGCCGGTGAGCGCCAAGCTGCCGCCAAAGTCGCTGGCCGCGGCGGCGACGCCGCTGCCGCCGAGCGCATTGATGACGAGCGCGCCGGTGGTGGTGATCGATTGATCGGCGCCAGCGCGCACCAGCAGGCTCGGCGCCGTCAGCGCCACATTGGCGGTGCCGGCATCGACGCTGCCGGTGCCGGTGAACACCATGCCGCCGGCGCCAATGAGATCGACCTCGCCGAAACCGGCGAAGCTGGAGGCACCGGCGCCTACCGTGAAGACCCCACTGGCATCGAAATCAACCGTGCCGCCGCTGCCGCCGAGCGCGCCGGCTGTGCTGGTGGAGCCGCGGCTGTTGGTCAGCACGATATCCTTTGCATTGAAGGTGGTCTGGCCGCCCTGGCTGTAGAAGCCGGCGCCGTCGAAGATGAGCTTGCCGATCCGCGCCAGGGTATCGCCGACGATGCTGCCGCCGGCATCGTAGAGGTTGAATACGGTGGCGCTGCGCAGCAGCAGCGACCGCGCATCGCCAAACCGGGCGAAATCAGCCGCCAACAGCCGCACGCCGCCGCTCAGTCCGCCGACATTGCCGAGCCGCACCACCGGCCCGGAGATGAAATAGTCCTGCGCCCGCAGGCTGGCATTGCCGAGCTCGAGGTTGCCCGAGGTCTCGAGCGTCAGCGCGACGGCCTCGATCAGCGGCGCTGTGCCACCCGAAATATTCGCGGTGCCGGGATCGGTACCGAGCGTGATGGACCCCGGCGTCGCCGCCGGATCGGCAGCCAACCTATAGCTGCGGCTGACGTCGACCAGCACATTGTTGGAGACCCGCAGCAGAGAGCCGAGATTTCCGGTCGCCGTCGCCGTCGCCACCATCGGGGTAGCGGCGTCGTCCAGCACCCCGCCGATGCTCCGGATCACGCTGCCGGAATCCACCGTGATGCCGAGTCCGCCGGAGCGGCTGACCAGCACCAGCGACGAACCGGACAACGGATGCGCCGCGTCGGTGAGGATTTCCACATGGGTCGCTTTGGCGTCGATCACCTCGCCGGCCGTGGAATAGCTGACGCTGCCGCCGAGCACGAGCTGGCCGGCGCCGGAATTGTTCATCTGGTCGGCGTCGAGCAGCAGATAGCCGGCGGCGCTGGCCGGCGCGGCGCGGTCAGCGGCCTTGACCAGGATGTTGTCGGCGGCGATCGCGATCACGCCGCCGCGTCCGCCTTCCGCGGGTGCCGCCAGGAAGCTGCCTTGCAGCACCAGGCTCTGCGAGGCAGCGAATGACGCCAGTCCGCCGTCGCCCGGCAGCCGCGGGGCCACGGCGCCGTCGGTGCTGGCGAGCTTGCTGAAATAGGTCGAGCCGTCGGTGATGACGACGTTGGAGTATTTCGACCAGACATCCAGCGACTGCAGCTGGAACATGGTGGTGGTGGACGACTGCGCGCCGGTGATGGCGTTGGACAGATGACCGGAGACCAGCAGCGAGCCGTCCGCGCTGGTGGTGCTGACGCTCGACGTGCCCTGATAGCTGCCGAGCGCCACAACGCGATAAGCCCCTGGCAGCGTCGCATACATGCCGGGCAGCAACGTATAGGTGCCAGCCGGAATGCCGCTGTTGCCGTCCAGCGTAACGGAGCTGCCGGCAGCGATGCCGGAGGAAATGTTCGTGCTGGTGCCGGTCCTGGTGCCGCCGGAATAATACGGGTAGCCGGCAAAGGTCGAGTCGTAGGCGGCGACCTGCACCAGATAGCTCGGCACCAGCGCGTAGACCTGGCGGCCGTCCGCATATTGCGTGCTGATGGTGTAATTGGTCAGGCTTGGCGTGGCCTGGTAGGTGGTCAGCACGTTGCGGGAGCCGCCGGTGCCCTTGATGAATTCGGTGCCGTAGATCTCGCCGCCGCCGCTGATGTCGACCACCGCCCCAGCCCGCTGGGTCAGGTTGGCGGTGTTGAATCCGATCACCTTGGCCGACGGCTGGGTGATGGCGACAGCACTGCTTGTACCGCCGTCCAGGGCGTATGTGCCGGTGTACCAGTTGGTGCCGTCGATGATCTCGCCATAGGGAATGCTGAGTCCGGCCGCCGACACCGAGGTGACGCTGCCCGGCGCCAGGATCACGCTTTGGGTCGGCGTCATCCAGCCGTTTCCGGTGCCCGCATTGACGATCGCGGGAATTTGGCTGACATCCGTCAGCCCAAGCACGATATTGCCGAGCGGCGCCCATAGCGTGCCACCCTGCACGATGTTCACCGCGGAAAAATACAGTCCGCCGCCGGCCGACAGCGGCGCAGTGGCGGTGCTGGTCTGGCGGATGGTGATGGTGTTGAAGCCGGCGGTGGTGCCGGTGGATTCGAACAGGAACTGGGTGTTGGTGGCGGGGAAGATTTCCGCCGCGGCGAGGGTCAGGTTGCCCATCATCAGCAATTTGCCGCCGAATGAATACGCCGAGGCGATGGAGGAGTTTTCCCGCCCGTAATAGGCCGGCAGCGCGCGAATCGCGCCGGCGCTAGCAAAACTGACCGCCGAGGCATTGCCGATCGCCAGCGCACCCTGCATGTCGATCCATTGCGCCGACACGTTGAGGGTTCCGTCGGAAGAGAACGGCAATGTCAGCGCGGTATTGTATGAACCCGCTAGCCGCACATAGCCGGCATCGATGTTGACCACCGAGCCGCCGATGCTGGCGGCGCCAGACCAGTTGCCGGCCTGCAGTAATTGTCCGGCCAGCCCCGCCGGCACCAGTATGATACTGCCATTGCCCGGCGATAGTATCAGCGAACCCGGCAAAGTGATATCCGACGAGCCAGCGAAGGTGATGCCGCCACCGGCGACGCCATTGCCGCCGGTACTGAGTGATACCGAATCGAAGCCGCTGTGGCTCAGCGTGCCGGCGCCGATGATCGCCCAGTTGGACATCGCCGTGGTGGTGCCCGGGGTGCGCGGCGTGATCGCCGTCAGCGCGGCGATGCTGTCCGGCGTGCTGGCGCCGAAGCCGGCGCTGATGTCGACGCCGTCCGGCTCGATCAGGATCGGTGAGCCGGACAGCGTATTGGTGTCGGTGGCCGACAGATAGAAATTGCCCACGGTGAGGCTGCCGCCCGCCGCCGCAGCAGCGCCGCCGCTGGCGTCCACCAGGCCCGCGAAAAAGAAGCTGTTGGCCAGGCGAAGCAGGCCGCCATTGCTCCAGTACTCCCGCGCCACCAGTTTGCGCCCGAATCCGGCCTGGGCCTTCGGCTGCAGCAGCGACACCGCGGCACCCTTCAGCCGCAACTGGGCGCCGGCCCGCACCACCGTCTCAGTCGATGCCAGCGTGATGGTGCCGGCGTCGTAGATGGTGCCGGATTGATAGGAGGTGACGCGCGGATCGGGCACGTAGGCGCCGCTCACGTCGAGCAACGCCCCATCGTCGATCCAGATGTAGCCGCCGGACGTGGAAGTTCCAAGAGCGTTCACAGCTCCGGCAACAGTGATGCTGCCGGCCGGCGCGATGACTTCGCCGAGAATGCGCGTCATGCCCAAGGTCAGGAGGCTGACATTTCCCAGCGCCTCGGTGACGATGCGAGCCCCGGCATCAATCAACAGGCCGTGGGATGATGAACTGGTGTCGTAGGCAAAGGTCTGCACCGCGAGCGACAGGCTGGCCGCCTTGCGCAACCCGACCGGCTGCAGGCCTATGCTGGCGAAGGTCCGCACCGGCGTGCCGGTTGGCGGCAATACGTCCAGACCACTGGTCAGATAACTCGCCTGGGTCGGCGCCAGCGTGGTGCCCGAGGGTACCGTCAGGCCTCCATAGGTGGCGGTGAACGAGTAAGACGAGAACACGTTGTCCGACAGCCACGACGACGGCACCACCACGGTGCCTGGGGCCGTGGCCGAGCCGGCAGCGCCCGCTGCCGTGCCGAGCCAGGAGCTGACCGTGGCGCCGGAGATGCCAAGCTGGCGCGCCACCACGTTGGCCAGCGCCGCGTCAACCGAACCCTTGGTGTAGCTGGTGACCTGCGTCGCGCTGTTCTGGAACACGATGGTCGGCGCCTGAAGCGAGAACGTGCCGCCGCCGGCAAAGCCGGCAGCATAGATGCTGCCGCCGAGCACGACATCGCCATGGTCGGGCAGAAAATCAGAGCCAAGCGGCGAGGTCGGAACCCAATGGACTTCATCAGAGGACGGCACCGCCAGAGTACCAACGTCGAAATAGATAAAGGGCGTATTGGCCGCGATCGTGCCGTAGACGACAGTTCCATCCGCGTTGGTGACGCGCAGATCGCGGCTGAACGTCGTGGTCCCGCCGCCGTCCTGCTTCGCATCCCATTGATCGGTGCCGTTCCGCCCACCGCTGTAGGTCGTCAGGGTGACGCTGCCGCCCTTGCCCGCCGGCAGACCGCTCGACAGCGTCTTAAGCTTACCGCTCGATGTCACATAGCCGCCACTCGAGGCATCGATCACGCTGCCAGGCGCCAGCACGATGCCCTGACTGACGTCTTTGGCGACCAAAATGAGTCGGCTGGGCATGCCTTCGATAACGGCGCGTCCGTCAATCACCCGACTGAGCTTGGTGGTGGTGATGCTGACCGAGCCGCCATCGATGAAGGCAGCGCCCTGGAATGCGTCGCCGGACTGCCCGCTGTCGTTGACCCACAATCCGCGCACGTCGAGCACCGCGTGCGGCCCGATCAGCACCGCCGGCGACAGCGGCGGCAGCGCGCTGTAACCCACAGTGCTCGCGGTATAGTCCAGCAGCGGCACATAGCCAGCCAGGGTGATGCTGCCGCCGGAGGCGTGTAGTTCGCCGTTGATGGTCGAGACATTGGTCAGCTTGATGCTGCCGCCGGCCTGCACCGTCAGCGTCGCACCAGTGGCCATGCTGAGGTCGAAGGCTCCGGTGATCGAGATCGAGCCATAGCCGGTGGCATTCAGCGGATCGGTGAAAACCGGGAAGATGCCATTGCTGAGGCTGGGCTTCCACGTGCCGACGGCGGTGCTGAAGCTGGCGAGATCGTAGGGGTCAGCGGTGGTCGCTGCGGCCTGCAGATTGACGATCTGCCCCGAGCCATTGCCGCGATCCGACGCAAACACGATGCTGAGCGCCGCCCCGCTCGGCAATTGCTCGAGGCTGGTCTGGGTGGCGGTGCCGCCGCCCTGTGCCAAAGCGCGCTGGCGTCGGCCGCTGACGATGTCGCCGATCACCGTGCCCTCGACAATCGGATTGACCGCGCTGACGCTGACCGCGCCGGCGCTGCGGCCGGCGATGTAGCCCGGCTCGTAATAGCCGGCATTCATCAGCGGGTTGGTATAGGTTTCCGCCACGCCCCAATGGGCATGATTGACCGCGAAGCCGCCGGCCAACACATAGGACAGCGAGGTATTGGCGCTGCCGATGTCATAGAGGCGGCCATCCGAACCGAGCAGCCGCGTGGTATTGATGATGCCGCCGCCATAGGTCACATAGCCGCCGGAGACATTGAGCACCGAGCCAGGTTTCTGGATCACCGTCCAGCCATAGGCGCTGAAGCTGCCGGCAGCCGTCAGCAGCTGGTCGATCGACATCGGGATCGCGTCAGCATAGCCGGCCGCGTTGACGATCGGCGAACCAACCCAACTGGTGCCGTCGGCGCGGGTGCCGCGCAGCCGCGCATCGACGATGACGGTCTTGCCGATCAGCGCGCCGGCCAGCGGATAGTCGGCGATTTCGTTCTGCGTCACCAGGATGCTGAGCAGGTTGGACGCCATCGGCAGCGTAACGCCGATCATGCCGGACAGGTCGATCACGCTGCCCGCCTCCAGCACGACGTTACCCGACGTGGTATCTTTGACTCCGGTCCCATTGCCGTACAACGTCAGCGTCGCTCCCGGCGCCTTGATCAACGCCCCGGCCGGAATGGTGACCGATGGTGACGCGATGGTGATCTGCGGCTGCAAATTGCTCTGGAAATAGCTGTTGGTGGCGGTGCCGGTCGGAACCGTGGCGCCGTCCTCCTCCGGCAGGATCACCAGCACGCTGCTAGCACCCATCGTCAGATTCCAGCCGCCGGTCACGGTCGCAGAAGAGCCGTTCGGCCCCGCACCGCCATACAGGCTGATCGATCCCGGGCGGCTGACGCCGGTGGTGACCGAGATGCCGCCGTTCTGGATCAGCGTCTCGCCGATCATGTTGACGGCGCCGCTGTACGACACCAGCAGTGCGTTGTCGGCATTGACCACCTTGCCGGACACAGCAGGCGAATTGATATTCAGCGATGCCTGCGTCGATGGCGGGACGATCAGCCCGGTGACGTTGGCCAGAATGCCGGTGTCGGTGCTCTGCGGCTCGGTCAGGATGCCGGTATTGCCGGCCAGCAGATGGATCGATCCGTTGCGGGTGGTGATGGTGCCGGCGTTGCTAACTACCGGCGCCATCAGCGCGATGTAGCCGCCATCGTTCGACCCGCTGACATTGCCATTGAGCTGCGCACCGGCCTGCACCGTGATCGCGCCGCCGCCGACGGATCCGAGCGTTCGGTCGCCCATGCCGAACACCGCCGAACTGCTCAGCGTGAACAATCCGTTTTCCAGAAAATATTTATTGCTATCGATCTCTCTGGGCGGCGTGTAGAAGCTCTGGCCGCTGGCCTGGACGTAATTAGCGCTATTTTCATTGAACACACTGGCCGCGGCGCTCGAACGGATGTCGAAGCTGGTGGCGATCAGCGTGTTGACATTGATCTGGCTGGTGCCGGTGAAGATGATGCCGTTCGGGTTGATGATCAGCACCGTGCCGTCGGCCTTGATCTGGCCGGCGATCCGGCTCGGTACGCCGCTGGCGTCGATGCGGTTCAGCGCGATCCAGTCGCGGTTGCCCTGCTGGTCGTAGACCAGCGTGGTCTGCGCGCCGACGTCAAATTTCTGCCAGGTCATGATCGCGCGCGGGGCGGTCTGGCTGATCGTCACCTTGCTCTGGCTGCCATTCGTCGTCTCGACCGGATTGCTGGCATTGACCCACAGATTCGCAACCCCCGCCGCAATCCGCGGGTCCTGCACCAGGCCGGCAAGGCCGTTCTGCACCGTGCTTGAACTTGCCGCCGCAGCGTTGCGCGCCGCGGCCTGCGCCGCTTGCATCGCCTGCAACGCCTGGGTCGCCCGCAACAGCGAGGCCTGGCTCTGCTTCGCCAGCGCCGCGGCCTGTTGCGCGCCGATCAGCGCCGCGTCCGATGCCACGGCAGTCGCCGCCGTGGCGGAGGCCGCGCCCTGCATCAGTGAGCGCGCCTGCAACGGCGCCGGCGCGCAGAGCAACGCGGCGGCGCTGACCCCGGCCAGCAACGCCCTGTCGAAGAACCTGCGGGAGCCCGGCCGCGGCTGAACAGCGCGACGAAGCGGCGGGCAGACGGAAGCGCGGTTCGACATCGGCGGGGCCTTTCAATTCTGGGTCGCGAAAACCGGCAACGACGCCGCATCTGCGTCGCCGGAGTCTGCGCTCTCTTGCTAGACGAGATCAGCGAGGCGAATGACCAAGACTTTCTTGCCGCCCTGGTCGAAGCTACGCACGTTTATTCCTGACACGATGAACTCCGCTGCTATCGAAGATTTTTCGCGAGATAGACCGCGCTGAGCTGTAGCGCCCGCTGCAATTCGAGCTGCACCAGGCTGCGCGAAATGTTCAGCCGTTTGGCGACGTCCGGTCGCGACATCCGCTCCAACCGCACGGCGACGACAATCGCCCGCTGCCGCGGCGTGATCTGGTCGAGCGCCCGCGTGAACGCGTCGAATTCCGACCTGTCTTCGACGATACGATCGGGCCGTGGACTCTCGTCGACAAGGTCCTGCAGCGCATCCACCACGACGCGACGCGCCCGCCGATTCTCGGTGCGGAATCGATCGCGCGCCAGATTGACGGCCGCGGTCACGATGTAGGTCAGCGGATTGCGCAGCGCTGCCACCGGGTTCGACCGATCCATGCGCAGATAAAGATCGTGCAAGGTCTCGCATGCAAGATCGTCCGACCCCAGCCGCCTGCTCAAGCGCCGATGCAGATCGGCATAGTGATCCACCAGCACCTGCCGCAGGGCCTCCCGATTGATGTGCGGATTGTACGCGCTTTCGCCGGACCGGCACTGACGGCCGCAATTATGGTGCGTATTGCGATCGGTATGGCCCGCTGTCCGCAACACGTTCGGCTACCTGCCCGGGTTGAGGGAAAACCGCAGGCTCAACGGCTGCAGCATTTCCGGCGGCGGCGCCTCGCCGACATTGCCGCCCTTCAGAATGGCGTGAAGGTCTTCGTCGGCTTGCGGATCGGGCAATGGCGGAAACGAGACCCGCTCCACACTGCCGTCGGGATTGAGCCAAGCCCGAACCACGAGGGTCCGTGGCGATCCCCCGTCCTTGCCGGCCTGATCGGCGGCGTAGGCGCGGAATCGATTGGCGACCGGCTCGTCGGCCGCGATCCAGGTTTCGAAGTGATATTTCACCAGCTTGGCGAACTGCAGCCATGACGGCGGCGCTTTGTCGGGCGCGCGATAGTCCAGGCTCTGGGCCAGCAGCGCCATCCCTGCCGGCGCGATCACAAGTGAAATCCCGATTGCCGAAAAAACGATCGCAGTCCGCGCAATGCGCAGCGTCGAATTCAATCGCAGTACGACGCGCAAGACTTCCATCAACTGAACGACGGCCGTGCTTGCCGGCTCACGTCGGGAAAGCTGACACCTTTCTGCACGATCGTCCGTCATCTGGGCCTCGGCCATGTCAGTGCCTTGACCCCAGCGGCGACGTGAACGTCAGCGGCGGCGGCCGATAGGGCATGACCGACACCCCGAAGTTCTTGCCATATTGCTGCTGCACGGCCGGGACGTTCACCACGCCGACCTTGGTGTCCGGCGACCGCGCATCCAGCGGCGGCAGCGTCAGGCTCGGATTGACGCGATCGACCTCGCGCTTGAGTCGCTGGTTAAGGCAATCCATCGCTCGGCTGGAGCCGATCTCGACCTCCACGCATCGGTCGGAGGCGGCCTGGACATAGCCTTCGCCGCCGATGAGAATTTCCGGAAGCGGCATTGCTCGCTCCTGGGCGCCGACCGACGGCACCAGCCAGATCGCCGGCAGGCTCCACAACAACATCAAGCGCATCGTGGCCTCCCTTGCCTAGGTCTATCGTCCACCGCGGACCTGCACGACGAGCGCGCTCAGCCGGGTGTTGAGGGCCGCAATATTGACACTGCCGATCGACGACACATGAGTGCATTTTCGGTCGCAGGCACGCGCGGGCTCGCCGAAGGTTGCGACCGGGACGCTCCCGGTGATTGGAAAACCGCGGGCCGCAAGTTTGGACCGCACCGCCACGCAGTAATTGACCGAGAGAAACGAAAAGCGCGTTTCGCCGTGACCGGCTCGGTACTTCATGGCGGCGGTGCAAAGATCGCCGCCGGCCAGCCGCCAGGCCTGCGCCAGATAGGTCACGCCGTAGCGGATATTGGTCTCCGGCTCGGCCAGATCGGCGAGCGAGCCGGCGAAGCCCAGCATCCGCGCGGTCGACGGCAGAATCTGCATCAGACCGATTTCACCCGAACTACCGACCGCGCCGGCATTGAAGCCGCTTTCCGCCGCCATCACGGCCTCGGCGATGTCGGGCGAAAGGGCGTGTCGCGCGGCTTCCTTCTCGATCAGCGCCCGGTATCGAGTCCGCGCATCGAGCGACGCTGCGCGACCTGGCTCTGTCGAACCAGGATCCTCGGGCCCATGATCGCGAACCGCCGCGGCGGTCCGGATCGGGGCCTGGTCCGCAGGCTCTAGGGCGTCCGTCGCCGCCGCATAGCGCGCGTCGAAAGAGACCGTGGACATCAACGGCTCGGCGACTGCCGAGCCGACCACAGCCGTCACGAGCACGGTTGAGACGCCAGCAAATGCGGCCCTGATGCGCCACGGCACGGCCGCGCCCCAAAACGACCGCGGTCCCCGCGCGCCGCTCAGACCGTTACCATCCCTGCTGCCGCTGCTCGCTCTCGCCACGTTGTCCCCCGGCGCTACTGGACGGTTGCAGGGCTATCGGCTTCCGGCACCGGGCGCTTCGACGGCGGCGCTGCGTCCGATGCGACAGAGTCCGGAGCGCCCGCTGCCACATTTGGCCGGCGCAGCTCGTCGCGCAGATAGGCAATCAGCTCCTGCACCAGCCGATCCCAGATCTCGATCTGGGTGCGCAGATGATCCAAGGTAATGCCGCCCGAGGCCGAGACATCCATGCAGAACACCAGGAAGGGATGACTGAGCTGCAACCGCGCGAAGCGCCGGCTCGCATTCCAGCGATTGACCAGCTCAAGCGGCAGTTCGCCCTGCACCTGCAGCACCGCGCTGAACGCGACATCGGCAAAGCTCTGATCATCGGCCGCCAGCCGGTTGCCGGGGCGGACATCGAAAGCCAAGCCGCTGGTCGCGGATCGCAGATAGGCGATGTTGGCGACCGGATCGCTCGCGATCTCGACGCGATAACCCGCCTGCTGCAGCGACTGCTGCAGATCGGTCAGGCGGAGTTTTTGAAGGATAGTCTCGGACATCTTGGACTCCATGATGACGGGATGGCGCGCGCGCCTACTTCGGAGCGTTACGCAGACGGCTCCGATACGCGCTCACCGCGCCGCCTGGCTTGCCTCGCCGAGCACCTTGGACAGCGCCAATTCGTTGATGGCCGGCGGCCGCTGCCTGACCAATTCGGCGAGATAGGCCCGCCGCAAAGCGGTCGCCCGCTCGCTACGCATCTCCTGCACCAGCTGATCGCGCACTTCGGGCAGGCTGCGCGTGTAAGCCGCCTTGGTGTCGATCAGTTTGAGAATGTGCCAACCATCATCGAGCCTGACCGGATCGGACACGGCATTCTTGGCAAGCCCGATCACCTGCGCGCGGATCTCCGATTTGATCTGGTTTTCCGGTAGCCAGCCGAGATCGCCGCCGTCCTTGGCATCGGCCTCGGCGCCGGCGATCGCGGCAAAGTCTGCGCTTGGAGCTTTCAGCTTGCGCTGGATCTCCTCGACCTTCTTTTTCGCACTGTCCTCGCTGGCCTTGTCGGCATCCTTCGGCGCGGCGACGAAGATCTGCGCGAGCTGGAACTGCCGCGGCATCAGCAAAGCGCCGCGGTTGGCGTCGTAGGTCTTCTGCAATTCGTCTTCGCTGGGAAAGCTCTCCGGCGGAGTCGACACCGACTGCAGATAGAGTTCCACCACGGCGTTCTCGCGCACCCGCGCGAGCTGAGCGGTCACCGCCGGCTGCTGATCCCATTTTTGCGCGGCAACTTCCTGCAGCACCAGCCGATTGGCCAGCAGCAGACGAACCGCCTGGCTGAACTGCGCCGGATCCTTAGCCAGCGCGGCCTGATCCCGCAGCGCTAGCGCCGCGACATAGCCGCGAAGCTCGCTCGCAGTGACCTCGGTATTGCCGACCCGGGCGACCACATCGTCGGACGCCTTGCCCGGTGCCGCAGGTTGGCCCGCCGCGATCGCAGCCAACGGCGCCTGCGTCGCCGCCGCGACCGGCTTGGGCTTCGCCACGCCCGGCGCCGGCGCCGTCCGCACTGGAGCCTGAGCTTGCGATTGCGCGGCCGCGGGCAACGCACCGCCCAGCACCATGCCGACGATCGCGCAAGGAACGATTGCAGTTCGATTCAGTCTGTTGTCGCGGGTCATCGGATCACCTTTTGATCGAGAATTTTATCGTTGTTGTCCTGCAGGAAGTTCTGGATCTCGACGCGGCGCGCCGCAAGCATCGGCTCGCGCGCCACGATCATCTCGCCGACGGTCACATCCTCGTAGTGATGCAGGAGCTCGCGGCCGACCTTGAGCAGCTGATCGTTCTTGGCGAGGCAACTCTTGGTGCTCGCTTTGTAAGTCGCCGCCAGCCCTTCGAATTTGGCGCGCTCGGCGTCCTTGCTGCGCGCCACATTGGCCGCCTCTTCATAGGCTGCCCGCCATTTCTCCAAGGTCTGATCGCGGTCGGCCAAGCGCTGATTGAACTCGTCGACCGCCTCACGATGCTGCTTTTCGAGTTGGCGGTTTTCCGCCTTGGCGGCGTCGCCCTGCGCCTTGAACACCGCCTTGTCGCGCTCGGCATCCGCCACCTTGGCTTGCAGCGCGGTGCGCTGATCTTCCAGCGAGCGGCTCTGCGCGGTGGCGCTGCGCAGCGCCTCGCGCAGCCGGTCGTTCTCCTGATCGGCGTGGGCGACGCTGCTGAGCAGCATCGGCGCCAGCAGCGCTGCACTTGTGAGCCGGGACCGCATCTTAGAACCTCGCATTGAGATCGACCTGAAGCACGTCGACGGCATAGGGCGTGCCGGCGATGTTGTTGGCGCTCATCCAGCGCAAGGTGGCCCAGACGTTTTCACCGAGCCCGACATTGCCGCCGAGGAAATAGCCTTTGAGGTTGGTGCCGCCGAGCCCGAAGTCGGAGTCGACAAAGGCATCCATCGTCGCATCTGACTCCAGATACTTGTAGCCGGCATGCACGTTCCAGTCCCACAGATGCCTGATTTCCTTGTGGCCGACGGTGACGCGGCCGAGCCAGCCCTGATCGCCTCCGTTGAACGGACCGACCGATCCATCCACCGTTCCCGCGAAGTTGTTGACCGCGATCGCTTTGACCGCATCGCGCTTGAACGCCGTATTCCACATGTACTCGCCATCGAGGACGACGTGGATCGGATGGAAGTCGCCGAAATCGAGTTGCCCGCTTGCGACCACAGGCCGGTAATCTGCCGCGAGACCATAATATTGATAGTTCGGCAGCGCCTGGGCGGCGGAGTCGAAGCTGGGAATACTGCGCAGCCGCATATAGGTATTGCCCTTCTGCGCAAAGGACGGGCGAAACAGGTCGGTATCGCAGACCTCGCTGGTGCCATACACCAGACACTGACTGGAGAGCCGGCCCTTGACGTTGCTGAAGTCGTAATAGGCGACCGCAAAACGCAGCGACGATGCCTCTTCGAAGCGCGACGCCACGCCGAGCTGGCCGCCGAACAGCCACTTGTCCTGGCTCGGCACCTTGACCGGCGCCGCCAGCGTCTGGTCGATGGAATTAAGCCCGGCGTTCAGATCCGTATTGTAGATCGGGAAAGCGCCGGCCACCGCAAAGGGCGTGACACCGGCATAAACCTCGCGCCTGGCCTGCACCGCAAAGCCGTCGAAGCCGAGGTCCTTGTACCAGGCCAGATCGGTCGGCGACCAGAACGGGTTGTCGAACCGCCCGACCGACAGCGTGAGATCATCGCCGAACGTCTGATACTTCAGAAACGCGCGGTCGATCCACACCGCATATTTGGAGAAATCGCCGCCGCTTGCGCTCGAGCCGAGCGTTTGGTTGGTGGAGACCGGCGAGCTATTTTCGCCGGAGGCGACCCGCAGACCGGCCGAAAACCCGTCGAACAGTTCGGCGTCCATGCCGAGACGGGCACGGAAGCGGAAGCGCTCGCGGTTTTGTGTGGTGTTGTAGGTCGGCGGGAAATAGGGGTTGACGACCGAACCGTCGTCGAGGAATGGCGAGCCGGTGTTGATGGCGTTGAAATTGACCAACGGTCCGTTGCCGCTTGGAAAGAAGTCGCCCTCGTAACGGGCGCGAAAATCGCCATAGAAGCGAATCCGCTGCGCCCATTCCGGGTACAGCCCCGGCGACGCCCAGTTTTCCCTCTGCGCCTTGACCATCACCTCCTGTTTAATCTCCTCACGTAATTGCCGTTTGACAATTTCGGGGACGTAAGTGACGTGGCGGGTGCCCGGCGGTTGCGCCGCGGCTGCCGCCGCGGTAGCGGTTCGGCTGGCGTCATCGGCCTTGGCGTTGGCATCCTTTGCGGCCTGCCGCGCGACATAGGCCTCGTCCTCGGCCTGCTTGATCAGCGCTTGGGCCTGGTCGTCCGTCAGCACGCCCTGCTTCACCAGCATATTGACGAGATTGATCGTGGCATTCGGCGAACTCGGCTTGGCCTGCGAGACCCGCGCCGGCTTGGCGACCGATGTCTTTTCAGTCGGAGAGCGATCGGTCGCGCTCTGCCCGAAGGCCGGCGCCGCACAGACAAGTGCGCACAGCGACACGGCAAGCGGTGGCAAGCGGCGGCTTGCATCTCGTCTCATCGTCAACATTCGTCCCCACTTCCTATTCAACGCGATGTTCTGGATTGGTCGATCATCTTCAGCTTGGCCGGCGCGCGGTGACGCGCGTCAGCATCGGCATTGGCATGTCCTTGGGTGGCGGCTCCCGCAGCATCAGGCTGCCAAGCACGTCGTTGCGGATTGCGGCGTCGAGTTCGGTATTGCCCGTCGAGGAAACCAGTTGGACGCGATTGACCCGTCCCGAGCCGTCGGCCCACAGCCGGACCTGCACCTGCATCACCGCGTTGCGGGTTCTCGGATTGGCGCGCAGCGCGGATTCGATCTGCGACTGCACGATCGACGCATACCAACCCCAGCGGCTTCCGCCGCCGCCACCGCCGCCATAGGGACTGCCGCCGGGCTTGCCCCCGAGGCCAAAGAGGTCGCCGGGGCCGACCGCCTTGGCGTCCAGCGCCAATGGTCCTGGAGGCTCGGCGTTCTTGGCGTCCCTGATCGGCTGATCGATTGGCTTGTCGAGCGGCTTTTCCTCCTTGAACTCCGGCTCGGCCATCTTCGGCTGCTCGATCATCTTCGGCTCGGGCATCTGCGTCGGCGGCGGAGGCGGAGGCGGGGGCGGCACGATATTGACCACGGTGAGCTCACGGATCTGCCGCGGCGGCGGCAGATCGTCCCGGCGCATCAGCACGTAGCCGGCACTGCCGAACAGCACCGCCACGGCGCCGAGCAGCGCGGCGTAGCGCAGCAACGCCCGGCGCTCCTGCCCCGCGTCCGAACCCTCCGCGGCGTCATCCGCTGCCGCCAGGCTGTCGGCAAGCCGGGTCACGATGTCGCCTCCCGCTCGTGCGATGCCGCCAACCGTCCCGCAACGTCCAGCGGCCCGACATCGACCAGCGCGTTGAAGTCCCTGGTTTCGAGGATCATCATCGCCTCATTTCACCAGCGGCTTGGTGGCGAGCCCGACCTGATTCACCCCGATGCGTCCGAGCAGGTCGAGCACATCCATCACGCTCTGATATTGCGTCTGGGCGTCGCCGCGCAGCACCACCGGAAACTCCGGCGTCAACGCCTTGTGCTGCAGCAAGCGCTGCTCCAGTTCCGGCAACGTCACCGGGATGGTGTCGAGGAAGATCTTGCCGTTGTTGGCGACGGTGATCGCCTTGGTGGTCTGGGTGGCGAGGCTCGGCGCCGCCGAGGCTTTCGGCAGGTTGACCTTCTGGCCCTGCACCGTCGCCGTGGTCATGATGATGAAGATCACCAGCAGCACATAGGCCAGATCGAGCATCGGGGTGATGTTGATGTCGTCATATGGCTTGGCTTCCGACTGCAGCTGCATCGCCGTTACTCCGCCGCAAAGCGCTGTTTGATATGCTCCGGGCGATCCGCCGCGTAGGACTCCGCCAGCTTGGTGACGAACTCGTCGATGAAGACCTGGATGTCGCTGGTCAGATCCTTGATCCGGGTGATCAGGTAATTGTAGCCAAACAGTGCCGGGATCGCGACGACGAGGCCGGCGACGGTCGCGACCAGCGCCGCGGCGATGCCTGGCGCAATGGCGTTGATATTGACATCGCCGCTCGCGGCGATCGCGGCGAACGTGATCATCACCCCGACCACGGTGCCGAGCAGCCCGAGGAACGGTCCGCCGGAAATCGCGATGGTGAGAAACACCATCAGGCGGTTGAGACGCTGGGTCTCCTTGATGAAGCCGCCATCCAGCGCCGCGCGGATCGCCGCAATCGAGGTTGCCGACAACACCGACCGACGATTGCTGCGGCCGTCGAAGCGATGGCGAATCTCGCTCGCACCGATCGCATAGACCCGGTGCAACGCCGAGGCCCGGATCAGTTCGACATCGGCGTCGCCGGCGCCGCCCAGCGGCGCGGCCTCGGCAACGCCGCCCCGTTCGATCACGGTGAGGTCGCCGATCTCACGAAAGGCTTCCATGAACTTGGCATTCGCCTTGGCCTGCCGATTGAGGTAGGAGACCCGATCGATCATCACGATCCAGCTCAACACCGCCATGATCATCAGCACCCCGATCACCACCCAACCGTCGAGCGTCACCGATTTGAGGATCACCGCGAAGTAGCCGCTCAACCAGCTTGCGGTTTCCTCGTCGAGGCTGAACGCGACCAGCTTGGTCGGATCGGGTCCCTGTCCGAGCGCCGCCAGCCGGATGAAGCCCGCGGGCCGCGCCACCTTCGCCAATTGCAACTCATCGAGATCGCCGACGAAGCCCGCCATCGCCGCGACCGCCGCGGGGGCAGCCTCCGGCGCCGGGGGCGTGGCGCCGGAAGCCGCATCCGACGCCGATGCGGCGGCGTCGGTCGCGACAGTCGCCGCGGCCGGCGGTGTCGCAACAGCGGTCGCGGTGTCGCCGCCGACCAGCGCGATGCCGCTCAGCGCTGGCAACGCCGCGCCCAGCGACGCGTAGGCGACGCCGTCGAGATACAGCACGGTTTGCCCGGCATTGCCGGCAACGGCGACGTGGTGCCAAGTGCCGGCCGCGATCGGCGCGCCGCCGCTGCTACGCTGGACGGTCCCGGCATTGCTGATCTCAACAAAGGGTGCGCCATTGTCCAGGCCGATCACGATCGCATTGCCGTTGTCGCGCCGGCTGTACAGCGCCGCACCGGGTTGCAGCACCGCGGGCTTGATCCAGGCCGACCAGGTGAATGCGCCATTGGCCGCCGAAGCGAGCGACGGCGACGCCGGCAGGGTGAGCGGCGCATTACCATCGAGACGCAACGCCGTCCCGATGATCGCGCCATCCGCCGGCTGACCGACGCTCTGCGCATTGTTGGCCCAGGCCGTGGAATCCAGCGCTGGCGTGCCGCGCTCCGAGAAATGATAGACCAGCAACGTATCGGGATCGTAGCTGGCCTTGGAATCGGCGACGGCGATCGCTTTCTTGTTGCCGGAATACAGCCAGATGTCGGACTTAGTACCCGGCGAGAGGTTCGGCACCGCAACCCAGATCAGCGCTTCACCGAGCAGCGAGTCGTATTTCTCGACGTGAAACTTGAGCGGCGTCTTGTCGTCGCCGGCGACGAAACGCAGATCGCTGCCGTCCTCCTTGGAGGAGCCGAACCGGAAATTGCCGACGTGCAACCTGATCAGCACCGGCGCGCTGCCGATCGGATCGGTGATATTGGCGCCCGAGGCGCTGGCATCGATGGTGATCTTCTTGCGCAGCTGCCAGTCGTCATTCCACCAGGCCTTCGCCTGAGCAGGAAGCAGCGTCGCCGCGACCGCAATCCCGAGACAAAGCGCGGTGAAATCCCTGCCGAGCCTGCGCCGCCACGCCGTCTGCATTTCGTCCCGCATCTGTTTCCATCCCATGGCCATCAGAATTCACCCCAGATTCTAAAATTCACCCGCGGATCATTGGCGTTGGTGTAAGTCTGGTTGATCAGCGGCACCGAATAGACGATCACGCCGTTGACACCGTCGAACACCTTGAAGCGCGTGCCGACGCCGTAGCTCCACAGATCGAACCGCGACTGCTGCTCAGACAACGGACGCAACACGGTGGCCCGGCCGGCATCCGTGAACGCGAAGAACCGCCAGTCGTTGAACGTGGTAAAACGCGGCGGCTGCTGCCCGGTCTCGTCCTTGATTTCCTTCTGCAGCCATTCCCCGAGATTGGGGCTGCGCAGCTCGATGTTGCCGACGACGCCGTCATCGCCGAGCGTCTCGGATTCAAGATAGCCGCGCACGGTATCGAGGCCGCCGAGGCTCAATTGCTCGCTTGATACCAGCGGTCCGTCCGCGATTTGGCCCTGGACCTTGCCATAGAGTTGCGCTCCGCCAGGTAATTCCTGGGTATGCGCGACGTCGACATTGAGATGCGCGAAGCTCGGCGAGGCCTCGTAGCGCTTGGTATCGAAAGCAAACCAGTCGCTGCTCGGCGTCCGCAGGTTGTAGGTCACCGAGGCATTGAGCTGCGTCGTGAAACTCTCTTTCTGGAAGTTGGCGGCGTAGCTTGTGACCAATGGATAATAGGTCACCGGCGAGGAGAATTCATCGGTGCCGAGTTTCGCCGTCTGTTCGAAATGCTTGTAGTCGAGCCCGACCGACAGGGTGTGAAACAGACCCTCCCGGGTCGGCAGCGTCATCACCGCCCGGCTCCCGAAGATTTCGCCCGGGCCGACGACATTGGTGCCGCCGATGGTCGCAACGTCGCTATTCGACTTGACCGCATAGACCAGCACGCTCAGCCAATCGACGTCGGGAATTCGTGCCAGATAGGAGGCGGAGAACACTTCCGCATCCTTGCGATTTTGCGGCGCGACCTGATAGGTGAAGCTGAAGGAATGCCCAAGCTGCCATAAATTGTCGTAATGCGCGGTCGCGCTGACGCGGATCGGCGTGGTGTTGGGTGACTGCCGGTTGTTGATTTCGACACTGGCATGCAGCGGCGCCTTGTCCTCAACGTTCAGATCGACGTCGACGGTGCCGGGGGTGACACCGGCGCGTAGCGCAGGCGTCACCCGGCGGTCCGGCCACTGATTCAACGCGACGATGTCCTTGGTCACGTCGCCAAAATTCGGCACCGTGCCTTCTTTCAGGGACGGCGCTCGGCTGGTGATCCTGTCGAGATCGAAATAGCGCGAATTCTTGACGCGCAGCCGGCCGATCTTGAGCTCGGTGACCTTAAGTACCACGACGCGGCTCTGAACATTTTGCGACGGCACCGCGACGCTGACGGTTTGATAGCCTTTGTCGTGATAGGCCTTCTCCAGCGCGACGCGGGCCTTCTCGACATCGCCCGCGGTTTTGTTGGGGCCAAGAAACGGATAGATCGCCTCTTCGATATCCAGCTGCGGCAGCAGCTGCGCGCCCTGGACGGCAAAGTCGTCGATGTCGAAACGCTGCGTCGCCGCGTTTTTCGCCTGCCGCGCGGCCGCCGTCTCCCCGGCCTGGGATTGTGGCCGGCCGGTGGCCGTCGACGCCGACGTCGCGGCATGCGCCGGAATGCTTCCGGCACAAATGCCGACGATTGTGAGCACCGCTTTGCCCACGCCGCGCAACGTCGCTCTGGGGGCTTGGCGCGCCCCAGCTATCTCGTGAATCCCGTGCAGCACCGACGCCCCGTTTCTTTTCTACGGAGGCACGCAGCCGCGGCGAAAGCCCGCTGCAGCGCCCTCACTTCAGAAGACGATTGGGGATCCTCGGGACTGAATCAGAAAGTTGGCGGCGAAAAACACTTCCCGCGATCGCGATCGCGGCCGCTTAGCTCAGCAGCACCACGCCGCCCGGCAGCGATCGAACGGTCGTGCCGAACAGCACGCGGGTCTGGGCGATGAAGTCATCCAGCCGATCGAGGTGAAAAGTGCCGGTAATCATCCGACTTCTCAGTTCGGTATTGAGCAGGACGATCTTGCCGGGTCGGTATCGGTTGACCTCTTCGACGACGCTGGCTAATGGCCGGTCGCGGACGATCAGCAAGCCCTCCTGCCACGCCGCGGACTGCATTGGATCGACTGGCCTGGGTGCGCCCAGGCCGGCCGCGGGCGAATACGACACCTGCTCGTCCTTGCCGAGTTGGACGGACTGTCCCTTTAGCCCTACTTCGACCGTGCCCTCGAGGCAGCATACCGTGACGTCGTCATCCAGGCATCGAACGTTGAAATTCGCCTGCAGGGCTGCGATCCGCCCGCCGGATGCGTCGACCAGCACCGGCCTTCCGCCGCCTTTGGCGGAGATTGCGGTCTCACCCGAAATCAGTTCGATATGCGGCTCGCTGGCGGCGGCACGGATGGCGACGCTGGTCTGCGTATTGAGCTTGAGGGAGACATCGTCGGACAACGCGATGCTGCGTTGCTCTCCCTTGGCGGTGCGGTAGTCCGCCGACAGTTCCTGCAGCGACGGCCATAAGCCGAGCGGCGGGCGCACGACGAAATAGCCGGCGGCAACCGACGCCGCCACCGCGCCGCCGATCAGACCGCGACGACTGAGGCCGGCTCGCGGCGCGGTCAAAAGCCCCGTCTGGCCGGCCTCGTTCTCCGCCACGAGCTCCCGGGCGACGCTTCTGAGGTCGCGCCAGAGCCGCACCGCATCGCGGAATGCCTCGTCATGATGCGGGCCGCTCCGGCGCCACAGCCGCAGTGCTTCGGCGTCCGCAACCGTGGCGTCGCCCGAGTGCAACCGGACGACCCACGCCAGAGCCTCGCGCAACAACGGGTCCAATTCAGACGGAATTTCCTTAGGTGCAGTCACGACCCATTCGCTTAAGTAATACGGCCGCCAGAGAGTTGGCGTCGCCGCGACACCAGGCAGGTTCTCATCTATAGACGATTCACGACACCGCAGACTGAACGAAACCGAATGAAAATTGCATCTAGCAGTCTTCTTCCGTCTTTTGCACGGATGCGGGGGGAGTATTCCTCGTTCGCCGGCGACCGGCAACGGCAAGCTGGTTGAAATCGTTGCACGGTCAATCCCCGGAGGCTGCCCGTTGCTACAATCAATCCGGGGCTGATCAGGTTCCGGGATCTTTCGGGCGCGGGCCGTATCGGCGGTTCGGCTTGCGACCGAGACGGCGGCTGAGGTGCTCCATCGCGTGTCGCAGATCGAACTCGATGGTCCGGACGTTGACGCCGAACCGCTTTGCGATCTCGCTGTGCGGCATCTGCTCGATGTTGGCAGCGAGAAAGACCGCCCGCCGGCGCTTGGGAAGTTCGCGCAGCGCCTTGTCCAGTTCTTCGATCTCGAGCCTCGCCTCCAGCGCGGCCGAGGGGTCCGGCCGGTCGTCGGGGATGTCGCAGATCGCAGCAATCTCGCCGGCGCTCAGCCGGTCGCGCAGGCTGTCGCTTCGACGCCGGTCCTTCGCCACATTGATCGCTGCGCGAAACAGATAATCGATGGGACTATGCACCGGCGTCGCGCCCGTCACCCGATCGACCCGCAGGAAGGTTTCGTGCAGCGCCTCGCGCGCAAGGTCCGATGATCCCAGACAGCGCGTCAGACGCCGGGCCAAGCCTTCGTAGTCCGCTGAGAGCGCCGCCCGGAGCGACCGTCGATCGGAATCTGACACGCGAACCGTCCCCTGACGCAAGACACTCGGAGCGATGGAAGCGCAGATAGCTATGGTAGAAATTCTACCTATCGATCTGGAGTGACACTCGCATGACGTCTGTTCGTCAATGGCGGCGATGCATGCGAACCGCAGCTCGCCCTCCAATTCCCGATGCCGCGCTACAAGGTTTTGATTGCGATCATGAAATTGATCGGCTGGGGAATGTTCGGCGGCGCCGCCCGACTAAGTACCAAGCCTCGGATCGCCGCGACAATCGAGGTGTCGCGAACCTCGTCGCCCGTCGATCCGAACAGTTCGGCCCGCTGCACGGTCCGCGACGGATCGACCCAGAGTTTGATTCCGACCCGATACTCGCCGCGCGTCGCCTTGCCGACCCGCTTGAGCGCCCTTTGCAGGTCCGCTTGAACAACGCCAATATACTCGCCCAAGCTATCCCATTTGTCGGACGCGCTTGATCCGACAACACGCAACGTATCCAGCGTCATATCCGCCGCTCCGAGCAGAACGGCGGACGGAACGTCGGAATCCGCCGCAGACGGTGACGCTGACGCGATCACGATTGCCATGGTCTGGGTTCGCCGCACGCGCAACTCGGTGCCGGCGAGCAGCATCCGCAAGGCCGCGTCGGACGCGAACTCGCCCTTTACCGGCTGGGATTGGTAGCCGATTGTGGAGGTCGTCTCGAACATCACCTGCACGCCGGTGGTCCGGCTGTAGGCCTGCAGCGCCTCGGCAAGCGGCTGCGCGGGAATGTCGAATTTGAAAGACCGCGGCGCGCCCGGCCGCTCCGCGGCGACGGCGATCTGCATCGGGCTCATCCCAAACCATCCTGACAGCAGTATCCTGCAAATCAGCACGCGCGACGATCGCGGAACGCCGCCTTGGCGACGGCCGCCGTGGCGCCCGGCGGTTCGAACGGCGAGCGGATCGGCGGGCGTTGGGCTCATGATCGGCAATCCAAGCATGATACAGCCATTCTGGGCAACGCAGTGTTGCATCTCACTGCATCCTCACGCGGCCAACCATCCCTCTCGTAGCCCGGGATCATCGAGAATTCATATCATCGGCGAAGCCGCGGCTCTCACCGCAGGTCGAACGCCACCGGCAAAAGCACGGTCAATTGCTCGGGCATATCGGACGGGATCGACGGCAAGGGCTGTGCCCTGCGAACCGTCTCGGCCGCCTCCTCATCGAGAATCCGCTTGCCGGAGCTCGACTTGACGCTGACTGTCATCACCCCGCCATCGCGACGCATGGCAAAGCCGATCAGCACCGTTCCCTGCATTCCGTCGCGCCTGGCGGCCGCGGGATAGCGTTGGTAGCGCCGGATATGGGCAAGCAACAGCCGCTGAAACCGAAGCACCTCACCGGCTTGCCGGGCTTGCGCCGATCCCGGAATGTTTGGCGCCTGATGCGGACTGGATCCGGAGCTGGCGGAGTTGGGCGGCAGCGGCTCGGTCACGCTCGGCTCATCGGACGGATTTGATTGCGGGGAGATGCTCGGAGCGGCCTGGAAATCGGTGATGGGGGGATCGGGTCGCACCGACGCTTGCTTTGCTTCCGCCGCGGACTCGGGCGACCGCAGCAGCGCGATCTGGATCAAATGATCGCCGCCGCGCGCCATCGGTCCTTCCGGCAATTGGTGCAGCCAATACACGCCGGCTGCGAGCAGCATCGGCACCAGCACGACGCTCCCCACGATCCAGCGCCACGGCCCGGACCATCCGCTGACCGCGTCACTCCGCGATTCCGATGTCTGTCCGTACCAAATCGTATCTATTCCTTCTGCCCGCGCCACCGCTGAAATCTGTCACATCGCCTGACGTGATCATCGCCGCCACGGCGAATGATTGCCGGAGAAGCCCGAATGATCAGCGCCTGACCGAAGAGTCAATAAATCACCTTGTCGCACAGCCGCTGACTTCGCTTCGGTCGGCGACGATCAATTCGCGGTCCTACACGAAATCCATAACAATCATGCAAGCGGATGCGCACCCATAGGTTGCATTTTTCGGATATCGCCACCAGGGCAGCGTTGGTTCCAGCCCCGGGGAAGTTCCGCCGATCGTGCGGAACGACGGTGCCGGCCGGACAGATCGCCAAGGCCTCCGGCGAGCTCGGGCGAAGATTGCCGGGATAGGCCACGACAGTCGGTCGTTGTAACGCGCGTCTGGTAGAAATCTCGCATGCCGATTGATGTGATTGTGTCGGGTTGCGCGACGAGTTTTTGCCACGCCTCGCAGGCCGTATCGACAATGGCGTTGCCAGCGACAACAGCCGCCGGCTTTGGTTGTTGTCCTTCGACCGCTTTGCCAGCTGCCGAAGCTGGCTGGCCGAAAAATCCGTGAGCTCGCCCTTGCCGATCGGGCGACGCGACGCGCGACCTGGTCGCCGATGAGTCCGAAAGAGGTTCTCGCGCTTGCCGACAAACCGACCTTGAAATTGGTGAACACGGCGGTGGATCTTTGCGACGTCCTCACCGAAGCGCTGGCAAAATTCGCCGGCGCGCTTCACGACGGGCAAACGCCAGTGCGCGATCTTTGGGATCGTCAGGGTTTGAAGAACGTCTTCAGACCTATCGATGAAAACGGCTTCGTGGACGTCGTCGCGCGCTTTCTTCAAACTGAACTCGCTCGCGCCGGCATCTTCGCTAATCGACAAGCTGAAGTCAGCCGGGTGCCGGGAGCTTCCGTTGGCCGGCGTACCGATATTTTGATCAATGCGGTACGCCCGGGCGGCGGAGCGTCCGACTCCATCACGGCCGTCATCGCAGCGAAAGTCTGTTGGAACGACGAGCTCTTCACTGCGCTCGAGGCGCAACTGGTCCGCGGGCACACGATGCGCCTACGCTCACAAGCAGGAAATACCTAGTTGGCTGGTTCGAGGCCGATAAATGGGATGCCTATTTCGGCCAGTACCCGTTTGGGCTCATGCGGCAATGTCCAAGAGACGCGACTTTCTGCGCCGATCGTACCAACAACGGTCTTGGGAACGATCCGCTCAACCATCGAGAAAATGGTGAAGGACGGCAGATCGGTGCCACGTAGGCCGCCGCAAGGACCAAGGTTTCGGCATGAGGTTTTAGGTTGTCTGAGGAGGCTTGAAAAAGCGATCTGACAGAAGTTGACGACGATGGAAGATTCGACGTTGATATTGTCGGCATCCCCACGGCATCCCCAAACAAAACTTGGGCACGACGAGAAAAGATACCGCTACCTAACATATTGATTTCATTGATGTTCTGGTACAGTTGGGTGGGCTCGAACCACCGACCTCCTGTTCCACAGACAGGCGCTCTAACCAACTGAGCTACAACTGCATCCGTGTCCGCCCCAAGGGGGTTGCGAACGGGGCGGAAACTAGGTGCAACGCCCGGCTTTGGCAAGGCCGGGAATGCGACGAAAAACGAACGTCTAGAACTCTTCCGATTCTGATAGACGAAGAGCCGGAGCTCTAGATTGTTATTTTGACGCGTTTTCTTCACGCGAACCCGGATCCTGTTCGCTCGAGACGCTATAGCGCGGGATCCCGAAAGCGGATCCCGGTTTTCGCAAAAAGACCACGCTCGAGCAAAAACCTGGAGCAGGATGGCCGATTCGACGAAACGTCGTCCGCCTCCAGCGCAGCCTCCTGGACGGCCCGGGCCGGCCGGAAACAGTCTCGCCGGCCCGCCAAAACCAAAAAGAGAGCGGACGAGGCCGAAAAACCTCATCCCCTCTCGTTGAAGCGACCGCCGAAGCCGCCCAATCAGGCGTTGGGCGGCGTAAACAGCTTGGTGGCGTGGGTCTTGATCGGCTCCACGGTGTCCGCCGCGACCCTTTGGGTCAGTTCGGCGAGTTCCTTGGTCTGCGAGGTCAGGGTCTCGACCTGCTTGCGGGCGTGGGCGGTCCACAATTCCAGCGCCTCGGGCAGCGACTTGGCGCCGATCAGCGCCTGGGCGAAATCAAAGCTGGCGTTAGTGTTGGTCTTCACGATGTCAACCAGCTTGGCGGAATAGTCGGTGGCGCCTTTGCTGGCCGAGCTGAACACGGCCTCGATGGTGCCATTCTGGCTTTCCGCGGCGTCCTTCAGCTTGCTGTAGCTTTCGCGCGCCTGCGAAACGCCCTTTTCGGCCAACGCCCGGACGTGTTCGGGGAGCTGGAACGGAGTCACGGAAGAAAACGGATCGGAATCGGCCATGCGGTGCGTCCTTCGGGTTGCGGTAACAGCGTGACCCTTGGCGAAGCCCGGCGGAGCCAGGACGGATCACCGACGCCTCAAAGCGGCAACGGCTTGGAAGCGTCCAATGGCTTAATCATACCACGAAGAAATTGTGCAACGCAACATAAAACCGCGCGGCATCGCCAGCGCCGCCGCCTGCGCGTTGCCAATGGCTCGATCTGACGCCGTTCGGCCTCAAGCGCTGGCCGAAAATCTCTGCAGCGAAATCAAGCGCTTAAGTTCGTCATCGCGCGGAGCTGTTGCGACGAAGCAATCCAGGGCCACACGCGCAACCCTGGGTTGCTTCGCTGTTCGGCCGGCGCACCGGCCGTCCTCGGCTTGCGATGATGGATCGGCCGCAGTTATTTCAATGCTTTATTTTCGGCCAGGCTCTCAGGTCTTCGGCTTGGCCGCCTCCAGCGCCGCCTGGCCGACGATCTGGCCGATTTCGCTGGCCTGCTCCGCCAGCGACTTCATCTGCGCCTGGACGTATTCGCTGTGCAGCCGCATCACCTCGCCGAGATCCTTGGCGTGCAGCAATTGCTGGGCGTAATCAAGCGAAGCGGTTACGTTCTTCTCCGCGAACGACACCGCCTTGGTGGTGATGTCCTTAGCGCCGGCGCGCACCGTTGCACTCTTGCCTTCGATGGTGGTGGCGGTCTGCTGGGCGCTGGCGAGCAATTGCTCGAAGGCCTTGCGGGCCTGATCGAAGCTGGCTTCTGCCATCGATCGCACTTCGTTGGGAATTTCGAATCGGTCACGCCCATCCTGGTCCATGGTCACCACTCCTGTTGAAGTTCGCTGCGCTCAGCCGGTTCCCCTGCCGTGCCGACACTCTATCCGATCGCAGGCATCATCGGTGTGACGCCCGATCGTTGTGACGCCGGTATCGTGTCGGCCATCGTTCCGACATCGATCCTCCGACGCTCAGTGTTCCGATCTCATTGTTTGGACATCCATTGTTCGAACGTTCGTTCGGAACGTCCACTGTCATGACGTCCATTGTTATGACGCCCTCGGCAGGGGTGTTGCGACGGCGTCATTGTGATGCTTAACGCTGCCTTGCATGGTGCAGCAACGATACGGACTTGCAACCCCAACGCGATTCAAACGTCAAGGTTCTGTGCGCTGTGGAAATTAACGTTATCCTCGCTTTGCCAGTCGGGCGGCCGCCGGGATCGTGGACCTTGCGGCGGCCGGAGGCGATACTAACGAATTGTTAAGGCTGTCGCTCTGGCAGAGAACAAATTCGGCGGGTGCGGCAAAACCGCCACGTCAGTCGTGAGTGCCGATGAACAGTGCCGAATTCCAGGTGCGGGGCGTGGAGGATCCACGGCTCGCGATCCACGCCACCAGCAGCCTGCCGGCCTGGTTGTGGGCGGTCGACGGCACGCGGATCATTTGGGCAAATCCGGTCGGCGCGCGGTTGTTCGGGGCGCCGAACAGCGCGGCGCTCAGCGCCAGGAGTTTCGGCCCCGCCGACCAGAACCGCCGTCAGGTGGTGCAATTGGCCGCACGCTTGTCGCCGACCGGCGCGACGCGGCTGGAGCGGCTGCGCGGCTTCGGCGCGCCGCTCGGGGCGCTGGTGACCTGCGCCTGCGCGCGGCTGGAGTTTTCCGATGGCAGCGCTGGCGTGCTGCTGGTGGCCGCCGAGCCAATCGGCCGCAGCATGCCGCTGGTCGAGCGATTGCAGCGGCTGGTCGAAGGCATCGAGACGCCGATTGCGACCTTTGCGCGCGACGGGTTGTTCATCGGCGCCAGCGAGGCGGCGCGCGCGCTGCTCGGCTTTCGCGATCTGACCGAGGCGGGGCTGGAGAACGCACGCCGCGACGCGCTGGCGTCGGGACGCGCCGAAATGCCGATCGGCATCGGCCATATGGTGCTGCAGCGGGTCGGCGCCGGCGCCGATGTCGGCCTGGTGGCCTTGCTGGTGCCCGGCGCCGTGCAGCAGGCGGCGCGGCCGCATCCGGCGAACGCCGAGCCGCCGCCGACGGTGGTCAACGCCGAGGCGACAGAACCGCTTCCCGCGCCGCAGGCCGCAGCAGAGGTCTCGGCCGATCAGCCGCCGGACTATGAGGCGCCGGCCACCACGCCGGACGCCCCGGCGGAATTCGCGCCGATCAACAATGTCGCCGTGTCGCCGCCGGCCGAGCCGGCCACGCCGCCGCTTGCCGCCACCGAACCGCCGACCGAGCCTGCGCTGTCCTGGCAGGAGGCATCGCCCGACCAGGACAAGGCCGAATTGGTCGACGCCGCAGCCACCCCCGAACCCGATCAGCCGCAGCCCGAGGTAGTTGAGCCCGCGCCGGCGAATGACGAACGCGCCCAAGATTCCGTCGAGCAGGCGCCCTCCTCACCCGAACCGCCGGTCGCGTCGCAGCCCGCCGCCGCGCCGTCGGATGCAGCGCACGCCGACGTGTCGCCACCCTGGTTCGAGCAGCCGCTGCAACCGCGGCGTCATCCGATGCGCTTCACCTGGCAGCTCGACGCCGAGGGCCGGTTCTGCATCATCTCCGACGAGTTCAGCCGGCTGATCGGACCGCGCACTGCCGCGGGATTCGGCCGGCTGTGGCGCGAGATCGCCGAGCTTTTCGGGCTCGATCCCGACGGCCGCTTCGCCGCGGCGATCAGCACCCGCAACACCTTCAGCGGCATCGTGCTGCAATGGCCGGTCGATGCCCCCGACCAGCGCCTTGCCGTCGAAATGTCGGGATTGCCAACCCAGGATCGGGACGGCAATTTCCGGGGCTATCGCGGTTTCGGCGTCTGCCGCGACCTCGACGGCCTCAACCGGCTGGCGGACATGCGGCGCAGCGACCCCGACCTGCCACCGCCCCGCGCGCTGTCCGCCGACAGCGCGCCCGCCGAAGCTTCCCCCGCCGCGCCGTCCGCTGCCGCCGCGAGCGCGCCGGACACCACCGACCTCGCCGATCCGCAGCCCGCGCCGGCGGATCCTCGCCCACCAACAGATCCGGAAACCCCAGTGGATACGCCGAAAAATGTCCTGCCGTTCAGGCAGGCGAATGATCCGAGATCGCCGGCGCTGACCCCGGTCGAAAACAGCGCCTTCAACGAGCTGGCGCGGCAATTGTCGGCGCGCCTGGAAAACGAGGCGCCGGATCTGATCGGCGATGCCGCCGCTTCCGAGGAGTCGGCCGAGCCCGAGGCCGTGGAATCCGAGACTTCGGACGCGACAATTGCCGAGACGCCATCAGAGTCGGAGCCCGCCTCCAACGCCGCTGCCGACCCGCTGTCGGCCGCGGCGCTACCGGCGCGCGGCGAAGCCCCGCGCGACCGGCTGCTGCTCGATCTGATGCCGGTCGGCGTGCTGATCTATCGGCTCGACCGGCTGCTCTATGCCAACCGCGCCTTTCTCGACCGCACCGGCTTCGCCAGCGTCGCGGCGCTGGAACAAGCCGGCGGTCTCGATGTGCTCTACGTCGAATCCGGCGCCGACGAATCCGGCGGCAATCTCGAGGACGGAACGCCGATCACCATCGCCGCGGCGCAGCTCGCCGCCGACCGGCCGGCGCCGCAATCGGCCTCCGGCCGGCTGTTCAGCATCAGTTGGGACGGCGAAGCAGCGCTGGCCTTGATCTTCTCCGAGACATCGGCCGAAGCCGCGCCGATCGAACAGGAAGCTGAACCGTTCACCGAGGCGCCGGCGGTCGATCCCGATCTGCCCTCCGCGGTCGGCGCCGCCAACGCCGAAGAACTCGGCACCATCCTCGACACCACCGCCGAAGGCATCGTGATGTTCGACGCCGAGGGCCGCTTGCACGTCTGCAACCGCAGCGCCGAAGCGCTGTTCGGCTATTCCGGCGACGATCTCGTGCGCTGCAATCTGACCGATCTGTTCGCGCCGGAAAGCCAGCGCGTGATGCTGGACTATCTTGAGGCGATCAAGGGCGACGGCGCCGAAAGCCTGCTCGACCACGGCCGCGAAGTGCTCGGCCGGGTGCGCGAGGGCGGGTTGATCCCGCTGTCGGCGATCATCGGCCGCACCCGCCACGACGGCCCGAATTTCTTCGCCGTGTTCCGCGATCTGTCGCAGGTCAAGAAGACCGAGTCGGAATTGCTCCAGGCGCGGCGGCAGGCGGAGCGCGCCGCCAACGCCAAGGCCGACGTGCTGGCGCGGCTCAGCCACGAGATCCGCACCCCGCTCAACGCCATTCTCGGCTTTGCCGAGGTGATGATCGAGGAGCGCTTCGGCGCGCTCGGCAGCGAGCGCTACGTCGAATACATGAAGGACATCCGCGGCTCCGGCGAGCGGGTGATCGCCATCGTCAACGATCTGTTGGATCTGTCGCGGATCGAGACCGGCAAGCTCGAACTCGCCTTCTCGCCGCAGAACCTCAACGAACTGGTCGAACAATGCGTCGGCGTGATGCAGCCGCAGGCCAATCGCGAACGCATCATCATCCGCACCTCGCTGGCGCATCAATTGCCGAACGTGGTGGCCGACGCGCAGGCGTTGCGCCAGATCACCCTGAACCTGATCGGCACCTCGATTCATCTCGCCAATGCCGGCGGGCAGGTGATCGTCTCCACCGCGCGCACGGATGCCGGTCACGCCGTCGTGCGCATTCGCGACACTGGGCTCGGCATGAGCGAGAGCGATGTGCAAACAGCGCTCGAACCGTTCGGACAGATCAACACGTCGCGCGCGACCACCGGAACGGGTCTCGGGCTGCCGCTTACCAAGGCGCTGGTTGAGGCCAATCGCGCGAACTTCACGATCAAGAGCCGCAAGGGCGAGGGCACGCTGGTGGAAGTCTCGTTCCCGCCGAACCGCGTCATGGCGGAATAAGACGAGCTAGCCTTCCGCCCTGCGCTCATGATTAAAGCCTACACAGACTTCAAAGTCGTTTGAT
>NZ_DASWPE010000116.1:0-12905 GCF_036404135.1 Rhodopseudomonas sp. | reverse complement strand
GCCCGCGCCGCCGGCCCCGCCCGCCAAGGCCGCGACCGCCAAAGCCTCGCCCGCAAAGGCGTCGCGCAAAAAACCCTCGACCAAGGGGCTCGATCTGCGCGCGATCGACCTGAAGACCCCGCTGACCGAGACCGGCATCATCCGCAAGCTGCTCTACGTGCCGCCGTCGATGCGGGCGATCGATCTGTTGGCACAGATGCAGGCCTCGCGGATTCACCTGGCGCTGGTGGTCGACGAGTATGGCGGCACCGACGGCCTGGTTTCGATCGAGGATATCGTCGAGCAGATCGTCGGCGAGATCGACGACGAGCACGACAGCGCCGAGCCGCCGTCGATCGTGCGGCAGCCCGACAGTTCGTTCATCGCCGACGCCCGCGCCAGCCTCGACGACGTCCGCTCGGTGATCGGCGAGGACTTCGTCACCGGCGAGGCCGGCGAGGAGGTCGAGACGCTGGGCGGCTATCTGGTCACCCATGTCGGGCGGCTGCCGGTGCGCGGCGAAGTGATCTCCGGGCCCGGCAACTACGAAATCGAAGTGCTCGACGCCGACCCGCGCCGGGTCAAGCGGCTGCGCATCGGCACCCGCAAGGAACGCCCGGCGCCGCGGCAACGCGAACCGAGGCGGCGCGACGCGCCGAACGAGCCCGGCACGCAGAGCAACGACAATGTCGGCCCCACCGCGCCGGGCGACGGAGCCGGCACGCCGTGACGCTGGCGCGCGGGTTTCGCAGCCTCGGGCTCGGCATCGTTCTGGCCTGGGGATGGAAGCGCGCCGCGATCGCGCTTCTCGCAGGCGCGCTGTCGGCGCTGGCGATGGCGCCGATCAACGCCTGGCTGGTGTTGTTCGTGACCTTCCCGGTGCTGGTCTGGCTGATCGACGGCGCCGGCGCCGGGCGCTGGCGCGGCATCGGCGCGGCGGCCTTGACCGGCTGGTGGTTCGGCTTCGGTTACTTCGTGCCCGGCCTGTATTGGATCGGCTACGCCTTCCTGGTCGACGCGCCGACCTTCGGCTGGCTGCTGCCGGTCGCGGTGTGCGGGCTGCCGGCCTATCTGGCGCTGTTCACCGCGGCGGGCTGCGCGCTGGCGCGGCTGATCTGGACCAAGGATGCGACGCGGGTGCTGGCGCTCGCCGTCAGCCTGACCGCCGGCGAATGGCTGCGCGGCCATCTGCTCACCGGCTTTCCCTGGAACGCGTTCGGCTACGCGCTGACCGAGCCGCTGGCGCTGGCGCAGAGCGCATCGCTGGTCGGGATCTGGGGGCTGACCTTTCTTGCGGTGGCGATCTTCGCCAGTCCCGCGGTGCTGATCGACGACGGCGCCGCGACGCCGCGGCGATGGCTGGCGCCGACCGCGGCGCTATGTGCGCTGCTGGCGATGGCGGCCTATGGCATGATCCGGCTGTCGCTGCAGCCGCCCGCGAATGTCGCCGACGTCCGGCTGCGCATCATGCAGCCCAACTTGCAGCAGGACGTCCGCTTCAACTACGCGGCCAAGGCCGAGGTGATGCGCAAGTACTTGACGTTGTCGGATCGCGCCACCGGACCGCAGACCACCGGCGTGCGCGACGCCACGATTCTGATCTGGCCGGAATCGGCGTTTCCGTTTTTCCTGGCGCGCGAGCCCGATGCGATGGCGCAGATCGCCGATCTGTTGCCGAAACAGACCATCCTGATCGCTGGCTCGGTGCGCGCGCCGGAGCAGCCGCCGGGGATGCGGATTACCCGGGCTTATAACTCGATCTACGCGATCGATCACGACGGCAGCATCCTGGCGATCTACGACAAACTGCATCTGGTGCCGTTCGGCGAGTTTCTGCCGTTCCAGGATCTGATGGAGAAGATCGGCTTCGTTCAACTAACTAAAGTACAGGGCGGGTTTATACCAGGGGATAGGCGGCGCGCGATCGACCTGCCGCACGCGCCGCGGATGTTGCCGCTGATCTGTTACGAAGCGGTGTTTCCCGACGAACTCGGCTCGCGCGAGGGCGTCGGCTGGATCGTCAACCTTACCAATGACGGCTGGTTTGGTATCAGCAGCGGGCCTTATCAACATTTACAACAAACTCGCATGCGCGCCATCGAGCAGGGGCTGCCGATCGTTCGCGCAGCGAACAGTGGTATCTCCGCGGTTATCGATCCGCTCGGCCGCATCGTCGCAAAGCTCGATCTCGGCGTTGAAGGCGTGTTGGACTCCGCGTTGCCGGCAGCGAAGAAACCCACGATCTACGCGCGGTTCGGCAATATTCCGGCGCTGATAATCATCGCGCTCGCGATGATAGTTGTGCTCCGCCGCCGCCTAGCGAACTCCTGACCGATAAGCAGAACTCGTAGTCATGGATAAGTAAAACCGAGTTGTCAGCTTGTCAGTAAGGCAGTGACGACCGGCGCGACGCAAAATCCTTGGCGTTGATCTGCTGAAATTAACCGCAAATCTCATTCAGGTGTTTGCACGGATTTGACGTGGCGATTATTAAAGGCGTATTCCAGTTCGTGCACGCGAATGGTTTTGCGCGCGATTTCCAAGGAGTGCGTTCGATGTCGACTAAAGCGCCCAACCCTGTTGACAAATATGTCGGCAGCCGTGTGCGCATGCGGCGCATCATGCTCGGCATGAGTCAGGAAAAACTTGGCGAAGCGCTCGGGCTGACGTTCCAGCAAGTACAGAAATACGAGAAGGGCACCAACCGCGTCGGAGCCAGCCGCATTCAGCAGATCTCGGAGATCCTGCAAGTGCCGGTGTCGTTTCTGTTCGAGGGTGGCCCCGGCGGTTTGGCCAAGGCTGACGGTTTCGCCGAAGCGGCGTCGCCGGCCTATGTGTCGGACTTTCTCGCCACGTCGGAAGGCCTGGCGCTGACCCGCGCTTTCACGCGGATCACCGACGCCAAGCTGCGTCGGAGCATTGTCGATCTGGTCGAACAGATCGCCTCGCGCGAAGCCCCCGATCAGCGCTGATTGCGCAACGCTTCAGCGTTCAGGATGAACCGCTGAAACGACCAAGCCTTATCGCGCACGCGCGGTTCGGCCCCCCTTCGGCAGCGATCCTGGTGTCGGCTGCCCGCGGCGTTGCGCCGCCCAAGTTGGAATCCCTCCAAACTTTGCTGATTGTGTCCGGACATTGTAGATTCCGCCGGTGCAAATCGGAATCCGCCATTGTCCACCGCCATGACCCTGCCCGAGCCCAGCGACGACCCTGACGACGCCGCGGCGGTGCCGCCCGATCGCGCGTTCTTCGGACGCCGCAAGGGCCACAAGCTGCGCAGCCATCAAGCGGATTTGATCGCGCAGCTGTTGCCGCAACTGTCGTTCGATCTGGCGGCGCCGCCGCCGGCCGCGCTCGCGGCGCTGTTCGTGCCCGGAATCGCCGAGGTCCGGCTGGAGATCGGGTTCGGCGGCGGCGAGCATCTGATCGCCGAGGCGCAGGCGCATCCCGCCACCGGCTTCATCGGCTGCGAGCCCTACGTCAACGGCATGGCGAAAATCCTCGTCCAGATCGAGGCCCGCTCACTCGGCAACATCCGGCTGTTCGCCGGCGATGCCGCCGAACTGCTGGCCTGGGCGCCGCCTTCGTCGCTGGCGCGGGTCGACCTGATCCATCCCGATCCGTGGCCGAAGCGGCGGCACTGGAAACGGCGCTTCGTGCAGCACGCCACGGTGGCGGCGATCGCCCGGGTGCTGCGCGGCGGCGGCGAGTTTCGCTTCGTCAGCGACATCGACGATTACTGCGCCTGGACGCTGGCGCATCTGCTGCGGGCCGCGGAGTTTGATTGGACCGCGCAGCGGGCCTGCGACTGGCAGCTGCCGTTCGCCGGCTACACCATGACGCGCTACGGCCGCAAGGCGGAGCGCGAGGGCCGCCGCGCCGCCTATCTGCACTTTCGCCGCGTGCCGACGCCGGCCGAGCAGGCCGCGGCCGCGTAGACCGCGCGAGCCAGCCCACGGAACCGTTTTGCCGGCTGTGAGGTTTGCCCGGTCAAGCCAATCTCACCGGCCCCCGATGGGCGGGACGCCGTGCCAGGGACAGTCGACGTGACGCAACGCCTGCTCGGCGAGATCTATCGGGACTACATCGCCTGCCTCAATCGGCAGGACTGGCCGACGCTCGAACGCTTCGTCGACGATGCCGTGGTGCACAACAATCGGCAGCTCGGGCTGCGCGGCTACCGCGCGATGTTGCAGCGAAACTTTGCCGAGATTCCCGATCTCGCATTCAACATAGATCTGGTGATCTGCGATCCGCCGCGGCTGGCGAGCCGGCTCTGCTTCGATTGCACGCCGCGCGGAGACTTCCTCGGTGTTGCGGTCAACGGACGGCGGGTGAGCTTTGCCGAAAACGTGTTCTACGAGTTCGCCGAATCCAGAATCGTGCGGGTGTGGTCGGTAATCGACAAAGCCGCGATCGAAGCCCAGCTTGCCGGCTGACGAAGGTGCGGCGCCGGCGCTACGCGCCAGGCTCGCGCAACCGCCAGAAGTTCAGCACCCGCAGCGCCGTGGTCGGCGCCAGCCGTTGGAAGTTCAGCCGCGCCTCTTCGATATCCGGTGCCGACGGCGCCCGGCCCGGGCCGAACCGCAGTCCGATCAGCGCCCGCACCGTCGCCCATTGAATGCCGACCGATTTGCCGAGGATCAAAATCGGGTCCTGGCGTTCGCCCATCAGCAACTGGTCGAGCGTCGCGATCCGCACCCCGGACATCGCCGATAGCGCCGCCACGGTCTCTTCGTAGCGATACGCCTTGGCGAAGCCGAGCAGCGCGGCTTCGGTGAGCCCGCCGTCATTATGCAGCGTGACCACCAAGCGCTGCGCGGCAGTGAAATCCCTCGCCACCGTGACCGAGCGCGAGGTGCTGGCGAGTTCGCCCATCGCCCGGTTGATGGCGATCTTGGCGATCGGCTTGGCGGTCTCGAACAGCCGCCGCCGCACCACGTCGACGGTGACCGACAACAGATCCTTCAGCACCGGCGCCGGCAGGTCCTCGCGCTGGCCGATCGTCACCGCCAGCAGGTCGTCGAGGCCGGCACGCCGCACCAATCCGGAATAGCCGACCGTGGAGAATTTCGCGCCGGCATTGCCGGCCAGCCTGCGCACCACCTCGCCGTTGCCCCGCACCACGATCACCTCGCTCAGCGGCGCCGATACTATCGGCCGCTGCGCGATCGCCAGCAGGTGGGATTGGCCGCGGTCGCGCGCGATGTCGAGCAGGATGGCGTCGTCGATCAGCAACGAGCGGCGCAACAACGGCCCGGCGACGCTGATCTCCTCGTCCTGCGCTAGGCTGCGCAACAGACCCGGCGGCGCATTGCCAAGCGACGCCAGCCGCTCGGACAGCTCGCCGCGGACTTCGGTGCCGGCCTGCGGCACCAGCGTGGCGAACACGCCGTCGAACAAGTTGACGTGATCGGGGTGAAAATTTTCGGCCCCCGCGATGAACAGCTCGGCGATCCGCCGCACCGCATCGGCGCAACGGCAGGGATCGCCCTGTCGGACGATGTCCTCCAAACCGGGCAGCAGCAGGGCATGGGCAAGGGGCATGGGAACACGGTGGCGCGAGTGAATTGTTGAACAAAATCTAGACCATCCGAATGAAGGAAAAGTTAGATTTGCGGCCGGCTCGGGCGCCCCGGCAAATTACCGGCGCCGCCGGCCGTGGGCCTTGCTGCTGGTTGCGCGTTCGGTTATATTCACCGCGAATTTGGTATCTCATACAGGCTGTATTGAGAGTGGGCCCTCCCGGACCCGCTCTTTTTTATTACCTGCAGCACCGCGATGCGGGCGAGATGCCGTGTCCTTCAACCGTCCCCGGCGGCGCCTTAACTCAAAACCAATGCCCGATAGATCGCATTTGACCCTTGATATGACCGACCCGACCGCTGCCGTCGATCTCGAGCTGCTCGCCGAACCGCGGCTGGTGGTGGAGCCCGGCCTCGGCGCGCGAGTCGCTGCGGTCGCGGCGCCGGTGCTGCAGGGCATGGGCTATCGGCTGGTGCGCATCAAGGTGTCGGGCGAACAGGGCTGCACGGTGCAGATCATGGCCGAGCGGCCGGACGGCAGCATGCTGGTCGAGGATTGCGAGGCGATTTCGCACGCGCTGTCGCCGGTGCTGGACATCGCCGACCCGATCGAACGCGCTTATCGGCTGGAAATTTCCTCGCCGGGGATCGACCGCCCGCTGGTCCGCCGCTCCGATTTCGAGCGCTATCAAGGTTACCTGGTCAAGATCGAGATGGCGGTCGCGGTCGGCGGCCGCAAGCGGTTCCGCGGCCTGCTTGGCCCGCTTCAGGGCGACGCCGTGCTGCTGGCGCGCGAGGGCGCCCGCGACGGCGAGGACCCCAACAGCCTGTTGCCGCTGGAGGATATTGCCAGCGCCAACCTGGTGCTGACCGACGAATTGATTGCGGAATCGATGCGCCGCGGCAAGATCGCCGAGCGCGAGATGAAGCGCGAACTCGGCGTCCTGCCGCCGCCCCCGCCGCACGCCAAGAAGAGCGATCCGACCAAGAGCAACGCGCCGAAGGCCAAGCTGCCGAAGGCCAAAGCCAAGTCTGCGAAGAAGCCGCCGCCGACCAATACCAAGGAACACCGGCTCGCCGCCGCCGAACGCAAGCGGCTGGGCCACACCGATCCCACCGAAGGAGACTGAACATGGCCGCTGTCAGCGCCAACAAGCTCGAACTGCTTCAGATTGCGGACGCGGTTGCGCGCGAAAAATCGATCGATCGCTCGATCGTGATCGCGGCGATGGAGGACGCCATCGCCAAGGCGGCGCGGGCCCGTTACGGCTCCGAAACCGACGTCCACGCCGAGATCGACGCCAAGAAGGGCGAGCTGCGGCTGTCGCGCCACATGCTGGTGGTCGAGGAAGTCGAGAATTCGTCGAACCAGATTTCGCTGAAGGACGCCCAGCGCGCCAACCCCGGCGCGCAGATCGGCGACACCATCGCCGACACCCTGCCGCCGTTGGAATACGGCCGCATCGCCGCGCAGTCGGCCAAGCAGGTGATCGTGCAGAAGGTGCGCGAGGCCGAGCGCGACCGGCAATATCAGGAATTCAAGGACCGCATCGGCGACATCGTCAACGGCGTGGTCAAGCGCGTCGAATATGGCAGCGTGATCGTCGATCTCGGCCGCGGCGAAGCCATCGTGCGGCGCGACGAGATGCTGCCGCGCGAAGTGTTCCGCAATGGCGACCGGGTTCGCGCCTATATCTTCGACGTGCGCCGTGAAACCCGCGGCCCGCAGATCTTTCTGTCGCGCACCCACCCGCAGTTCATGGCGAAACTGTTCGCCCAGGAAGTGCCGGAAATCTACGACGGCATCGTCGAGATCAAGGCGGTGGCCCGCGATCCCGGCTCGCGCGCCAAGATCGGCGTGATCTCCCGCGACTCCTCGGTCGATCCGGTCGGCGCCTGCGTCGGTATGCGCGGTTCGCGCGTCCAGGCGGTGGTCAACGAGCTGCAGGGCGAGAAGATCGACATCATCCCGTGGTCGCCGGACATCGCCACCTTCGTGGTCAATGCGCTGGCGCCCGCCGAAGTCTCGAAAGTGGTGATCGACGAAGATCGTGAGCGGATCGAGGTTGTGGTTCCGGACACCAATAACCAATTATCCCTTGCGATCGGTCGGCGCGGGCAAAACGTGCGGCTGGCCTCGCAGCTCACCGGATGGGATATCGACATTCTGACGGAGACCGAAGAATCCGAGCGCCGTCAGGCCGATTTCGAGAACTCCACCCGAGTCTTCATGGAATCGCTGAACGTCGACGAAGTGGTCGGTCAATTGCTGGCGTCGGAAGGCTTCACCTCGGTCGAGGAACTGGCCATGGTCGACGTCCGCGAACTGGCTTCCATCGAAGGCTTCGACGACGAAACCGCCAACGAACTCCAGAGCCGGGCCCGCGAATATCTTGAACAGCTCGAATCCGAGCTGGAAGCCAAACGTAAGGAACTCGGTGTGGAAGACGCTTTGAAGACGGTGCCGGGCGTGACCTCGAAGATGCTGGTGAAGTTCGGCGAGAACGACATCAAGACGGTCGAGGATCTGGCCGGCTGCGCCACCGACGATCTGGTCGGCTGGAGCGAGCGCAAGGACGGCGGCGAGCCGGTCAAGTTTCCGGGCATCCTCGACGCCAACGAGATTTCCCGCGCCGACGCCGAAACCCTGATCATGCAGGCCCGCGTCATCGCCGGCTGGATCACCGAGGCCGACCTCGCCAAGAAGACCGACGACGCCGAGGCGTCCGAAGACCAGCCGGTTTAGGAGTGGTGTCACGCGCATGCTCGCTTCCGCCGACCCGGCAGATCTCGACAACGGACCCCGGACCGCAAGGTCCGGGACCGAGCGGATGTGCGTGGTGTCGCGAGACGTGCGGCCGGTCGACGAGCTGATCCGGTTTGTGGTGGCGCCTACGGGCGAACTGGTTCCCGACCTGAAGCGCAAGCTGCCGGGCCGCGGGCTGTGGGTCACCGCCTCGCACCAGGCGGTGGCCGAGGCGGCGCGACGAAACCTGTTCGCCAAGGGCTTCAAGCGCGAGCTGCGCGGCACCGCGACGCTGGCCGCCGACACCGACGCGCTGATGCTGCGCGGCGTGATCGAGGCCTTGGCGATGGCCGCCAAGGCCGGCCAGGTGGTCAGCGGCTTTTCCAAGGTCGAGGCCGCGCTGACCCAGCGCGAGGCGGTGGCGCTGCTTCATGCTTTAGACGGAGCCGCCGACGGAATCCGCAAACTGGACGCCGTTGCCAGGCAAAATGACCGGATTACGACCGAATCGCAGGAATTCCCCGTCGTGACATTTCTCACTTCGGCTGAATTGGATTTGGCACTCGGGCGATCAAATGTGATACATGCTGCGCTTCTCGGAGGCGCGGCGGGCAACACCTTCCTGTCGCGCAGTCAGATTCTGGTGAAATACCGGCTGGCGGACGACAGCACCACGGCCAATAAATTCACGGCGAAGACTGTGCGGGCACGCACTGCGTAACGAGATTGGGACTGCTGAATGGTTGATACGAAAAATCCTGGCGACAAGACTTTGAGCGTCAGCCCGAGCAAGACCTTGACCCTCAAGCGAGGCGTCGAGCAGGGCACCGTGCGCCAGAGCTTTAGCCATGGCCGTACCAAGCAGGTGGTGGTGGAAAAACGCGGCAAGCGTCGGGTTGGCGGCGACGGCCCGGCCGATGCGCCGGCGGCGCCCGCGCCCGCTGCCGCGGCGAAACCAGCGCCGGTCCGTGCCCCGATGTCGCGCCCGCCGCAGTCGTCGCACCGTGGCGGCGGCTCCGGCGTGGTGCTGCGCACCCTGACCGAGGACGAACGCACCGCGCGCGCCTCGGCGCTGGCCGATGCCAGGATCCGCGACGAGGAAGAACGCAAGGCGGCGGAGGCGGAACTCGCCCGTCGCAACAGCAAGGAAGGCATCGAACAGGCCGAGCGCGAGGCCGCCGAGGCCCGCAAGAAGGCCGAGGAAGAGCGCCATCGGGCCGACGAGGAAGCCAAGCGCAAGGCCGAACTCGAAGCCAAGAAGCGGTTCGGCGAGGAGGAGGCCAAGAAGGCCGCCGCGGCCGCCCCCGCCAAGACCACGGCTTCCGCGACCGCTAAGCCGGCGGTGCCCGGGCGTGCGCCCGGCGTGGCCGCCGATGCAACCGACGAGGATGAAGGTCCGCGGCAGATCCGCCGTGGCCCCGGCGGCGCCGCGCGCCCCGTGGTCGCGCCGAAGCCGACCGCGAAGCCGGCGCCGGCCAAGCAGCGCGGCCGCCTGACCCTGGTCACCGCGCTTTCCGCCGACGACGTCCGCGAGCGCTCGATCGCCTCGTTCCGTCGCCGCACCCAGCGGCTCAAGGGCCATGCCGCCAACGAGCCGAAGGAAAAGCTGATCCGCGAAGTCATCATTCCGGAAGCCATCACTATCCAGGAACTCGCCAACCGTATGGCCGAGCGCGCCGTGGACGTGATCCGGATGCTGATGAAGCAGGGTCAGATGGTGAAGATCACCGACGTGATCGACGCCGACACCGCGCAGCTGATCGCCGAGGAGCTCGGCCACACCGTCAAGCGGGTCGCCGCCTCCGACGTTGAGGAAGGTCTGTTCGACGTCGTCGACGACACCACCGACACCGAGCCGCGTTCGCCGGTGGTGACGGTGATGGGCCACGTCGACCACGGCAAGACCTCGCTGTTGGACGCGCTGCGCCATGCCAATGTGGTGTCCGGCGAAGCCGGCGGCATCACCCAGCACATCGGCGCCTATCAGGTCACCTCGCCGGAAAGCGGCAAGAAGATCACCTTCATCGACACCCCGGGCCACGCCGCGTTCACCGCGATGCGCGCCCGCGGCGCCAAGGTCACCGATATCGTGGTGCTGGTGGTCGCCGCCGATGACGGCGTGATGCCGCAGACCATCGAGGCGATCAATCACGCCAAGGCCGCCAAGGTTCCGGTGATCGTGGCGATCAACAAGATCGACAAGCCCGACGCCAAGCCGGAGCGCGTGCGCACCGAACTGTTGCAATACGGCATCCAGGTGGAATCGCTCGGCGGCGATGTCGTCGACGTCGAGGTTTCGGCCAAGAACAAGACCAACCTCGACAAGCTGTTGGAAATGATCGCGCTGCAGGCCGAACTGCTCGACCTCAAGACCAATGAGGAGCGTCCGGCCGAAGGCACCGTGATCGAAGCCAAGCTGGATCGCGGCCGTGGTCCGGTGGCGACCGTGCTGGTGCAGCGCGGCACGCTGCGGATCGGCGACATCATCGTCGCCGGCGCCGAAATGGGCCGCGTCCGCGCGCTGATCTCCGATCAGGGCGTCACCCTGACCGAAGCCGGCCCCTCGGTGCCGGTGGAAGTGCTCGGCTTCAACGGCCCGCCGGAAGCCGGCGACCGCATGGCGGTGGTCGACAGCGAAGCCCGCGCCCGCCAGGTCACCAGCTACCGCGCGCATCAGAAGCGCGAGAAGTCCGCCTCGGCCGTGTCCGGCCTGCGCGGCTCGCTCGAGCAGATGATGAGCCAGCTCAAGACCACCGGCCGCAAGGACTTCCCGCTGATCATCAAGGCCGACGTGGCGGGCTCTCTGGAAGCGATCCTCGGCTCGCTGGAGAAGCTCGGCACCGACGAGGTCACCGCGCGCATCCTGCATGCCGGCGTCGGCGGCATCTCGGAATCCGACGTCACGCTGGCGGAAGGCTTCAACGCCGCGATCATCGGCTTCAACGTCCGCGCCCATAAGGAAGCCGCCGCGGCCGCCAAGCGCAACGGCATCGAGATCCGCTACTACAACATCATCTACGACCTGGTCGACGACGTGAAGAAGGCGATGTCGGGCCTGCTGGCGCCGACCTTGCGCGAAACCATGCTCGGCAACGCGCTGATCCTCGAGGTGTTCAACATCTCCAAGGTCGGCAAGGTCGCCGGCTGCCGGGTCACCGACGGCTCGGTGGAGCGCGGCGCCAATGTCCGGCTGATCCGCGACAACGTCGTGGTGCACGAAGGCAAGCTGTCGACGCTGAAGCGTTTCAAGGACGAAGTGAAGGAAGTGCAGTCCGGTCAGGAATGCGGCATGGCGTTCGAGAATTACGGCGACATGCGGACCGGCGACGTCATCGAGTGTTATCGCGTGGAGACGATCCAACGCTCGCTGTAAGTCCAAGTCTTACAGCGCGCGGAATCGCCTAGCGCGTTTTGCTGCCTCCCCCTTCGAGACGCCTGGCTTCGCTTTGCGAGTTCAGCCGGGCGCCGCAGGATGAGGACCAAACTCTGACCCTAAGGATCAGAGTTCAAACAACCGCAAACCTCATGATGAGGAGCGCAGTCGTTTCGACTGCGCGTCTCCAACCGTGAGGCTATTGGACATTTACGATGCCGAAACATCATCAAAAGTCCCAGTCGCCCGGCGGCTCGCAGCGCCAGTTGCGGGTCTCCGAAACCGTGCGCCACGCCATCGCCGACATCCTGTCGCAGGGCGGCGTGCACGATCCGGTGCTGGAAGGCCATCTGATCACCGTGCCGGAGGTGCGGATGTCGCCGGATCTGAAGCTGGCGACGATCTATGTGATGCCGCTCGGTGGCCGCGACACCGAGATCGTGCTGACCGCGCTCGAAGCCAACAAGAAGTTCCTGCGCGGCGAAGTGGCGCGGCGCGTTAACCTGAAATTCGCACCCGATCTGCGCTTCCGCGTCGACGATCGATTCGACGAAGCGGAACGGATCGAGAAATTATTGAGAACACCCGCGGTCCAAAAGGACCTTCACCACGATTCGGACGAAACCTGATGAACGAGACCACCGCCACCGCCGTGATCGATCCGCCGAGCGACGAGCCGATCGACGCGACCTCCCCGAATTCGGCCGCGATGGTGTCCGATCCGTTAACGCTGCAGCCCGAGCAGGACGGCGGCGAGCCCGCCGACCGCGCCCCGCGCGGCAACAACGATCCGCGGCAGACCAGCCGCGGCGGCAAGCCGAAGCAGAACGGCCAGCCGCGCCGCGACAAGCGCGACGTCCACGGCTGGGTGGTGCTGGACAAGCCGATCGGCATGACCTCGACCCATGCGGTCGCGGTGGTGAAGCGGCTGTTTTCCGCCAAGCGCGCCGGTCACGCCGGCACGCTCGACCCGTTGGCCTCCGGCGGGCTGCCGATCGCGATGGGCGAAGCCACCAAGACGGTGCCGTTCGTGATGGACGGCCGCAAGCGCTATCGCTTCACCGTGGCCTGGGGCGAGGAACGCGACACCGACGACACCGAGGGCCGCGCCACTGCCACCAGCGAGCTGCGGCCGACCGAGCAGGCGATTCGCGCGCTGCTGCCGCGCTTCACCGGCGAGATCGAACAGACCCCGCCGCAATATTCCGCGATCAAGATCGCCGGCGAGCGCGCCTATGACATGGCGCGCGACGGCGAAGTCGTGCCGCTGGTCCCGCGCCCG
>NZ_DASWPE010000115.1:0-20375 GCF_036404135.1 Rhodopseudomonas sp. | reverse complement strand
CTTAAGCGGCATGACAATCCCCCATTGGCTAAGGCCTTGTCGGATCGTCGCAGCCCGAGGTTGCAGAGTCCAATCTGACCTTCGTCTAACACCATCCCCGCCGCTACGGGGAAACCCGCTCGGCTCGCGCCGGGTGATTGCGCAATCGGTGCGGCCTCGCTGGCGGGCGGGGCCGCGCCACCTCCGCCAAGGAAAATCTCATGAGCAAATTCGGCAATCTGGTCGCTGACGTTTCCAAGCCGCTCCGCGTCGAGCTGATCGACCCGGCCACCGAGGAGGTGATCCGCGACCGCGACGGCAAGGCCGCCTTCATCTCAGTTTTCGCGTCGGACAGCGATCGGGGACGGGAGTTCGACAAATCGGACCGCAAGAAGCTCAATCTGCGGGTGAAGCAGTCGCGCAACGGCATCGTCGAGCCGGACGATCAATTGGAGAAGAACATCGCCAAATGCGCGTTCCTCACTGAGTCCTGGTATCTCGTCGACCGCGTCACCCTGGAGCCGATCGACGTGCCGTGCACCGTCGAAAACGCCGTCGATCTTTATAGCCCGCCTGGCCTGACGTGGCTCTTTGTCCAACCCTGGGCGGAGGCCAATAAGACGGCCAATTTTTTGCCGAAGCCTGCGAAGAACTCTGCGCCTACGCCGAGTGGCGATTCCGCTGCGACCGAAAGCTAGGATCGTCCGGAACCGAGGGGGAGCATGAGGAGGCGGCGGCGGCGATGTTTGCCAAGCTTGGCGTGAAGCCCCGGCAGCAGCTCGCCGCGGATGACTGTCCGCCGTTCCCTTGGCCGATCGGATACCTCTGGGATGATTTCTGCGACTTCGCGGCGGGGTTGGTGTCGAACGGTATGTGCCGCCTCGCATCCTGACCGTCAACGGCCAGATCGGGGCGCGGATCGAAAGCCTGAGGCCGGGCAGCGGCGTCGTCATCGCGGAGTGGCAATTAGGGCGCGAGGTCATCGCGTGGATCTGGCAGACGTTGCGCGATCGGTCTCCCGTGGTCTCCGGGGACTACAAGCGTGGGCACCTCTTGTTCGCCGATGGCGCGCTGGTCGAGGAAGGCCAAAAGATCCCCAACGCATCCACGTTCAAGTTCATCAACGCGGTGCCGTATGCCCGCAAAATCGAAATCGGAAAGACGAAAAGCGGCAGGAGTTTTGTCGTTCAGGTCGAGCCCCGGATTTACGAGCGGACCTATAAGGACGCCAAGGGGCGGTTCGGAAACATCGCGCAGATCTCGACCGGATTTGAACCCGCTCCATCCGGATATTCGCTGAAGAAAAACCAGGCGCATCGATCGTTTTCAGGGAAGGGGATGCGCGTGAGCAAGCGGCAAAGGCCGGACCGCGTCGCCGGCTCCGCAGTCTCCGTTCCCTTTATCCTCGTGTCACTGAGGTCCGCATAGCATGGCGACCACGCAAGAAGCGGTCGAGCGCCTGACGTTCGAATACAAGGTCGTCGGCGCCGATCAGGCGATCCGCGCCTATAGCCAGACGCGAACCGAACAAGACGCGACGGCGCAATCGTCGGACCGTCTGACGGTCAAGACGTCAGGCTATGATGCCGCGCTGCAGCGCCAGATCAAGACGCTGGAGCAGATCAACGCCACGCAGCGGGCGATGGCCGATATCCAGAAGCGAACGGCTGCCGCGCTCGACGATCAGACCCGCGCCGCCAACGACAACAATGCGTCGTGGGCCTCGTACGGGATCGAGGTCGCCAAGGTGATCACGCACATGCGGCAGGTGGCGGAGATCGCCTATGCGGTCTCGCCGGCGTTTCGCAGCGCCGTCAACAGCATGGCGACACCTGCCTTGCGCGCCGCGGTTCCGGCCGTTGAGGCCGCTGCACAAGGCATCGTCGCGGCAACGAACATCAGCGGAACGGCCTTGGTGTCGCTGGGGATCAAGGCGGCGTCGTCGACGACGGCGCTCACGCCGTTTTCGACGGCCTTGAAATCGAGCGGAGCCGCGTTGGAGGCGTTCAGCCCGTCGATCGCGGGAATGGCGGCATCGGTCGGTGCGGCGGCGCTTCGTTTCGTCCCGGTCATCGGACAACTGCTGCTGCTCTATGATGCGGTCAAGCTGGTCGGCGAGGCGTGGCGGCTCGGCGGAGAGGAGTTGGAGAAATGGATCGATATCGCCAAGAAGGCAGCCGCAGTCGATCTGTCGACCGATTATTTCCAGCGTATCTCCAAGGCGGCGACCGATGCAAAGCTGCCGATCGAGGATCTGAACGCCGCGCTCGCCAAATTGGCGCAGGTGACCGCGAACTACGCGCTACTCGTTCAACAGGCAAAGGATGGCGCTGTGGCTCTGGAGCAGGCCACTAAGATCAATGCCGCGAAGGACGCCTACAATGCGCTGTCTGATAGCATCAAGCTATCGACGGCGGACACGCAACTGCAGGTCAAATTTCACGGTGACGCGGCTGGACTGAAGGAAGCTCAAGTCAATGCGCAGCTTTACGCAGCTGCGTTGAAAACCGGGCTGTCGCCGGAAGAAGCGGCGGCTGCGGTGAAAGCAAGCGGGCTGGGTGCAGCGGCTGGCGCCGCGGCTGGCCAGCTAGCGGTGCTGAACAAAACAACGACGGGGCAGATCAATGCGTACGATCAACTGATTCAGCGTGCGAAGGATCGTAACGCGGAGCTTGCGCTCGAGGCGACGGCGGCTGGTCAGACGGCTGGAGCCGTGCAGGCGCTGAAACTGCAGCACGACGCTGAGCGGGCGGCAAAGAAAGCTGGCGTCTCAGTCAATCAGGAAGAATTGGACCAACTAAAGCAGGAGGTAGTCCTTCGCGAACAAGAAAAGCGGCTTGCTGAGGTCAAGTCGCAGGCCGACTTCACCGGCCAGACGATGTTCATGTCGGATGCCGACAAGAGCGCCGCCGCCGCGATGCGCGACATCTACGGACCGCAGTGGCAGTCCCACATGGACGACGCGCTCGCCAAGCAGCTCAAGATGAACTCACAACTGAGCGAGGCAAAGGACGCCGCGCAGCAGTTCGCCACCTCGTTCTTTCAGGGGCTCATGCAAGGCAAGTCCGGGATGGATGCCCTTGTCGGAGCCGCAGATCAGCTCGCAAGCAAGCTTGCCGACAAAGGGATGCAGGATCTTTTCTCCGGCAACTTCATCCAAGGTGGGGTTGAGCTGGGCGCGTCGGCGCTGATCAGCGTGTTCACCGGAGATCAGAAGGCCAAGAAGCAGCTCGAGGAAGCCAAGCGCGTCTGGAAAGAAGCCGCGCCAGAATTCGAACGCTTCCTGGATTCGATGTCGGGCGGCGTGCAGGGCGAGCTGTCGTCGCGGATCGAGAGCGCCCGGCAGCAGATGCTTGACCTCAACAGCAAGGCTGCAGAGGCCAAGGACTATGCCAGCGCGAACAAGGTCGCCGTCTCGTACCTGCTGTACGCGTTCGAAAACGCCCGCACCTTCATCTCGACGTTCAGCGCGACCGCCGAGGCATTCTCGGACGGCCTCGGCGAGAACTCCCCGACGCTGAAAGCGATCGACTCGGTGAAGACAGCGCAGACCAAGGTCAAGAGCTTCATCGACGACGCCAAGACCGCCTACAACGCGCTAAACGCGACCAGCGCTGACCTTGGCGTCCTGTCCGGCGGCGAGAACAGCCAGGCCTACAAGGATGCCGTGGCGAAGGCGACGGAAGCCTCGCGGCAATATATGGTGTCGCTGCTGCAGACCGCGCCCGCGCTGTCTCAAGTGCAGTCTCGTCTGCTGGAGATCAATGGCACCGCGCTGGCGCTGCAGGGCGCGTTGGTCGATCTTGGCATGTCGTCCGATCAGGCGGCGGCCGCTATCGCCAGCGGTGTCACCAAGGCGATCGACGATCTCAAGAATTCTTTCGGCGCCGGGCTGACCTCGCGGCTCAACACCGCCAACGGCAAGGGGTACCCACAACGCCGCGGCGCGTTGGAACAAGGCGCTGCTCGACAACGCCGCCAGGCCCTCCGGCGCTCTGGTCTATGCCGCCTCCGAAGGCGCGGTGCTGAGTGATGCGCAATTCGATCGGTTGAAGCGCGAACTCGAAGGCACCTATCAGGGTGCGGTGAATGCCGGCCGGCCGTTGTTGCTGGAAGGCGGGCTCGACTGGAAGCCGATGTCGCTGTCGCCCAAGGACATGGATTTTCTCGAGGCCAAGCACGCCGCGGCCCGCGAAATCGCGTTGGCGTTCGGCGTGCCGCCGATGCTGCTCGGCATTCCCGGCGACAATACCTTCGCCAACTACCAGGAGGCCAACCGCAATTTCTGGCGGCAGACCGTGCTGCCGCTGGCCACCCGGCTCGGCGCCGCGCTGGCGCAATGGCTGGCGCCGCAGTTCGGCGATCAGTTGCGCGTGGTGATCGATACCGACCGCATCGAGGCTTTGGCCGCCGACCGCGCCGCGTTGTGGGAGCGGGTCAGCGCCGCCGAATTCCTGACGCTGAATGAAAAGCGCGAAGCGGTCGGCTACGCGCCGGTGGCGGGCGGCGACCGCCTGGGCTGAGCGATGTCCGCCGCGATTAGTTCGGCATCGAAATAAAACCTGAAGAATTTGATAAGGATGATGGCGGAATCCGCCACCGCGGCACGAACCTCGTAACCTTACCTGGATTATGCTGGGGTCGATGACGAACACCGGGGGGCGGAGTGTCGGTCGAAAAGTTCCTCAGGCAGCGTGCTGTCAACGTCGTGGTCGGCGGCCATTACAAGCTGGCCAACTGGTACGACGTGCAGGGCAAGCCGCGTAACTTTGCCTGCCGAACCAGCCGGGTGTCGCCGTTCCGGATGATCATGGCGGTGCCGGTGGTCGGCCGGATCGGCGATCACATCACCTCCTATTTCGGGGAATTCGGCCAGCTCGAAGGCCGCATCAGCGACACCATGCCGGGCAGTTTCCTGCTCGAACTGGCGATGCCGCATGCGCTGCGCCGCAAGCTCGCCGATCAATTGGCGTGGCTGGAGGCCAAGCAGAAGGATCCCAGCATTCGCGACGCCAGGCGGCAGGCGCGGATCGTTCCGGCGACGCCGCATTCGACGCTGACCTTCGCCGACGGCACCATCCACGGCTGCTTCGTCATCGACATGTCGGTGTCGGGAGCGGCGATCTCCGCCGACGTGCAGCCGGAGGTCGGCACGCCGCTGGCGGTCGGCGCCTGCGTCGGCCGCGTGGTACGACATCTGAACGGCGGCTTTGCCGTCAAATTCGTCGAGCAGGTCAGCCGCGACGATCTGGAGCGCCGCATCGTGCGGCCGCCGCCATTGACCGCGCCGCAGCCGCCGGCCGACCCGCGACCGCAAGCCGCCGCCGACGACGATAAATACGTCTATCTCAACGCCTGATCGCGCACCGCCGACCGCGGCAAGGCCGCGTGGCCCGGCAGGTGTCGCGCGCCGCCGTGGCGCGCGGCCTCGCCCCGCGCGCATCGGGTCGCGGAGTTTCGGGCGGCGCGGTCAAGCGGAGGCGGCGATGTCCGAACTGATCAACACCTTCGTCGCGCGCGGCGATCTGGCGCATCTGGCGCTGCTGCTATGGGCCAGCGCGGCGAGCTTCGCGCTATGGTTCGTGTTGCGCGAACTGGCGGCGGCGGCGCGCCGCTTCGACGATTTCGTCCGCGAACTCGAAGTGTTCAACCGCCGCGCCGGCCGGCTGCCGCGCTGCGCCGCCGACGCCGCGCGCGACGCCGCAGAGCCCGCGGGCAAGTAGCGCCCCAGTTCACCACCAGGAGACCATCGCGATGGAGACGTTGCACACCGTGCTGCGCGCGCTGCGCAGCGAAACCAAGGCCAGCACCGGCCATCTCACCGCGTTCCGGGAATTTCTCGCGCATCTCAACCAGCCGCCGCGCGCGCCGATGGCGCATGCCAAGCCCGCGACGCGGCGGGTGCGGCGACGTCCGCGGGCGAAGTAGTTAGCGATCAGGCGGGCCGCTTCTCCGGGTCGTCCCTGCGCACGCAGGGACCCATAGTCCCCGACGCCTGAGCTGAACGGAAGCGTTCACGCGACGCCAAAACGCAACTCCGCGCCGTATGGGTCCCTGCGTGCGCAGGGACGACGCGCGGCGGGCTTTTGCTCCGACATTCTCACGCTTGCATGTGTGTGGCGCTGATCAAATTCGCGATCTGCGCAGCAGCGTGACCAACGCTGCGGTGTGCTCGTGGCACGCTGCGGCAGCGGCCATCACCATTCCCATCCATCTCGACGATGAATTCCCCTCAGTTTGCGAGGCTGCCGATGCACGCCCCCTTGCTCACCCCGTCGCGTCTGGCGCTGTCCGAGGACGGCAGCATCGAAGGCTATGCCAGCCTGTTCGGCGCGGTCGATCAGGCCCGCGACATGGTGATGCCCGGCGCCTTCGCACAAACCTTGAAAAGCCGTGGCGTGCGCAAGATCCCGATGCTGTTTCAGCACGACCCCGGCGAGCCGGTCGGGATCTGGCTCGAGCTGGCCGAAGATTTCCGCGGACTGCGGGCGTGCGGCAAGCTGATCCCCGAGGTGGCGCGCGGCCGCGAATTGCTGGCGCTGTTGCGCGAGGGCGCGATCGACGGGCTGTCGATCGGCTATCTGATCGTCGACCGCGTCGGGGTGCGGGTGCTGCGCGATCCGTATTCCGCCAAACCCTATGTGCTGTTCTACACCACCAAGCGGGTCGGCGGCGGGGTGCAGGATTTCGACGCCATCAAGCTGCTGAAGTTCTCGGCGAGCTGAGCCACAGGTGGAGGGCGGGGGAGGCGCGCGTGCAGCGGTGCCTGCCCTCCGCCGATGCTGTGAGCCGCGGTCGGAAAACTGATGCTGGGTTGCGCTGACCCGCATACCGCGGGCGGCGGTGGGTCGCGGGATTGTGAATCTTTCATGACGTCCGTTGTTGGCGCTGAAAAGACTCACCGGGGATGGAGCGTCTTCACCATCCAACCCAAGGAGAGACATCATGCGTTCGATCATGATCGCGGCGCTGGCCGCCGCATCGGCCGTGGCAGCGACGGCGGCGTCGCCGGCAAAGGCCCAGGACTATCAATATTGTCTGCAGGGCGAGGATTTTGGCTATCCCGGCGACTGCCAGTATTTCAGCTACGCGCAATGCAAGGCGGCGGCCTCCGGCACCAATTCGGATTGCGGCATCAATCCGCGGGTGGCGTTCGGCGGGGAGCGCGGTTACGGCGCCTATGCCTATGCGCCGCTCGTCGACAGCCGCAGCGCCGCCTACGCCTATGCGCCGCTCGCGCCGCGTCCGGGGGACCGCTAGCGCAACACGACATCACTTCGAGCCGTCCTCCAAGTCTGGCGTTTTGATTTGCGTATGATCCCGAAAACCGGCATCCCCGTTTCGGCATCACGCGCGAGCGATCAGCCGGCGGGAGCTGGTGACTGAGCGTATCGCGCTCGGCGCCTGCTGCCGGCCAAATTAAGTATTACGACTGAGCGGGTCGCAGGCTGAGCGGCGCCAGCCGACTGAGTAGCGCGGCGTCCCGCGCCGGCGCGACGGCGAAGCCGTGACCTCACCGATGCGTTCGGCCGATCCTCCCAACTGATCCCTCGCGATCGCAGCCGGCCCTTGCGGCCGGCTTTTGTTTGATCCCCCATCGCTAGGAGCGGCGCGCATGAAGCAGTGCGAGCAGGCGTCGCTGCGCCACCAGAAGCGGCGCTGGATGCAACCGGATGCGGCTCGTTGGCTGCGCCCCGATGCCGCGCGGTTTCTGAAGCCGGGGACTGATCCGGTCGAGGTCTATCCGGCGCTGGCGTTGAAATATAGCCCAACTCAGCCGCGGGTGCCGGCCGGCCATTCGGGCGCCGGGGAATGGACCATCGGTGCGGGTCTGTCGCCCGCGATGGGAACGACCATTATCGATGGCGTCGATCTGCCACACATCGTGGTGACGCCGCAGGTCGATCCGGAGAACGACTTTCTCTCCGGTGTTCAGCTCGCCGGCGACCTGCCGGAGGGGCTGGGCGGCGATTTAGGCGGGCCGACCGAATCGCCGCCGGACATCCCGGTCAAGAAACCGCGTAAGAGTTCGGAGCGGACGGCTTACCTGCGAGCGGCGGCGAACTGGCTCGCCCGCAATCCGGGGCTCGCGGCCGACATCTTCGTCGGCGCGATGAACAACGTGGAATGGCTCCGAGAACGTCAGGACTTGATCCGGGCGGCCCGGGACCCGGCCAAGACCTATCAAGAACTACAGGATGGGGTCGGCAAAAAGCGACCTGGTTACGACGATCACCACGTCGTCGAGAAAACCTGGGCCGAGCGGGTCGGCATCGCGCGCAGCCAGGTCGACGACCCGTCCAACCTTGTCAGCATCCCCAGGTTGAAGCATTATCAGATCACGGGATGGTATAATACAAAGTCCGATCGATTTGGCGGAAAGTCACCTCGCGACTATTTGAGCGATAAAGGATGGGATGAGCGGCGGCGGGTTGGGATCGAAGCTCTTGTTAAGTTCGGGGGTACTGCGCCCATGAAGTCCATCGCTCTGACTGATATGACGACCGCCCGCCTGGTCGCGCGGTTCGCCGAAATCGGCCTGGCGCAGGATGCGGCGCTACTCTGTGCGCAATACGCCAAGTTCAACCGTCTGTTCGATCAGATGCAACAGGTGTCGGCCGAATTGAAGCGCCGCGGTGGCGATCAGCGCCGCGCCTTGCTGGTGCTGTATGATCATCCGAACATGCAGGTGCGGCTGAAGGCAACAATCCATACCCTCGCGGTCGCACCTGTTGAGGCCCGAAAGCAGTTGCAAGCGATCGCCGATTCACAATGGTTTCCACAGGCCGGCGACGCCGGCATGACCTTGAGCGGTCTTGAGGAGGGCAGTTTTGTGCCGACATGAACGACGCCAGATTGTCGTCGTAGAGGGGGCGTGTAACAGACGCGGAGTTTCTTGTTGCCTGCCAAAGACCTGCAACAGATAAGCGTTGAAACCCTCGTCGCGCGCTTCGCCAAAATCGGTATCGCGCAGGATGCGGCGGTCCTTGGTGGCGAAATCGCCAAGTACAATCGGCTGTTCGGTCGGATGCAGCAGGTTTCGGCCGAACTCAAGCGCCGGCCCGGCGATCAGCGGCGCGCCTTGCTGGCGCTGTACGACCATCCGAACATGCAGGTGCGGCTGATGGCGGCGATCCACACCCTGGCGGTCGCACCGGCGCAGGCGCGGGCGGAACTGCGGCAGATTGCCGATGCAAAATGGCTTGTTCAATCGCTCGATGCCGGCATGACGTTGCGCAATCTGGATTGGGGCGTGTTCAAGCCGACCTGAGCGACAAAGAGGAGCGGAGCTTTGCCTACCTACATCCTGCAGCAGATGAGCGTTGAAGCCCGCGTCGCGCGGTTCGCCGAAATCGGCCTGGCGCAGGATGCGGCGCTGCTCGGTGCCGAATATGCGAAGTTTAGACGGCTGTTCGATCGGATGCAGCAGGTGTCGGCCGAACTCAAGCGCCGGCCCGGCGATCAGCGCCGCGCTTTGCTGGTGCTGTATGATCATCCGAACATGCAGGTGCGGCTGAAGGCGGCCAAACACACGCTTGCAGTGGCGCCGGTTGAGGCGCGCCTGCAATTGCAGGCGATCGCTGAATCGAAATGGTTTCCGCAGGCGGGCGATGCCGGCATGTCGTTATGGAATTTGGAGCGCGGCGTGTTCAAGCCGACCTGAGTGCTTGTAGGCTGGTGAGAGGCACTTGCGCCGTAACTCAACCTGCAAGGACGTTTGCGACTCGCGATCGGTGGGTTACGCGTTGCGCGCTAACCCACGCTACGGCCCTGCTCAGCCGGCGTGCGCGCCGGCCTCGGCCGCAATGACGCATGCTAACGCTACGTCCTCAGCAATAGCCGTACAGCCCGCAGGTGTAGGGCAGCCGGCCGTAGATGTCGATCAGCGAGGAGCCGTAGTAGGTATTGTATTGGAAGGAGTCGAGCCGGCCGTAATAGCCCGGCAGCGACAGCGCGATGCCGAGTTGCGGGTCGCGGGCCTCGACCACCACCGGCGCGGCATGGCGCCGCGGCGCCACCGGCTCGGCGAACACCGCGCCAAGCCGGCTGTGGCCGGCGAGATCGGCGGCGTCCGCGGGCGTCGAAAGCGGCATCGCCAGTGCCAGCAGCAGGACAAGGCGCGGCATCGCAATTCGCGGCATGGCAAAGCTCCGGTTGATCCGGGCATGGTGCCGCAACATGGTTAACAAAGCTTAACGCTTGCGCGACATCCCGGCGCGGGGGGGGGGGGCGCCGGGATGGTTTGCGGTCAGCGGCTGTCGCCGCCGCGCTCGCGATCGTTCTGCCGGTCGCCCTGATACAGAATCTCGGCAAAGCGGCGCTTCTGCTGTTGGTCGAGGCTGTCATAAAGCGGCCGCGCCGCCTCGGTCAGCTTCTTCCAGTCGTTGGCGCGTTCGATGCGGCGGTCGGCGTCGCGGTTGATGGAATCCAGCACGTTGACCTCGGCGCTGCCGGCGCTGCGAGCGGCGCTGCCGGTGGTGCGGTCGTCATTGGTGGCGCGGCGATCGTCATTCGTGGCACGGCGATCGTCATTCTGGTTTCGACGATCATCGCTGGCGTCCCGGCGTTCGTCGCCGGCGGCCTTGCGGTCGGCGCGGATCGCCAGCGCGCGATCGATCCGCCGCTTGTTGAGGTCGGCCAGCGCGCTCTCGAAGCCCGGCCAGTTCTTCTCCTGCTCGGCGGTGAGGTGCAGATCGACCTTGATCCGCGCGGTGTGCGCGGCAGCCTCGTTGATCAACTGGTTGCTGGTCTGTTCGCCGCGATCGTCGCGGTCGCGATAACGGTCGCGGGCGTCGGCCGACATCGTCGATCCGGCAATTACGGCGGCGCTCGCCAATAGAAGCAAAGCTTTTCGCACGGCGTCCTCCTTTCGAGGATGATGGGAATGTGAGTGGGGAAGGCATGAGCGCACGGCTCGCATCGGCCCGATGTCCACGGCGAACGAAGTCGCGGTTGCGGCAAAGGTTCCGCGGGTTGCGGAATTTCGCGGCGGATCATCGCGCGCGTGATGCGGCTGCGTGTCAGCCGCGACGATGCCGGCTACAGCTTTGCGCCCCAGCCCGTCGCGGTCTGCACGATCCAGTCGCGGTACAGCGTCAGCGGGGTGACGCCGGTGAGGCCGCCGCAGCCGGCTACGTTGTTGGCGCCGGTCGACCACGACACCACGCCGACGATCACCGCGCGGCCGGCCTGCTGCTGAAACACCGGCGCGCCGGAATCGCCGGTGCAGGCGCCTTGCCCGTCGTGAGCATTCTTGCTCACCGGATCGACCAGCCGGATCTGCAGCCGGCCGGGCTGCGAGGTGGAGATCAGTTGCGCGGCGCGGACCACGCCGCCGCTCTTGCCGTCGCCGCGTCTGGCGACGCCGATGCCGGCGACGGTGAAGCTTTGCCCGGCGGCGATCGGCTCCTGCGGCGGCGCGGTCAAGGCCGGAGTTTTAGCGCGAACGCGGGGACCCATACGCCGCGGCGTTGCGACTCTGAGAAGGTTTTGGCTGCGCGGAATTCAGCCGCGCCGCCAGGGGTTATGGGTCCCGGCTTGCGCTCGCAAGCTCGCTTGCCGGGACGACAACATGGAGAAGCTAACCATGCCCAACAGATATCGCGGCGAGATCGACGCCGAGCTCGGCGGCCGTCGCCGCACGCTGGTGCTGACGTTGGGCGCGCTGGCCGAACTGGAATCCGCATTCGGCGCCGCCGATCTGGTGGCGCTGGCGGAACGGTTCGGCGCGGGCCGCCTCAGCTCGCGCGACCTTGTGCGGATCATCGGCGCCGTCTGCGCGGCGCCGGCGAGCCGATCAGCGACGATGAGGTCGCAGCACTGACCGCGGAGCGCGGCGCGGCGGGGTTCGTGCGGATCGCGGCCGAACTGATCGCCGCGACATTCGACGACGCTGGCGTGAGCGCGGGCGCCGCGCGATGACGGCGTTCGCCAGCAAACCGTTTCCCTGGGCCGAGGCGATGCGGTTCGGCTTCGGCGTGCTGCGTCTTGCGCCGCGGGAGTTCTGGGCGATGACGCCGCGCGAATTGGCGCAGGCGATCGTCGCGGTGCGCGGCGTCGTTGCGGCGCCGCTCGACCGCGCCGGGCTCGATGAATTGTTACGGCGGTTTCCGGATCACGATGCGGGAGTAACACCATGACCGAGACCACCGACAGCACGCTGCTCGACACCGCGACCACGCTGGACAGTCTCTCGCTGAAGACCCGCGACCTCGCAAGCTCCGCCAAGGGCTTTGCCCGGGCGATGACGACGGCGTTTTCCAGTTCGGTCACCGGCGGCAAACAGTTCGACGACGTGTTGAAGTCGCTGGCGTTGCGGATCTCCGACCTCGCGGTGCGAATGGCGTTCAAGCCGCTGGAGAGCAGCCTGTCGAGCGGGCTGCAGAGCCTGCTGTCGGGCGTTTCCGGTTCGGGCAGCGCGACGACGTCGCTGTTTGCGGCGAGCGGCGCGGTGAAGCCGTTCGCCGCTGGCGGCGTGATCGGCACGCCGAGCTACTTTCCGATGCTGGGCGGCGGCGTCGGCCTCGCCGGCGAGGCCGGTGCTGAAGCGATCATGCCGCTGCAGCGCGGCGTCGACGGTCGGCTCGGCGTCGCCAGCCAGGGCGGCGGCAACAGCATTACGGTGCAGATCGCCACGCCCGACCTCGACAGCTTCCGCCGTTCCGAGAGCTACATCACCGGGCAGATCGCGCGTGCGGTGTCGCGCGGCCAGCGCGGGCTGTAACCGCGATCAGCAAGGCACTGCGTCGGCATCCAGAGCAGCCGCGCTTGCGCGGTGAACCCGTCATTGCAAGGCGCTCTTGCGACGAACCAATCCAGGGTCACGCGTATAGCCCTGGATTGCTTCGCATCGAAGCCGGCGCTGCGCGCCGCCCTCGGCTCGCAATGACAAAAGCCGCTGATTTTGCCCGCTGCTTTTTCGGTCGGACTCTCAGGATGACGGCGCGCTCAACGGAAATCGCTCATGACCGGCTTTCACGAGATCCTGTTTCCGCTCGACGTCGCGCTGAAGAGCGCCGGCGGGCCGGAGCGCCGCACCGACATCGTCTCGTTCGGCTCGGGCCGCGAACAGCGCAACGCGCGCTGGGCGCAGTCGCGGCGGCGCTATGACGCCGGCTACGGCGTCAAGACGCTGGAGGCGTTGCAGGCGGTGGTGGCGTTCTTCGAGGAACGCCGCGGCCAGCTCTACGGCTTTCGCTGGCGCGACCGGCTCGATCATTCCTCCAGCGCGCAGGGCGGGGCGCCGTCGCCGCTCGATCAGGGCATCGGCATCGGCGACGGCGCCACCGCCGCGTTCCAGCTGGTGAAGACCTATGGCGCGGGCTTTGCGCCCTATGTGCGGCCGATCCAGAAGCCGGTGGCGGGCTCGCTGCGGGTCGCGGTCGGCGGCAACGAAGTCGCGGGCTCGGCGTTCGCCTGCGATGCCACCACCGGCCTCGTCAGCTTCCTGGCTGGCCACATCCCGCCGCCCGGCGCCGCGATCACCGCGGGGTTTTCGTTCGACGTCCCGGTGCGGTTCGACACCGATTATCTCGAGGTGGATCTGTCGGCCTTCGCCGCCGGCGCGATCCCGAAAATCCCGCTGGTCGAAATCAGGGGGTGACTTCACCCTCCCCTGGAGGGGGAGGGTCGCTCGCGTAGCGAGCGGGGTGGGGTGGAATTGATAGGTCTGCCGTCACCCCACCCCGCCTCGCATCGCGCGTTGCGCGATACTCGCCGACCCTCCCCCTCCAGGGGAGGGTTAAGAAAGGTCCCGTCATGCGCAGCATTCCCGCGGCCCTGCAGGCCAAGCTCGACGCCGGCGTCACCACGCTGGCGCAGTGCTGGATCGTCACCCGGCGCGACGGCGTTGTGCTCGGCTTCACCGATCACGACCGCGACCTCGTGGTCGACGGCGTGGTGTGCCGCGCCGGCACCGGCTTCACCGCCTCGGAGGCCTCGCAGCGTTTCGGTCTGTCGGTCGACGGCAGCGAAATCTCCGGCGCGCTCAGCGACGACGCGTTGCGCGAGGCCGACCTCGCCGCCGGGCGCTATGATGCGGCTGCGGTCGCGAGCTACCTGGTCGACTGGTCGGAGCCGGCGCTGCGCGTGCTCACCGCGCGCGGCACGCTCGGCGAGGTCAAGCGCGAGGGCCAAGCCTTCACCGCGGAATTGCGCGGGCTCGCCGATCTGTTGTCGCAGGAGAGCGGCCGGCTCTACACCGCGAGTTGCGGCGCTGATCTTGGCGACCGCCGCTGCCGCGTCGATCTGGCGGCGTGGCGCGGTAGCGGCACGGTCAGCGCGATTCTCGGGGTGTCGCTGATCGCGGTGGCCGGGCTCGACGGCGTCGCCGACGGCCTGTTCAGCGCCGGGCGATTGAGCTGGAACTCGGGCGGCAATACCGGCACCGGCGTCGAAGTCAAGTTGCATCGCAACGTCGCGGGCATCGTGCAGCTCAGCCTGTGGCAGGGAGCCGCCGAGCCGATCGCGCTCGGCGATAGCTTCAGCGTCACCGCCGGCTGCGACAAGCGCTTTGCGACCTGCCGCGACCGCTTCGGCAATGCCGACAATTTCCGCGGCTTCCCGCAGATCCCCGGCAATGATTTCGTCATCAGCTATCCGGTGACCGGCGCCGCCGGCGCCACCCGCGGCGCCCGGTGCGGCAGACCTGACGCGCGCCGGTCCAACCTGCGCGCCCCGGGCGCGATGCGGCGCGAAGAAGGCTGCATCGGGACACCAACTCATCGGACAAACCAAATGACATCAGCATCGATCAGCCGCGACGCGCTGGTCGCCGAGGCGCGCAGCTGGATCGGCACGCGCTATCGGCATCAGGCCTCGTGCAAGGGGGTGGGCTGCGATTGCCTGGGGCTGGTGCGCGGGGTGTGGCGCGGCTGCCTCGGCGACGAGCCGGAACAGCCGCCGGCCTACGCGCCGGACTGGGCCGAGGCCGGCGGCGAGGACACCCTGGCCGCGGCGGCGCTGCGCCATCTCACGCCGATCGCGCGAGAAACATTCGCCGCCGGCGACGTGCTGCTGTTTCGCTGGCGCGACGACTGCGTCGCCAAGCATCTGGCGATCGCCAGTTCACCGCACAGCATGATCCACGCCCATGACGGCTCCGCGGTCTGCGAGGTGGCGATCGCGCCGTGGTGGCGGCGACGGCTGGCTTTCGCGTTTTCATTTCCCGGAGTGACATGATGGCCGCATTGGTGCTCTCGTTGGCCGGCGGCGCGGTCGGCGCGCTGTTCGGCCCGGTCGGCGCCATCGCCGGACGGATCGCCGGCGCGCTGGTCGGCAACGCCCTCGATCGTTCGCTGTTCGGCAGCGACCGCCAGATCGAGGGGCCGCGGCTCGCCGATCTCGAGGTGATGGCCTCGACCGAGGGCGCGCCGATCCCGCGGGTCTATGGCCGCGCGCGATTGTCCGGCCAGGTGATCTGGGCCACCGACCTTGAGGAAGTGATCTCGACCGAAACCACGTCGTCCGGCGGCAAGGGGATCAGCGGCCCGAGCACCACCACCACGACCTACAGTTACTACGCCAATTTCGCGGTCGGGCTGTGCGAGGGCGTGATTGGCCGGGTGGCACGGATCTGGGCCGACGGCAAGCCGCTCGACCTCGCCACGCTCAACATCCGGGTGCATCGCGGCAGCGAAGATCAGAGCGCCGACGAACTGATCGTCGCCAAACAGGGCGGCGGCAACGCGCCGGCCTATCGCGGCCTCGCCTATGTGGTGTTCGAGCGGCTGCCGCTGAAGGATTTCGGCAACCGGATTCCGCAATTGTCGTTCGAGATCATCCGCCCGATCGGCGCGCTCGAACAGATGGTGCGCGCGGTGACGCTGATCCCCGGCACCACCGAATTCGGTTACGAACCCGCGACGGTGATCCGCGGCGCCGGGCTCGGCGCCTCGGCGCCGGAGAACCGCCACGTCAGCCACGCCGTCTCCGACGTCGAGGCCGCGCTCGACGACCTGCAGGGCATCTGCCCCAATCTCGAACGCGTCGCGCTGGTGGTGGCGTGGTTCGGCACCGACCTGCGCGCCGGGCAATGCGTGGTGCGGCCGGCGATCGAGAACGCCAGCAAGCGCACCAGCCCGACCAGTTGGGTGGTCGACGGCGTCACCCGTAGCAGCGCGACGCTGGTGTCGCAGGTCGACGGCCGGCCGGCCTATGGCGGCACGCCGTCCGACGACAGCGTGGTGCATCTGATCCGCGAGCTGAAGGCGCGCGGCTTGAAAGTGACGTTCTATCCGTTCGTGATGATGGACATTGCCGCAGCCAACGCGCTGCCGGATCCGTGGAGCGGGGCCGCCTCGCAGCCGCCTTATCCCTGGCGCGGCCGCATCACCTGCGATCCGGCGCCGGGCCGGCCCGGCTCGCCGCAGGGCACCGCGGCGGCGGCTGCCCAGGTGCAGCATTTCTTCACCGGCGGCACCTGGAATTATCGCCGCATGATCCTGCACTACGCCAACCTCGCCGTCTCGGCGGGCGGCGTCGATGCGTTCCTGATCGGCTCGGAATTGAAGGCGCTGACCCGGGTGCGCGCCGGCCCCGGCGTCTATCCGGCGGTGCAGGCGCTGGCGTCGCTCGCCGTCGAGGTCAAGGCGATCGTCGGTGGAGCGACGCTGGTGACCTACGGCGCCGACTGGACCGAATACGGCGCCGACGCGGTGACGCCCGACGCCTCCGAGCTGCGGTTTCCGCTCGACGCGTTGTGGGCGAGCCCGGCGATCGGCGCGGTCGGAATCGATTACTACGCGCCGCTGGCGGACTGGCGCGACGGCGCGGCGCATCTCGACGCGGCGATCGCCGCCTCAGTGTACGACCGCGGCTACCTCGCCGGCAATCTGCAAGGCGGCGAGGGCTACGACTGGTACTACGCCGATGACGCGGCGCGCGCCGCGCAGGCGCGGCTGCCGATCACCGACGGCCATGGCAAGCCGTGGACGTTTCGGGTCAAGGATCTGTGGGCGTGGTGGGGCAATCCGCATTACGAGCGCACCGGCGGCAACGAGGCGCCGGCGCCGACGGCGTGGGCGCCGTGCAGCAAGCCGATCTGGCTCACCGAGGTCGGCTGCCCCGCGGTCGACAAGGGCGCCAACCAGCCGAGCGTATTTCCCGATCCGAAATCCAGCGAGAATTTCATCCCGTATTTCTCCTCGGGCGAGCGCGACGACCTGATGCAGCGGCGCTATCTGGAAGCGCTGCTCTGCGCCTTCGATCCGGCGTTCGGCGCCGGCGAGGCGCAGAACCCGGTGTCGCCGGTCTATGGCGGGCGGATGATCGAGGTTTCCGCGATCCATCTGTGGACCTGGGACGCGCGGCCCTATCCGGTGTTTCCGGCAGCCGACGACGTCTGGAGCGACGCCGCCAACTGGTCGACCGGGCATTGGCTCTCCGGCCGGCTCGGTGGCGCGCCGCTCGACGCGCTGGTCGCGGCCTTGCTGCGCGACGCCGATGTCGCCGGCGTTGAAAGTTCGGCGCTGCGCGAGCTCTGCGACGGCTATGTGGTCGACCGGCCGATGTCGCCGCGGGCGATGATCGAGCCGCTCGCGATGGCCTATGCGTTCGACGGCAACGCCGCCGAGGGCGTCTTGCGCTTCGTGCCGCGTGGCGGATTGCCGGTCGTCGAAATCGGCGAGGACGATCTGGTACTGCCGGACAAGGCCGCGCCGAGCCGGCTGACGCGGGCGCAGGAGACCGAATTGCCGCGCGAGGTGGCGCTCGGCTTCAGCGATGCGCTCAGCGATTATCGCCGCTCCGCGGTGACCTCGCGGCGGCTGGTCGGCGGCGCCAACCGCACCCTGCAATCCGACCTCGCGGTGGTCAGCAACGCCGCCGCCGCGATGCGGCGCGCCGAGGTGTTTTTGCAGGATCTGTGGGCCGGGCGAGAGACCGCGCAGTTCGCGCTCGGCCGCGACCGGCTGGCGCTGGCGCCGGGCGACGTCGTTGCGTTGACGCTCAGTGGCCGCCGCCGGCTGTGGGAGATCGACGAGTTGGTCGACACCACGGCGCGGCAGATCAAGGCGCGCAGCATCGATCCCGAGGTGTTCGCGGCGCCGCTGCCGGCGATCGCGCCGCCGCGGCCGGCGATTCCGCCGGCGCTGGGGCCGGTGCTGGCGTGGCCGCTCGAGCTGCCGTCGCTGGATTCCACGACGCCCGCGACGCTGACCCGGCTCGCAGTATGCGCCAATCCGTGGCCGGGTTCGGTGACGGTCTGGTCATCGTCGGACGGCACGAGCTTCACGCCGATAGCGGTCGCCACCGCGCCGTCGAGCATCGGCGAGACGCTCGACCCGCTGCCCGCGGCCGCCGTGGCGCGATGGGATCGCGCCGGCCGCTTCCGGGTGCAACTGGCGAGCGGCGCGCTGAGCTCGGTGAGCGACGCCCGCGTGCTGGAAGGCGCCAACGCCGCGGCGCTGCAGACCCCGAGCGGGGACTGGGAAATTCTGCAATTCGCCAACGCCGAACTGGTCGACGGCAACACCTATCTGTTGTCGCGGCTGCTGCGCGGCCAGCTCGGCAGCGAGCACGCCATCGCCGACCTGCTGCCGGCGGGCGCCGCCTTCGTGCTGCTCAATCAGCATCTGGTGCCGATCGCGCGCGGGCTAGATGCGCTCGGCCGGCGGCAGCGGCGACGTCCGGCTGCAACTCTCCAAGGAGAGCGCGGCCAACATCGCCTCGGTGGTGTTCTCCGACAATTACTCCGGCCGCGCCGAATTCGGGCTGGTCGGCTCCGACGGCTTCAAGCTGAAAGTCTCCGCCGACGGCGGCAGCTGGATCGAGGCCTTCACCATCGATCAGGCCAGCGGCAATCTGGCGCTGCCGCGCGGGCTGTCGCTGTCCGGCGTGGTCGCGCCGCCGCAGCTCGTCGCCAACCAGAACGACTACGCGCCGACCGGGCTTGCCGCGGCCGCGGTGCTGCAGCTTTCTGCCGATGCCGCGCGCAGTCTCAGCGGGCTCGGCGGCGGCACCGAGGGCCGGGTGATCTGCCTCGTCAATGTCGGCGATCCGCCGATCACGCTGCTCGACGACAGCGCGGCGTCGGCGGCGGCGAATCGTTTTGCGTTCGGCGGCAATCTGATACTGGCCGGCAAGCAGGCCGCCATGCTGCGCTACGACGCCACCGCGGCGCGCTGGCAGGCGCTCGCCGGCGGCCTGGCGCTGCGCGCCGACACCGCGCAGCCCTTGAGCGCCGCGCAGCAGGCGCAGAGCCGGGCGAATGCCGGGGTGCCGAACCGCAACTACCTGATCAATCCGAGCGGCGAGATCAACCAGGCCGGGGTCGGCGCGCAGAGCGATGCCAGTTATGATTTCGACCAGTGGCTGACCTTGACGCAGGCCAACCCGGTCAGCGTCAGCCAACTCGTCGACGCCGAGGACGGCACGCCGTTCATGATGCGCACGCTGCAGTCCAACGCCGCGGCGCAGCGCTTCGGCCGCATCCAGTGGCTGGAGAAACTACTGTGCCGCGAGCTGCGCGGACAGCCGGTGACGCTCAGCGCGCGGGTGCGGATTTCGGCTGCGGCGACGCTGCGCTACGCCATCGTGGAATGGACCGGCGCCGCCGATGCGATCGCCAAGGACGTCGTCAACGACTGGAGCAGCGCCAGCTTTGCCGCCGGCGGCTTCTTCACCGCGGCCTCGACCGTCGTGGTCGCCAGCGGCGCGATGGCGCTGGGGGCCAATACGCTGACCGATCTTGCGCCGCTGACCGGAACGGTGTCCTCGGCGATGAACAATCTGGCGGTGCTGTTGTGGACCGACGCCGCGCAGCCGCAGAATGTCAGCCTCGACATCGGCAAGGTGAAGCTGGAGAAGGGCGCGGTGCCGACCCCGTTCGTGGCGCCGCCGTTCGACCAGAGCCTGGCGGCGTGCCAGCGCTACTGGTGCAAGAGCTACGACTACGCCACCGCGCCCGGCACCGCGACCCGGATCGGCGCAGACGGGGTCTATGTCGCCGGCGCCGCCACCAACAATGGCGGGGTCTATCCGCGGTTTCCGGTGCGGATGCGGATCGCGCCGAGCGGCGGCATCACGGTGTATTCCAGCGCCAGCGGCACCGCCGGCGTGCTGCGCGACGCCGGCAACGCCGTCGACCTCGCCGCGATCATCGACCTGGTCGGTGAGCGCGGGTTTCGGGGGTTTACGGCGGTCGGGACCGGCTCGATCCTGCTACTGGACTGTCACTACACCGCCAGCGCAAGGCTGTAAGGGCAACGGAAGTCGCGGAAAACCAAACAGGCGACCGGCTGATTGCGTGAGCTAAGTGTGAGCTTTCAATAGGTTGTCCATCCGATCCGGACCGAGGAGACTGAGGTTGCGAAGCTTCAGGGATCCAAGGAGGACCGGATGAACATCCACAAGAATGCCCGTTTGACGCCGATTGGTCGAGAGCGGTTGGTGCAGGC
>NZ_DASWPE010000114.1:0-11379 GCF_036404135.1 Rhodopseudomonas sp. | reverse complement strand
AACTGGCCCCGTTCCTGTAGCTTCGTTCCGGCCCGGGCGCAAGAACCGCGGCGGCAAATTGACGGTGATCACGGCAATCGGCGCTGACGCGCCGGTTGCGAACCGCGGCCGCGCTAACAACGTGGTCGCTGGCGAGCCGTCCTCGAACGCGCTGTCCAGCATCTGCTTGCAGGCGACCAGATCCTGCAGCGCGGTCGCCAACCGCGCCAGATCGAGTTCCCGCCGGCCCGCAGCCGCCGTGGAGATTAGGTGCGAAGGCGCGTGGGCGGGCGCGCGGACGTCTTCGGCGTGCCGCGGCAACGCCGCACCGAGCGGCGCGGCGGGATCGGCCTCCCGACGGGCCGGACCGAGCGGCGACCCCAGCGCCGGTTCACGTCGCGCCGGGCCCAGAGGCGATCCCAAGGCCGATCCCAAGACCGCTCCCAAGGCCGGCTCGCGCCGCACCACGACCGCCGCTGCGGCGCTGCCGGCCTCGGCTTCGTCATCGCTCTGGGCATCGACCTCGGATGACGGCAGGCTGGCGTCGTCGAATTCGCCGAGATGGGCATCGACATCGCGCGGATCGGGCGCCGCCGGCCGCGCCAGCCCGTTGGCAAGCCCCTGCACCGCCTTGACGCCTTGCTCCTTGAGGATGCGCTGCACGCCGCGGATGGTGTAGCCCTCGCCGTACAGCAGCCGGCGGATGCCGCGCAGCAGGTCGACGTCGTCGGGGCGATAATAGCGGCGACCGCCGCTGCGTTTCATCGGCTTGATCTGGGCGAATCGGGTTTCCCAGAAACGCAGCACGTGCTGCGGGATGTAGAGGTCGTCGGCGACCTCGCTGATGGTTCGGAATGCATCGGGCGCTTTGTCCAAATGCATGCTCCCGATCAGTCGGTCTTGGCTGGGGCAGCGGCGCCGTTGGCGTTGATCCGCTGTTTCAGGATCGCCGAGGGTTTGAACACCATCACCCGGCGCGGCGAGATCGGCACCTCGGTGCCGGTCTTCGGGTTACGCCCGATTCGCTGGCCTTTCTTGCGAACCATGAACGAGCCGAACGACGACAGCTTCACCGTCTCGCCTTTCTCCAGGCAGTCGGTGATCTCCTTCAATACGAGCTCGACAAACGCAGACGATTCCGTGCGCGACAGCCCCACCTTTTGGTAGACGGCTTCGCACAGATCGACGCGTGTGACTGTCTTTCCGGTTCCGGTCATCGCCTGCCCCAACTCTCGGCGAACAAATTCGTCAATCGAAATTAAGAGCTTAGCGCGCCCGGGTCAACAGCGCTCATCCATGCAAAAGCATGGAAATACAAAGTACTGTCGCTAAAACTTGACGTAAACGCTTACCAACGCACCAAGGCCGAGCCCCAGGTGAAGCCGCCGCCCATGGCTTCCAGCAGCACCAGATTGCCCTTCTTGATCCGGCCATCGGCCACCGCGACCGACAGCGCCAGCGGAATCGACGCCGCCGAGGTGTTGCCGTGGCGGTCGACCGTCAGCACCACCTTCTCCGGCGCCAGTAGCAGCTTGTGCGCCGAGGCGTCGATGATGCGCTTGTTGGCCTGGTGCGGCACGAACCAGTCGATGTCCTTCGGCGTGGTGCCGCTGGCCTCGAAGGCGTCGACGATCACCCCGGTGATCATGCCGACCGCGTGCTTGAACACTTCGCGGCCTTCCATGCGCAGATGCCCGACGGTGCCGGTCGAAGACGGCCCGCCGTCGACATAGAGCTTGGATTTGTGGCGGCCGTCGGAGCGCAGATGCGTGGTCAGCACGCCGCGGTCGACGCTGGTGCCCCAGCCCTGCTGCGCATCCAGCACGATGGCGCCGGCGCCGTCGCCGAACAGCACGCAGGTGCCGCGGTCCTCCCAGTCGAGCAGCCGCGAGAAGGTTTCCGCGCCGATCACCAGCGCGCGCTTGAACGAGCCGCCGCGCAGGAAATTGTCGGCGGTGGCCACCGCGAAGACGAATCCGGAGCACACCGCCTGCAGGTCGAACGCGGCGCCATGGTTGATGCCAAGCGCCGCCTGCACCGCGACCGCGGTGGCGGGAAAAGTGTTGTCCGGGGTCGAGGTGGCGAGCACGATCAGATCGATCGACTGCGCGTCGATGCCGGCATTGTCGAGCGCGGCCTGCGCCGCCTTGATCGCCAGATGCGAGGTGAATTCGCCCTCGGCGGCAACGTGGCGCTGCTTGATGCCGGTGCGCTGGATGATCCAGTCGTCCGAGGTATCGATCTTGGCCGCCAATTCGGCGTTGGTCAGAATCCGCTCCGGCAGATAGGAACCGCAGCCGAGCACTACCGAGCGTGTAACAGTCACGAGACAGCCTCCCGAGCGGTCGGCGCGCCGAGGGCGCCGCCACCGCGATTGAGCGTATGGTTGATCTTGTTCAGGAGATCGTAGCGGACCATGTCATAGCCAACATCGACCGCGTAGGCAAAGCCGTCGGCGCTGGTTCCGCCATGGCTCTTGACCACCACCCCGTTCAAGCCGAGGAACACGCCGCCGTTGGACTTGTTCGGGTCCATCTTGTCGCGCAGCGAGCGGAACGCCTCGCGGGCGAACAGATAGCCGATCTTGGAGCGCCAGGTCCGCGACATCGCGGCCTTGAGATATTCGTTGATCTGCCGCGCGGTGCCTTCCGCGGCCTTCAGCGCGATATTGCCGCTGAAGCCTTCCGAGACGATGACGTCGGCGGCGCCCTTGCCGATGCCGTCGCCTTCGACGAAGCCGATGAATTCGAATTGCGGCGAGTTCATCTCGCGCAGCAATTCGGCGGCGGCGCGGATTTCCTCGCCGCCCTTGATCTCCTCGACGCCGATATTGAGCAGGCCGACGGTCGGCCGCTCGAGGTCGAACAACACGCTGGCCATCGCGCTGCCCATCACCGCCAGCGCCTTCAGATGCTCGGCGTCGCCGCCGATGGTGGCGCCGAGATCCAGCACCACCGAATCGCCGCGCACCGTCGGCCAGATCGCCGCGATCGCCGGGCGGTCGATGCCGGGCAGCGTGCGCAGACAGAATCGCGCCATCGCCATCAAGGCGCCGGTGTTACCGGCCGACACCGCGACGTCGGCCTCGCCTTTTTTCACCGCCTCGATCGCCAGCCACATCGACGACACCTTGCGGCCGCGGCGCAGCGCCTGGCTCGGCTTGTCGTGCATGCTGACCGCGACGTCGGTGTGGATCACCCGCGACGCCGCCTGCAGCGCCGGATGCGCGGCGAGTTGCTTGTTGATCAGGGCGCTGTCGCCAAACAGCAGGAATTCGGAGTCGGGGTGCCGGGTAAGCGAAATAGCCGCACCGGGAACGACGACCGAAGCGCCGAAATCGCCGCCCATGGCGTCAAGCGCGATTCGAACCTTTTGGGACATGAACGTTCCGGAAACCTAACAAGTCGCGGCCCGATAGCGCTCGGCCGCCGACGAATGAATCTCGTCCGTCACGGACGATGGCCGGAGCGCAGCGCCGCGCCCCATAGGGCGGCGACAATAACGTTTCTCCCGACCGATACAACATCCCGCGCCGCCCGTTTTAAGTCGAACATCAGGCCGCCAGCGGCGGTATTGTACCGCTAGGGACCGGCGAATCTGAAGAAACTGGTCGCAATACCCGCCGGGGTGTGGCGCAGCAGATGTTTTCCGAGCCGGCCGGAGCCGGCTAGCGCTCCGGCGACTTCTTGGATTTCCCCGCCGCCGGCGAGGTTTTCAACGCCTTTAACGCGGCGAACGGATGTTCTTCGGGATCGTCCGGCGCAATCAGCGGCTCGAAGGTCGCGTCGGGCTTGCGCGGATACGGGTCGAGGCCGAGAAACAGCGCGTCGGTGGCGACCCGGCCGATGTCGATCAGGCCGCGCTCGATCGGCTCCGGCGGGTCCGGAACGTCGGCGCCGGGCTCGGCATCGTCTTCGACCAGGTCGGCCATTTCCGGAATCTGCGACGGCGGCGCGAAGATCAGGTCGATCGCCTCGTCGACCTCGTTCTCGATCGGATCCAGCGTCACCACGCAGGTCTGGCCAACCCGGGCGCGGACCCGGCCGACCAGCCGCACCCGGCCCTCGACGATCGGCGTCAGATCGAACGAGGCCTGCGCCGACAGGATTTCGCGCAGGCCGCCGAGTTCGGCCATCGCGGCGCGCTCATGCGCATTGGCCTCGATCTCGCGGTGCAGGCCGGTCTCCGGGATCTGCGCCACCACCACGGGGAGGCTCCATGGATTCGCCAGCTCGGTCATCGGATCATCCTGCATTGGGTCATCAGCCGACCGCCAGCGCCGGCGGGAAGTGCCAGCGGCCGGAGCGCAGCGCCGCGGCGTCGACCCGCGCCAGCGCCGCCGCGGCGTGCTCGACATAGGCCGCCAGCAGCCGCGCCTTGTCCAGCCCGAAGCCGTTCAAAACGTTGCGGCACAGGGTTTTGGCCAGCGCTTCGCTCGCATCATCCTCGTCGGCCATCGCCCGGTCATAGGCGGCGGCGCGGCCGTAGAACGCCTCGCCGAACTTCTGCATCCGCTTCGGCACGGTGAGATCGCCGACCCCCATCTCGCGCAGATTGGCGTCGAGGTCGCTGCAGAAATGGTCGAACAGCGCCTGGCCGAACGCCGCATTGTCGGGCTGCAGGCCGGCCTGCCGCAGTACCAGCCACAGGTGCAGCACGATCATCTCGAAACGGCCGTTGACCGAGTCCTGCACGCCCAAGGTCTTATAAAACGCCGGTTCTCGCGCTTGTGCCACGATCATGCCATAGATGGCTTCAATGGTGCCGCGCGACGGCGACCGGGGACTGGTGAATTGATCAAACGGCCAAATCATGATGGGTTCCTGCTGCGGGCCCGCGACGGCCGCACCTATTGCCAAGGGGATTGCTGCCGGGTACGGCAACACCGTGCGCGATGCAAGGGGATGGGGCCAGCTCCCGAATGACACTTTCGATTGACCAACGCGCAAGCGCCGCGTTTCCGCGGGCTTTTGCGGCGCTCCGGCGCGGGTTGCGACCGCTGGTCGCGGCGGCGCTGCTGTGCGCCGCGCTGCCCGGCTGCACCTCCGAACAATTCCAGAAGGGCTACATCCTGCCCACCGGGGCGCTGGAGCAGATTCCGATCGGCGCCAGCCAGGACCAGGTGCTGATCGTGATGGGCACGCCCTCCACCGTCGCCACCTTGAGCGGCGAGGTATTCTACTACATTTCGCAGCGCGCCGAACGCCCGGTGGCGTTCATGCCGCAAAAGGTGGTCGACCAGCGGGTGATCGCGATCTATTTCGACAAGAACCGCCAGGTGCAGCGGATCGCCAATTACGGTCTGCAGGACGGCAAGATCTTCGACTTCATCAGCCGCACCACGCCGACCTCGGGCCAGGAGCTGAGCTACCTGACGCCGCTGTTCAAGCTGATCAGCTTCCATTAGAGCGTTTTCGAGCGAAGTGGATCCCGGTTCGCGTGAAGAAAACGCGTCAGAATAAGAATCTAGAGCTCCGGTTCTGATTCTATCAGAACCGGAATAACTCTAGCGCACAGGAATTATTGGGCGCCGGCGCCGAGCCGGTTCTCGATCGCCAATCGCACCAGATCGGCCGATGAGCGCACGCCGAGCTTCTGCCGCATCAGCGAGGAGGTGTTGGCGATCGTCTTGTACGAGGCGCGCACCAGCCAGGCGATCTCCGACAGGCTCTTGCCGGCGGCGAGCAGCCGCAAAATCTCGATCTCCCGCGTCGACAATTTGTCGAGCCGGCTGTCCAGTCCCGAGCCGCCGAAGGCGATGCTGCGGGCCATCGCCGGCGCCAGGAATACCCCGCCGTTGGCGACCTCGCGGATCGCCCGCTCCAGATCGCAGGGATCGCCGGATTTCGAAACGTAGCCCTTGGCGCCGGCCTCGATGGCACGCGCCGCGAAGGCCGGGTCGTCGTTCATGCTGAACATGATGATCCGAGCCTGCGGATCGTGCTCCAGAATCCGCCGCGCCAATTCGTAGCCCGACACTCCGGGCAGATTGATATCGAGCACGCAGACGTCGGGCCGCTCGGCGACGAAGCGCTGCTCGCCGGCCTCGGCACAGCCGGCTTCCAACACCACGATGTCCGGCTCGCCGGAAAACAGCGCCCGGCAGCCGGACGCGACGATCGGATGGTCATCGACGATCAGCACCCGCATCGGCCTCATCCCCCGTCATGACGGCCGCGTGCTGCGGCCGGGCGATTCGTTGCCGCCCCAACGCAGCTCGGCGCGCGCGAAAACGCTCGCCGCAAGGTTAGTGAGCCGCCGGATTTGCTGTCAACGGTTCTCGATGCTGCACAGCGGCATCGAGCGACGACCTCAGCCGCTGCGGCGGCAGCGCGGCACGCTACAGCTTGACCCGGATGCCGCCATAGATGGTGAACGGCGCGCCCGGCACTTCGGTGCGCTGATCGGTCAGCGTGATCGGCAGCCCAGCTTTAGCGGTGCCCGACGGCTCGAAATAGGTGCCGTACAGCGCGTATTTGTTGTCGAACAGATTGTTGACCACCGCGAACAGCGTGACGTTGCTGGTGAGCTGATACGAGGTGTGCAGATTGACCACCGCATAGCCCGGCAGCTTGTCGTTCTGGTTGGCGTCGTCGCCGACGAAATATTGCTGGCCGACCGCGACCAGGTCGGCGCCGATCTTCCATTGCGGCGTCACCAGGTAGTCGACGCCGGCCTTGAACTGATGCTGCGGGATGCCGGGAATCCGGTTGCCGGACACCACGTGGATATTGCCGTCGGCATCGGCCGCCGGATTGTTCGGCGAGGCGATGTCGCCATCGAAGCGGTAGGTCGCGTCGATGTAGCTGTAGCCGGCATAGACCAGCCATTCGCTGGATTTGTATTCGGCGGACAGTTCGGCGCCCTGCCGCCTGGTCTGCGGCACGTTCTGGAAATAGCCGCGGCCCTGAATCGAACTGGCCAGACTGATGATGTCGTTGTCGCTGTCGGTGCGGAACAGGCCCGCCTTCCAGTCCAGCGCGCCATTGCCGAGCGGCGCGTTGCCACGGAAGCCGAACTCATAGGTGTGCCCGACCACCTGGTTGAGCGGCGGATCCGACACCAGGAAACTCTCCAGCAGACAGGGTTTCGCGGCATTGGAACAGCCGAGCTCCAGCGGCGTCGGCGCGCGGTTGGATTCCGAATAGCCGCCATAGACCGACAGCACCGGCGCGATCTTGTAGGTCAGCCCGACCAGCGGGTTGAGCCGGCTGAAGCTGGAATCGCTGTTGAGGTCGGGGCTTGAGCCCAATACGTCGCGCACCGAGATCTTCGCCAGATTGTAGCGCGCGCCGCCGGTGACGGCGAGTTTCTCGGTGATGTCGAAAGTGTCGGTGCTGAACAACCCGTAATACGTATTCTTGGTGTCGATGCCGACCGGGGTGTAGCCGAGATTGCCGAGCGTATGGATGATCTGGCCGTTGCTGGGAATCGCCGAATTGATGCCGACGCTGAGGTCGGGATAGATGTAGCCCAGCGTGCTGGTGGCGCCGAACGAAGTGCTGCCGCGATCGATGCTGCCGCCGACGGTGAAATGATTGCCGTGATCGAACCAGCGCTGCTCGCTGGTCGCCTGCAGCGATCCGCCGAAGGTGTCGGAATTGGTGCTGGTGCGGTCGATGGTGCCGTAGGGCACCGTCGCGCAGGTGTTGCCGGACCCCGGCGGGCATGGGATCGGCTGGTTGTTGGCGTTGAGGATCGCGAACTGGTTGCGGAACGCCAGCGCCGCGGCGCCGGTGAACGGGCTCGGCCGCGGAAAGCCGTCGTCCTCAAGGCAGAGTTGGCCGGCGAACGACGACGCATTGCTGCAGCGCTCGATGTCGGCGTCGTTGCCGTCGACATGGCTCTGCCGGAAGAACCGGCCATACAGATTGCCCTGCAGCGTCCAGGCCTCGCTTAGCGCGTATTTGCCGTTCAGGCCGATCATCGCCACGTCGTTATTGGTGGTCTGCGGCGTGGTGTAGACCGAACTCCAGTCGCGGCTGAGCATCTGGACCGGCGTCGCCGCCGCCACGCCGAACGACGACGACGCCATGCCGCCGAACAGATGCAGTTCGGCGCCGTCGTCGCGCCAGCCGAGGTCGCCGTAGAAGCGGCCGATCTTGGCCGGCGAGGCCTGCCGCCAGCCATTGTCGGTGAGCGCCTGGGCGGCAAGATAAGTGCTCCAATTGCCGCTCTCGGCGCCGTATTGCATAGCGCCCTGCACCCGGCCGAACGAGCCGCCCTGCCCTTCGGCCTCAAAGCCCTGATAGGTGAAGCCGTTCTTGGTCTGCAGGCTGATCGCGCCGCCGAGCGCGTTGAGCCCGAACACCGGGTTGTTGGTGAACACGTCGGCGCGGCTGATCGCGTTGGTGGGGATCAGGTCCCAGTTCACCGTGTCGCCGAAGGATTCGTTGAGCCGCACGCCGTTCATATAGACCGCGAGGCCTTGCGGCGTGCCCTGCAACGGCGAAGCGGCGAAGCCGCGATAGCGGATTTCCTGCTGCACGCTGTTGCCGTTGGGGTCCGACAGCGTGACGCCGGGAATCCGCTGGAACAAGGTGTCGGTGACGTTCTGCGAGTAACTGCGCTCGAAATCGCTGGCGGTGACCGAGGAGGTCATCGACGGAATCTTGTCGCGGTCGATGCCGGAGCCCGGCAGCGGGGTGTTGGAGATCACCTGGATTTCCGGAAGCACCTCCTGCGCCTGGACCGCTCGCGGCAGCAGCGCCGCCGCGATCAGCGCTCCGATCAGCGTGATCGTTCCGGATATCCCCCGCCGCAACAATGTCTGGCGCCGCCCGCTCATGCCCCGCTCCCCTTGGTATGAGGATTATTGTCGCAGGCAGAGTGCAAAACAGCTCACAGTTGCGCAACAGAAACAGCTCTCGATCACCGGGAAACATTCCAGAAATATCGGGACATTTTCCCGATCGCGGCCGCGCCGGCGGTGCCCCGCGGCGCGGCGCCCTACCCCTTGGCCTTTTTGATCTGCTTCAGCTTGGCGTCGGTGGCCTCGATCGAACTCGCCAGCTCCAGGATCGCCTTCGACAACAGCTCGACGGCCTCGGCATGGTCCTGCGACTTTGCGGCGCGCAGCGCGAAGTTCTTGGCGGATGACAGCGACATCGGGGGCTCCTTGATGTGATCGGCGGGATTGCAACGAAAAACCCCGCGGCTTGCACCGCGGGGTTTTGCACGAGTGGTAATTCGCAGGCTTAGTGCGCCAGGATCGCCAGCAGCAGCAAGGCCACGATGTTGGTGATCTTGATCATCGGGTTGACCGCCGGGCCCGCCGTATCCTTGTAGGGATCGCCGACGGTGTCGCCGGTCACCGCGGCCTTATGGGCGTCGGAGCCCTTGCCGCCGAAATGGCCGTCCTCGATGTACTTCTTGGCGTTGTCCCAGGCGCCGCCGCCCGAGGTCATCGAGATCGCGACGAACAGGCCGGTGACGATGACGCCGAGCAGCATGGCGCCGACCGCCGAGAACGCCGCCGACTTGCCGTCGGCGCCGCCGCCGGCGATGAAGTAGATCGCGAAGTAAACGAAGATCGGCGACAGCACCGGCAGCAGCGACGGGATGATCATTTCCTTGATCGCCGCCTTGGTCAGAAGGTCGACCGCCTTGCCGTAGTCCGGCTTGTCGGTGCCCTTCATGATGCCCGGCTTTTCGCGGAACTGACGACGCACTTCCTCGACGATCGCGCCGGCGGCGCGGCCGACCGCGGTCATGCCCATCGCGCCGAACAGATACGGCAAGAGGCCGCCGAACAGCAGGCCGACCACGACGTAGGGGTTGTTCAGCGAGAAGTCCGGCAGCACGCCCTGGAAGTACGGGTAGTGCGTGCCATTGGCGATGAAGTATTTGAGGTCTTCGTTGTAGGCGGCGAACAGCACCAGCGCGCCGAGACCGGCGGAGCCGATCGCGTAGCCCTTGGTGACCGCCTTGGTGGTGTTGCCGACGGCGTCGAGCGCGTCGGTGGCCTTGCGGACTTCCTTGGGCAGACCGGCCATTTCGGCGATGCCGCCGGCATTGTCGGTGACCGGGCCGAAGGCGTCGAGCGCCACGACCATGCCGGCCAAAGCCAGCATCGTGGTGGTGGCAATGGCGATGCCGAACAGGCCGGCCAGGCTGTAGGTGACCAGGATGCCGGCGATGATCACGATCGCGGGGCCCGCGGTTGCTTCCATCGAGATGGCGAGGCCCTGAATCACGTTGGTGCCGTGGCCGGTGACCGAGGACTGCGCGATCGACTTCACCGGGCGATAGTCGGTGCCGGTGTAGTATTCGGTGATGACGATGATCAGGCCGGTGACGACCAGGCCGACCACGCCGCATTCGAACAGCGCAAAGCCGGTGTATTTGACGCCGGCGAGCGGTCCGAAGCCGACCAGCCCATAAATGACCGCGGCGACCGCGAACAGCGACAGAACGCCGGTGGCGATCAGGCCCTTGTACAGCGCGCCCATGATCGACTGCGAGGCGCCGAGCTTGACGAAGAAGGTGCCGGCGATCGAGGTCAGGATGCAGGCGCCGCCGATGGCGAGCGGCAAGGTCATCATGTTGACCAACAGGTCAGGCGCGCTGGCGAAGAAGATCGCGGCCAAGACCATGGTGGCGACCGCGGTCACCGCATAGGTCTCGAACAGGTCGGCGGCCATGCCGGCGCAGTCGCCGACATTGTCGCCGACATTGTCGGCGATGGTGGCCGGGTTGCGCGGATCGTCTTCCGGGATGCCGGCTTCAACCTTGCCGACCAGATCGCCGCCGACGTCCGCACCCTTGGTGAAGATGCCGCCGCCGAGCCGGGCAAAGATCGAGATCAGCGAGGCGCCGAAGCCGAGCGCGACCAGCGCGTCGACCACAGTGCGGCTGTTGGCGGTCAGCCCGAGATAGTGCGTCAGGAAGGCGAAGTAGATGGTGACGCCGAGCAGCGCCAGCCCCGCCACCAGCATGCCGGTGATGGCGCCGGCCTTGAAGGCGAGTTCCAGGCCGCCGGCCAGCGAGATGGTCGCGGCCTGCGCGGTGCGGACGTTGGCGCGCACCGAGACGTTCATGCCGATGAAGCCCGCGGCGCCCGACAGCACGGCGCCGATCAGGAAGCCGACCGCCACCAGCACGCCGAGGAAGTAGTACAGCAGCGCGAAGATCACCACGCCGACGATGGCAATGGTCATATATTGCCGCTTCAGATAGGCCTGCGCGCCTTCACGCACCGCCGCGGCGATTTCCTGCATCCGCGGATTGCCCGCATCCGCGCTCAATACCGACGACGTCGCCCAGATGGCGTAGACAATGGAAAGCGCCCCGCAGAGCACAATCACCCATAATGCTGTCATTGATTTTGCCTCAGGTCCTTGGACTTGCCCCGCGTCCTGGACCGCGGGAGCGGAGGACGCACAAAAACAAGGCTCGCTC
>NZ_DASWPE010000113.1:0-20652 GCF_036404135.1 Rhodopseudomonas sp. | reverse complement strand
GCCTCATATTCCGGGATCAGAAACCGCCACTTCTGCAGGTCATTCCGCTCGATCGTCCGGTCAAAGCTGTTGTCGCGCATCGAATCCCCTCCGTTCGGATGGATTCAATCAGCGAATTAGTGAACATGCACAGCAATGACGGGTTGAACGCCCGACTTCATTGATCGCTTATTCACCCCGGCTCTCAAACGATGGCCATGTCGCTCGGGGCGTCATCCTTCGAGTCTCGCCCAACAGGGCGCGCGTCTTAGGATGACGGGAAATCACGCTTTCGGCGGCTGCGAGATCTGCACCGAGGGCCGCGTTAGCATCTTGTCGTGAAACGCGTCGAGCTTGGGAAACGCTTGGCGCCAATTGCAATCCGCAAACCGCAGGTCGGCATAGCCGAGCACGCAAACCAGCGCGATCTGCGCGAGGTCGAGCGGTCCGGACAACGCTTCGTCGTGCTGCTCAAAGCGCGCCAACCCGTTCCACACCCGGGCCCAGTGATCATCATACCAGGCCTGCCATTGCAGCGGCTGCGGCCGCACGAATTTCTCGTAGCGGCACAGCAGCATCGAATCCAGCATGCCCTGGATCAGCGAGTGATCGCTTTTCACGCGAAAGCGCTGTGGGCCGGACGCCGGGAGCAGTTTGCCGCCGGCAAGCTCGTCGAGATATTCGGCGATCACGTAGGAGTCGACCAGCACCTCGCCGCTGTCGAGGATCAGCGCCGGCAGCTTCTTCAGCGGGTTGACGCTGTGCACATAGTCGTCGTTCGGCTCGCCGGGCGTCACCTTGGCGGAGACGAATTCGATGCTGTCGATCAGGCCGAGCTCGATCGCGACGATGCGCACCTTGCGCGCGAACGGCGAGGTGGGGGAGAAGACGAGTTTCATCGGAAGGCCCTTGGCGAAGCAGATCTAGGAATGGGGCAATGCCGCGAGGGGGCGGCAGTGTCCGCGGCGGCCCAGAAGATGACGAAGCTTTCACCCGCTGTCCATCCTTCGAGACGCCCGGCTTCGCCCTTCGGGCTTCGCCGGGCTCCTCAGGATGACGTCGGCGGTGCGGATCGCTGACGATCACGAGCCGCAAGCCGGGTAGCCATCATCAGCGAGCCAAGTGCGCGCCAGCCATCGCGCCACGACGACCCGCGGCCATCACGCCGCGATAATTTCCTGGCGCTGTTGGCCGAGGCCTTCGATGCCGAGCGTCACCACGTCGCCGACGTTGAGAAATTTCGGCGGCTTCATGCCCATGCCGACGCCGGGTGGGGTGCCGGTGGTGATGATGTCGCCGGGGTTGAGCGTCATGATCTCCGACAGATAAGAGACGATCTTCGGCACGTTGAAGATCATGGTCGCGGTCGAGCCGGTCTGGCAGCGCTGGCCGTTGACGTCGAGCCACATCGGCAATTTGTGGACGTCGGCGATCTCGTCCTTGGTCACCAGCCACGGCCCGAGCGGGCCGAAGGTGTCGTGCGACTTGCCCTTGGTCCATTGCCCGAGCCGCTCGAGCTGAAAGGCGCGCTCGGAGACGTCGTTGCACACCGCATAGCCGGCGACATAATTCAGCGCGTCGGCCTCGCCGACATATTTGGCGCGGGCGCCGATCACCACGGCGAGTTCGACCTCCCAGTCGAGCTTGGTCGAGCCGCGCGGCTTTTCCACCGCGTCGTTGGGGCCGCACAGCGAGCTGTTGGCCTTGATGAACACGATCGGCTCGGATGGAATCGCCATTCCGGCCTCGGCGGCGTGGTCGGCGTAATTCAGTCCGATTGCGATGAATTTCGGCGATCCGCCGACCGGCGCGCCGATCCGCGGCTGGTCGATGACCAGCGGCAGGGTTTCGGCGTCGAGGGCTGCGAGCTTGGCCAGCGCGGCCGGCGCAAAGGCGTCGCCCGCGAGGTCGGCCAGATGCGCAGACAAATCCCGCAATTGGCCGGAGCCATCGATCAGGCCGGGCTTTTCCTGGCCGCGCGCGCCAAATCGCACAAGTTTCATAATTCGTTTCCTCTCCCGCTATCGCCTCTTGTGAGCTTCATGGCGCAGCGCAGAGGGAAATTCAACCGCGGACTGCGCCGCCGCAGTCCCGTTCGGTGCACCGCGGCAACGCGAAATCTGCTGGTGTTGCACCGCCGCGCCATGGATCGTCTCGCGCTGCGGCGCGTTAGCCGAACTCGAGATCCGCAGCGGATCAGGCAAGGAGGAGCCCATGCCAGAGCTAACCATTTCGACCGAGCAGGTCGGCTTTCTGATCGAAAAGGTGCGCGAATTCGACGTCAAGGAAGACAGCTCCGATCCGGAGTCCGGTTCCAACGGCGCCGACGACAACATGGTCGACGTGCTCGAGGACGACGGCAGCGATCCGGTGGCGCGCGAGATCACCTCCTTCATCAATGCGATGAGCGAGGATGAGCAGATCGATCTGGTGGCCTTGATGCGGCTCGGCCGCGGCGACGGCACCATCGAGGAATGGGACGATCTGCGCCGCGAGGCCGCCGACGGCCGCAACGGCCGCACCGCGAGCTATCTTCTGGGCGAGCCGCTGCTCAGCGACTTTCTCGCCGAGGGGCTCGATGCCTTCGGCCTGACCTGGACCGACGAGCGCACCACCCCGGTGCGCTGAGCCCCGCCGCCATCGGCGGAGCTTGCCGCGGTTTTTCGCCGCGCGGGCATCGGTCGGGCGCCGCGATCCCGTCAGCATCAAGGCTGCCACGCTGCCTTCGTGGGCTCTCGCCCTCGGAGGCGCTTTGCGTATAATGCCTCATGCGCCGAAGAGCGCGGCCTCGGCCAACACCACAACGGGAGAGAGACATTATGCCGGAGTTCATCAGCCTCGATGCGCTGGTCCGCAAAACCGCCGCCGAGGCGCCGCAGCGCAGTGCGGTGATCGATGGCGACCGCAACGTCAATTACGCGCAATTCGACGATTGGATCGACCGCGTCGCCGCTGCCTTGCAGGCCGACGGGCTGAAGCCGCGCGACGTCATCGCGATCTGCGCGCTGAGTTCGTTGGAATATGTGGTGACGTTTCTCGGCGCGCTGCGGGTAGGCGTCGCTGTGGCGCCCTTGGCGCCGTCGTCGTTGCCGCAGGACTTCGCGGCGATGCTGAAGGATTCCGGCGCCAGGATCCTGTTCATGGATGCGGCGACCGCCGCGGCGATGGGCAATGCCGCGCAGGCGCCGCTTCAAGTGTCGTTCGACGCCTCCGGCTGGGGACGGCCGTTCAGCGCCTGGTGCGCCGCGCCGGGCGTGAAGCCGTCGCCGGTCGCGATCGATCCGCAATGGATCTTCAACATCATCTATTCCTCCGGCACCACGGGAACACCCAAAGGGATCGTCCACACCCACGAACTGCGCTGGCGGCAATATGGCCAGCTCGATCCGCCGGGCTACGGCCCCGACGCGGTGGCGCTGCTGTCGACGCCGCTCTATTCCAACACCACGCTGGTGTGCTTCAACCCGACGCTGGCCGGCGGCGGCGGCCTCGTTTTGATGAAGAAATTCGACGCCCGCGGATTCTTGGAGCTGAGCGAGAAGCATCGCGTCTCCTACGCCATGCTGGTGCCGGTGCAGTATCGCCGCATCATGGCGCTGCCGGATTTCGACCGCTTCGATCTGTCGTCCTACAAGCTGAAATTCTGCACCTCGGCGCCATTCGCCGCAGAGCTGAAGGCGGATATTCTGCAGCGCTGGCCGGGCGGGCTGGTCGAATATTACGGCATGACCGAGGGCGGCGGCTCCTGCGCGCTGTTGGCGCACGAGCATCCCGACAAGCTTGCCACCGTCGGCCAGCCGATGCCCGGTCACGAGGTGCGGCTGATCGACGAGGAGGGGCATCAGGTGCCGGTCGGGCAGATCGGCGAGATCGTCGGCTGTTCGCCGGTGATGATGCAGGGCTATCTCAACCAGCCGGGCAAGACCGCAGAGACCTTCTGGCACGACGAGAACGGTGTTCGTTTCGTCCGCACCGGCGACATCGGCCGGTTCGACGAAGACGGCTTCCTCACGCTGATGGACCGCAAGAAGGACATGATCATTTCCGGCGGCTTCAACATCTATCCCAGCGACATCGAAAGCGTGCTCGCTTCGCATCCCGACGTGATCGAGGCGGCGGTGGTCGGCATGCCATCGCAGGAATGGGGTGAGACCCCGGTGGCGTTCGCGGTGCTGCGGCCCGATGCGTCGGTCGACGCCGCGGCGCTGAAGGCCTGGACCAACGCCCGGGTCGGCAAGACCCAGCGGCTCAACGACCTCGTCGCGGTGGAGACGCTGCCGCGCAGCGCGATCGGCAAGGTGCTGAAGCGCGAATTGCGCGATCTGCGGCAGCCGCAGCGCGCCGAGGCCTGATCAATAATGCGGCGGCGGCTCGTTGCTCGGCGCCGGCGCGTTGGCCTCGGCCTCCTGCAGCCGGTCGCCGAGCGATTTCACCTGCCGGGTCAGCGCGTCGAGCTGCTGCCACTGCGCGGTGATGGTGGCGTTCAGCGTCTCGATGGTTTCGTCCTGATAGGCGATGCGGATTTCCAGCGCGTCGATCCGTTCGCTGAGCGACGTTGTGGACTGAGGTTGGTCGTCGGGCATCGCAGCTCTCTGTCGTCGGTGAAACGCTGCTGCTGTAGCAGCGCCGCGCTGCGTGCGAAACCCATGTCCTCGCTGCACACGGCGCGCGCATTTGCCCTGATGTCGCAGGATATGGCATGAAGGCCGCCGCCGGCCGTGCGCCGCCAACAAGAAAAGAGTTCAGGAATGAGGAATTTCCAGTTCGCCGGCCGCTCCACGGTGCATGCCCGCAACGCCATGGTGGCGACCTCGCATCCGCAGGCCTCCTTGGCGGCGATCGAAACGCTGCGCGCCGGCGGAAGCGCGGCGGACGCAGCGATCGCGGCCAGCGCGCTGTTGGCGGTGATCGAGCCGCAATCCACCGGCATCGGCGGCGACTGCTTCGCGCTGTATCAGCCGCGCGGTGAAGGCCCGATCGTGTCCTATAACGGCTCCGGCCGGGCGCCGCAGGCCGCGCACGCCGAATGGTTTCTCGAGCGCGGCATCAACGCCGTGCCGCTGACCTCCGCACATGCCGTCACCATTCCCGGCGCGGTCGACGCCTGGGCGACCATCCTGCGCGATCACGGCCGGTTCGGGTTCGACCGATTGCTGCAGCCGGCGATCAAGGCGGCGGACGAAGGCTATGTGGTGGCGCCGCGGATCGCCTTCGACTGGAACAACGGCTTTGAAAAGCTGAAGAAGGGCGTCAATACGCCGCGCTATCTGCTGCCGCATGGCGAGCCCGCCGCGACCGGCGACGTGATCCGGCAGCCGGAATTGGCGCAGACGCTGCGGCTGATCGCCAGGCTCGGCCCCGACGGCTTCTACCAGGGCGCGGTGGCCGAAGACATGGTGGCGACGCTGCGCGGGCTCGGCGGGCTGCATACGCTGGAGGATTTCGCCGCTCATTCGACCGAGACCACCACGCCGATCAGCACCAATTACAAGGGCCGCGACGTCTGGCAATGCCCGCCGAACGGTCCCGGCATCACCATGCTGGTGATGCTGAACGTGCTCAGCCTGTTCGATCTCACCAAATATGCGCCGCTCAGCGTCGAGCGGTTTCATCTCGAAGCCGAAGCGGCGCGGATCGCCTATCTGATGCGCGAGCAGCATATCGGCGATCCCGGCCATGTCGACGTCGACGTGATCCGGATTCTGTCGCGCGAATTCGCCGCCGAATATGGCAGCCAGATCAAAATGGACCGGCTGTTGGATCTGCCGAAAGTCTCGCCGCCGATGAATCCCTCGACGGTGTACATCACCGTGGTCGATCAGGACCGCAACGTCTGCTCGTTCATCAATTCGATCGCGCATTCGTTCGGCTCGGCGATCGTCTCCGACAAGACCGGAATCCTGCTGCAGAACCGCGGCGCCGGCTTCCGCGTGCAGCCCGGCCATCCGAACTGCATCGCGCCCGGCAAGCGGCCGCTGCACACCATCATCCCGAGCCTTGCGACGGAAAACGGTCGCGCCAGGTTGTCGTTCGGCGTGATGGGCGGGCAATATCAGCCGGTCGGGCAGGTCCATGTGCTGACCAACATGCTCGACTTCGGGCTCGACGTGCAGGAGGCGATCGACCTGCCGCGGGGGCTGCATTACGAGGGCGTGTATCAGTTGGAATACGGCGTGCCGGCCGATGTGGTCGAAGGCCTGCGCGGCATCGGCCACCAGGTCGCCGGGCTGTCGGTGCCGCATGGCGGCGGCCAGGGTGTCTGGATCGATTGGGACAAGGGCACGCTGACCGGCGGCTCCGATCCGCGCAAGGACGGCTGCGCGCTGGGATATTGAGGCGGCTGCCGTCGGCGGAGGGAAGGCGACATGCGGGTTACCATCCTCGACGATTACTTCGACACGCTGCGCGGCCTCGATTGCTTCGAGAAGCTCCAAGGCCACGACGTCACGGTGTGGAACGATCACGTTCAGGACGTCGACGCGCTGGCGGAGCGGCTGCGCGACACCGAGGCGCTGGTGCTGATCCGCGAGCGCACGCAGATCCGCGAGCCGCTGTTGCAGCGCCTGCCGAAGCTGAAGCTGATCAGCCAGCGTAGCGTCTATCCGCATCTCGACATCGCCGCCTGCACCCGGCTCGGCATCGTGGTGTCGTCGAACATGCACGCCGGCGCGCCGTCCTATGCCGCGGCGGAATTGACCTGGGGACTGGTGCTGGCGGCGATGCGGCAGATTCCGCAGCAGATGGCAGCGCTGCGGGCCGGGCAATGGCAGATCGGCATAGGCGCGACGCTGCGCGACAAGATGCTCGGCATCTACGGCTATGGCCGGATCGGCGCCGTGGTCGCCGGCTACGGCCGCGCCTTCGGCATGCAGGTGCTGGTGTGGGCGCGCGAGCCGAATCTCGCCCAGGCCCGCGCCGAGGGCTATGGCATCGCCGGCAGCAAGGACGAACTGTTCGAGCGCTGCGACGTGGTGTCGCTGCACATGCGCTTGGTCGAGGCGACGCGCGGCATTGTCACCGCTGCAGATCTGGCGCGGATGAAACCCAGCGCGCTGCTGGTCAACACCAGCCGCGCCGGACTGATCGAACAAGGCGCGCTGGTCGAGGCGCTGCGCGCCGGGCTGCCGGGCATGGCGGCGGTCGATGTGTTCGAAACCGAACCGCTGCGCGATCGCAACGACCCGTTATTGGCGATGCATAACGTCGTCGCGACGCCGCATATCGGCTACGTCACCCGCGATGAATACGAACTGCAATTCGCCGATATTTTCGATCAGATCGTCGCCTATCAGGCCGGCGCCCCGATCAACGTCGTCAATCCCGAGGTGCTCGCCAACAGCCGCTGATAGCAGGGCCGATCACGTAGCAGCCAACAGCGTCACGCCATTGTCATCTTCCGAGCCATGTCATTTTCCGGGCCATTGTCGTCTTCCGATGTGGATCATGAACATGGATGTTCACGACATGCATCTCCAGACATGCAAAGACCGGCCAGATGGCCGGTCCTGCATTGCACTGAACGAGTGATCAGAACTTCTTGTTGACGAACGACGCGCCCTTGTCGGCAGCGTCCTTGACGGCTTCCTTGGCGTCGCCGACGGCCTTCTGACCATGGCCCTTGGCTTCCTGCAGCGCGCCTTCGCCCTGCAGACGTTCGTTGCCGACGGCCTCGCCGATACCCTGCTTGGCCTTGCCGATGGCTTCGTTGGCGGCGCCCTTGATCTTGTCGGTCGTGCTACCCATGAGAAATACTCCTTCGTGTTGGTTAATCTTCGCGGAGACAATGGTTGGGGCGACGAATCGTTCCCAGGGATTGCACGGCGCGATACGCACAACGTCACAACCACGGCACCGACCAGCCGCCGGTGCGGGAGTCACAAATAATGACCGAGGACATCCAATGACGACGAATAAGTTCCAGGATCACGCTCATTCCCATGAGGTTCGTTCCCCCGACGTTCATTCCCAGGACGAGAAATGGAAACGCGACGGCGTCCGCGTGGTGCCAGGCAACCAACTGGATTCCAACGTGCCGTCGACCGCGGGAATGGATCGCAAGGCCGCGATCAATTTCGCCCGGGTCGGCGCGCAGAAATTATGGGCCGGCACGGTGACGATCAAGCCCGACGCCAAGACCGGCGCGCATCATCACGGCCATCTTGAAAGTGTCATCTATGTAGTACGCGGCAAGGCTCGGATGCGCTGGGGTGAGCGGCTGCAATTCACCGCCGAAGCCGAGCCCGGCGATTTCATTTTCATTCCGCCATACGTGCCGCATCAGGAAATCAACGCACTGTCCGACCAGGTGCTGGAATGCGTGCTGGTGCGCAGCGACGGTGAGGCGATCGCGATCAACCTCGACATCGAGCCGGTGGAGAAGCCGGAAACCGTGTTGTGGGTCGACCCGATTCACCGCGATCCGGGCGACCCCAGCGATCCTGAGGCGTAGCGGCAGCGGCGCGGACTTAGGTGGCATTTTACGGCTCGCGTTTATCGCTTGTGAACCGCCCGCCCGCTTGCTTAGCTCGCGGTTCGCGCGAAAGCGGTGTTAAGCTCGGCGTTAGGGACTCTGCGGGCCCGGAAATTAACGAAACCGCAGGCGCGCCTGGCCAACACAAGAGGTGTCTTCCGCGCGAAGACCTCCTCCAACGCAGTGGCAAGAGGCACGGCACGATGGCCGGATCCGGCAAGGCAATGGCATTGGACTGGTCGCGCGGCAGCCGCTGGCTGGCCGCGCTCGGCCGCTCGATGATCAGCGCCGGCGCCGAACCGGCGGTGCTTGACGAACCCAGCGAACATGAAATGCGCCGCATCCGCGCGGCGCAGATCGACAGCGTGACGCGGCTGACGCCGCTCACCATGACCATCAACATCGCCAACGCGGTGCTGGTCGTGCTGGTGTTCTGGAGCGCTGCCTCCTACGCGTTTCTGGTCGGCTGGATGACGCTGATCGCGGTCATCGCCACGCTGGCGATGCGGTCGTGGGCCCGGGTCCGCAGCCAGCCGCGAACCGAAGCCTCGCCGCGCGGCATTTCCCGGCTGGTATTGCACGCCTGCCTGCTCGGCGCGGTGTGGGGCGCGGTGCCGCTGGCGCTGTTTCCGATCGCGCGGCCGGAATATCAGCTGATCATCGCCTGCCTGGTCGCCGGGATGATTTCCGGCGGCGCGTTCTGCCTGTCGACGGTGCCGCGCGCCGGCCTCGCCTATACCTGGACCATGGTGTTGGCCTCGGCGGTGGCGCTGTTTCGCTGCGAGGGCGAGAGCTACACCATCACCGCGGTGTTCCTGCTGCTCTATGCCATCTTCCTGTCGCGCAACCTGGTGGCGCACGGCCATCTGTTCATGGAGAATCTGCGCGCCAAGCTGCAGCTCGAGCACCAGACCGAAATCATCTCGCTGCTGTTGAAGGACTATCAGGCCAATGCCAGCGACTGGCTGTGGCAGACCGATGCCGATGGCCGGCTGGTGGAAATTCCGGAGCGGTTCGTCGAGGCCGCGCAATTGCCGCTGTCGCTGCTGCGCGGCGCGGCGCTGGCCGACGTTTTGGAATTGCTGTGCCCCTGCGAGCGGGCCGCGGTCGCCAGCATCGCTGCGCTGATGGACCGCCGCGAGCCGGTCGCCGACGTCGTGGTTCACATCATGGCGGGCGGACAACCGCGCATGTGGTCGGTCTCCGCCAAGCCGACCTTCGACCACAACGGAAAATTTGCCGGCTATCGCGGGGTCGGCCGCGACGTCACCGAGCGCTGGCGGGCGGAGCGCGCCGAGGCGGAGAACCGCGCCAAGTCGGAATTCCTGGCGATAATGAGCCATGAGATCCGCACCCCGATGAACGGCGTGCTCGGGCTCGCCAACATGCTGCTGGAAACCGATCTCGACCCCGAACAGCATCACGCGGTGCAGACCATCCGGGAATCCGGCGACAATCTGCAGCGCATCCTCAACGACATTCTCGATCTCTCCAAACTGGAGGCCGGCCGGTTTCAGTTCGAGACGCTGGATTTTTCGCCCGCCGCGCTGGTCGAGGCGGTGACCGCGGTGGTCGGCTCCAGCGCCAGGGCCAAGGGTTTGGAGATCGAGCTTGCGATCGACGCCGGGCTGCCCAAGGGATTGCACGGCGACGTCGCGCGGATCCGTCAGGTGCTGCTCAACCTCGCCTCCAACGCGGTCAAATTCACCGATCGCGGTCGGGTGACCATCGCCGCCGACTGCGTCTCGCGGGCCGATGGCCGCGCGGTGGTGGAATGGCGGGTCGTCGACACCGGGATCGGCATCGCCGCCGACCGCGTCGGGCAATTGTTCAGCAATTTCGCCCAGGCCGATGTCTCGATCAACCGCCGCTTCGGCGGCACCGGCTTGGGGCTGGCGATCAGCCGGCGGATCGTCGAACAGATGGGCGGCGAGATCGGCGTCAGTTCGATCCAGGGCTCCGGCAGCACGTTTCGTTTCAGCCTGAGCCTGCCGATCAGCGACGTGGCGGTGGCGGACCGGCGGCTCGACCGCGTCGGCGCCGACGATTTGCGGCTGCGGATCGCGATGCTGGGGCGGCCGCTGCGCATCCTGATCGCCGAGGACGACAAGACCAACCAGATGGTGGTCAGCAAGATGCTGCAGGAATTCGCCGCCGATACCAAGATCGTGCCGGACGGCGCCGACGCGGTGCAGGCGGTGGCGGAGGCCGACTACGATCTGGTGCTGATGGACGTGCGGATGCCGGTGATGGACGGTCTCACCGCGACCCGCACGATCCGCGCCCAAGGCGGCGCCGCGGCGGCGCTGCCGATCATCGCGCTGACCGCCAATGCCTTTGCCGAGGACGTCGAGCATTGCCGCGACGCCGGCATGACCGATTTCATTGCCAAGCCGTTGCGCAAGCCGGCGCTGGTCGCCGCGGTGCTGCGGGCGATCCGCGGCGGCACCAAGCCGATGCGCGCGCTGCAGGCCGATCATGCCAATGCCGGGCTCGAGCCGCCGATGCCGCCGCAGATCAGCCTGGCGCAACTGGTCGAGGAACTCGGGCAGGATCAGGTGCTGACCATGACCACGATGTTCGTCAGCGAGACCGAGCGGCGGCTGGAGCTGATCCGGCGGTTCGACGAGGGCGGCGACCGCCGCGAAATCGGCATCGAGGCACATTCCTTGAAGAGCGGCGCCAAGTTTCTCGGCTTCGAGGACATCGCCAATATCGCTCGCACCATCGAACGGCGCGCCGAGCAGATTTCCGCGCGGGCGCTGCACGAATTGGGGCGGCAGCTCGACGTGGCGCTGCAGGAGGCTAAGCGCGAGCTGCGGGACGCCGCCGCGCTGAAGCAGAGGCCGGACGGCGGCGGACGTCCTAGCTAACCGCCATCAGACTTGCCGAAAGCGTCCCTACAGCTTGCCGCACGCCTCTGCGCGGGGCTGCAAGTTCTGCGCGCAGCGCATTCCGTCTTGCGACATTCTGATCACTGACGAATATTGACATTCGTCACTCATAAATTCACAGTTCGGCGGCTGTCTGCTCAAGGAGCCACGATGTCGCTGAATTTGCCCCCACGCCCCGTCCTGGCCGTCGCGACGCTGGGTTTGGCCCTGCTGCTCGCCGGTTGCGGGCAGAAGGAAGCCAAACAGGCGCCGCCGGCGCGCCCGGTGCTGGTGGCCAGCGTGCATTACGCCGAGGAGGCGCCGGACCGCGCCTTCGTCGGCACGATCCGGCCGCGGATCGAGGCCGATATCGGCTTTAGGGTCGCCGGCAAGATCGCCAAGCGGCTGGTCGAGGTCGGCCAGAGCGTCGAGGTCGGCCAGCCGCTGGCACAGCTCGACGAGGTCGATCTCAAGCTGCAGGCCGAGCAGGCCGAAGCCGAGCTGCGCGCCGCCACCGGCGTGCTTGCGCAGGCCGCGGCGGCGGAAAATCGTGCCAAGGAGCTGCGCGCCAAGGGCTGGGCCACCGACGCCCAGCTCGATCAGGCCAAGGCCTCCGCCGACGAAGCCCGCGCCCGGCTCAACCGCGCCGAACGCTCGGTCGAACTCACCCGCAACAGCCTGTCCTACGCCACGCTCGTCGCCGATACCCGCGGCGTGGTCACCGCGACGCTGATCGATGCCGGCCAAGTGGTGGCGGCGGGCCAGACCGCGATCCGGGTGGCGCGGTTCGCCGAAAAGGAAGCCGTGGTGGCGATCCCGGAAACCCTGATCGGTCGCGCCAAGGACGGCCGCGCCAGCGTCACGCTGTGGTCGGACCCGAACAAGACATACACCGCGACGCTGCGCGAGATCGCGCCCAACGCCGACGCCGCGACCCGCACTTACCTCGCGAAATTCTCGCTGCCCGAGGCCGGCGACGAGGTGGCGCTGGGCATGACCGCGACGCTGACGCTGGCCGATCCGGCCACCCAGCGCGTCGCGAGGCTGCCGCTGTCGGCGCTGTTCAACCAGGGCGCCCAGCCGTCGTTCTACGTCGTCGATGACGCGGGGCAGGTCGCGCTGCAGCCGGTGGCGGTCAAGGCTTACGAAACCCACGACGTGCTGATCTCTGGCGGCGTCGCCGAGGGCGCCAAGGTGGTGGTGCTCGGCGTGCAGAAGCTCGATCCGGCCGAGAAGGTCCGGGTTGTCTCGGCGCTGACGTTTTGAGCAGGGACGGCGCGATGCATCGCTTCAATCTGTCGGCCTGGGCGGTCGGCCATCCGGCGCTGATCCTGTTCATGATCGTGGCGCTCAGCGTCGGCGGGCTGTTCTCCTATCAGCGGCTCGGCCGCGCCGAGGATCCGTCCTTCACCATCAAGGTGGTGATCGTCTCGGCGATCTGGCCGGGCGCCACCGCCAAGGAAATGCAGGATCAGGTTGCCGACCCGATCGAGAAGAAGCTGCAGGAATTGCCGTATTTCGACAAGGTGCAGACCTTCTCGAAGCCCGGCTTCACCGCGATGAACCTAGCCTTCCGCGACAACACCCCGCCGAAGGAGGTGCCGGAGCTGTTCTATCAGCTGCGCAAGAAGATCGACGACATCCGCGGCGATTTGCCCTCCGGCCTGATCGGGCCGAGCATCAACGACGAATATGGCGACGTCGATTCCACCCTCTACATGATGACCGGCGATGGCGCCGACTACGCGCAACTGAAAAAAGTCGCCGAAGGCATGCGGCAGCATCTGCTGAAAGTGCCCGGCGTCACCAAGGTCAATATCTACGGCACCCAGGACGAGCGGATCTTCGTCGAATTCTCCCACGCCAAGCTCGCCACGCTCGGGGTGACGCCGCAGGCCTTGTTCGATTCGCTGGCCAAGCAGAACGCGGTGGTGCCGGCCGGCACCGTGGAAACCTCGTCGCAGCGGGTGCCGCTGCGGGTCAGCGGCGCGCTCGACGGCGCCAAGGCGGTGGCCGAGACGCCGGTGGAAAGCAACGGCCGGCTGTTCCGGCTCGGCGACATCGCCAATGTCAGCCACGGCTTCGTCGATCCGACCGACTACATGGTGCGGCAGAAGGCCAGGCCCGCGCTCGGCATCGGCGTGGTGATGGCCAAGGGCGTCAACATCATCGAGCTCGGCGCCGACGTCAGCAAGGCCACCGCCGAATTCATGGGCGCGGTGCCGCAGGGCATCGACATCGAGCAGATCGCCGATCAGCCGCAAGTGGTCGACCACGCGGTCGGCGAATTCGTGCGCTCCTTCATCGAGGCGCTGGTGATCGTGCTGTTCGTCAGCTTCCTGGCGCTGGGCTGGCGCACCGGCATCGTGGTGGCGCTGTCGGTGCCCTTGGTCTTGACCATCGTCTTCATTGTAATGAATGCGATGTCGCTCGATCTGCACCGCGTCACGCTCGGCGCGCTGATCATCGCGCTCGGGCTTCTGGTCGACGACGCCATCATCGCCGTCGAGATGATGGTGGTGAAGATGGAGCAGGGCTGGGAGCGCGCCCGGGCGGCGTCGTTCGCCTGGGACTCCACGGCGTTTCCGATGCTCACCGGCACGCTGGTCACCGCGGCGGGCTTCCTGCCGATCGGCTTTGCCAATTCCTCGGTCGGCGAATATGCCGGCGGCATCTTCTGGGTGGTGGCGATCGCGCTGGTGGCGTCGTGGTTCGTCGCGGTGATCTTCACGCCCTATATCGGCATTCGGCTGTTGCCGGATTTTACCAAGCGGCCGCACCACGATCCGGAGGCGGTGTACGAAACCCGGTTCTATCGGCTGTTCCGCAAGCTGATTCAGCTTTGCATCCGCTGGCGCGGCACCGTGGTGCTAGCCACCGTCGGCGCCTTCGCGCTGTCGATCGCGGGCTTCGGCCTGATCCAGCAGCAATTCTTTCCGACCTCGGAGCGGCCCGAACTGTTCCTGCAACTGCGGCTGCCGCAAGGCACCGCCTTCAACGTCACCATGGACAGCGTCAAGCGCGCCGAGACGCTGCTGAAGGACGACGCCGACATCGCCACCTACACCGCCTATGTCGGCAAGGGGCCGCCGCGATTCTGGATGGGGCTGAGCCCGGAGCTGCCGAACGAATCCTATGCCGAGATCGTCATCGTCACCAAGGACGTCAAGGCGCGCGAGCGGGTCAAGGCGCGGCTTGAGGCCGCCGCCGACGCCGGCCAAATATCCGAAGCCCGGGTGCGGGTCGATCAGTTCAATTTCGGCCCGCCGGTCGGCTTCCCGGTGCAGTTCCGGGTGATCGGCCCCGACACCCGGAAGGTGCGCGAGATCGCCTACCAGGTCCGCGACGTGGTGCGCGGCAATGCCGACGTGATCGATCCGCATCTCGATTGGAACGAGCAGACGCCGTATCTGAAGCTTGCGGTCGATCAGGACCGCGCCCGCGCGCTCGGGCTGACGCCGCAGGACGTCTCGCAGGCGCTTGCCATGCTGATCTCCGGCGCCAACGTCACCACGGTGCGCGACGGCGTCGAGAAGGTCGGCGTGGTCGCGCGTGCGGTGGCCTCAGAACGCCTCGACCTTGGCCGGGTCAGCGATCTCACCGTGACCTCGCGCGGCGGCGTTGCGGTGCCGCTGTCGCAGATCGCCAAGATCGAATACTCCCACGAGGAGCCGATCCTGTGGCGGCGCAATCGCGATATGGCGATCACGGTGCGCGGCGACGTCGCGCCCGGCAAGCAGGCGCCCGACGTCACCAACGCGATCTGGCCGAAGTTGCAGGGCATTCGCGACGGCCTGCAGCCGGCCTACCGGATCGAGATGGGCGGCGCGATCGAGGAATCCGCCAAGGGCAATTCCTCGATCTTCATCCTGTTTCCGCTGATGGTGATCATCATGCTGACGCTGCTGATGATCCAGTTGCAGAGTTTCTCGCGGCTGGTGCTGGTGTTTCTCACCGCACCGCTCGGCATCATCGGCGCCTCGCTGGGGTTGAACGTCGCGCATCAGCCGTTCGGCTTCGTGGCGCTGCTCGGGCTGATCGCGCTGGCCGGCATGATCATGCGCAACGCGGTGATCCTGGTCGACCAGATCGAGACCGACGTCGACCACGGCCTGACGCGGCGCGCGGCGATCGTCGAGGCGACGATCCGGCGCGCCCGCCCGGTGGTGCTGACCGCGCTCGCCGCGATCCTGGCGATGATTCCGCTGACCCGTTCGGCGTTCTGGGGGCCGATGGCGGTCACCATCATGGGCGGGCTGTTCGTCGCCACCTTCCTGACGCTGCTGTATCTGCCGGGGCTCTATGCGCTCTGGTTCCGTAACAGTCTGGACGAAGCCGGACCCGGCGAACAGGCAGATCTTGCGCCGCAGCACGCGGAGGGCACGCCTGCGCCGATCCCCCTTGCCGCCGCCGCGGAATGATAGAACATTGGGTGACACATGACCCTGGCCGCCGAGCATCTTGAAGTCGATATGCGGGAACGCGTTCTCCTGGTGGCGGAGCGTCTGTTCCGCGAGATCGGCTATCAGAAGACCACCGTCGCCGACATCGCCAAGGCGATGCGGATGAGCCCGGCCAACGTCTATCGCTTCTTCGATTCCAAGAAGGCGATTCACGAAGGCGTGGCGCGGCGGCTGATGGGCGAGGTCGAGGCCGCCGCCGAAGCCATCGTGCGCCGCGCTGAGCCCGCGACGCAGCGGCTGCGCGACCTGTTGTCGTCGATCCATCGCATGAATGCCGAACGCTATGTCGGCGACGCCAAGCTGCACGAAATGGTGGCGATCGCCATGGAAGAGAGCTGGGAGGTCTGCCTGGCGCATATGGAGCGCATCACCGGCAGCATCGCCGCGGTGATCGCCGATGGCGCCGCGAGCGGCGAATTCGATCAATCGAACGTGCCGCTGGCGTCGATGTGCACCTGCACCGCGATGGTGCATTTTTTCCATCCGCAGTTGATCGCCCATGCCGACGAGAAACCCGGTCCGACGATCGATCAGATGATCGATTTCGTGCTCGCCGCGCTGGCGCCGCACTCCCACCCCGCCAACCAGAGATGATCGCGTGACCGATGTACACTTCTACGAGCCGGTGAACGGCCATGGCCTCAAGCATGATCCTTTCAACGCCATCGTCGGCCCGCGGCCGATCGGCTGGATTTCCTCGCGCGACGCCGAAGGCCGCGTCAACCTGGCGCCCTACAGCTTCTTCAACGCCTTCAATTATCGGCCGCCGCTGATCGGCTTTTCCAGCACCACCTGGAAGGACACCGTCGCCAACATCCATGCGACCGGCGAGTTCGTCTGGAACCTGGCGACGCGGGATCTGGCGCAGGCGATGAACGCAACCTCGGCGACGCTGCCGCACGAGATCAACGAATTCACCGTCGCCGGGCTGACCGAACGGCCGAGCAAACTGGTCAAGCCGCCGCGGGTCGGCGAAAGCCCGGTGTCGTTCGAATGCCGGCTGTCGCAGCAGATCCAGTTGCAGGGCGCTGACGGCCGCAAGGCCGAGGCCTGGCTGACCATCGGCGAGGTCGTCGCCGTGCACATCGACGCCCGGCTGATCAAGGACGGCGTCTACCAGACCGCGCAGGCGCACCCGATCCTGCGCGCCGGCCGGATGGGCGACTATTTCGAGGTGACGCCCGAGGCGATGTTCGAGATGCCGCGCCCTGGGTGAGCGATACAGAGCCTTCGCAGCAGTTGTTGATCGAAGCGGTGCGGCATCGCTCCCTCGCCCCGCTTGCGGGGAGAGGGTGGCGAGCGAAGCTCGCCGGGTGAGGGGGCGCCACGTGATGTCGAGGCGCCCCCTCACCCGACCCCGCTTCGCTGCGCTACGCGGGGGCGACCTCTCCCCGCAAGCGGGGAGAGGTGAGGCCGTGCTCGCATTGAGCGGCGGGCGTAGCTCGATCGGTGCGATGGCAGACACACGCGTCGCAGCGCGACAGAGCAGCCGCAGCAGTCCGGATTTTTCATCGCTGCGTTGCGGTAAGCCGCGGCACTCGCGCGTTGACCCGTCAGGCGAACACCAGCACCATGGGTCGCTTTCGACGAGGTGTGAAACGTGGCGGGACTAACCCATCGGCAATCGGAAATCCTCAATATCGCGCGTTCGTTCGGCCGGGTGATGGTCGACGACCTGACGCGGCGATTCGAGGTGTCGGCGCAGACCATCCGCAAGGATCTCAACGATCTGTGCGACCGCCGCTCGCTGACCAGGATCCACGGCGGCGCGATCATCGCCTCAGGCGTCGAGAACCTCGCCTATGAGGCGCGCCGCTTCGTCGCCGCCGAGGAGAAGAAAGCGATCGGCATCGCCGCCGCGGCGCAGATCCCCAACGGCTGTTCGCTGTTCATCAACATCGGTACCACCACCGAGGAGGTCGCAAGCGCCTTGACCTCGCACGAGGACCTGTTGGTGATCACCAACAATCTCAACGTCGCGATGCAGCTCTATCGGCATCCGCGGATCGAGGTGATCGTCGCCGGCGGCACGGTGCGGCGCGCCGACGGCGCGGTGATCGGCTCGGCGGCGATCAGCCTGATCGGCCAGTTCAAGGTCGATTATGCCATCATCGGCGCCTCGGCGATCGACGAGGAGGGGGCGCTGTTGGATTTCGACTATCGCGAGGTGCAGGCCGCGCAGGCGATCGTCGCCAATGCCCGCAGCGTCATGCTGGTCGCCGATTCCACCAAATTGCGCCGCAGCGCCCCGGTGCGGATCGCCCATCTCAGCCAGATCCAGACCTTCGTAACCGACGTGACGTTGCCGGAAGGGCTGCAAAGCATCTGCGACGCCAGGGGAATTCACGTCATCACGGCGCTGCCGAAACGCCCCGGCGAGAGCGACGACGCGGTCGCCGAGCTGCCGATGCTGCGGCAAAATTAGGCATTTGCCCGCGCCGGCAGCCGCCGCAAGGGACTTGCTTTCGACTTGCTTTCGCTTTTCGTTGTGTTTTAATCCGATACGAAAGCCATTCGAATATAATCGAAGGCTTGCGAGGAATCGGCCAGAACAAGAATTCTTTCGGGGGAAGCGTTGGTGGGTCAGGTTTTCGACCTCGCGATCATTGGCGGCGGCATCAACGGCTGCGGCATCGCGCGCGACGCGGCCGGACGCGGCAACTCGGTCTTCCTCTGCGAAATGAACGATCTGGCCAGCGGCACCTCGTCGTGGTCGACCAAGCTCATTCATGGCGGGCTGCGCTATCTGGAATATTACGAATTCCGCCTGGTCCGCGAGGCGCTGATCGAGCGCGAGGTGCTGTGGCAGATCGCGCCGCATATCATCCGCCCGCTGCGCTTCGTGCTGCCGCATCACGCCGGGCTGCGCCCGGCGTGGCGGCTGCGGCTCGGGCTGTTGCTGTACGACTATATCGGCGGGCGAAAGCTGCTGCCGCCGACCTCTTCGCTCGATCTGTCGCGCGAAGAGGTCGGCGCCCCGCTGATCCCCGGCCGCTTTGCGCGCGGCTTCGAGTATTCCGACTGCTTCGTCGATGATGCGCGCCTGGTGGTGCTGACCGCGCGGGATGCCGCCGATCGCGGCGCCGAGATCCGCACCCGCAGCCGCGCCGTGGCGATCCGCCAGGTTGACGGCGTCTGGCAGGTCACGCTGGAGGACGCTTTGAGCGGGGAGCGCAGCAACATCAGCGCCCGCGCCCTGGTGAATGCCGCCGGCCCCTGGGTGGAAAGCGTGCTGGCGGCGGGCTCCGGCGTCGAGCCCAAGGCCAAGGTGCGATTGGTGCAGGGCTCGCACATCGTGGTGCCGAAGCTCTACGACCACGACCGCGCCTACATTTTTCAGAACGCCGACGGCCGCATCGTGTTCGCGATTCCCTATCAGGGCGACTTCACGCTGATCGGCACCACCGACCGCGATTACGACGGCGACCCTGCCAAGGTCACGGCCTCGGCCGAGGAGATCGGTTATTTGTGCCAATCGGTCAGCGCCTATCTGAAAAAGCCGGTCACGCCGGCCGAGGTGGTGTGGACGTTTTCCGGGGTGCGGCCGCTCTATGACGACGGCGCCAGCGACGCCAAGGCGGCGACCCGCGAATACGTCTTGGAGCTCGACACTCCGGGCGGCGGCGCGTCGCTGCTCAGCCTGTTCGGCGGCAAGATCACCACCTATCGCAAGCTCGCCGAACAGGCGCTGGACAAGCTCGCGCCGTATTTGCGCGTCGGCAAAGCGCGCGAGGGCTGGACCGCCAAAGCGCCGCTGCCGGGCGGCGATTTCGACGTGTTCGGCGTTAGCGCGTTGATCGCCGAACTGCGCCGCAGCTATCCGTTTTTGTCCGAGCCGCACGCCGCAAGGCTGGCCGGCGCCTACGGCACCCGCGCGCCGCTGTTGCTCGGCACCGCGACCTCGATGGCCGATCTCGGGCAATGCTTCGGTGCTACGCTGACCGAGCGCGAGGTGCGCTATCTGATGGCGAACGAATGGGCGGTGACCGCCGAGGACATCGTCTGGCGGCGCTCCAAGCTCGGGCTGCGGCTGTCGCAGGCCGAGATCGCCGCGATCGACGCCTGGCTGATCGCGCAGCGCGCGGCGCCGCCGGACGGTGCATTGCGCAAGGCCGGAGGGTTGCCGTGAGCGTGTCGCTGCACAACGTCAGCCGAACCATCGACGGCGTCGAGACCATCCGCGACGTCTCGCTGACGCTCGAGCGCGGCACGCTGACCGTGCTGCTGGGGCCGACGCTGTCCGGCAAGACCTCGATCATGCGGCTGTTGGCCGGGCTCGACAAGCCGACCCACGGCAAGGTGCTGGTCGACGGCGCCGACGTCACCGGCGTCGACGTGCGCAAGCGCTCGGTGGCGATGGTGTATCAGCAGTTCATCAACTACCCCTCGCTCAGCGTCTACGAGAACATCGCCTCGCCGTTGCGGGTGCAGCGGCAGCCGCGCGCCGAGATCGCGCGCAAGGTCGAGGAGGCGGCGAAGCTGCTGAAGCTCGAGCCGTATCTGAAGCGCACGCCGATGCAATTGTCCGGCGGCCAGCAGCAGCGCACCGCGATCGCCCGCGCGCTGGTCAAGGGCGCCGACCTGGTGCTGCTCGACGAGCCGCTGGCCAATCTCGACTACAAGCTGCGCGAGGAATTGCGCGAGGAATTGCCGCGACTGTTCGCCGAGACCGGCGCCATCCTGGTCTATGCCACCACCGAGCCGATGGAGGCGCTGCTGCTCGGCGGGCGCACCACCACGCTGTGGGAGGGCCGCGTCACCCAGAGCGGCCCGGCCGCCCATGTCTATCGCCATCCCGCCAACCTTGCCGCCGCCCGCGTGTTCAGCGATCCGCCGATGAACGAGCTGGACGCCGCCACGCTTCCCG
>NZ_DASWPE010000112.1:0-22244 GCF_036404135.1 Rhodopseudomonas sp. | reverse complement strand
GGCGTCGCGCTGGCTCTGGGTTTCGCCGACGCAGATGATCGCGACGAGCCCGGCGCGCCAGGCCGCCTCGGCCTTCTGCCGCACCAAAGTGTCGCTCTCGCCATGGTCGGCGCGGCGCTCGGAATGGCCGACGATCACCGCGCGGGCGCCGGCGTCGGCCAGCATTTCCGCGGCAATGTCGCCGGTATGGGCGCCGGAGGCCTCGGGGTGGCAATCCTGCGCGCCGATCGCGAAGGAATTCGACCGCGAGCCGGTGTCGGCGGCGAGCTTCTGGGCAAAGGCCGCGACCAGCGTCGCCGGCGGGCAGATCAACAGGTCGGCGGAGGCCGACAGCTTGGCCGCGCCTTCCAGCATCAGCTTTAATTCGGACAGCGACGCCCGCAGCCCGTTCATTTTCCAGTTTCCGGCAATCAACGGTCGAATCGCTGCTGACATTTTGGCTCTCGCGGGCTGCTGCGGGCTGATACTGGCCTGCGCTAGCAGAGCCGCCCTTCTTGCTCAAGAGCGCCGCAACGCGCGCAGGCCGGCTCAGCCGGCGTCGCCGGCGCGCTGGCGGGCGATCTCGGCGTCGGAGAGCTGCGGCGCGGCGGGGTCGAACGCCGCCCAGCCCGCCGATTGCAGCTCGCTGCGGCGCTGCGAAATATCCACCGATGCCGGGTCCAGCAGCGCCTCGAGCCGGGCCTTGTCGTGGTCCGGCACCCTGGCGCTGACCAGGCTGCCGCCGCGGCGAATGCTTTCGGCGTAGATTTCCGCCTCGTTGGTGGCGACGCCGGCTTCCGCCAGCATGCCGACGATGCCGCCGGCGGCACCCGCCGCCGCCGCGCAGGTCAGGGTCGCGGCGAGCCAGCCGGCCGCCACCACCGGGCCCAGCCCCGGCACCACCAGAAGCCCGAGCCCGGCCAGCAGGCCGCCGACGCCGCCAAAGCCGGCGCCGACCGCGGCGCCCTTTTCGGCGGCGCCGAGCAGATCCGGCGCGAACCATTTCTCCGAATTGTTGGCGAGGAAGCTGATGTCGTCGTCGGCGACGCCGGCTTGCTGCAGTCGGCCGATCGCGGCCTGCGCCACGGCGGCGTCGTCATAAAGCCGGGAGATCGTCACCGTCATGCCGTGGCCTCCGTTGCGGCCGGTGATAGCGCGAAGTCACTGCGCATCGACGTGCCCCTTGTAATCGACGCTGACATGGACCTTTTGCCCGTTCCGGGTGGCGGTGCCGCGCCAGATCCCCTGATCGTCGTTCACCAGCCGCGAGATATCGGCGAATCCCTTGGCGGCGATCGCGGCGCGGGCCTGGCTTTCCATGAAGCTATTGGCCCCCGGAACCAGCGGCGCGGCCCGGCCGACCTGCGAATCATCCGCGGACGGCCCCGGCTGCGCGGCGGCCGGCGCCCACAGCGCACCCCACAGCAGCGTCGCGACGATGATCCGCATCTGCTCCGCCCCACGCGGCCCGAATTCGCGGGAAAAAGCGCCAGCGTGCCAAAGGTTCCGGGGCGTTTCGGCCGCGGTCGCGGGGTTTTTGCCGGCGCCGCCGCGGTTGCGACGACGTGACCGCCACTTTATGGTGGATTATCAAGCCGGCGTGGCCCATTGGTCCGCCGCTTAAGCCGGCGGCGTCCGGTTCCCTCCTGCCAACAAAGTGGACCTATGCTTCGAGGAATTCGTAAGGCCTCATCGAACTGGGTCGGCAAGACCATCATGAGCATCGTGATGGGGGTGCTGATCCTGAGCTTCGCTGTCTGGGGCATCGCCGACATTTTCAAAGGCTTCGGGCAATCGACGCTGGCCAAGATCGGGCGCACCGAAATCTCCACCGAGCAATTCCGCCAGCTCTACACCGAACGGCTGCAGCAGATCGGCCGGCAGTTCGGCCGGCCGCTGACCCAGGACCAGGCCCGCGCCTTCGGCATCGACCGCCAGGTGCTGCAGCAGGCGGTCGCCGAGGCCGCGCTCGACGAGGACGCCCGCCGCATCGGGCTCGGGCAGTCCGACGCCGAAACCATGCGCACCATCGTCAGCGACCCGAATTTCCGCGGCAGCAATGCCGGGTTCGACCGCGCCCGCTTCGCCCAGGCGATCCGCCAGTTCGGCTATACCGAGCAGCGCTACATCGCCGAGCAGCGCAAGGTCTCGCTGCGCCGGCAGATCGCCGGCACGCTGACCGCCGAGCTCGAGCCGCCGAAGACGCTGCTCGACGCGCTGACCAGGTTTCAGACCGAACAGCGCGCGATCGACTATGTGAAGCTCGACGCCGGCCACGCCGGCGCCATCGCAGCCCCCTCGCCCGAGCAGCTCGCGGCCTATTACGCCGACCACAAGACCCAGTTCAGGGCGCCGGAATATCGCAAGATCTCCTTCGTCGCGCTGACCCCGGAGGCGGTGGCGAAATGGACCACGGTGTCCGACGACGACGCCAGGAAGGTCTATGAGTCGCATCGCGACAAGTTCTCCACGCCGGAGCGCCGGCAGATCGCGCAGATCGTATTCCCCAGCGCCGAGGAGGCGCAGGCCGCCCGCGGCCGGCTCGCCGCCGGTCTGTCGTTCGACGATCTCGCCAAGGAACGCGGGCTGTCCCCGTCCGACGCCGATCTCGGCATGGTCGGCAAGACCGCGATTCTCGATCCGGCGGTGGCGGACGCAGCCTTCGCGCTGCCGGAAAACCAGATCAGCCAGCCGATCCCCGGCCGGTTCGGCGTGGCGCTGGTCAAGGTCGGCAAGATCGAGCCCGGCACCCAGCAGAGCTATGAGAGCGTGGCGCCGGCGCTGAAGCGCGACATCGCGCTCGACACCGCGCGGGCCTCGATCGCCGACCTGCACAACAAGATGGAAGACGCCCGCGGCGGCGGCGCCAGTGTGCTCGAGGCGGCGCAGAAGCTCGGCCTCGCCGCGGTGACGATCGAGGCGTTCGACCGCTCCGGCCGCGCGCCCGACGGCAGCCCGACCGCGATCCCGCAGGGCCTCGACCTCGCCTCGGCGGCGTTCTCCAGCGACGTCGGCGTCGACAATGACGCTTTGGCGTTCGGCGGCGGCTATGTCTGGTTCGACGTGCTCGGCATCACGCCGTCGCGCGAGCGCAGCCTCGATGAGGTCAAGCCGCAGGTCGAAGCGCGCTGGCGCGACGAGCAGATCGGCACAAAGCTGCGCGACCAGGCCAGCGACATGGTGCAGAAGGTCAATGCCGGCGGCAAGCTCGCCGATGTTGCGGCGGCGGCCGGCCTGAAGGTCGAGACCGCGGCCGCGTTCAAGCGCGACGCCGCCGTCGCCGGCCTGCCGGGCAGCGTGGTCGAAGCCGCGTTCCGCACCGCCAAGGACGGCGTCGGACAAAGTCCCGGCAATGGCGGCGGCGAATGGATCGTGTTCCGCGTCACCGACGTCACCGTGCCGCCGGTCGATCTGGCGTCCGAGGACGCCGGCAAGCTGAAGGACACGCTGCAGCGCAGGCTCGCCGACGAATTGCTCGCGCAATACGTCGCAAGGCTGGAGACCGAGATCGGCACCTCGATCAACGAAAGTGCGGTTGCGCAGGCCACCGGGGCGGCAACAAACTAATCGCCCCGGCCCGGTGCTGCGTGTCTGACTGCTGCGTGCCTGAAAGTCATCGATGAACGATTTCAAGTCCATTATCGGAAAGCTCGCGACCGGCGTCACGCTGTCGCGCGAGGAATCGGCCGGCGCCTTCGACGCCATGATGTCCGGCGAAGCCACGCCGTCGCAGATGGGCGCGATGCTGATGGCGCTGCGGGTGCGCGGCGAGACCGTCGAGGAGATCACCGGCGCGGTGTCGGCGATGCGCGCCAAGATGCTGCGGGTCACGGCGCCCGCCGACGCGGTCGACGTGGTCGGCACCGGCGGCGACGGCTCCGGCTCGGTCAACGTCTCGACCTGCACCGCCTTCATCGTCGCGGGCGCAGGCGTGCCGGTCGCCAAGCATGGTAACCGCGCGCTGTCGTCGCGCTCGGGGGCCGCCGACGTGCTGGCGGCGCTCGGCGTCAAGATCGACATCACCCCGGATCAGGTCGGCCGCTGCGTCAAGGAGGCCGGCATCGGCTTCATGTTCGCGCCGACGCATCATCCGGCGATGAAGAATGTCGGCCCGACGCGGGTCGAACTCGCCACCCGCACCATCTTCAACCTGCTCGGGCCGCTCTCCAACCCCGCCGGCGTGACGCGGCAGATGGTCGGGGTATTCTCCCGGCAATGGGTGCTGCCCTTGGCGCAGGTGTTGAAGAATCTCGGTTCCGAGGCCGCCTGGGTGGTGCACGGCTCCGACGGGCTCGACGAGATCACCATTTCCGGCCCGACCTTCGTCGCGGCGCTGGCCGGCGGCGAGATCACCACTTTCGAAATCACCCCGGACGACGCCGGCCTGCCGCGCGCCGGCGGCGACGCGTTGAAAGGCGGCGACGCCGAAGCCAATGCGCGGGCGCTGAAGGGCGTGCTCGACGGCAGGCCCGGCGCCTATCGCGACGTCGCCTTGCTCAACGCCGCGGCTACGCTGATCGTCGCCGGCAAGGCCAAGACCCTGAAAGACGGCGTTGCCCTTGGGGCAAAGGCACTCGACAGCGGCGCGGCCGCGGCACGACTGCAGCAACTGATCGCGGTTTCCCACGCGGCGTAAGGATTGCCATGTCCGACATCCTGACCAGGATCGAAGCCTATAAGCGCGAGGAGATCGCGGCCGCCAAGCTTGCGCGCCCGCTCGCCGAGCTGCAGGCCGCAGCCAAGGCCGCCTCGGCTCCGCGCGGCTTCGTCACCGCGATCCGCAACAAACTCGCCGCCAGCGACTACGCGCTGATCGCCGAGGTCAAGAAGGCCTCCCCTTCAAAGGGCCTGATCCGCGCCGATTTCGATCCGCCGTCGCTCGCCCGCGCTTATCAGCAAGGCGGCGCCGCCTGCCTGTCGGTGTTGACCGACACCCCGTCGTTCCAGGGCAGCCTCGATTATCTCGTGGCGGCGCGCGCTGCGGTGTCGCTGCCGGTGCTGCGCAAGGATTTCATGTTCGACACCTATCAGGTGGTGGAAGCCCGCGCCTACGGCGCCGACTGCATCCTGATCATCATGGCGGCGCTCGACGACGCCGCGGCGAAAGACATCGAGGACGCCGCGATCGATCTGGGCATCGACGTGCTGATCGAGATCCACAACCGCGAGGAACTGGAGCGGGCGCTGAAAAATCTCCGCTCGCCGATGATCGGCGTCAACAACCGCAACCTGCGGACTTTCGAGGTGACGCTTTCGACCAGCGAGGCGCTGGCGCCGCTGATTCCGGCCGACCGGCTGATGGTCGGGGAAAGCGGCATCTTCGCGCCGGCCGACCTCGCCCGGCTCGAGCGGGTCGGGATCTCGACCTTCCTGGTCGGCGAAAGCCTGATGCGGCAGCAAGACGTCGCCGCCGCGACCCGGACGCTGCTGACGCGGGACTCGCTTCGCGCCACCGGAACGCGGTAGTGACTGAGGGCGTCAGCACTGCCCGTCTTCACCCTCCCCTGGAGGGGGAAAGAAAGCCCATGGCCAAGAAACACAAACAGACCTCTGCCGAGCTGCCCGCCCTCACCCATATCGGCGAAAGCGGCGAGGCCTGGATGGTCGACGTCTCGGCCAAGCCCGCGACCGAGCGCACCGCGGTCGCCGCGGGCAGCGTGGTGATGAGCAAGGCGACGCTGGAGTTGATCCGCAGCGGCAACGCCAAGAAGGGCGACGTGCTCGGCACAGCAAGGATCGCCGGCATCATGGCGGCCAAGCGCACCGCGGATCTGATTCCGTTGTGCCATCCGCTGGCGCTGTCCAAGGTCACGGTGGAGATCGAGCCGGACAACAAACTGCCGGGCTGCCGGGTGCGCGCCAGCGTCACCGTGACCAGCCCGACCGGCGTCGAAATGGAGGCGCTGACCGCGGTCTCGGTGACGTGCCTGACGATCTACGATATGATCAAGGCGGTCGAGCGCGGCGTCTCGATCCAGGACATCCACCTGGTCGAGAAGAAAGGTGGCAAGTCCGGTCACTACCTCGTCACCAATGAGGCCGAGAAGACACGCGGCAAATCCGGCCGCGGCAAGGCAACGCCGGCGACGTCGTGACCGCGATTCTCGCGGCGGCGGACGGGCGCGAGGAAACGACATGAGCGAAAGCGGTTTCTTCGTCGACTCGGTCGGCCTCAGCGTCGGCGACATCGTCGCGCTGACCGGGGCCGAGCCCCGCGACGGCACCGATCTGGCGCGGTCGATCAGCGACCTTGCGCCGCTCGACCGCGCCGGCATCGCCGACCTCAGCTTCATCGCCGAAACCAAATATGCCGGCGTGCTGGCGCAGACCCGCGCCGGCGCGGTGCTGACCAGCGAGCGCTTCGCCGAGCTTGCGCCCGCCAATGTCGCGGTGCTGCGGATCGCCAAACCCTACGAAGCCTTCGTCGCGGTGGCGCGGCGGCTCTACCCCAGCGCGCTGCGCCCGACCTCGCTGTTCGGCAGCATCGGGGTGGCGCCGGGCGCCATCGTGCATCCTTCCGCGAAACTCGCCGCCGGCGTCACCGTCGATCCAGGCGCGGTGATCGGGCCGCGCGCCGAGATCGGCGCGGGCTCGCTGATCGGCGCCAATGCGGTGATCGGGCCGCACGTGAAGATCGGCGCCGATTGCGCGATCGGCGCCGGCTGCACCGTCACCCACAGCGAGATCGGCGACCGCGTCATCGTGCATCCCGGCTGCCAGATCGGCCAGGACGGCTTCGGCTACATCTCCAGCGCGCAGGGCCATACCAAGGTGCCGCAGATCGGCCGCGTGGTGATCCATGACGACGTCGAGATCGGCGCCGGCAGCAACGTCGACCGCGGCGGCATGCGCGACACCGTGATCGGCCAGGGCACCAAAATCGATAATCTGTGCCAGATCGGGCATAATTGCGTGATCGGCCGGCATTGCATCATCGTCGCGCAATCCGGCCTCAGCGGCAGCGTCACGGTGGAGGACTTCGCGGTGCTCGGCGCCCGCACCGGGGTGATCCCGCATATCACCATCGGCAAGGGCGCGATGCTGGCGTCGCGCTCCACGGTGTACAGCAACGTGCCCGCCGGCGCGGTGTGGGGCGGCTTCCCGGCGCAATCGAAGCGGCAATGGATGCGCGAAGTGGTGGCGCTGCGGCAGCTCGCCGCCCGCGACCAGGACCGCGCGGCGACGCCCGCTACGTCCGCATCCCCCTCCGCGGACGCGGCTGACCTACCCGACCAGGCGGCGTCCTGAGAGCCGGGCTGATAATGCTGATAATAGAGCATTGAAATTACTACAGCTGCTTCGTCATTGCGAGCCGAGGACGGCGCGCTGCGCCGTCCGAACGGCGAAGCAATCCAGGGGCTTCTTGCGTAGTCCTGGATTGCTTCGTCGCAAGAGCTCCTCGCAATGACGAACTTAAGCGCTTGATCTCGTTGCCATCATTACGAGCCAGACTCCGACGACGTTGCTCACGCGGTCATTGCCTCGGCGGCGGCGCGGCGATCGACCACGAACCGGCTGATATTGTCGCAATTGAAGCAGCGATAAATATGCCGGTCGAATTCGTGGGCGAAGCCGACCGGCCGCGGCTCGACCCGCGACAGCCGCATCCGCATCCCGCAATTAGGACACCGCGACGGATCGAACGTGACGTCCTGCCACACCATGCTGCCTCCCCATTGCTCGCTGCGCCATGCGCTGCCGCCGCCAGCCGTCGGCCGCGACGCGGCTGCGCCGACGCACGTCCTCCAGCCGGATCGCCATGCCGCCCTTCGGCGGCGGATCGGGATCGTCGTCGAGCCGGCGCAGCGCCTCGAGAATCGCCGCCAGCGGCAGCGGCGCGTCGCGGCCGGGTATCCGCCGCAGCCAGGGCTGGGATTCCACCGCATGGGCGTCGGAGGCCCAGGACGCCAGCGTAGCGCGCTTCTCCGAACGCGACAGCGACGGCGCGCGGAGCACCGCTTCGGGATCGCTGAGCCCGGCGGCCGGATCCGGAAACGCCAGGACGCGACCGGGATTATCAAATTTGCGGGTTTCGAAGTTTGTCAGATTCATGAAGTCCTCCCGAACTACTCCTTTCAAACCGGGACGCCGCAACAAATAGCCGACGCCGCGTGGCCTTCAAGACCGCCATCAAAAAAAATTTGCGTAGTTGCGTCGCCTGCCATTGACACCCGGCGCGCGCTCCCAACTCAACGCCAGCGCCCCGCATGGCGCGGGGAGCGTAACGTCTGAAATCACGGATGTTACTTGAGTTCGTATCAGGACGAATGGAGGCTTCCATGAACGTGCGCGATATCATTCCCTGGACCCGTGGCAACGCGCAGCCGCTCGCCCGCTACGAAGGCGAAACCAGTCCATTTCTTTCCCTGCATCGCGAAGTCAACCGGCTGTTCGACGACGCGTTTCGCGGCTTCGATGTGCCGGCGGCGTTCGCCCGGTTGGCGCCGCTCGGTGGCGGCTGGCCGAAGCTGGAAATCAGCGACACCGACAAGGAGCTGAAGATCACCGCCGACGTGCCCGGCCTCGAGGAGAAGGACATCGAGGTGCTGCTCGACGACGGCGCGCTGACGCTGCGCGGCGAGAAGACTTCGGAGACCAACGACAAGGAGCGGCAGTTCAGCGAACGCTTCTACGGCCGCTTCGAGCGCCGGATTCCGCTCGACTATGAAGTCGCCGAGGACAAGGTCACCGCCGCGTTCAAGAACGGCGTGCTGACGGTGACGTTGCCGAAGACCGAGCGCGCCGCCACCCGGTCGAAGAAGATCGCGATCAACAGCCAAAGTTGACGCGATGCGGCATCGCCTTCGGAAGCGCGCGGCGTTTCCGAAGGCGGCCGCGGCCCACGCGCCGACAGGCGCGGCCAAACGCCACGATTGCTTCCGCGCCGCGATCCGTCGATACCCGAGGGCGTGATCGCTGCAAGGGATGCGACATGCCCGACAACTCCTCCCCGCCCCCCGCCGCGCTGCGCGGCCTCGACGACGCCGAAGTGCGCGCCCGCCAGGCCGCGGACGGCTTCAACGAATTGCCGCGGCCGGATCGCCGCACGCCGTTTCGCATCGTGCTCGAAGTGCTGCGCGAGCCGATGCTGGCGCTGCTGATCGGCGGCGGCGTGGTCTATCTCGCGCTCGGCGATCTGAAAGAAGCGCTGATCCTGCTGTGCTTCGCCAGCCTCTCGGTGGTGATCACGGTGGTCCAGGAAACCCGCACCGAGCGCGTGCTGGAAGCTTTGCGCGACCTCACCAGCCCGCGCGCGCTGGTGATCCGCGGCGGCCAGCGGCAGCGCATCGCCGGGCGCGAATTGGTGCGCGGCGATCTGATCGTGCTGTCCGAGGGCGACCGGGTGCCGGCCGACGCCGTGCTGCTGCAAGGCCAGGACATCCAGACCGACGAGTCGCTGTTGACCGGCGAATCCGGGCCGGTGCGCAAATGGCCGCGCGACGATCCGCATGCCGGCCATAGCCGACGTCCCGGCGGCGACGACCTGCCCTTGGTGTTTTCCGGATCCCTGGTGGTGCGCGGCGCCGCGATTGCCGAGGTTCTGGCGATCGGCGCGCACAGCGAGATCGGCAAGATCGGGCAATCGCTCGCCGCTCTGAAGACCGAGGCGCCGCGGCTGCAGGCGCAGACCAGGCGGCTGGTGGCGGTGTTTGGCATCGTCGGCGGCGCGGTCAGCCTGCTCGCGGTGGTACTGTACGGCACGCTGCGCGGCGGCTGGCTCGACGCGGTGTTGGCCGGCATCACCATCGGCATGTCGATGCTGCCGGAGGAATTTCCGGTGGTGCTCACCGTGTTCATGGCGATGGGCGCGTGGCGGATCTCGCAGGCCCGGGTGCTGACCAGGCGGGCCGCCGCGATCGAAACGCTCGGCTCCGCCACCGTGCTGTGCACCGACAAGACCGGCACGCTGACCCGCAACCAGATGTCGATCGTCGAGTTGCGGCTGCCGGACGGCGAGACGTTGCGCCCCGAGGCGCCGGCTGCGCTGCCCGCGGCGTTCGCCGGATTGTTGCAGGCCGGCGTGCTGGCGGCGGCCCCCGATCCGTTCGATCCGATGGATGTGGCGTTTCACGAACTCGGCAAAACGGCGTTGCCGGCCTCCTTCACGCAGCGCCAGGCCGGCCGCAAGCCGCTGCAGGCCTATGGGCTGCGGCCCGATCTATTGGCGATGTCGCAGGGCTGGGCCGGCGAGGATGGCGCTTACGTTGTCGCCGCCAAGGGCGCGCCGGAAGCCGTCGCAGATTTGTGCCGGCACGACGACGCGCAGCGCGCGGCGCTGGCCCGGCAGGTCGATGCGATGGCCAAGGCCGGCTTGCGCGTGCTCGGCGTCGCCCGCGCCAGCTTCGCAGGCAGCGAATGGCCGGCGTCGCAACGCGATTTCGATTTCCAATTTCTCGGCCTGGTTGGGCTCGCCGATCCGTTGCGCGAGGCTGTGCCCGCCGCGGTGAAGGATTGCCGCTCGGCCGGCATTCGCGTGGTGATGATCACCGGCGACTATCCGGCGACGGCGACCGCGATCGCGCAAGCCGCCGGGCTCGACGCCGCCGATTGCGTGTCTGGCGAGGAGCTCGCGCAGATGGACGACGCCGTGCTCGCGGCGCGGGCGCGCCGCGTCAACGTGTTCGCGCGGATCATGCCGGAGCAGAAGCTGCGCATCGTCAACGCGCTGAAGGCCGACGGCGAGATCGTGGCGATGACCGGTGACGGTGTCAACGACGCGCCGTCGCTGAAGGCCGCGCATATCGGCATCGCGATGGGCGGTCGCGGCACCGACGTGGCGCGTGAGGCCGCAGCGATCGTGCTGCTGGACGACGACTTCGCCTCGATCGTGCGCGCGGTGCGGCTGGGGCGGCGGATCTACGACAATCTGCGCAAGGCGATGGGTTTCATCTTCGCGGTGCATGTGCCGATCGCGGGGCTCGCGCTGTTTCCGTTGCTGCACGGCTATCCGATCCTGCTCGGGCCGATCCACATCGCGTTCCTCGAGATGATCATCGATCCGGTGTGCTCGCTGGTGTTCGAGGCCGAGACCGAGGAGCGCGACGTGATGCAGCGGCCGCCGCGCGATCCGGAGCAGCCGCTGTTCTCCGCCGCGCTGATCGGCTGGGGCCTCGTGCAAGGCGTGCTGGCGCTGGCGCTGGTGATCGGGGTGTTCGCCATCGGCCAGGCGCGCGCTATGCCGGAGACCGAGATCCGCGCGCTGACCTTCTTTGCGCTGGTGCTGTCGATCGTCGGGCTGATCCTGCTCAACCGCTCGTTCAGCTCGTCATTATGGGCGGCGCTGCGCCGGCCGAGCCCGACGCTGATCGCGGTGCTGGCGCTGGTCGTCAGCGTGCTCAGCCTGTCGCTGGCGTGGCCGGCGGCGCGCGACTTGTTCAAGTTCGGGCCGTTGCACCCCGACGATCTGGCGTTGACGCTCGGTGCCGCGGTCGTCGGGCTGTTGGCGCTGGAGGCGATCAAGCCGCTGTGGCGCGAACGCATCCAGGCCAGCGCGCGTGCTTCGCAATAACCCGAGTTAGTCGTTACGGCTTCAGGCCGGGCGGCATCGCCGTGTTCTCGCGCATCAGGGTGATGGTGACGCGGCGGTTGGCGGCGAGCAGCGGCGCGTCGGGAAACAACGGCTCGCTGTCGGCCTTGCCGGCGACCGCGAACACGTGGCTAGACGGCAGCCCCTCGCCCTTCAGAATCTGCCGCACCGCATTGGCGCGCTGCCAGGACAGCACGAAGGCGTCGTCGTCGTCGCGCGCCGCCGCCGCGGCGGTGTGACCGACGATCGAGACCCGCAGCGCGGTGGCGCGCAGCGGCGCCGCCAGCTTGCGCACCAGCAGCATGGTGCGCTCATAGGGCAGCGGCGAGCCGTCCGGAAACATCGGCCGCCCCTCCTGATCGACGATCTGCAGATTGAGCCCCTGCGGGGTGTCCTCGAACATAACGTTCTTGGAGATTTCGCTGATCTCCGGCATGTCCTGCAGCGCCTGGCGCAGCGACGCCGAGGCCAGCGCGAATTCGCGGTCGGCCTTCAATTGCGTACCCAGCTTGGCCATGCCGCCGCCCTCGTCCGGGCTCGGCTGGTTGGTGGCCTGGTCCGGGGCGATATGCTCGACGTTCTTGACCTTGCCGCGGGTCGGCAGCCCGTCGGTCTCGATCACCCCCGACCAGCGCGCATCCATCTGCACGCCGAAGGCGTCGCGCATCGAGCCGGCGACGATCTGCAGCTTGTGCTGGTCCTGGTTGGAGAACGACACCAGCATGACGAAGAAGCTGGTCATCAGCCCCATCAGGTCGGCGAAGGTGACGAACCAGCCGCCGACGTGACTGCCGGTGGCTTCTTCCGGCTTCTTCTTGCGGTTTCCCGGTCGTCGTAATGCCATCGCCGTCGCCTAAGCCGAGATTGCTCGCGGCATCGCCGCGGGCTCACGCTGGAAGCAGCGAATATACCCCTCGCCTCGCAGCGAATTGCTAACGCTGTGTTGCATCCGCCCGCGCGCCGGCGGAACGCGTCGACAGCGTTAGCAAAACTCTAACAGCCGGCATTGCCCCGCGCGCCGCGCTTGTGTAGATGCGGCGGATGCCCGTGACGCTTGCGCCCGATACCGCCGACGCCCTGCTGTTCGATCTCGGACGGGTGGTGCTCGAGATCGATTTCGATCGCGCTCTGGCCTCCTGGGCCCGCGACGCCGGCTGCGCGCCGGCCGAGCTGCGCGGCCGCTGGGTGGCGAACGACGCCTATCGCCGCCACGAGCGCGGCGAGATCGACGACGCCGCGTTCTTCGCCGCGTTGCGCGGGCTACTCGGCGTCGCGCTCACCGACGCGCAATGGCTGGCCGGCTGGAACGCGCTGTTGGTCGGGGAAATGCCGGGCATCGCCGCGTTGCTGGCGCGCGCCGCCAAGCGGCTGCCGCTCTATGCCTTCTCCAACACCAACCCCGCGCATGTTGCGCATTTCTCGCAAGCCCACGCCGCGTTGCTCGGCCAGTTCCGCCGGGTGTTCGTCTCCTCGACGATCGGCATGCGCAAGCCCGAACTCGCCGCCTATGATCATGTGATCGCCGAGATCGGCGTGCCGGCGCAGCGCATCGTGTTCTTCGACGATTTGATCGAGAACATCGACGCCGCTCGCGCCCGCGGCCTGCTCGCGGTGCATGTGCATAGCAGCGCCGACGTCGCCCGCGCGCTGGATGCGCTCGGCGTGTAGCTCCGCCCGCTACACAGAATTTGACGTAACAAATGTGACAGCGGCTGCACAAAGAATCGGCGGCGCTGCGCAGCTTTTCCGCAATTCAAAATTGCCCGCGGCGCTTTACCGAATCTTCTCGATTGGCTTCCTACGACCACGTCATCACGAGGTGATCATGCTGATCGATGAGATCGCGTGTTGATATCAATGTGCCTGGAAAGCTGTCTCCCATGTTCAAATTTCGCGGTCGACTCGCAGCCCTTGGCGGCCGATTGGCTCGCAGCCTCCGGATTGGCCTGCGCGTGCAGATCGCGCTCCTGGGAATCGTTGGCGTATTGCTGACCGGCGCGATCTGCCTGTTCGGGCTCAAGCTCGCCGACCACGCCCAGCAGCAATCCGCGCAGCGGATCGCGTTGCGCGCCCATGTCGTCGAACTCTCCGCCAATTATCTCGAGGCCGGGCTGATTGCGAATGCGTTTCTGCGCAAGCCGGACGACCGGCTGATCGCCAGCCACAAGGCCGTGGTCGGCGCGGCGCAGGCCCACCTCGACGCCATCGAAAAGCTGGTGGAGCCGTTCGACGACGGCGATCCGCTGAAGCAGACCAGCGCGCTGCGCTCCGGCTTCAACCTCTATCTCACCCGGTTCCAGAACCTGGTGTCGGCGCAGCAGATCCTGGGCTTCAACGAAAATCAGGGGCTGCAGGGCAAGCTGCGCGCCACCGTGCACCAGGTCGAGAGCCGGCTCGCCGAATTCGATCAGCCGCGATTGGCCAACCTGATGCTGATGATGCGCCGCCATGAAAAGGATTTCATGCTGCGCGGCGACGAGAAATATGGCGATCAGTTCGACAAGCGGGTCGGCGAATTCACCGACCTGCTGGCGGCGTCGGAATTGTCCGCCGCGGTCAAGACCGAGCTTGCGGCGCTGATCAAGTCGTACAATGCGAGCTTCCTCGCCTACATGGTCAGCCAGAGCACGCTGAACGACGAGGCCGCGGATTTCGTCACCGTGTATCAGCGCAACCGCCCGACGCTGGACGTGCTGATCAAGGCCGCGGACGAGCGCTACCAATCCTCAGAAGCCAGCGCGGTCGAATTGCGCAGGCTGCTGGCCTGGGCGATCGGCGGCGCCACGCTTGGCATCGGCGTCCTGGCGCTGCTGTTCGGCCAGCGCATCGCCACGCTGATCGCGCGGATGACCTCGGCGATGCAAAAGCTCGCCGCCGGCGACGTCGAAGTGGTGCTGCCCGGCCTGGCGCGCAGCGACGAGGTCGGCGACATGGCGCGCGCGGTCGAGCATTTCAAGGAGCTGTCGCAACAGCGGGCGCGCGACGAGGTTGCGGCCAAGATTCAGCGTGACGCCGTGGTCGCCGAACGCCGCAAGGCCGATATGACCAGGCTCGCCGACGGCTTCGAAGTGGCGATCGGCGAGATCATCGAGGGGGTGTCCTCGGCGTCGATCCGGCTGGAGCAGTCCGCGGGCTCGCTGACCGCGACCGCCGAGCGCTCGCGCGAGCTCGCCAGCGCGGTGGCGGCTACGTCCAGCGAGGTCACCAGCAAGGTGCAGTCGGTGGCGGCGTCGGCCGAGCAGATGGCAACGTCGGTCGACGAGATCGGCCGCCAGATCCGCGAATCGGCGGCGATCGCCGCCAAGGCCGCCGAGCAGACCCGGCGCACCAACGACCATGTCGGCCTGCTGGCGGCTGCCGGCGACCGTATCGGCCACATCGTCGAACTGATCAACTCGATCGCCAAGCAGACCAACCTGCTGGCGTTGAACGCCACCATCGAAGCCGCGCGCGCCGGTGAAGCCGGCCGCGGCTTCTCGGTGGTGGCCTCGGAGGTCAAGGCGCTGGCGTCGCAGACCGCGCGCGCCACCCAGGACATCAACGAACATGTCGGCGGCATTCAGGCCGCGACCACGCAATCCTCGGAGTCGATCAAGGAGATCAGCGACACCATCGCGCAGATGTCGGCGATCTCGACCAGCATCGCGCTGGCGGTGCAGCACCAGGGCAGCGCCACCGAACAGATTTCCCGCAACGTGCAGCAGGCCGCGCATGACACCGAGCAGGTCGGCGCCAGCGTCGCCGACGTGCAGCGCGGCGCCACCGCGACCGGGACGGCGTCGTCGCAGGTGTTCTCCGAGGCGCGTTCGCTGTCGAGCGAAAGCGCACGTTTGAAGGCCGAGGTCGGCAAATTCCTGGGCTCGGTGCGCGCGGCCTAACGATCGCCCTGCGACACCCGGCGCCGCCCGCGGCGCGACGGCCCAGCCTGCGCGCTGCGGGGCACGCGGGCGGGCGGACCGTGATCGGCCGGCCCGCAGCATCCAACTACCCTTGAGACCATCGCGATGGTTTTACAACCTGGTGTTGCGCGCCCGCTACAGCCAACGGCCACCATCGCGGATTACAGTTGCATTCATCGAACATTGCAATCGAACAGATTTCAGGGGCATCAGAATGAACAAGCTCGCAATTTCCACACTCCTCCTGGCTGCCAGCAGCGGCGCCGCGCTGGCCGCTGACCTTCCGGCGCGCTACACCAAGGCGCCGCCTCCGGTCGCCGCGGTCTATGACTGGACCGGCTTCTACATCGGCGCCAATGGCGGCTGGGGCCAGAGCCACGACAACCGCTCCAACGACACCACCGCCACCTTCCTGGGAAGCTATGACGGCGACGGCGCGGTCGCCGGCGGCCAGATCGGCTATCGCGCGCAATACTCCTCCTGGGTGTTCGGCCTGGAAATTCAGGGCAACTGGGCGGATCTGCACGGCAGCACCGCCATCGCGACCGGCGCGGCCACCACCATTCACTCCAAGCTCGACGCCTTCGGCCTGTTCACCGGCCAGCTCGGCTACGCCTGGAACAACGCTCTGCTCTACGTCAAGGGCGGCGCCGCGGTGACCGACCGCAATTACGATTTCATCAGCAACACGACCGGCCTGGTGACCGCGTCGACGGGCTACAATACCCGGCTCGGCGCCACCGTCGGCGTTGGGCTTGAATATGGCTTCTACTCGAACTGGTCGCTCGGCGTCGAATACGACCATATCTTCGAGAACAAGCACAATGTCAGCTTCGTCAGCGCCGCGACCGGGCTGAACCTGACCAGCGTCTATGGCTCCGGCGGCGATACCGATCTGGTCGTCGCCCGGCTCAACTATCGCTTGGGCAATTTCCCGATCCCGCGCTATTGAGCCTCGGAATTGAGCCTGGCCGGATCGCGCCAGCGATCGTCGGCTGATCCGTCTTCGAAACAAGCCCGGCTCCGCGCCGGGCTTGTCGTTTGTGTGGGGGGGGGGGATCGCGCGCGCGATCAGCGCTCGGCCAATACGCGCGGCAGCGCGCTGCCGGTCATCACCGTTTCTCGCGCGCTCTGATCATCACCCCTTCCCCACCGCGCGGAGCGGTCCGCTGCCCCTAGCGGTGAGGGTCGGGGGCGGGGTCCACGAGTCGCGGTGATCGATCTGCCACGCGCCGGACGCCGCGATCGGCATTGCAATTGGCCGCAGGTCGGACGCGGCTTGCGCCGCCTTTCCATCTTGTCGAAACGCCCGCGCCGCGGCTATGAGAGCCGCAGCCGCACGCGGCCTCATCCTGGCTGCGCACATCGCGGCCTGTCGCAGGAGCACCGATGCAGGATATGGCAAAGTGGATTTTGCGCGCCGTGATCGTGGTGTTCGGCGCCGGCTTCGTTTACGTCTATGTCAGCCGCAACGGCTGGACGCTGGCCGAGATGCCGACGGTGTGGGACGCCAATGCTCCGGCGGCGAGCGGCAGCCCGGCCACGGCACCCGTTGCGCCCCGCGCGCCCGCACTCCCCAGCGCCGCCGCCGCCACACCCGCCGCCAGCGCGCCGAGCGCCGCGGCAACCAGCTTCCCGCCGTGCCAGCCGATCGGCCGCACCGAAAAGGGCGAGCTGGTCTATTCGATGGACTGCAAGCGGCTGCCGCAGCCGTAATCGCCGCAGCGCCGCCGACGGCAACGGCGCCGCGGCTGGCGCCAGCGCGCTGCGGTTTGCCCGCCCAGGTGCCTGACATCGGCCGCGGGATCGTAGTAACCTTGGTGCGACGAAGCGCCTTCCCGGCGCCTTTGCGCCGCCCGCCCCCCGGAGATTTCACCAATGGCCCTGATGCCGGTTGCCGATGCGCTCGCCGCGATTCTGGCGGGCGCCGACCCGCTGCCCGAGGAGCCGGTCGCGCTCGACGCCGCGCATCACCGCGTGCTGGCGCGCGACCTTTCGGCGCGGCGCACCCAGCCGCCGCAGGCGATGTCGGCGATGGACGGCTACGCGATCCGCGGCGGCGATGCCACCGCCCCCGGCACCCGGCTGCGGGTGATCGGCGAAGTCGCCGCCGGCCGGCCGATCGACCGCGCGCTGGGCCAAGGCGAAGCGATCCGGATCTTCACCGGCGGCGTGGTGCCGGACGGCGCCGATACCGTGGTGATCCAGGAGGATTGTTCGCGCGACGGCGACGTGGTGATTCTCAACGAGGCGGCGAAGTTCGGCCGCCACATCCGGCCTGCCGGCATCGATTTCAACGAAGGCGACGTGCTGCTGCGCCAGGGCAGCCGGTTGAGCGACCGCGACCTGGCGCTGGCGGCGTCGATGAACTACCCGCTGCTGCCGCTGCGGCGCCGGCCGCGCGTCGCGCTGCTCGCCACCGGCGACGAATTGCTGATGCCGGGCGCTACCCCCGGCCCCGGCCAGATTCTTTACTCCAACGGCTACGCGCTGCACGCGCTGGCCCGCGAGGAAGGTGCTGTGACCTTCGACCTCGGCATCGCCGCCGACACCATCGACGCCACCACCGCCGCGGTCCGCCGCGCCCGCGCCGAAGGCGCCGACATCCTGGTCACCACCGGCGGCGCCTCGGCCGGCGACCACGACATGGTGCTGCGCTCGCTTGAGGCCGAGGGCGTCGAGATGGCGTTCTGGAAGATCGCGATGCGGCCCGGCAAGCCGATGATGCACGGCCGGCTCGGCGCGATGCGGGTGATCGGCCTGCCCGGCAATCCGGTGTCGTCCTATGTCTGCGCCTATCTGTTCATGGTGCCGTTGATCCGCGCGCTCAGCGGCCGCGCCGACGTCGCGCCGCGCCGCGAACGCGCCGTACTCGGTCGCGACGTCGCCGCCAATGACGGCCGCGAGGACTATCTGCGCGCCGCGCTGTCGTTCGACGACAGCGGCCGGCCGGTCGCCACCCCGGTGGAGCGGCAGGATTCCTCGCTGCTGGGCTATCTGTCGAAGGCCGAGGCCTTGCTGATTCGGCCGCCCTTCGCGCCGGCGGCGAGCGCCGGCTCGCCCTGCAGCATTCTTAAGCTGCCGTTGTAGCGATCGGCGAATATCTTGACCGCAAATTAACGGGTTGCGGAACACATATGGAACAGATAGTGTTCGTTCATGATTTGTTTTCGAGATTTCGCGCCGCTGCGAACTTCCCGGGAACGCGGCGGGCCGCTCCACGGCCGTCAACGCCAAGCTTTTTGAGGACTGGTGAAGATGCTCACCCGCAAACAATACGAACTCTTGCGCTTCATCAATGAACGGCTGAAGGAAGCCGGCGTGCCACCGTCCTTCGACGAAATGAAGGACGCGCTCGACCTGCGCTCCAAGAGCGGCATCCACCGGCTGATCACCGCTTTGGAAGAGCGCGGCTTCATCCGCCGGCTGCCGAACCGCGCCCGCGCCATCGAAGTGATCAAGCTGCCGGAGCTCGGCGTCAATCCCGGCGGCGGCAACGGCCGCCGCGGCTTCACGCCCTCGGTGATCGAAGGCAATCTCGGCAAGGTGCGCCCCGCCGCGTCGATCGGCGCCGATGACGATGGCGGCCGCACCGTCGCGGTGCCGGTGATGGGCCGGATCGCCGCCGGCACCCCGATCGAAGCGCTGCAGACCCGCAGCCACACCATCAGCATGCCGGCTGACATGCTCGGCTCCGGCGAGCACTACGCGCTCGAAGTGCGCGGCGATTCGATGGTCGACGCCGGCATTCTCGACGGCGACATGGCGCTGATCCAGAAGAACGACAGCGCCGACACCGGCGACATCGTGGTCGCCTTGATCGACGAGGAGGAAGCCACGCTGAAACGCTTCCGCCGCCGCGGCGCCTCGATCGCGCTGGAGCCGGCCAACGCCGCCTATGAGGTGCGCATTCTGCCGCCGAACCGGGTCCGCATCCAGGGCAAGCTGATCGGGCTGTATCGCAAGTACTAAGCGACCAAGTAGCAGCCGCGATGGCGAGGGACGGCCGGGTCGGCGATCGTCGACCAATTTGTCGGCGTTGCGCTTAGTCGGTCGACATTGCGCTAAGTCGGTCGGCGCAGATCGATGGTCGGCCACGCTCAGTCGTCGTCCTGCCGCTCGGCCTCCGGCGGCGTGGCATCGACCGGCGCCGCCGTCGCACCGCGTCGGCTTGGCGCAGCGGTATCGGAGCGCTCTTGCGGCTCGGGAACCGGGCGCGACCATGGCCGGTCGACGCCGCGCGGCCGGTTCGCGGTGGTGACGAAGCTGCCACGGGTTTGCCGCAACATTTGCGCGCCCTGCCCGCGCAAATTTTCGAGGTCGATCACCGGCGCCGCGCAGTCGGCAGGCTTCTGCCGCAGCGTCACGATCAGCCGCGCCCGCTCGCAATCCTCCGCCACGGCGTCCGGCCGCCGCGCCAGCGCGACGAGGCCGCCATCGGCGAGCGGCGCGACGCAGCCCGACGCATCGCAGGACACGCCCTCGGCGAGCGTCGGATCGCTCACCGCGCGGCTATCGGCGTCGGCGGCGAGCCATTCCTTCAAAAGAAACGCGTCCTTGCCGTCCTGCATCAGCCGCAGCCGGCCATCGGCGCCGCGGACTGCAACGTGGTGACCATCGGCTGCGACCAGAATGTCCGGCTGCGGCGTCAGCAAGGCCGAGCTGATAGCAACGCCAAGCAATGCCGCGCCGGCAAAGCGCAGCGGCGTGCGCAACAGCCCGAGCAGGATGATGCCGAGCGTCGCCAATAACAACGGCCCGGTGCCGAACGCCGCGACCCGGCCGACCGCGCCGGGCAACGATGCGACGCCCTCAGCCACCACGATCATCCAGTCGATGCCGAATTCCATCAGCCGCCAGAACACGCCGTCGAAGCCGAACGGCATTGCCGCGAGTCCCAATAGTCCCGCGGGCATCACCAACGCCGACACCACCGGCATCGCCAATAGATTCGCCAGCACGCCATACGGCGTCACCCGATGGAAATGAAACGCCGCATAGGGCGTCGTCGCAAGGCCCGCGACCAGCGAGGCAAGACCGAGCACCATGATTTCCCGCGCGCCCCACAGCGCCGCGCGCGCGGTCGCGGAATTGTCCGGCGCGGCAAACAGTTTCGGCATGCCGATCTGCACCAGCGCGACGAGGCCAAGCGTCGCTGCGAACGACATCTGAAAGCTCGGATGCACAAGGGCTTCCGGCGCCAGCGTCAGCACGATCATCGCCGCCACCGCCAGGGTGCGGAAGGTGATGGCCTGCCGATCCACCAGCACCGCGATCAGCACCACCGCGGTCATCAGGAAGGAGCGCTGCGTCGCCACCTCGGCACCGGACAGCAGCAGATAGAACAGCGCCGCGGCGAGCGCGGCAGCAGCGGCGCATTTTTTGATCGGAAAGGTCACGGTCAAGGCCGGGATCAGCGCCAGCAGCGCGCGCACCGTGAAGAACACCACGCCGGCGACCACCGCCATGTGATAGCCGGAGATCGACAGCACGTGACCCAATCCGGAAATGAACATCGCGTCGTTGACCGGCGTGGTGATGGCGTCGCGGCGCCCGGTCAACAGCGCGGTGGCGATCGCGCGATCATCACCGCTGAGCGTCAGCCGGATCCGCGCGTCGATGGCGTCGCGCAGACCCTGCATGGTGGCGGCGTAGCGCAGCGCCCATCCCGGTTCGCCGGGCGGCGGCCGCGGCCGGATCGCGCCCATCACGAAGCCGGTGGCGGCGATGCCCTGGAAATACAGGTCGCGGCCGAAATCGTAAGCCCCCGGCCGCAGCGGCTGCAGCGGCGGCGCGAGCCGCGCCTTCAATTCAACGAAGCTGCCGACTGCGGGCGCGGTGCCCTTCTTCACCGACAGCCGCACCCGCTCGAATGCGCCCTGATCGCGCGCGGCGTCCATCTGCACGACGCGCAGCACGAAGCGGTCGGTCTTGTCGCGCTCCTCGCGGGTCTCGATGAAGCCCTGCAGGCCGACCATATGGATCGGCCGCGTCAGCACGTCGTGCACGATACGTGACGCCTTCAGCGCCGCGGTGGCAAAGCCCGCAGCCAGCGCCGCGATCAGCACCGCCAGCGCGAACACCCGCTGCCGCCGCAGCGCCACGGCCGCGCCGGCAAAGCCGCAAGCCGCCAGCGCCGCCACCCAGGCGACCGGCTCATGATCGGCGGCGAAATACAGCGCGATGCCGGCGCCGAACGAAACCGGCACCCAGGGCAGCAACCGCCCGGCGCCGGCTTCGGCATGGGCCCAGCCGCGCAGCCGATCGACGACGCGCTGCCACGCGGCAACGCCAAGCGGCGCCACGCCGCTGGCCCGCGCGGCCTCGCCCAACGACCAGGTTTTCGCCCGTGGCCGACTGTTACGCGTTTCGCTCACCCCGCACGCCCCTGACGCGCCGCGCGGTCAAAATGAAACAAAAGGTTGCAGCCCGCAACCGCGGACTGCCACCCCTCAGCGTGAGGGCGTCAGGCCTTCGCGACCTCTTTGGCGAAGCTGTCGCGCAGGCCGATGGTGCGGTTGAACACCGGCTTGTCCTTCGTGGAGTCCGGATCGGGCACGAAATAGCCCTGCCGCTCGAACTGCACCACCTCGCCCGGCGCGGCCTGCAAGATCGCCGGCTCGACCCGGGCGTCGCTCAACACTTCGAGCGATTGCGGATTGAGGTCGGCGGCGAAGTTGGCCGCATCCGGCGACGGATTGACGAACAGCGGGTTGTAGACCCGGATTTCCGCCGGCACCGCGTCCGCCGCCGACAGCCAATGCATCGTGGCTTTGACCTTGCGGCCGTCCGGCGCGTTGCCGCCGCGGGTCGCCGGATCATAGCTGCAGCGCAATTCG
>NZ_DASWPE010000111.1:0-35116 GCF_036404135.1 Rhodopseudomonas sp. | reverse complement strand
CTCGGCACCGGGCTGTCGCTCGACGATTTCGGCACCGGGCATTCCTCGCTGGCCTATCTGCAGCGCTTCCCGTTCGACACCATCAAGATCGACCAGTCGTTCGTCCGCACCACCAGCCGCGGCACCCGCCCGGTGATCCTGAAATCGATCATCGCGCTGGCGCACGACCTCGGCATGGAAGTGGTCGCCGAAGGCGCCGAGACCGATTCCGACGCGGTCGAGCTGTACCAACTCGGCTGCGAATACGCCCAGGGCTTCGCCTTCGGCGAGCCGATGGACGCCGATACGGCGATGAAGCTGCTGGCGGAAGAGCGGCTGGCCGAGGCGGGGTGATCGAACAATCAACCGCGACTGGCGTCAGTCGTCGTTGGCCACGAGTATAATCGTTTGATTCCGAAACGTTCTCTACTTTTTGCGGCCTGTATCTTTCCGGAAAGAATACTCTTTCGGAGAAACGTATGTCTCAGAAACTCGCGCGCGCCTTCGTGTCCGATGCCATTTCGAATTCTCACGCCGCCATCAAGGCGTGCTGGCTCATCGTATTTTCAGCCGGAACCTTTGCCGCCCTCTCGACGCTCAATACCGTGCTCATTCAAATGGATTGGCTTAACGGCGTTGTTTCGCCGCAAAATCGCATCACCGAGCACCCACTGATCTGTTTCATACTCTTCGTTGTTTTTGTCCTGACGTTTCTTCGCTTCTATATTGGCGACGTACGAATTTTCGACATTCGTTATACCGAAATCTTCAAGCTCGTTAATCTCAGCATCGACCTTTCGGACGATCCCAATGACTTTTCAAAATTCAAGAAGCTCGTTCTGAACAGCGACAGAAACCTGTATAAATTCGAGGTTGTCATCCTTACGTTTCAAACGCTGATCATCGTCTTTCTGGCTTTCCAAATCAGCAACTGGTTGAATTTCGCGCGAGTGTACTCGTTCTTGATGGTGTGGAACGTGGTGTATCTCATTTTCAATTATTTTCGGTCACGCGCCGTCGTGAGCCCGGTCTTCTTGGAGCTATTCCCTAACGCCAGTAATCTCCCGACAATTGCGGCGATGTTTCCTATGCAAGCCTCCCTGATTTGGATAGTTAATAATTTCATCGCGGCCGTAGTACTGTCGCCGAGCATTTTTTATTCGTCCACCGGCAGTGCGCCGTCCGCTTTTGCTGCCGTGGTCTGTATTTGTGTATTGGGAAATTGCCTGATCGACTTCTTTTTGGCCCGGGACTTTTACTTCCCGCGGTTCACTGAATTTCTCAATATCATGGTGCCAGATATCATGGTGTCAGAACCATCCTCGATTCCGCTTGGGAAACAACACCCCCATCCCGCCGCGGCACCCTCGTCCGCGATCCCATCCAAAGCCTCACTATGGATGCGGCCCCGGCCTTGAATCTGTCACCGGCAGCTGGGCCAACCGAACAAGTCGCCTTGGGGTTTGGCGACGTCACACCGCGGCGTAACGCCTTGCCGGTCGGAATACGGCGCGTTCAGGCGTGGCCGGCTTCGTTCGACAGCATGCCGGGCTCGATGCCGATCTTGTGCAGCGCGCGGGAATATTTCTCTTCGATATCGCCGCCGAAGATCAGGTCGGCGTCGGCCGGGCAATGCAGCCAGCCATTGCCCTGGATCTCGGTCTCGAGCTGGCCGGGCGCCCAGCCGGCATAGCCGAGCGCCAGGATCGCGTGTTTCGGCCCCGCACCCTTGGCGATCGCCTTCAAAATATCGACGGTGGCGGTCAGACAAATACCTTCATCGATCGGCAGAGTGGCGTCCTTGATGAAGAAGTCGCTTGAATGCAGCACGAATCCGCGGCCGGTCTCCACCGGCCCGCCCTTCAACACCTTCATGGTTTCGGCGTTTTCCGGGAGCTTGATCTGATCGGCCTTGTCGATGATGTCGAGCTGCACCAACAGCTCGGGGAAATCGATGCTGCCGGCCGGGCGGTTGACGATGATGCCCATGGCACCTTCCGAGGAATGCGCGCAGACATAGATCACCGAACGGGCAAACCGCTCGTCCTCCATCACCGGCATCGCGATCAGCAATTGCCCATCGAGATAGCGGCGCCCGGAGGCGTCCTCGGCCCCCCTGGTTTCGTCGCGTTTCGGCGCTTTCGCTTTGGGGTCCATCAGCTAGGCATTCTCATTTTGTCCCACATCCTGATATTGGGTGGCTATCCTGTCAATCAAGCCGTGGTCCGCACCCCGGTCGCCGTGTCACACGCAAGGTTCGAGGCCGGTCCGGTCTCTAAAGACGTCAGATGAGCGCTATGGTTCCGTTCCGCAGGGTCTTGCTCGCCGCAGCCGCCTTGGCGGCCTGTCTGATTTGTGAGGCGAGGGCCGAAGACAGTTCACCATGGCTCAGTGACAGCCATTCGGCGGTCCGGCTGCTGGCGGGGTCGCGCTCCGGCTCGGTGCTGCTCGGCGGCATCGCGATCCAGCTCGAACCGGGATGGAAGACCTATTGGCGGGCGCCGGGCGATTCCGGGGTGCCACCGCGGTTCGATTTCAGCAAATCCGACAATGTCGAGGCGGTGACCATCCTGTGGCCGGCGCCGACCCGGTTCGCCGACGGCGCCGGCGGCACCTCGCTGGGCTACCAGAAGCAGGTGGTGCTGCCGCTGCGCATCGTCGCCAAGAACGCCGAAAAGCCGGTGACGCTGCGCGCCACGGTGAATTACGCGGTGTGCGAAAAACTCTGCGTGCCGGTCGAGGCCAGCCCCGAGCTCGCCTTTGTCAGCGTCGCCAGCACCCAGGACGCCGCGCTGTCGGCGGCGCTCGACACCGTGCCGGTGCCGGCCAATGTCGGCGATCCGCACGCGGTGACGGTGCGCGACGTCAAGCGCGACGGCCAGTCGGTGATCGTCGACGTCGCGACGCCGGACTTCACCGCGGTCGATCTGTTCGTCGAGGGTCCGACGCCGGATTGGTCGCTGCCGGTGCCAAAGCGGATCGAGCCCAGCCCCGCCGGGGTGAAACGCTTCGAATTCGCACTCGAAGGCCTGCCGCCCGGGGTGAAGCCCGACGGCGCGGCGCTGAAGTTGACGCTGGTCGGCGCCGAGCGCTCCTACGAATTCAACGTCAATCTCGAGTAGCGCCGCCGCGGCACCTCTTCACCTCTCCCCGCTCGCGGGGAGAGGTCGACCCGGCGGAGCGTGAGCGAAGCCGGGTCAGGTGAGGGGGCGCTTCGACATAACGCGGCGCCCCCTCACCCGGCGCGACAAGCTCCGCTTGTCACGCCACCCTCTCCCCGCAAGCGGGGCGAGGGAAGGCGCTCGTGTCGGCTGTTTTATTCAATCAGTTACGCTTGACGAGATCAGACCCGCCCCGCGCCCGCGGCGCCCCAGCCTCTCCGCCAGAAAATCCGCCAGCACCTCGACCCGCGCCGCACGCGGGCCGCCGGGCGGCATCACCAAATGCACCGCGCCCTCGCGCTGGTGCCAGCCCTGCAGGATCACCTCGACGGCGCCGGAGGCCAAAGCCTCGCCGACGATGAACTCCGGCAGATCGGCGATGCCGAGCCCGGCGAGCAGCGCCGGCAGCAGCGCCTCGCCATTGTTGACGCGCAGTGGCCCCGACAGCCGCACGTCGGCCTGCTCGCCGGCGGCGTTGCTGTAGTGCCAGGTGTTCGGCGTCGACAGATAGGCGTAGCCGAGGCAGCGGTGGCTGGCGAGATGCATCGGATGGGTCGGCCGGCCGTGCGCCGCCAAATAGGACGGCGCCGCCACGGTGTAGCGCGGCATCGGGCACAGCCGCCGCGCCAGCAGCGAGGAATCCGGCAAGGAGGCGATCCGGATGCCGGCATCGAAGCCGTCGCCGATCAGGTCGACGGTGGCGTCCGACAGATGCAGGTCGATCGCCACCTCCGGGTATTTCAACATGAACTCCGGCAATAGCGGCGCGATCACCTTGACGCCGAAGGTCATCGGCACCGCCAGCCGCACCAGCCCGCGCGGCGCCGCCGATTGCGCCAGCGCCTCGGCCTCCGCAGCCTCGCCATCGGCCAATAGCCGCGCGGCGCGCTCGGCGAGCGTGTGGCCGGCATCGGTCAAGGCGAGGCGCCGCGAGGTGCGGTTGAACAGCCGCGCGCCGAGCTTCTGCTCCAACCGGCTCACCGCCTTCGACACGGTGGCCTTCGACAGCGTCAGCTCGTCGGCGGCCGCGGCGAACGAGCGCAGCTCCACCACCTTGGCGAAGATCGCCAGCGCCTCGAAGTCCGGGAGCTTCGTCATAGCAATTCCTGAAACAATGAGTTTCGATTGTTTCTATTTATAGGTCATGCGGGACGGCTTATCCAGATGCCAGCGCAACGCAACGCATCTGAGCGCCTCGCGCGCCACGAAATGGAGAGCGACATGATCGAACTTCGTCCGTTTGCAAAACTCGGCGGCGCCGACCACGGCTGGCTGAACGCCAAACACCACTTCTCGTTCGCCAATTACTACGACCCGGACAATATGGGCCATGGCGCCCTGCGGGTCTGGAATGACGACGAGATCGCCCCCAACACCGGGTTTCCGGCGCATCCGCACAAGGACATGGAAATCATCACCTATGTCCGCGAGGGCGCGATCACCCATCAGGACAGCATGGGCAACAAGGGCCGCACCGAGGCCGGCGATGTCCAGGTGATGAGCGCGGGCTCGGGCGTGCGGCATTCCGAATACAATCTGGAGCCGCAGACCACCCGGATCTTCCAGATCTGGATCGAGCCGATCGGCAAGGGCGGCCAGCCGACCTGGGGCGCCAAGCCGTTCCCGAAGGCCGACCGCTCCGGCAAGCTGGTCACCATCGCCTCCGGCTTTGCCGCCGACGCCGGGGCGCTGCCGATCCGCGCCGACGCAAGGGTGTTGGCGACCACGCTGAAGGCCGGCGAAACCGCGGAATACGCGCCGGACAAGGCACGGCATCTCTATCTGGTGCCGGCGGCGGGCTCGGTCGAGGTCAACGGCGTCACGGTGAACGCCCGCGACGGCGCCGCGATCCGCGACGAGGCCAAGCTCACCATCACCGCGCTGGAAGACTCAGAGCTGGTGCTGGTCGACGCCGCATAACCCTTCGCCGTGCCCGGCCGGCCTCGCCGTTGCCGGGCATCCGCGTCTCCGCGCCCCCCGGGACGTGGGTGGTCGGGCCGGCCTGCGGGCAACCGCAGCGGCCCGGCCATGGCGACCTTCTCTTCACCCTCAACCAACCGGAGCCCAAAATGGCAAAAGTTCTTGTTCTGTATTATTCCGCCTACGGCCACATCGAGACCATGGCCAACGCCGTCGCCGAAGGCGCGCGCGAAGCCGGCGCCCAAGTCGACATCAAGCGCGTCCCCGAACTGGTGCCGCCGGAGGTCGCCAAGGCCTCGCACTACAAGCTCGACCAGGCCGCGCCGATCGCCACCGTCGACGACCTCGCCAATTACGACGCCATCATTATCGGCACCGGCACGCGGTTTGGCCGAATCGCTTCGCAGATGGCGAATTTCCTCGACCAGGCCGGCGGGCTGTGGGCCAAGGGCGTGCTGCACGGTAAGGTCGGCGGCGCCTTCACCTCGACCGCGAGCCAGCATGGCGGACAGGAAACCACGCTGTTCTCGATCATCACCAACCTGTTGCATTTCGGCATGGTGGTGGTCGGCCTGAACTACGGCTACACGGGCCTGACTACGCTCGAGGAAGTCGCCGGCGGCTCGCCCTATGGCGCCACCACGATCACCGGCGGCGACGGCACCAGGCAGCCCAGCGCCAACGAACTCGGCGGCGCGCGTTATCAGGGAAAAGTGATCGCCGAGACCGCGATCAAATTGCATGGCTGATCGCTGCCGGGCGGCGCTGGCAGCTACGCAGCGCCGCCCCCATCTTGACCTTGGGCTGACAGGAGCGTGCGGTGCTTGACATTTATGTGCTCTATCAGTTGGCGCGCGATCCCTTGCGGGTGATCGCCAAGAGCTGGATGTGCCGCGGCCTGACCATCGCCACCAACGGCCGGCACCAGTGCCGCGACGCCGCGGCGCAAAGCTGCCGCGACTGCGGCTGATGCAAGCGGCCGCGCGTGATACAAGCTGCCGCGACCGCGGTCGATACACGACCGATCAGGCCGACACGAAACGATCAGTTGATCACCTGCTGCGCTTCATCCCGTGAAGCCGTCATTCCGGGGCTCGCGCAGCGCAAGCTGCGAGAGAACCCGGAATGACGTCTTGCTTTTCGGTTGGCGCATCAGATCAATTCGGATCGAGATCCGCCGATCGTCTCCAACTGATCAAATATCGAGATGCCGATACACCGCGATCTCGCGCTCGCGGGCGAGCCGGGAGTCCTCGCCGGCGCGCACGCCGCGCCAGACGTCGAAGATGATCACCAGCGTGGAAAACAGCCCGGTGATTTTGCCGGTGATGAAGCCGAACGGAAACACCAGGTGATCCGGTGCGATGATGAATTGCGAGCCGAGGAAGATCGTCGCAGCGTTGATGAAGTAGCCCAGCCGGTACAGCGACTTTTCCTTCCAGGCGGCCTTGGCGTGCGGCTTCGAGCTCTTCTTCACCGCGCGGTTGTATTTCGGATTCGCCATCAGGCCGAGGAAGCGGCGTTTCTTCGGCAGCGCATTGGGGCCTGCGACCAAGGCGCGGAAATTCTTCCGCATCTCGAAATGCGCGACCAGCGCCAGCAAGAGATTGGCGGCGACCGCCACCGCTTTCAGCGCCGGCAGCGACATCGTCAGTTGCGCGGCGAGATCGACGAACACCAGATGCGTCAGCGCATTGAGCGCGAACGCCGAACGGTGGAACGCGGCGCGGTTGATCGCCTGCACCTTCTCGTCGATGAAGGCGGCGCCCGGCTTGCTGGCGCCGAATTGCAGCAGGAATTGCTTCTGCCTCGGCTCCAGCCGCCAGCGCCGGCCGACCTCCTCCAAGGTTTCCGCCGGCGTGCCGCGCTTGATCCGGAAGGTGGCGCGGTTGAACCAGGTGGTGACGCGGTTGATCCAGCTGCGCGTCACCGCGAACCGCGAGGCGGTTGCCGATTCGATCAATCGCTGAGGTTCTGCCGGCATGGTCGGGGCCCAAATCACTGGCAAAAGCTTGCGCCAGATCGCAGCCCTCAGCAACATCGCGCGGCAAGCGTTGTCGCCAGCAAGTCGCATCCGCCGCGGCGACGCTCGGCGCAGGCCAGCAAAACTCTCGCGCTGACCCGCGTCAACGCCTTGCAACACCACGGATTTGATTGAAAGGCCGGGATTCGGCGGCAGTCCGCGCGCAGGCGGCGCCAGACGATGGGCGCAAAACCGGGGATACAAAACCGGCGGGTTGCAGATCGGGGGATGCAAGCGGGGGGAGGCAAGCGGGGCGATGCAAGACCGGGGCGGCAATGGTGGGCGCGACAGGGATCGAACCTGTGACCCCCTCGATGTCAACGAGGTGCTCTCCCGCTGAGCTACGCGCCCTCTTAGATCTTCACGGGTGGGTCCCTATATCGGCTTCACGGCGCGCAGGCAAGCAGCCTTGCGCGGAGATTTACGCCGCGAGCATCTTATTCACTTCGCTGACCAATTCCCGCAGGTGCACGGGCTTGGCGAGCACCTTGGCGTTTTTCGGCGCCTCGGAGTCGGAATTCAGCGCCACCGCGGCGAACCCGGTGATGAACATGATCTTGATGTCGGGATCGAGCTCGGAGGCGCGGCGCGCCAGTTCGATGCCGTCCATCTCCGGCATCACGATGTCGGTGAGCAGCATTTCAAACGGCTCTTCCCGCAGCCGCTGATAGGCTGATAGGCCGTTGTCATAGGACGACACCTGAAATCCGGCGTTTTCCAGCGCCTTGACCAGGAACCGGCGCATGTCGTTGTCGTCTTCGGCGAGGAGGATTTTATGCATGGCGGCTGGATGTCAAACCCGAGTGAGAGGACCATTCCGGCCAGTTAGACCGAGCTTAGGTAAATTTCGGGTGAAAGTCGGATATCGCAAGACATCCAGGATGGCCGCGGACTGTGCGCGCTCCGGCCGGTTCTGGCAACAAACCAAGCGGGTTGCCGGCTCGGGCCTTGGTTCCCGCGCGGCGAAGAATTTATTTACTTGGCAGAGCGGATGCGATTGCCGACAATCATTCGCAGCAGCCCAGCGGCCACGCTGGCAGCTGACTAGGCCGACGAGGGCGCGAAGCAGGGACGGCCGACGATGAGCGAATTTGACGGTGAGCTTTTTGACCGTGAACTGTCGACTCCCTTCGACATCATCGAACCGGGGCAGTGGCGTGCACCGATCATCTTCAACTCGCCGCATTCCGGCTCGGTCTATCCGGCGGAATTCCTGGTGGCGTCGCGGATCGATCTTGCGGCGCTGCGCCGCTCGGAAGATTCGTTCATGGACGAATTGATCGCAGGCCTCAGCGATCGCGGCTTTCCGGTGGTGCGGGTGCATTTTCCGCGCTCCTATATCGACGTCAACCGCGAGCCCTACGAGCTCGACCCGCGGATGTTCGTCGGCCGGCTGCCGAGCTTCGCCAACACCCGCTCGATGCGGGTGGCCGGCGGGCTCGGCACCATCCCCCGCGTGGTCGGCGACGGCCAGGAGATCTATCGCGAAAGGATCGACGTCGACGACGCGCTGGGGCGGATCGAGGCGCTGTACAAGCCGTATCACCGCGCGCTGCGCCGGCTCATCAACAAGGCGCATCAGAGATTCGGCTCGGTGATCGTGGTGGATTGCCATTCGATGCCCTCGATCGGGCTGTCGCGCGACGAGCCGCGGCGCCCCGACGTGGTGATCGGCGATCGCTACGGCACCAGCTGCGTCGCCACCATCCCCGACGTGGTCGAGCAGACCATGATGGCGCGCGGCTATTCGGTCGGCCGCAACAAGCCCTATGCCGGCGGCTTCATCACCGAGCATTACGGCAATCCGTCGAGCGGGCTGCACGCGGTGCAGGTCGAACTCAACCGCGCGATCTACATGGACGAGCGGCTGCGCCAACGCAGCCCGCGGTTCGATCAGGTGATCGACGACTTCGCGATCCTGGCCGATGCACTGGCGGAGATTCCGCTCGGCGGGCTCGGCTCGTTCCAGTCCGCTGCCGAGTAGCGCGCGCGGCGAGCTTGGCGATGGCGTGCGGTCGGGGCAAGAAAGCCTGCAAAGCGACCTTGCAAAGTCACCTGCAAAGAAAAAAGGGCCGCTTGCGTTGGCAAGCGGCCCAAGTCTAGGGAGGAAACGCCCAAGGAGGGCAGCGATAGCGCAAGGCGCTACCGCACCGCAACAATATGAGACTGCGCCGCACCAAGCGCAAGCGTTTTTGCGCGTTTTTCCATGCAAAAATGCATGTCAGAACACCATTCGGAGCCCGCGAGTTGGTATTTTTTCGAGTTTATTCATAGACTTAACAGAGAGTGACAGCGGTTCGCATCGGCCAGAAGTGTGTTTCTACGACTTACAACCGCAATTTCGAAGCCGTTGCGGCATAAAAACGCACCCAGACGCAACCCAATGCGAAAGTCGAAAGGACCCGGCGCGGCCGCCGGCTTGCGATTTCTCCCGGCCATCGACGTAATTATAAGAGCGGGCGGCGGCGGATTGCATTACGCCATAGACCCAACCCTGCCGCAGCGCTCTTCAGAAGGATCCTCCGTGACGGTCATCGATTTCACAGCCTTTATCGGGCGGCTTGCGACGTCAGCCGGCGAAACCATCCTGCCGATGTTTCGAACCGCGCTGGCGATCGACAACAAGAGCACGCCCGGCCACGAATTCGATCCGGTGACCGAAGCCGACCGCGCCGCCGAGGCGGTGATGCGCCGGATGATCAAGGAGACCTTCCCGCAGCATGGCATCGTCGGCGAGGAATTCGGCACCGAGAACCCGGACGCCGAATATGTCTGGGTGCTGGACCCGATCGACGGCACCAAATCCTTCATCGCCGGGTTTCCGATCTGGGGCACGCTGATCGCGCTGCTGCACCGGGGCACCCCGGTCTACGGCATGATGCACCAGCCGTTCATCGGCGAGCGCTTTTCAGGCGACAGCCAATCGGCGAGCTATCGCGGCCCGTCCGGCGAGCGCAGCCTCGCGGTGCGGCGCTGCGCGCTGCTGCAGGACGCCACCACCTACACCACCAGCCCGCTGTTGATGAATGCCGACGACCGCGCTGCCTATGGCCGCGTCGAACATGAGGTGCGGTTGTCGCGCTATGGCGGCGATTGCTACGCCTATTGCATGCTGGCGGCCGGCAATCTCGACCTGGTGATCGAGACCGAGCTGAAGCCCTATGACGTCGCGGCGTTGATCCCGATCGTCACCGGCGCCGGCGGCATCATCACCACCTGGGAAGGCGGGCCGGCGCAAAACGGCGGCCGGATCATCGCCGCCGGCGATCCGCGGATCCACCAGGCCGCGATGAAGCTGTTGGCGAGCTGAACGCCCTCCCAACGCCGCTCGGAATGCTACCAGCGGAACGGGGCCGCTGAGCAAGACATTGTCTTTCGCCAAGTCCGGCATCGGATCGCCGGAAATATTGTTGCGTCGCGGGGCTCGCACACCCTTCTGCGAGACCGGGAGAGACGCCGGCGGCTACCGCAGGGGGCCCGCTTCGCCAAGGCGCAGGACATGAATATTGCCGCCGCGGTTCGCCGCGCCACCCCGGTGTTGGATTCGCCCGGCAGCGACGGCGGGCCGCGCATCGCCCCGGCCATCGCGCGCGCGGTGCGACAACTGCCGCGCCCGGCCTATCGCTCGATCGTGGCAGTGATTGTGCTGTATTCGGCCGCCGCCGTGGCGTTGATCCCATTCGCCGGCGAAAAGGGTCCGGACCTTCCCAGCATCACCCCGTTGTTCGTCGGCGGCGTGCTCGCGACGCAACTCTCCACCAGTTTCCTGCTGTTCGTGATGACCCGCGCGGTGCGCACCTGGTCGATGCTGGTGCTGGGTTGCGCCTATCTGTACGGCAGCCTGATGGCGCCGTTCCACCTGTTGACCTTTCCCGGCGGCGTGCTGCCCGACATCATCATCCTGGGCAACGCGCAATCGGCGCGCTGGATCTATAATTTCTGGTACGGCGGCTTCGGGCTGCTGGCGCTGATCGCGATCCTGCTCGAGATCCGCGCGGTGCGGATTCCTGCCGGCCGGGTCGGCCGCGCCACCGGCGTTGCCGTCAGTGTCGTGGTCGGCGCGGTCGCCGCCTCCGTGCTGCTCGCCATCGTCGCGGTCGAGCAACTTCCGCCGCTGATCATTGGCACGTCGTGGACCGCGCTCGACATCGTCCTGATCGCGCTGGAAACGGCGGTGCTGGTGGCCGGCGTCGGCGTGGTGCTGACGGTGCTGCATCGTCACAATATGATGTTCCTGTTGCTCAGCCTGGTGCTGACCGCGATGGCGTTCTCCAACATCCTGTCGATCGAGGGGCCGGGCCGCTACACCGTGGGCTGGTGCGCCGGCCGGTTGAGCTGGTTCATCTCGGCCAGCATTCTGTTCCTGTTCTTCATGGTGCAGTTTGCCAGGCAACAATTGCTGCTGACGCGCTCGCAGGACGTGCTGGAAGCCCGGGTCGCGAGCCGCACCGTCGACCTCACCGCAGCGGTCAAGCAGCGCGACCTGCTGCTGCGCGAATTGCACCATCGGGTGAAAAACAAGATGCAGATCGTCGACGCGCTGCTGGCGACGCAGGCGCGACACAGCCGCAACGCCGAGCTGCGACAGACGCTGAACGACCTGCGCAGCCGCATCTATGTGCTGGCCTTGGCGCATCAGCAGTTGATGCAATCCGACTTCGATGCCTTCGACGTGGCGCCGTTTCTGCAGGAACTCACCAACAACATCATGGCCAACGGCGTCGACCCCAGCGCCGAGCTGCGGCTCGATTCCATCGCGCTGATGGTGTCGATCGATTTCGCCGCCCCGCTGGGGCTGCTGGTGACCGAACTGATCATCGATTGCCTCGAACATTCGCGCCCGCCGGGCAGCGGCCGGATCGCCCTGACCTTGCGGCGCGAGGCCGACGCCGTAGTGCTGGCGATTGCGGACAACAGGTCGGCGCGGCGCACCGACAGCGGCGCCGATGTCGACAAGGCGGCGCTGCGGACCCGGGTGCTGAAAGGCCTGGTGCGGCAACTCGACGCCACCCTCAGCATCCGCGACATCGGGGGCTGGTGCGCCGAGGTGACCTTTGCAAGGCCGAAGGAGGCGACATGAGCCATTTGAGCGATTGTGTGCTGATCGTCGAAGACGAATTCTTCATCGCGGATTACTTCGCCGAGGAGATCCGGGCGATGGGTCATGCGGTCTGCGGCATCGCCGAAAGCGCCGACGAAGCGCTGGAGATGGCCCGCGCGCATCGTCCCTCGCTGATTTTGATGGACGTCCGGCTGAAGGGCGAGCGCGACGGCATCGATGCCTCGATCGCGATCCACGCCGCAGTCGGCTCCAAGGTGATCTTCATCACCGGCTCGCGCGAGCCCGCCAACGTCGCGCGGATCGCGCAGGACCACCCCGCGGCGGTGCTATTCAAGCCGTTGCGCGGTCATCAGCTGCGCAGCACCGTGGAATCGGTGCGGCTGCAGGATGGCTTCGGAATCGGCACCGCGCCGCAGCATTGAGCGCTGGCACGTCGTCGCTACCGCGCGGCGCGGCGGAGATGCTCGGCGAGTTGCTGCGCCGGGCGCGGCAGCGCCTTGAGGTCGCGGACGCAGATCACCAGCTTGCGGCTGGCCCAGCCATCGCGGATCCGCAACACCGCAAGCGGCATCGCGCGGGCACAGCGCTTCGCCGCCGCCTCCGGCACCACCGCGACGCCGACCCCGGCCGCCGCCATCTGGCAGATCGCGTCAAACTCCTTCAACCGGGCACGGAACCGCAACCGCGCGCCGAGCCGCGCGGCGTGGCGGCCGAGGTGATCCTGCAGCGCGCTGCCCGGCGACAGCCCGATGAAATCGCGCTGCAGCAGTTCGGCGAAATCCACCGCGCGGCGATCGGCGATGGCGTCGTCCTTCGCTGCCACCAGCACCAGCCGGTCGTCGCAGAACGCAAACCGCTCGATCGAATCCGGCAATGCCTGGTCGATCGCCAGGCCAATGTCGGCGGCGCCGGACGCGATCGCCTCGGCGATCTCCGCGCTCTCGCGCTCCTCGACGTCGATGCTGATGTTGGAATGGGCGCCGAGGAACGCCGCCAGCGCCTTCGGCAGATGTTCCGACAGCGCCGCAGTGTTGGCGATCAGCCGCACGCTGGCTTTGACGCCGCGCGCATAGGCGGCGAGATCGCCGCGCAGCGTGTCGGTGGCGTGCAGCACGATCCGCGCGTGGTCGAGCAGGCTGTCGCCGGCGGGCGTCAGCGTCACGCCGCGCCGGCCGCGCCGCAACAGCGCGACGCCAAGGCCCGCTTCCAGCGCCTTGATCCGCGCGCTCGCCGAGGCCAGCGCCAGATGACAGCGCGCCGCGCCATGGGTGATGCTGCGCGCTTCGGCGATCGCCGCAAACAGCCGAAGATCCACCAGGTCGAACTGCATAGGCCCCTCCTCGCAGCCTTCGCCACAGCCGAAGGCTGACCGCGGAAGCCGCAGATTGTGCGCACGGTGCGGATCGGTCAATGTGCATCCGTGTTCGATGCCCTCCTCATCCTGATTGCCGCGGTGTTCGCTCTGGCTGGTTTCGTCAAGGGCGTGATCGGGCTCGGCCTGCCCACCGTGGCGATGGGGCTGTTGGCGGTGGCGATGCCGCCGGCGCAGGCGCTGGCGATCGTGATCGTGCCGGCGATCGTCACCAATATCTGGCAGACCTTCGTCGGCGGCTATCTGCGCGACGTCGTGCGGCGGCTGTGGCCGCTGATGCTGGCGACCGCGATCGGCATCCGCGCCGGCGCCGGGTTGATGACCGGACCCTATGCACACTACGCCACCATCCTGCTCGGCCTGCTGCTGGTGATCTATGCGCTGCTCGGGCTCAGCCAGGCCCGCTTCCACGTCAGTCCGGCGCATGAAAAATGGGTCGGCGGCGTGGTCGGGCTGATCACCGGCGTGGTGGCGGCGGCGACCGGGGTGCAGGTGATCCCGTCGATGCCGTTCATGCAGGCGATCGGCCTGGAGAAAGACGAGTTGGTGCAGGCGCTCGGCGTGTTCTTCACCACAGCGACGCTGGCGCAGGCGTTCAATCTCACGCAGGCCGGGCTGTTGTCGGCGGCGACCGCGCTGCCGGGCGGGGTGGCGATGGTCACCGCCTTCGCCGGAATGTTCATCGGCCAGATGGTGCGGGCGCGGATGGACGCGGCCCAGTTCCGCCGCTGGTTCCTGGTGGCGATGGGGTTGCTCGGTGTTTATCTCGCCGGCGCCACACTCGTCAGCGCGTGATCCCGAAACGTGGCTTCCGGTTTTCGGACAAGATCATGCGCCAAAATTGCGCTTTCAGCGCTGCAACAGCGCGACGCGGACGCCGAGCGCGATGAACAATCCGCCGAGCGCGCGGTTGATCCATCGCAGCATTGCGCCCGAGCCGCGCAGCCGGTCCACCGCCCGCGCCGCGACCGCGGCGAGCCCGAGATTCCACAGCGTGCCGTTGAGATCGAACACCAACCCAAGCACCAGAAAAGCCAGCCCCTGATGCGGCGCCTCGACATCGACGAATTGCGGCAGGAAGGCGAGGAAGAACAGCGCCACTTTCGGATTGAGCGCGTTGGTCAGCGCGCCCTGCCAGAACACGTTTCGCAGCGAGATGTCACACCGCGGAACGGCGTCCGGCGTCGCCGCGGCGGCGGCCAGGCCGCGCGGCTTGCTCAGCAGCATCTGCACGCCGAGATAAATCAGATAGGCCGCGCCGACGAGCTTGATCGCGGTGAAGGCCGCCGCCGACGCCGCCAGCAGCGCCGACAACCCGACCGCCGCGGCCACGATGTGCAGCAGGCATCCGAAGCCGATGCCGAGCGCGGCAGCGGCGCCGCCGCGCCAGCCAAGCTGGATGCTGCGGCCGACAATATAGGCGGTGTCCGGCCCCGGTGTGATGTTGAGCAGCAGTCCGGACAGCGCGAACAGCCACAATTCATGGATGCCGAACATGCTGGAACCCGGTGTCTGCCGCGGGGCGCGTCGCCCGCAACCCTGATCGACCACAAAAACCCGGCTTTGTTAAGCGGATAGAAACCGTGACAAGGCCTGCTGGCAGCCGCATATTTCAACGCGGCGGAATGAAACAGATGAGCATCGGCAACAGGGCACGACAGACGGCGATCGCGGCGATGCTTTGCGGCACGCTGGGCTCTGGCATGGCGTCGGCGCAATCCTCCGGACCGTTCAGCCTGTTCGACAACATTTTTACCGGCTCGATCTCACAAGGCAGCCGCTCCGCGCCGCAGCCGGGCAACGCGGCGCAGGGCGCCACGGCCGCGCCGGGCTGGAGCGGCGAGGACGGCGCCTCCGGCCATCCCTTGATGACCGCGGCGGCGATCCGCGAGGCGGCGGCGAATTTCGACAATTGCATCGCCTCGCTGTGGCCGGAGGCCGAGCGCCGCGGCATTTCGCAGGACAGTTTCCAGCGCTTCACCGCCGGCCTCGCGCCCGACCTGCGGATCATGGACCTGATGGATTCGCAGCCGGAATTCACCAAGGCGATCTGGGACTATCTCGACATCCTGGTGAACGACAATCGGCTGGCCAAAGGCCGCGAGGTGCTGGCGAAATACAAGCCGCAATTCGACGCCGCCGAGCGCGCCTACGGCGTCGACCGCTTCATCATCGCGGCGATCTGGGGCATCGAGTCGAACTACTCGACCCAGATGGGCGACCGCAGCGTGCTGCAATCCACCGCGACCTTGGCCTGCATCGGCCGCCGACAGAAATATTTCCGCGACGAGTTTCTGGTGACGCTGGAGATCCTGCATCACGGCGATCTGCGCCCCGAACAGATGCGCGGCTCCTGGGCCGGCGCGTTCGGCCCGACCCAATTCATGCCGACCGCATTCAAGCGCTATGCGGTGGACGCCGACGGCGACGGCCGCCGCGACGTCGTCGACAATCCGGCCGATCTGATCTTCTCCACCGCCAACAACCTCAAGAAAGACGGCTGGCAGAGCGGCGCGTCCTGGGGCTACGAGGTGGCGCTGCCGCCAGGTTTCAATTTCATGCTGGCGGATCGCGGCAAGGCGATGAGCCTCGCGCAATGGCAGCAGATCGGCGTCAGCCGCGCCGGCGGCAAGCCGTTCCCCAATCCCGCCGACAAGGCCTATCTGCTGGCGCCGGCCGGCGCCGAGGGCCCGGGCTTTCTGATGCTGCAGAATTTCCGCGTCATCATGAAATACAATCCCGCCGAGGCCTATGCGCTGGCGATCGGGCATTTCGCCGACCGGCTGCGCGGCGGCGCGCCGTTCATCCAGCCCTGGCCGCGGCAGGAGCGCGTGCTGTCGCGCGCCGAGCGGCTCGAACTACAACAGCTTCTGGTGCAACGCGGCTACTACCGCGGCGAGCCGGACGGCCAGCTCGGCGGCCAGACTCGCGAGGCGCTGCGCAGCTACCAGGCCTCGATCGGCGCGCCGGCGGACGGCTTCGCGTCCGGGGAGGTCTTGGAGCGGCTGCGGGGGAGGTAAATTGCGCGGTCATTCACCATACCCGTCCGCCGCCGCCAAAACCCGCCCGCGTGCCGCCCGAATCCGCTATTATAGCGAGATTGGATCTTTCCCTGCCGAGCGCGCGGAGCCGATGTCGAACCGTCCGAAGTCCTTGTTCCGCGTCCTGACCGAGCGCGGCCCGCTGCTGGCGCTGGCCACGGCCGGGCTGCTGTTGTTCAGCATCGCGGGGCCGGCCTCGGCGCAATTCTTCAATTTCGGCAATTTCGGCGGCCCGCCGCCGCGGCCGCAGGCGCCGATTCCGCGCAGCGGCGGCGGCTGGTTCGGCAACGAGGTATTCGCCCCGTTTCAGCAGCAGGCGCCGAAACAGGCGCCGCGACCGCGCGAGGATTTCTCCCGCGCCCCTTCGCCGGAAAAACGCGAGACGCCGGCCGAGCGCAACGTGCTGGTGCTCGGCGACGCGATGGCCGACTGGCTGGCCTATGGCCTCGAGGACGCCTATGCGGAAACCCCGGACATGGGGGTGATCCGCAAGCACAAGACCGTGTCCGGGCTGATCCGCTACCAGCCGAAGGGGGAGCCGGCGGACTGGGCCGCCGCCGCCAAGGGCATTCTCGCCACCGAGACCCCGGAAGCCATCGTGGTGATGCTGGGGCTCAACGACCGCGCGGCGATCCGCGAGCCGGCCGCCGCCGAGGCCAAGCCGGGCGACGGCAAGGCGCACCCCAAGGACGCCAAGAAGGACGCGGCGAAACCCGCCGATGGCGCCGCCAAACCGGATGACAAACAAGCCGACAAGCCGGCCGATCCTGATCTCGCCGACGACGCCGACAATGGCGATACCCCGAGCATCATGGCACCGGAAAAGAGCGCGCGCTCGGCCAACGGGCTGTACGAATTCCGCGAGGACCGCTGGGTCGAGCTCTACAGCAAGAAGATCGAGGAAATGATCGCGGTGCTGAAGACCAAGGGCGTCCCGGTGCTGTGGGTCGGGCTGCCGGCGGTGCGCGGCACCAAGGCGACCTCGGACTCGCTGTTCCTCAACGCGCTGTATCGCGAGGCCGCAGCCAAGGCCGGCATCACCTATGTCGACGTCTGGGACGGCTTTGTCGACGAGGCCGGCCGCTTCCTGCAGCAGGGCCCGGATTTCGAGGGCCAGATCCGCCGGCTGCGCTCCTATGACGGGGTGTATTTCACCAAGGCCGGCGCCCGCAAATTGGCGCATTACGTCGAGCGCGAGATCACCAGGCTGTTGGCCGGACGCTCGGCGCCGATCACGCTGCCGAGCGAACCCGCCACCCCCGACGCCAGTGCGCAGCCCGGGTTGCCGCCGCCGCGGCCGTTGGCCGGGCCGATCGTGCCGCTGGTGGCCTCCTCGGTGAGCACCGATCAATTGCTCGGCGGCCCCGGCACCCGCCCGGCGCCGGTCGATGCGCTGGCGGCAAAGACCCTGGTGAAGGGCGAGCCGTTGGCGGCGCCGGCCGGCCGCGCCGACGATTTCGTCTGGCCGCGCCGCGAGGTCGGCCTCGAACAGGCCAAGGGCGACAGCCCGGTGGCCTCGGCCGCGCCGGAAGGCGCCGCGGCTTCGCCGGCAACGCCGCCGAAACCGAAAAAGCCTCGGCCAGCCATCTCTAACTCATCCGCACCGTCGGCATCACCGTCGTCCCCGGCCGTATCCGCCGCGTCGCCGCCCTCCTCGTCGCCGGCGTCGTCCTTGGGGGGATTTTTCGGCTTCCAGCCCGCGCAGCCACAGCCCGCCCAGAAGCCGCGGGCGCCGCGTCCGCCGGCCGATGTCGGCCCCTCGGCCGCAGCGCCGGGGTTCTTTGCGCGATAGCGTGACCTTCGAGGTTCCCGCCTTTGCAGCAACCGCGTCTGATCTCTGGCAAAGAGTCATTCCGAGGCGCGAGAGCGAAGCTCGAGCGAACCCGGAATCTTGCCACATGTCGCGGCGTAGTCCCTCCTGCCCGCAACGAGATTCCGGGTTCGCGCGCCGCTGCCGCGGCTCGCGCTCCGGAATGACCATCCTTGGAGAGCGGCGGATGGACACCAGGCTCAGCGCCGTTGCTCACGCCTATCGGTCCGTCAAAGCCCCCGGCACCGAGGCCGAATCTGCTAGCACTGCGGCATGACCGACGCCCTGCCGAATTCCGCCCCGCCCGCCGCCCGCGCCTCGTGGCGCGAAGGGCTTGCGGTGTATCTGCAGCCGCGCGTCTTGATCGTGCTGTTTCTCGGCTTCTCCTCCGGGCTGCCGCTGGCGCTGTCGGGCTCGACGCTGTTGGTGTGGATGCGCGAATCCGGCGTCGACCTCGGCACCATCGGGCTGTTCGCGCTGGTCGGCACCCCCTACACGCTGAAATTCCTCTGGGCGCCGCTGGTCGATGCGCTGCACGTGCCGCTGTTCACCAGGCGATTCGGCCGCAGGCGGGGCTGGCTGGTGTTCGCGCAATTGCTGCTGATCGCAGCGATCCTGCTGCTGGCGCTGTCGGACCCGGCGCGCTCGCCGTTGTTCGTGGCGCTCGGCGCGCTCTTGGTGGCGGCGATGTCGGCGACGCAGGACATCGTGGTCGACGCATTCCGGGTGGAAAGCCTGCCGGAAAACGAGCAGGCCGCCGGCATGGCGTCCTATGTCGCGGCGTATCGGATCGGCATGCTGATCTCCACCGCCGGCGCGCTGTTTTTGGTCAGCGCCTATGAATCCACCGGGCAGACCCGCGCCACCGCCTGGATGTGGGGCTATGTGACGATGGCATTGATGGTGCTGATCGGCACCGTCACCGCGCTCGCCGCCACCGAGCCCGAGCAATCCGCCCGCGCAGAACGAGCCACCCGCGGCGACAGTTCGTTCGTCCGCGTGGTGCATGCCGCGACCGGCGCCTTCGCCGAGTTTCTGGCCCGCAAGGATGCCTTGGCGGCGCTGGCCTTCGTGGTGCTGTTCAAATTCACCGACGCGTTTTCCGGCACCATGACCGCGCCGTTCGTGATCGACCTTGGGTTTTCGCGCAACGACTACGCCGCGATCGTCAAGGGCGTCGGACTCGCCGCGACGCTGATCGGCGGCTTTGCCGGCGGCTATCTGGCGCGTCGCTATACGCTGGCGCAGAGTCTTTGGATCGGCGGGATGTTGCAGGCGGTCGCCAATCTGGCGTTCTCCTGGCTGGCGATCGTCGGCGTCAACCAATGGGCGCTGGCCTTTGCGATTACGGCTGAAAATTTCACCTCCGCGATCGGCACCGTGATCTTCGTCGCCTATCTGTCGGCGCTGTGCAAAAATCCGCTGCACACCGCCACGCAATACGCGCTGCTGACCGCGCTGGCGGCGGTCGGCCGCACCTATCTGTCATCGGGCGCGGGCTATCTCGCCAAGGCCACCGGCTGGCCGGCGTTCTTCGTGATCTGCGTGCTGGTGGCGATCCCGAGCCTGATCCTGTTGGCCTGGCTGCAGCGCCGCGGCCATTTCGCCGACCTCGGCGCGATACGAGCGTGATGCAGAGCGTGAGCCGCTGAACGCCATCGCCACAATACATGCGTCATCCTGAGCAACCCGGCGCAGCTCGCAGAGCGACGCCGGTGTCTCGAAGGATGCGCCGCGCGTTCGGCCGCAATTCCCGTCGCGTCATCCTTCGAGGCGCGCCGCTGACGCGGCTTCGCTCCTCAGGATGACGGCGCTTCCGCAAGTTTAACGGCGGTTACGCCACCCCGGCGCGCAACAGGTCGTGCAGGTGCACGATGCCGACCGGCTTCTTGCCCTCGGTGACGATCAAGGCGGTGATCTTCGAGGAGTTGAGGATCTCCAGCGTCTCGCTGGCCAACAGCGACGGGCTGATGGTCTTCGGATTCTTGGTCATCACCTCGTCGACCAGCGCGGTCATCAGGTCGGCGCGCATGTGGCGACGCAGATCGCCGTCGGTGACGATGCCGACCACGAGGCCCCGCGGATCGGTGATGCCGACGCAGCCGAACCCCTTCGACGACATCTCCACCAGCGCGTCCGACATCTTGGTGCCGAGCGGCCGCAACGGGATCGCGTCGCCGGTATGCATCAGGTCGCGGGCGAATTTCAGCATCGCGCCGAGCTTGCCGCCGGGATGCAGCACGCTGAAATCGATCGAGGTGAAGCCGCGGCCTTCCAAGAGCGCGATCGCCAGCGCGTCGCCGAGCGCCAGCAGCATCACCGAGGAGGTGGTCGGCGCCAGATTGTGCGGACAGGCCTCGCGCGCCTTCGGCAGAATCAGCGACACGTCGGCGGCCTGGCCGAGCGTCGAATCGCCGTCGGCCGACATCGCGATCAGCGCGATCTTGAAGCGCTTGGCGTAGGTGATCAGGTTCTTCATTTCCGGCTGCTCGCCGGACCACGACATCGCCAGGATGACGTCGTCGACGGTGATCATGCCGAGATCGCCATGGCTGGCCTCGGCGGCATGGACGAAGAACGCCGGGGTGCCGGTGGAGGCGAAGGTAGCGGCGACCTTGCGGCCGATGTGGCCGGATTTGCCGAGCCCGGTGACGATCAGCCGTCCCTTGGCATTGTTGATCAGATTGGTGGCGGCGACGAAGGCGGGGCCGAGATCGGATTTCAGTGCGGCGGCGAGCGCGTTGACGCCGCTCTCTTCGGCCTCAAGCGTGCGCAACGCCGAGCCGATGGCGTCGGTCGCCTGATCGGTCATGGAGGATTTCGCACTCCGGGGTTTCGCAATCGACATGCTGCATTTCCAGGACTGAAGCAGGAGTGCTTCGGCGGCCTGTCTAGCACGCCGTGCCGGCCGAAGCGAAATCCGCCGCCGCCGCTCGCAACGGGTCATTAACCATAATTGTTTTAAATCCCTTAACGATGGAACGTGGCGGGTGTCGCTTGGGACGCTGCGCCACCCCCGCAAACCATTGATTACGCGGAGTCTTATGGTGATCCTGGGGGCAGCATTGGGCCGCCGCATGCGCGCAGAGGCGATCTGCGCGGCCTCGGCATGCCTGCTGGCCGCCCTGCTCGGCGCTGCCGATGCCGCCGCGCAGGCGCTCACTCCGGACTTGCTCAACCCCGACCCCGGCGGTTTCGTCGCGCCGCAGAACTTGCCGCTGCGCCGCACCGCGCAGGCCCAGCCCGATCCCGCCGCCCTGCCTCCGGAGCCGATGGCGCCGTCCCGGATCGGCAGGATTCCGAGCTATGGCACCCCGGCCGCCGCCGGGGCTTCCGACAGCGGCTATGATTCGCTGAACCGTAAGCGCCGGCTGCCACGCTACTATCCCGGCCAACGGCGACCGAAGAGCGCCGGCCCCGGCAGTCCGGCGCTGCTCGCGCCGCCGCCACCGCCGCGGCCCGCGCCGCCCTCGGCGAGCGCGCATCGCGCGCCGCTGCCCGCGGGGTTGACGGGCACGGTGATCGGCCAGCCGCCGCGCCGCCGGCTCAAGACCGACGACGATCCGTTCGGCGCGGTCGGCGACTACGCCGGCAGCTTCCTGGTGAAATCCGCGGTCGAAGTCTCCGGCGGCTATGACAGTAATCCTGGCCGGGTGTCGGGCCCTGCCAAAGGCTCGGCGTTCTACGTTGTGGCGCCGGAGCTGATGGTGACGTCGGACTGGGAGCGCCACGCGCTGGTCGCCGATCTGCGCGGCTCCTACACGGGCTATGGCGGCACGGTGCCCGCCGACGCCAATTCAGTCTCCTCGGCGCCAACCAATCTCGACCGTCCGAGCTTCGACGGCCATGTCGACGGCCGGCTCGACGTGTCGCGCGACACCCGCCTGCTCGGCCAGTTGCGGATGCGGTTGTTCACCGACAATCCCGGCAGCCCGAACCTCGATTTCGGACTGGCGAAATATCCGCTGGCGCTGAACACCGGCACCTCGGCCGGCTTCGACCAGAGCTTCAACCGGCTGCAGGTCTCCGGCGTCGGCACCTTCGACCGCACCACCTATCAGCAGTCGGTGCTGACCGACGGCTCCACCGAATCCAACAACGACCGCAACTTCAACCAGTATGGCGGCGTCGCCCGGGCCAGCTACGATCTAATGCCCGGGCTGAAGCCGTTCGGCGAGGTCGAATATGACAGCCGGGTGCACGACGACGCCACCGACCGCAACGGCTATGCGCGCGATTCCACCGGCGGCTACGTCAAGGCCGGCACCAGCTTCGAATTCACCCGGCTTCTGACCGGCGAAATGTCGATCGGCTACACCGGGCGCAGCTACACCGATCCGCGGCTGCAGAAGCTGACCGGGCTTCTGACCAGCGGATCGCTGATCTGGGCGGCGACGCCGCTGACCACGGTGAAGTTCATCACCAATACCTCGGTGGATGAATCGACGCTTCCCGAGGTGTCCGGCGTGTTGACCCGCAGCTACACCGCGGAGGTCGATCACGACTTCCGCCGCTGGCTGACCGCGATCGGCAAATTTACCTACGGGACCCAGGACTATCAGGGCTCCAGCCGGCTCGACCATTTCGGCTCGGTGACCGGGGATCTGGTCTACAAGCTGAACCGCTCGTTCCAGCTCAAGGCCGAACTGCGCCGCGAATGGCTGGATTCCAACCAGCCCGGCAACAGCAACGTCGCCACCGTGGTGATGCTCGGGGTCCGGCTGCAGAACTGAGCGATGATTTGGCCCATCCCTCCCGCGCGTCGTCCCGGCGCAGGCAGGGACGACGTGCGGCTGAAGCATCACTCCTGCGCGTTGACGTCGGGCCGCCAGGTCAAAAGCCGGTTCTCCAGCGCGGTCAACAGCCATTCGGCGGCGAGCGCCACCACCGCGATCACGATCATCGCGGCGAACACGCCGTTTGAATCGAACGAGCCCTGCGCGGTGGCGATCAACAGCCCCATGCCTTCGCGCGCGCCCAGGAATTCGCCGACGATGGCGCCGACCAGCGCGAAGCCGAAGCTCACATGAAGGCTGGCGAGAATCCACGACAACGCCGAGGGAATCACCACCGACGTGGTGATCTGCCAATTGCCGGCGCCGAGAATTCTGGCGTTGGCGATCAGGTTCTTGTCGGCCTCGCGCACGCCCTGGAAGGCGTTGGCGAACACCACGAAGAACACCATCACCACCGCCAGCGCGATCTTCGAGGGCGCGCCTAAGCCCAGCGCCACGATGAAGATCGAGCCCAGCACCACGCGCGGGATCGAATTCGCCACCTTGATGTAGATCGAGAACACGTCGGAGAGCAGCTGATTGCGCCCCAGCGCAATGCCGCACAGGATTCCGGCCGCCGAGCCGATCAGGAAGCCGGCGCCGGCCTCGTAGATCGTCACCCAGATCTGCTTCCACAACGGCCCGATCGAGGTGCCGTTCTGGAACCAGTCGATCAGCTTGACCACGATGGCGCTGGGCTGGCCGAAGAAGAACGGATCGATCAGCGCAAAGCGCACACCCAATTCCCAGCCGCCGACCAGAAAGATCAGCACGGCGAGCCGCAGGATCAGCACCAGCCGGGCGCGACGGCGCAGCCGCGCCGCCATGGTTTCGACCCGCGCGTCGACCGCGCGCGGCGGTTTCGTGGAGATGCTGGTCTTGGCCATGTTCAATGCCCCGCCCGGGCGCGCAACACTTCCTCGCGCAGATCGTCGTTGATCTTCCGCGCAATCGCGATGAAGCGCTCGTCGTAGCGCAGCGTGGCGACGTCGCGCGGCCGCGGCAGATCGATGGTGTGCACCGACTTCACCCGCGCGGGGCGCGTGGTCAGCACCGCGACGCGGTCGGCGAGCAGGATCGCTTCGTCGAGATCGTGGGTGACGAACAGCACCGCGGATTTTGCCTCCGCCCACAGCTGCAGCAATTCCTCCTGCATCAATTCGCGGGTCTGCACGTCGAGCGCGGAGAACGGCTCGTCCATCAAGAGCACCTGCGGATTGTTGATAAAGGTCTGCGCCAGTGCCACCCGCTTGCGCATGCCGCCGGAGAGCTGATGCGGATGATGGCTCTCGAACCCCTTCAGCCCGACCCGGACGATCCAGTCGCGCGCCTCGGCCTCCGCCTTGGCCCTGTCGGTGCCGCGAAACAACGGCCCGGCCATCACATTGTGCAAGACGTCGCGCCAGGGAAACACCGCGTCCTGCTGAAACACGAAGCCGACGCGGCGATCGACGCCGGCGACCGGGGCGTCGAACAGCGTGACTTCGCCGGCCTGCGGCCGCGACAGCCCGGCGATCAGCCCCAGCGTCGTCGACTTGCCGCAGCCGGTCGGGCCGACGATCGCCATGAATTCGCCGGGCGCGATCGAAAGGTCGAAGTCTTCCAGCGCCGACAGCACGTCGCCGGACGGCGTCACGAAGCGGCGGGCGACGTGTTTCAATTCGATCGCGGAAGGGGTAGCTGCGTCCATGCTTTGGGCATTCCGATTGGATGTTGCGCGCGATCAAGAACTCAAGCTGTCATTCCGGGGCGCGAACAGCCCAGCTGTGAGCGAACCCGGAATCTCGCAGCACGCGGCTGAATCTGCACCGGCGGCAGATTCCGGGTTCGCTCGAGCTAACGCTCTCGCGCCCCGGAATGACGAGCCTTGGAGTCCATTCGAAATCAATTCAGTCACTGCGTGGCGTTGGCCTTGACGACGAATTCGGTGGTGTAGGTCTTGCTCAGATCGATGGTCTTACCCTGCAGGTTCGGCGAGAAGCTGGTCAGCACCTTGAGCACCGACTCCGGCGCGCCCTGCGGCATCATGCCGTCCGGCGAATATTGTGCCTTGCCGTCGCGCAGCCCCTGCACATAGAGCTCGAGTTCGCCGGCGTAGTAATCCTTCGGCATCTGCGCCGCGATTTCTTCCGGCGAATGGGCGTGCATCCATTTCAGCGTCTTCACCATGACGTTGACCACCTTCTGCGCGGTGTCCTTGTTGGCCTCCATCCAGCTGCGGTCCATGTAGAGGCAGGCCGCCGGATAATCGCCGCCGAGCGCGGCGCGGGTATTCTCCGCGGTGCGCAGGTCGATCGCCACCTTGGCGACGCCGCTCTGCACCGCGCGCGCCACGGTCGGCTCGGTGGTCATGCCGGAGACGATCTTGCCCTGCTGGATCGCCGCCAGGAAGGTGTCGCCGGCGCCCACCGGCACGAGCGAATAGTCCTGCACCTTGAGCCCGGCCTTGGCGGCGAGCGCCCGGGTGAGAAAATCGGTCGCCGAGCCGAGCCCGGTGACGCCGAGCGCCTGGCCCTTCCAGTTCGCCGGGTCCTTCAGTCTGTCGGCGTCGGCGGCCTTCACCAGCACCACCTCGCCGGGCGCCACCGAGAACTGCACCACGTCGGTGATGAACTTGCCCTTGGATTGCAGGTCGATAGTGTGGTCGTAGAAGCCGACCACGCCTTGCACCTCGCGCGCCAACAACGCGGTGGCGGCCTGGGCGCCGGAATTGGAATTGAACAGTTCGACGTCGAGCCCCTGTTCCTTGAAGAAGCCGAGCTGGGCGGCGAGCTTGGCCGGCAGATAGATCTGCTTGTCGATGCCGCCGACCATGATCTTGATCGGGGTCTGGGCGGCGGCCGGCGCCGCCGCGAGCAGCAGCGACAACGGCGCCGCCAGCAGCGCTGCAACAAGCCCGGCCCTCAGAACTCTTTGCATCGAGGTTTCCTTGATGTGTTGCCGCCGCTGGCCGGCACCCGAACGCGGACGCCACGCCAGCCGGATCGGCCGCGATGGAATTGCGCCATGAGGCCCCTGGCCCCGGCTGCGAGTCAATGGCGGATTATGCTGCGCCACGGCACCGCAGCGGCGGGCATCCGTCAAGCCGGCCGTCGCGAGCGCGGCTGCTGGATCTTGCGGAAGCGGACGCCCTTGGCGTCGGCCAGCCTGGTGGCGATGTAGCCGGCTTCCAGGCAGGCCTCGCGCTGCGGCATCTTCTCGTCGGGGGCGCGGGCGGTGTCCCACCAGGAGGCGCGGTGCGAGGCCCGCGACAGCGCAAAACCAAGAATCTCCTCGATCTGCTCGAGGCTCAGCACCAGTTCGGCCAGGGTCTGTTGCTGCAGATAATCACGTAACGGGGCATACGGGTTCACGTCGGTGTCCTCAATGAATTCAGCTCCTTACCATAATGCCGCGACAGGCGGGGGGACGGCGTTCGGCGGCTTGGCAAGCTTTCGTTAACCGATCGCACCCCTGGTGCAACTACTTAAGCGCTCGGCAACGAATTGGGGCGCATTTGTCCCAACATGGAACCGGCGACCGCAATGAGATGGCTTCGACGTCGCGCCTTTCGCTGGCAATTGTCCGCGAAACTGCTGGTGATTTCGCTGGTGGTGACGGTGCTGGCGTTTTCCGCGGTATGCGGCAGTGTGTTGCTCGACATGCGCCACAGCACCGAGCAATTGGCGCGGCAGACCATGGAAAATCTGTCAGCCACGATCGACGCCGACCTCAGCCATAATCTGGAACTGTACGACAAGTCGCTGCAGGCCGTGGTGAAGAATCTGGCGCTGCCGGAGCTCGCCGACGTCAGCAAGCCGATCCTGCAACTGATCCTGTTCGACCGCACCACCACCGCGCCGCATTTCGGCGCGGTCCAGGTGTTCGATGCCGCCGGCAATCTCAGCCTCGACGCCTCGACCCTGAAGCCGGCGCCGGAGCGCCGCGACGACGAGGAGTTCTTCAAGGTCCACCGCGACAACCCGAATGCCGGGCTCTTCATCAGCCGGCCGATGCTGTACCAGGGCGCCTATTCGATCGTGCTCAGCCGCCGCATCGAGACCCCGAACGGCGGCTTCAACGGCATCGTCGTCGGCAGCATCCGGTTCGGCTATTTTCACGACCTGTTGGGCCGGCTGCGCATCGACCCGCAGGACGTGGTGTCGATCCTCAACCATAGCGGCGTTATTATCATGCGGCGGCCGTTCGACTTCGACGTGGTCGGCAAGGATTTCAGCCGCGTCGCCGGCGTTATCCAGACGCTCGCCAAGCCCAGCGGCTGGTTTTCCGGCGCCGGGCTCGATGACGGCACGCCGCGGATGTATGTCTGGAGCGATAGCAGCCATCCGCTGGTGGTGCTGGTCGGCAAGCCGTGGCGCAATATTCTCAGCCTGTGGCGCAAGGAAGCGATCCGGCTCGGCGCCATCCTGTTGGTACTGGCGAGCTTCGTCGCCGGCGTCACCATCTTCCTGATCCGCGAAATCGACCGCCGCGCCCGCGCCGAACAGCGGCTGGAGGAATTGTCGATCACCGATCCTCTGACCGGGCTGACCAACCGGCGCAAATTCGATGCCTCGATCGAGAGCGAGTGGCGCCGCGCGCAGCGGATGCAGACCCCGGTGGCGCTGTTGATGATCGATGCCGACCATTTCAAGACCTATAATGACAGCTTCGGTCATCAGGCCGGCGACCAGATGCTGATCGGCATCGCGGTCTGCATCGCCGATTCGGTGCATCGGGTGGGCGATTGCGCGGCGCGGTTCGGCGGCGAGGAATTCGCGGTGCTGCTGCCCGGGCTGAGCGCGATCGCGGCGCTGGCGGTCGCCGAAACCATCCGCAGCAAGGTCGAGCAGTGGTCGGTCGACCAGACCGGCGTCACCATCAGCGTCGGCACCGCAAGCCTCACCCCCGACCCGACCACGCCGTGGTCGGTGCTGGTGGAGGCCGCCGACAAGGCGCTGTACGCCGCCAAGGCCAGCGGCCGCAACCGCTCGGTGGTGGCGTCCTCGGCGCGGGAATTGTCGCTGGTGGCGTGAGCGCGGCCTGAGCCATCACGTCTGCGAACGCGCTCAACAAAAGTGTCATTCCGGGGCGCGAGCCCTTGGGCGAGCGAACCCGGAATCTTGCGGCACGTGAAAGAGTCGGTCCCTGCGGCGAGATTCCGGGTTCGCTCGAGCTTACGCTCTCGCGCCCCGGAATGACGTCGACAGGTAAACGGCGCCCCGGACGAAGGGGGAGCGTCGCCCGACGTCGCGTAGCAGGCCCGCCTCACTCCGCTAGATAATGCGTCATGGTGGCGCGGAGTTCGTCGCGCAAATCCGGGCGCTTCATCGCGAAGGCGATGTTGGCGCGCAGGAAGCCGGCCTTGGAGCCGCAATCATGGCGTTCGCCTTCGAATTCGACGCCATAGAATTTCTGCGTCTTCGACAGCCCGATCATCGCGTCGGTGAGCTGGATCTCGCCGCCGGCTCCGCGCTCCTGGGTCTCCAGGATCTTGAAGATCTCCGGCTGCAGGATATAGCGCCCGGAGATCGAGCGGTTGGACGGCGCGGTGCCCTTCGGCGGCTTCTCCACCATGCCGTTGATCTGGAAGATCTTGCCGTCGCGCTGGCCGACGCCGCAGATGCCGTAATGATGCGCGAGGTGGTCCGGCACTTCTTCCACCGCGATGACGTTGGATTTGTCGCCGAGCTTCTCGGCGGCGGCGATCATCTGGGCGAGGCAGCCCGGGGTGTTGAGCACCAGTTCGTCCGGCAACACCACCGCGAACGGTTCGTTGCCGACGATGTCGCGGGCGCACCACACCGCATGGCCGAGCCCGTGCGGCGCCTGCTGGCGGGTGAAGCTCATGGCGCCGGCTTCCGGCTGGTCGCGCGCCAGCATCTCCATTTCCGCGGTCTTGTTGCGGCCCTTCAGCGTCATGTCCAGTTCGAACTGGCGGTCGAAGTGATCTTCGATCATGCCCTTGTTGCGGCCGGTGACGAAGATGAAGTGTTCGATCCCGGCCTCCTTGGCCTCGTCGACGACGTATTGGATCAGCGGCCGGTCGACGATGGTCAGCATCTCCTTCGGCATCGCCTTGGTGGCGGGCAGGACGCGGGTGCCGAGACCGGCGACCGGAAACACGGCTTTACGAATTTTCATGCGAGGAATCTCTTGGGAGGAATCGGAAACTGCAAGGCGTTGCAGCGCGAAACATAGGCCGATTGATGGAGCCGCGAATCATCCAATCGTCGCACCGCCAACGGCTGCCTCGTTGCATCGCAGCGCTGCGAGGGGCTGTCATTTGAACATCGGGGTGCCGGGCACGAAGGCGTCGAACGCCGCCCAGAACTGGCCGCGGTAGCGATCCTGCTCCTGCAGGATCTCGTGCTTGGCCCCGGCGATCACCAGATGCGCGCCGCCGCGCAGATGATAGGCCAATTCCTCGATCGCCGGCGTCGACACCACGGTATCGTGGCTCGCCGCCAGCATCAGGATCGGCTGCCGGATCCGCGCCGGGAAACTCGCCGCCTTGAAGCCGTGCATCGCCCGGAACGCGGTGTCGGCCCAGGCCACCGTCGGCGAGGCGATACCGAGCGTCGGATCTTCGGCGAGGATCGCGGCGTTGCGGGCGTAGCGCACCGGATCGCTGGTCAATTGATTGTTGGCGAACGGCCCGCTGCCGGCGAGCTGATCATTGCCGCCGGGGACGTAATTGCCGCCCTGCCCGGCCAGCCGCATCACCCGCAGCAGCAGCCGCACCGGCAGCGTGGTGGCGCGGCCTGGCAGATCGATCATCGGCGCGGTCAGCACGATGCGGTCGAACCAGCGCTTGCCGGAATGCGCGATCCGCAACAGCACTGCGCCGCCCATCGAATGCGCCAGCGCGAAATGCGGCGGCGGGCAGTCCGGCAGCACCACCTGCTGCACGAAGGCCTCGACGTCGGTTTCGAAATCGGAAAAGTCGCGGACATAGCCCTTGCGGCGGTCGCGCAGCCGCCGCGACGAATGGCCCTGGCCGCGCCAGTCGATGATCGCCACCGCGAAGCCGCGGTCGCGCAAATCGCGCACCGTCTCGAAGTATTTTTCGATCTGTTCGCCGCGCCCGGTGAACACGCACACCGTGCCCTTGCGGTCGGCCGGCGGCGGCCAGCGGGCGAACCGCAATTCGGCGCCGTCGGGTGTCTTGAGGAAGCCGCTGACGGCGTCTTCGGGGACCGGATTGGCGGGAATCGAGACGAGCGTCATGAACCGACCGGGTAGGGCAGAAGTGCTGGAAATCAAGGGCCGCGAGCCGCGGGCACAAAGCTTTTTGCACCTCTTGAACCGCGTAACCACCCTCCCATATCATCTTCGTGCAGGCCGCTACTAGTGGGTCGGACGATCGCAAGATCCGAAGACTCGCAAGATCTGAAGAGTCACGACATCTGAGGATTCAGAAGGCTGCACGACACAGCACGGCCCGGCCCGATGGCGGGCGGGTTTCTTAACAGTCGCTTTTCGGAGGACTCAACCATGCGTACGTTCGATCTCACCCCGTTCTATCGCTCCACCGTCGGTTTCGACCGGCTGTTTTCGCTGCTCGACCAGGCCTCCGGCGAGGCCGCAGCTCCCGGCTATCCGCCCTATAATATCGAGCGCTCCGGCGAAAACGATTACCGGATCACGGTCGCGGTCTCCGGCTTCTCGCCGGCCGAACTCTCCATCGTCACCAAGGAAAACACCCTGACCATCCGCGGCGAGAAAGCCGCTCCGGAGGCCGGCGGCAAGTCTGAAGTGCTGTATCGCGGCATCGCCGCCCGCGCCTTCGAGCGCGCCTTCCAGCTCGCCGACTACGTCACGGTGAAGAACGCCACGCTGGAGAACGGCCTGTTGCACGTCGATCTGGTGCGCGAGATTCCCGAGGCCAAGAAGCCGCGCAGCATTCCGATCGGCACCACGGCACCGGCTCAGCCGCCGGTGATCGACAACGACAACCAGAAGGCCGCGTAACTTAGCTTACGGCGAAGCCCCTTCCGGAGCCGCATCCTTCGAGGCCCTCGCTTTGCTCGGGCGCCTCAGGGTGACGGCGCCGGAAGTGGATCAGCCACCGCCTAGCGGCTCAAGCTGCGGCTAGCTGCGCCAGTGGCGTCATCCTGAGGAACCCGGCGAAGCGCGATGCGCGAAGCCGGGTGTCTCGAAGGATGCGCCGCGGGCTCGGCTGACGTCACGACGCTTCGGAGCCGCACCCTTCGACGCCCTCGTTTTGCTCGGGCGCCTCAGGATGAAGGCGCCACCATCTGAATTGACAACAACGCCCCGGTCCGCCGGGGCGTTTTTTTGCGCCGGCATCACGCAGCGGCGCGTGGCGCCGAGATCACTGTGCCGTGAGCGCCGGTAACGACGGCTGCGCCGTCCGCGAAGAGTCCGTGATCGCGCCGCTGCGGCGGGCAACACTCACGGAGATGAAACCATGTTGATGGACGGAATTTGGTCGGCGGCGATGACGGGCCGCCTGCTGGCGACGATGCTGATCGTGGCGCTCGGCGCGACGATCGCCGACGCCGCGCCGGCGCCGCTGCGGGCGCAAAATGTGGTGCTGGTGCATGGCGCCTGGGCCGACGGCTCCTCCTGGTCCGAGGTCATCCCGAAGCTGCAGGCCGCCGGATTGCACGTCACCGCCGTACAGAACCCGTTGTCGTCGCTCGAGGATTCGGTCGCCGCGACGCGCCGCGCGCTGGCCTTGCAGGACGGCCCGACGGTGCTGGTCGGGCATTCATGGGGCGGCACGGTGATCAGCGAGGCGGGCGGCGACCCCAAGGTCTCGGCGCTGGTCTATGTCGCGGCAAGGGCGCCCGACGCCAACGAGGACTTCGTGGCGCTGTCCGGCAAGTTTCCAGCCGGCGCGGCGCGGGCCGGGATCCAGACCCGCGACGGCTACACCCAATTGTCGGAGGATGCGTTCATCAAATACTTCGCCAACGGCGTCGACCCTAAGAAGGCCGAGGTGCTGTTCGCCGAACAGGGCGCCACCGCGGCCTCGCTGTTCGGCGATCGCACCACTGCCGCCGCCTGGCATGCCAAGCCGTCCTGGTACGCGGTCTCAAAGCTCGATCAGACCATCAATCCGGATCTGGAGCGGTTTCTCGCCAAACGGATGAACGCCACCACCATCGAACTCGACGCCGGGCATCTGTCGATGGTCTCCCACAGTCAACAGATCGCCGACCTGATCCTGGCCGCGGCCGGACAGCACGAATAGCCGCCGCCCCATCGCGGCGCGAACGCCCTCGCCACACCGGCGAGGGCGTTTTGCTTAATCGGCTATTCCAGTCCCTGCACCGGCGGCATGTCCTGGGTCGGCTGGATCTGCGGCGCAGGCCTGGCCTCGGCCGCGGGCGGCGCGACAGCCGGTGACCGCCGGGGCGACGTCGACGGCTTTCGGCGCCGCCGCGGTCTGCTGCGCGGGAGCCGGCAGCGGCTGTGCGGCGATCGGCGGCATCGGCTGTGAAACCACCGGAGCTGGCGGCGCCGGCCGCGGCAGCGGCGCGGTCGGATTGCGGCTCGCCAGCCGCGGCACCGGCAATGGCGGCCGCGGCGGCCGCACCTCGCGGAACGAGGGCACCGGCCGGACCGGCGCATAACGCGCGAAACTGTCGTCGGCCTCGGCCGGAATGAAGCGGATGATCCGCCCGGAGCGGGCGTCGATCAGCACCCGGCCGTCAGCGCCGTCGAGATCTGTGGCGGCAACGCTGTAGAACACCCCGCGCAGCCGCGGCGTGCCGAGCGGCGCAAAGCCGGCGTCGCGCAGCACGGCATAGACCTCGCCCGGCGGCAGCAGCGCCGGCACATAGCGCGGCGGCGGCGGCAGGTCCGGCGGGACCGCCGCATAGGGGGCGTCGAAATCCGAAACCAGCATCGGCCCGGCGCCGCCGCCATCACGCGGCAGCCCTTGCGCGCCGGCGGCGCCCGCGCCCAGCAGCAATCCGGCCGAAATCGCCCATCCCACGCACCGTTTCATCGTCGTCTCCTTCGACGCCCCCGCGCCCGCGATCACGCCGGAAGCCCTCGGCCGTCGACGCCGGCCCAAAAACCTGCGAGCCGTTTGCAACGGTTGACCGCCCGGCTTGGACCGACCGCCAGCCTCGGCGCGGATTTCGGCGGCGCCACGGCTCAATCGCGGCGGATTTGGCTTGAATTCACGGCGCGGCAGGGCTGCATTCTCCACCCAACGGAGGACTTTCACGCGCTTGTATGATAGAAAAAAATTTGGCAAGGTCAGGCTAGGACAGCAACGCTGTCTCAATTGCGGGTGGTAACCGGCCTGGAGATTGCAACGTCGTTTCAGACGTTCAATAAGCCGTTGTCACTGGGAAATTAGGCGCCACAGCCTGAATTTACGAAATCGTGGCTCGCGGATGTGAGCGGTGGCCAGACGGTGCCGCGGCCGCCCAAGCTGCGCGACGAGAATGGCGAGCTCCCTCGCCGGATGAGAGGACGAGATGAACGGGTCGGAGTTCGAGCGCGACAGCATCGCGGCGCAAGCGCAGGCCGAGACGTCGTCGGAACCGGCGCGCGAGCATAGCTGGCGGCCGCCGGCCGAAGGCCTCTACGACCTGTCGCAGGAAAAAGACGCCTGCGGCGTCGGCTTCATCGCCAACATCAAGGGCGTCAAGTCGCACCAGATCGTCTGCGACGCGATCCGCATCCTGTGCAATCTCGAACATCGCGGCGCGGTCGGCGCCGATCCGCGCGCCGGCGACGGCGCCGGCATTCTGGTGCAGATTCCGCATGCGTTCTTCTCGCGCAAGGCCAAGGAGCTCGGCTTCATGCTGCCGGCGCCCGGCGAATACGCCGTCGGCGCGCTGTTCATGCCGCGCGAGACCTCGTGGCGCAAGGTGATCCAGGGCATCATCGCCGACCAGATCAAGGCCGAGGGGCTGAAGCTGCTCGGCTGGCGCAAGGTGCCGGTCGACAATTCCTCGCTTGGCGAGACCGTGAAGCCGACCGAACCCTCCAACATGCAGGTGTTCATCGGCCGCGGCAGCCACATCAAGACCGACGAGGATTTCGAGCGCAAGCTCTACATCCTGCGCAAGTCAATCTCGCACGCGATCTATCAGCGCCGCGACCGCGGCCTCGCCGGCTACTACCCGGTGTCGATGTCGTGCCGCACCGTGATCTACAAGGGCATGTTCCTGGCCGACCAGCTCGGCAGCTACTATCCCGATCTGCACGAGGAAGATTTCGAAAGCGCGCTGGCGCTGGTGCATCAGCGGTTCTCCACCAACACCTTCCCGACCTGGTCGCTGGCGCATCCCTATCGCATGGTGGCGCATAACGGTGAGATCAACACGCTGCGCGGCAACAACAACTGGATGGCGGCCCGGCAGGCCTCGGTGCATTCCGAACTGTACGGCAAGGACATCAGCCGGCTGTGGCCGATCTCCTATGAGGGCGCCTCCGACACCGCCTGTTTCGACAACGGCCTGGAATTCCTGGTGCAGGGCGGCTACGCGCTGCCGCACGCGGTGATGATGATGATCCCGGAGGCCTGGGCCGGCAATCCGTTGATGGATGAGCAGCGCCGCGCGTTCTATGAATATCACGCAGCCATCATGGAGCCGTGGGACGGCCCGGCCGCGCTGGCCTTCACCGACGGCCGCCAGATCGGCGCCACGCTGGACCGCAACGGTCTGCGCCCGGCGCGCTATCTCGTCACCAAGGACGACCGCATCGTGATGGCGTCCGAAATGGGCGTGCTGAAGATTCCGGAAGACCAGATCATCACCAAGTGGCGCTTGCAGCCCGGCAAGATGCTGCTGGTCGATCTCGAGCAGGGCCGGCTGATCCCGGACGACGAGATCAAGGCGCAACTGGCCTCCAGCCAGCCCTATCGGGAATGGCTGAACCGCACCCAGATCGTGCTGGAAGAGCTGCCGGCCGCGCCGATCAAGGGCCAGCGCTCCAACCTGCCGCTCTTGGATCGGCAGCAGACCTTCGGATACACCCAGGAAGACATCTCGATCCTGA
>NZ_DASWPE010000110.1:0-25936 GCF_036404135.1 Rhodopseudomonas sp. | reverse complement strand
GCCCTTTGATGGCGTCGGCGACCGCGGGATCGCCCGGCCGATAATACGGCAGCAGCGCAACGCAGCCGCACTTCATCACCGAGTAGGCGGTCAGCGGCGGCAGCGCGGCGCGCGGGTCGATCTCCGGCAACATCGACAGCGCCACCGCATGGGTCGAATGCAGATGCACCACCGCGCGCGAAGAGCCGCGCGTCGCATATAGCGCGCCGTGCAACGGCACTTCCTTGGTCGGCGGCGCGCCGGACAACAGCCGGCCCCCGGCGTCGAGCCGTGACAACAGCGCCGGATCGAGGAAACCCAGCGAAGCATTGGTCGGCGTCACCAGAAAGCCGCCGTCGTCGCAGCGCAGGCTGATATTGCCGGACGAGCCCGGCGTCAGCCCGCGCTCGAACAGCGAGCGGCCGAGCCGGCAGATCTGCTCGCGCAACTTGGCTTCGGTCATGGCGTCTCCTTCGCGGCGCGTCTTGGAATGGTTTTTGGCAAGCCAGCGCCGCCGTGATACCGAAAGCGACCGCGCGCGGCCGTCATGACGCGCGGAACGAGTAGGGAGCCTCGCATGCCGAAAGCCACTTCGCCATTGCCGCATGTCGCCGTCATCGGGTTGGGCTCGATGGGATTCGGCATGGCGAGTTCGCTGCGCCGCAAAGGCTTCGCCGTCACCGGCTGCGACGTCTCGCCGGACGCCGTGGCGCGGTTGGTCGCCGCAGGCGGTCGCGGCGCGGCGACGCCGGCCGAGGCGGCCGAGGATTCCGACATCGTGGTCAGCGTGGTGGTCAACGCCGCGCAGACCGAATCCATCCTGTTTGGCGAAGACGGCGTTGCCACAGGTTTGCCGCAAGATTCGGTGTTCGTTTCGTCGGCCACCATGGACCCCGAAATCGCCCGGCGTCTGGCCGCCCGGCTCGAGGCCAGCGGCCGGCATTATCTCGACGCGCCGATTTCCGGCGGCGCGCAACGCGCCGCGCAGGGCGAACTGACGATTCTCGCCTCCGGCAGCGCGGCCGCGTTCGCCAAAGCCCGGCCGGCGCTCGATGCAATGGCGGCGAAGCTCTACCAGCTCGGCGAACAGGCCGGACAAGGCGCCGCATTCAAGATGATCAACCAGTTGCTGGCCGGCGTGCATATCGCCGCCGCCTGCGAGGCGATCGCCTTTGCGGCCAAGCAGGGCCTCGATCTGCGCCAGGTCTACGACGTCATCACCGCATCCGCCGGCAATTCCTGGATGTTCGAGAATCGCGTGCCGCACGTGTTGGACGGCGACTACACGGCGAAGAGCGCGGTCGACATCTTCGTCAAGGATCTCGGCATCGTGCAGGACATGGCGCGATCGGCGAAGTTTCCGGTGCCTCTCGCCGCCGCGGCGCTACAGATGTTTCTGATGACCGCGGGCTCCGGCATGGGCCGCGACGACGACGCCTCGGTGGCGCGGATCTATGCCCACGTCGCCGGCGCCCGGCTGCCCGGCGATTCGCCAGACTGATCGGTTCGGCATGACCGCGCCGCAGCCCGCGCTGCAAACAAAAGGCCCGCATGTGCGGGCCTTAAGCCTTGTTCAAAGTCGCAGCCGACAGCGATCAGGCGCTCTTGTTGTAGATCTTGGCGAGATTATCCTGCGCCGTCTTGGTGCTTTCGGTGACCAGCTTGCCGAGATATTCGGTGGTCGATTTGGCGCGCGTGATCAGCGCCTCGCCCTGCGAGCGAACCAGATCGGACTGGATCTGCACCACCTCGTTGATCGACTTGGCGGAGGCGAGCCGGTCGATGCCCGCGAAGAACGCTTCCGCGTCCTGATAGATCGCATGCTGGATGTTGCGGCTGATCTTGGCGGCTTCGGCGACCGAATTCGACACCGCGGTCTCGATCACGGCGGTGACTTTTTCGGAGCCGGCGTGGATGTCGGCGGCCTTTTCCTTGGCGGTGCCGGCGGCCCGCTTGACGAAGTCGCGGGTGGCATCCGGAACGTCCAGATTCTGGATGTTCTTCAGCGCGTCGGTGACCGGGGTGAAGACCTGCTTGACGCTGTCCAGCACCGAAGTATCGGAGCGCGCGTCGTGTTCGGAAAACGTCTGGGATTCATCGTTCATGGGCTTCCATCCTCGGTTTTGAGCTATGGTTTTCTGCCCTGTCCTGCATGGCCCGGGGCTGGGGATTTATCGCACGACCCATGGTGCGTCGCAACATAAGATGGTGCAGCGCAGAACTCACATTTGCGTGAACATCTTATGAAATACACGCTCCGGTAGCTAAAAACCATCAATCAGGCACGCTTCAGGCCGGTCGTTTCGCTGCGGGCGGTCGCTTGCTTCGCTGCAGCTTTGGACCGGGCAAGCCGGGATCGGCAGCCACGGCGGCTTGCATCTGCTGCAGCAGTTGGGTGATTTCGTGCAACTGGGTTTCGATCGTCTCAAGCCGCGCACTGAAATCGGTGAGCTGCGCGCGGCTCGGCATGTTCATACCGGCCAGATAGCGCTCCATCAGTTCGCCGAGCTGCTTTTGCGCATCGGCGGACACGCCGCCGACCTCGGTGATCACCTTGTTGAATTCGGGCGACGACATCGCCTGATGCGCGAACGCCTGAAAGCCCTTTGACATCTCGCCGAGCATGTTGCGCCACAGCTCGCTCGGGTCGCTGGCTTTGGCCATTCGCGGCTCCCTCTGTGGACGGCGGCTGCTGTCAGCCCCTGGTCTGGATTATTCGATACGGTTGCGGCGCAGCGGTCAATATCGCCGCGGCGCTGTATCGGCGTGCGGCTTCTGCGGCGGGCCTTGCTGCGATAGGTTTCGCAACAACAGGAGGTATCGGTGAACGACGTTCCGCATCAGCCACCGCAATTGGCCAAGGCCAACGGTATCGAGCTCTGCTACGAGATCTTTGGCGCCGTCGACGCCGAGCCGCTGCTGCTGATCATGGGGCTCGGCGCCCAGATGATCCTGTGGGACGACGAGTTCTGCCGGCAACTGGCGAACCGCGGGTTTCGGGTGATCCGTTTCGACAATCGCGACGTTGGCCACTCGACGAAATTTTCCGGCGACAAGCAGCTGACCATGACCGAGCTGTTCAAGCAGCGCGTGCTGCACATTCCGCTCGCCACGCCTTATCGGCTGCAGGACATGGCCAATGACGTAGTCGGCCTCATCGACGCGCTCGAGATCGGCGCGGCGCATATCGTCGGCGCGTCGATGGGCGGCATGATCGCGCAGGAGCTGGCGATCCTGCATCCCGACCGGGTGCGCACGCTGACCTCGATCATGTCGACCACCGGCAATCCGCGGCTGCCGCACCCGACCCGGGAAGCCGCCGCGATACTAATGGCACCGCCGCCGACCAGCCGCGAGGACTACATCGCCCGCTTCGCGCAGACCTGGAAGGTGTTGCGGGTCGGTCGCTTTCCGCAGGACGAAGCCAAGGATCGCGAGCGCGCCGAGCGCACTTACGCACGCGGGCTTAATCCGGCCGGCGTGGCGCGGCAGTTACGCGCGGTGCTGGCGTCGGGCAATCGCAGGCCGCGGCTGCGTCAGATCAAGGCGCCGACGCTGGTGATCCACGGCAGCGTCGATCCGCTGGTGCGTCCGGAAGCCGGCAAGGACACCGCGGCGGCGATCCCCGGTGCCAAATGGCTGTTGATCGACGGCATGGGCCACGCGCTGCCGATCCCGATGTGGCGTACTATCATCGACGCGATCAGCAAGCACGCGTTGGGGACAAGAGCGCCGTCATCCTGAGGCGCTCGCCGACAGCGCCGTTGCGCGGGCGGCGAGCCTCGAAGGATGCGGCAACAAGCACTCGCAGCCCATCCTTCGAGGCCCTCGCGCTGCTCGGGCGCCTCAGGATGACGCCGACTTGGAGCGAATGCTTTATCGCCGCGCGTCTCGCGGTTAGCCGAACCGCCGGCGCCGCCATTCGATCAGCTTGGCGCTGACTTCCTCGGGCTTTTCCTGCTGGGTCCAATGGCCGCTGTCGCGCACCAGGTACTTCTCCAGATCCGGCACCAGTTTTTCCATGCCGTCGGCGGCGGACGGCGGCAGCACCGCGTCGTTCTCGGCCATGATCATCAGCGCCGGCACCCGCACGGTGAGATCGAGATCGGCGGAGCACTGCCAGTTGCGCGTCATGTTGCGATACCAGTTGATGCCGCCGGTGAAGCCGGCGGCGCTGTATGCCGCGACGAACACCTGCTTCTCGTCCGGCGACAGGATCGGCTCGCGGGAATCGCGGCTGGCGTCATAGGCCGCCACGATCTGCGGAAACGCCAGATTGGGTTTCGCTGCGGCGCCGTCGGCCGCGGCAGGCGATTTGCGCAGCGGCTTCCTCATGAACACGTCGAAGGTCTGTTCGACCCGGCTGGCAAAGATCCGGTCCGGCTCGCGCGCCGGATCCTGAAACTGCACGATGTACATGCTGTCGCCGAACCGCTTGCGTAAGATCTCGATCGGATCGACCGGCGGCCGCGCAGTGTGCGGGGTGTTGACGCCGACCACGCCAGCGACGCGCGCGAGATGCCGCAGCGGCATCTGCCACACCACGAAGCCGCCCCAGTCATGGCCGACGAAAATCGCCTTCTCGATGTCAAGATGATCGAGCAGCCCGACCAGATCGTCGGTCAAGTGCTCGATATCATAGGCCTCGACCGGCTCCGGGCGATCGGTCGCGCCGTAGCCGCGCTGGTCCGGCGCGATCACCCGCAGGCCCGCCGCGCTCAGCGCCTTGATCTGGTGCCGCCAGGAAAACGCCAACTCCGGCCAGCCGTGACACAGCACGAGCGGCGGGGTGTCCGAGGCCGGACCCGCCGCGTAGTAAGCCATGCGGATTCCGTTGCTCGAGGCAAATTGCAGCGGCGGCATCTCGATCATCGCGGCCCTCCCCGACATGCGCGCCTTCAGGCGCGTTGCGACGAGTTTGCCGGTTTCAAGGGCGGATAGGCAATGGCAAACGGGCCGCCGCGATCGAACGGCCGGAACGTGCCCTCCGGCTGCGCCAGCCGGTCGGCGACCGCCCACAGCACCGCGGCATTCACCGTGAGGCCGATGTGGCTGGCGAGACAGACCTCAATGTTTTCCGCACTCGCCGAGGGCTGCAGCACGCTGGTGCGCCAGTTCACGATGCCGTCGCCGCGGGAATAGATCGAGGTGGTCGGCACCGGCAGCGCGCCGGCCAGCGCCTGCAAATCCGCGGCTGCGACGTTGTCGAGGCTTTCGCCGGACAGCCTTTCGTAGATCCGCCGGCCGTTGGTGGCGGTGAGGTCGCGGGCGAACGGGCTGCCCAAAGTGATCACGCTGCGTACCAGTTCGGGGCGGTGCAGCGCGAGGTCACGGGCATAGACGCCGCCGAGGCTCCAGCCGACCAGGCTGACCTTGCGGCCGGTGAGTTCGTGAATCCGCGTCAGGCGGTCGCCGAGCTTGGCGCGCATGCCGTAGACGCCGCCGATGTTGCGGCCAAGCTCCCAGGCGAAACTGCGGTAGCCGAGATGGGTGAGAAAACGCCGCAGCAAGGCGGTGGACAGATCGCTGGCCAACAGCCCCGGCAGCACCAGCACCGGATGGCCATCGCCCTTGCACGCCCGCAGCAGCACCGGCGCCAGCAGCAGGCTGGCGTTCAGTTCAATGAGGCTGCGCGCCTCGGCCAGCAACAGGCCGAGGCCGGGCGGCCGAAGCGGCGGCGTCGCCTGCGCGGACATCGAGCCTGGTGAACCTCGCTGCTACTTCTTGTCCTTGGTCATGCTGCCGCCCAATCCCGTCATCGTCACGAAGATGTCCTGAAACCGCTCGGCGAGCTTGGGATCGAAGGTGAACCAGCTTTGCATCAATGCCTCGGGCGAGACCTTTTCGATATTGGCCGTCATCTGCTGCTGCAGTTTTTCCATCACCGCAACCTGCATCGGCTGCACGTCGGGGAGACCGAAGAACTGCCGGGCTTCCAGTGGCGTGCAATCGATCTCGACATTGACTTTCATAACCGCTCCTGACTGCTTTGATCGCCGCCCGGCCCGAACGGCGCCGGCAGTATCGCCGCGACAACCGCGGGGATGCAAGCGCTCTGAGTTGCGCGGCGGCTCAGCCGAAGCGCTGCACAGAAAAGGGCTTCGGATCGGCGAATGGCGGCTCGCCGGTGATCATTTCCGCGAGCAAACGTCCAGTGGCGGGACCGAGCGTCAGGCCGTGATGCTGATGGCCGAAGTCGAACCACAATCCGGGATGCCGCGGCGCGGCGCCGAGCACCGGCAGCATGTCGGGCAGGCACGGCCGCGCGCCCATCCAGGGCGTGGCCTCGATCGCCTCGCCGAGCGGAAACAGCTCGCGGGCGAGCGGCGTGGCGCGGGCGATCTGCACCGGCGACGGCGGCGCGTCGCGGCGCGCGAACTCCGCGCCGGTGGTGAGGCGAATGCCTTTGTTCATCGGCGCCAGCAGGTAGCCGCGGTCGGAATCCAGCACCGGATGCCCGAGCACGGCGTTGCCGCGCGGCACGAAATGCTGATGATAGCCGCGCTTGAAGCCGAGCGGGATGCGATAGCCGAGTTTGCGGAACACCAGGTCCGACCACGGTCCGAGCGCCACCACCACCTCGCGCGCTGCGACGCTGTCGCCGTCGGCCAAGGCCAGCCGCCAGCCGCCGCCGTCCTGCTCCAGCAAGCGCGCATCGCCGTGCGCGAAGCGCCCGCCGTTGCGCTGGAACAGCGCGGCATAGGCCTTCACCAAGGCGCCGGGGTCGGGAATGAAGCCCGGCGCTGGCCAGTGGATCGCGCCGGCAAATGTGCCGGACAGATTGGGCTCGCGCGCGGCGATCGCTGCGGCATCGAGCACCTCGCCGTCGACGCCGTAGGCGCGAGCGCGCTCCAGCTCGGCAAGGCTGTGGGCCATGGTGCTCTGCGAGCGAAACAGCTTGATCCAGCCGGTGCGGCGCAACAGCTGCGGCACGCCAGCCTGTTCGATCAAGGCCTCGTGCTCGGCGAGGCTGCGCTGGATCAGCGGCAGCGCCGCCATCGCGCTGTTTAGCGACCTTTGCGGCGACGACGCCAGGAAATAGCGCACCAGCCAGGGCAGATACTCCGGCAGCCCGGATAGCTGGTAGTGCACATCGGTGGAGCGGTTCAGCGAATAGCGCAGGATATGGCGCAGATCGCGCGGAAAAATGTAGGGAAACACCGAGGCGCATTCGATCAGCCCGGCATTGCCGTAGCTGGTCTCGTCGCCGGCCCGGTCGTTCTTTTCGACGAGTACCACATCACGGCCGCGCTGCTGCAGGTGCAGCGCGGCGCTGACGCCGACGACGCCGGCGCCCAATACCAAAACATCAGCTTTTCGTTCAGTCATCTTATTCCCCGCCGACGGCGGACCTCGCCCGTCAGGTCGGGCTCAATCCGAGATCGGCGATTTCCTTGTTACGCTCGGACTCCGCCTGCGCGCGGTGATCGGTCCCCAGCGCGACATACACCGCCGGCAGCACGAACAGCGTGAACAGCGTGCCGATCGACATGCCGGAGACCACGACGAGGCCGATCGAGAACCGGCTGGCGGCGCCGGCACCCGACGCCGTCAACAGCGGCAACAGGCCGGTGACCATCGCCGCCGTCGTCATCAGGATCGGCCGCAGCCGGACGCGCGCCGCCATCTCGATCGCCGAGCGCTTGTCCAGCCCCTCGTTGAGCTGCAATTCGCGGGCGAATTCGACCATCAGGATGCCGTGCTTGCTGATCAGGCCGATCAGCGTCAACAGCCCGACCTGGGTGTAGATGTTGATGGTGGCGAGACCGAAGAACAGCGGGATCAGCGCCCCCGAGATCGCCATCGGCACGCTGATAAGGATCACCAAGGGATCGCGCAGGCTTTCGAACTGCGCCGCCAGCACCAGGAAGATGATGATCAGCGCAAAGCCCATGGTGATGGCGAGCTGGTTGCCTTCCTGGACGTATTGCCGGGCGTCGGCGAGATAATCGTGGCCGAAGCCGGACGGCAGGTTCTTGGCCTGCGCCTCCAGGAAGTCGACCGCCTGACCGACCGTGACGCCGGGCATCGGCACCGCCTGGAAGGTGGCGGAGTTGAGCTGGTTGTAATGCGTCAGCGCGTTGGGATCGGTCGCGGTCTCGATCGACACCAGCGTCGACAGCGGCACTTGCTGGCCGGTGGCGGTGGGGACGTAGTAATTGGCCAGCGATTCCGGCGCCAGCCGCAGCTCGCGTGGCACCTGCGGGATTACCTGATAGGAGCGCCCCTCAAGGTTGAAGCGGTTGGTGTAGTTGCCGCCGAGCAGGGTCGCCAGCGTATTGCCGATCTGTCCCATGGTGATGCCGAGATCATTAGCCTTGGTGCGGTTGATCTTGACCCGCACCACCGGCTGGTTGAAGTCGAGATCGCTGTCGGCGACGATGAACAGCCCGCTCTTGCGCGCGGCGTCCTTCAGCTTGACCATCTCCTCATAGACCGACTGGAATCCATTGGTGGAATTGATCACCATCTGGATCGGCAGGCCGCCCGGCCCGCCCGGCAGCGCCGGCAGGTTGAACGCGAAGGCGCTGACGCCCTCGATCTTGCTGAGGTCGGCCTGCACCAACGGCTTCAGCTTGGTCGAGGAACGGGCGCGCTCGTCCCACGGCTTCAGCAGCATGCCGGCGATGCCGTTGCTGGGGCCGTTGGTGCCGTTGATCACGAAGCGCAGATCGGTCTCCGGATATTTCGCGAAAACCTTGTCGAGTTTGTCGCCGTAGAAATCGGTGTAGTCGATATTGGCGTATTTCGGCGCCTTGACCACCGCGAACAGGATGCCCTGATCCTCCTCGGGCGCCAGCTCCTTCGACGTGTTCTGGTACAGGAAGCCGACCAGGAACAGGATCGCCACCGCGAACAGCGCGGTGACCGGGCGATAGTCCAGCGAGCGGTCGAGCTGGCGGCCGTACCAGCGCGTGCAGGCGCTGAACACCGCGTCGACCTTCTTGCCGAACCAGCCCTGATCGTGCGGCCGCAGCAGCACCGAACACATCATCGGCGACAGCGTCAGCGCGATGACGCCGGACACGATCACCGAGCCGGCGAGCGTAAAGGCGAATTCGCGAAACAGCGAGCCGGTCAATCCGCCGAGGAAGCCGATCGGCGCGTACACCGCGGCCAACGTGATGGTCATCGAGATCACCGGACCGACGATTTCGCGGGCGCCTTGCAGCGACGCCTGTACTGGCGACTTGCCCTCCTCGAGATGTCGATGGATGTTTTCCACCACCACGATGGCGTCGTCGACCACGAGCCCGATCGCCAGCACCATCGCCAGCAGCGTCAACAGGTTGATGCTGAATCCCATCACCATCATCAGGCTGCAGACGCCGATCAGCGACAACGGAATGGTGACGACCGGGATGATCACCGAACGGACCGAGGCGAGGAACAGGAAGATCACCACCACGACGATGCCGATCGCCTCGATCAGCGTCTTCTCCACCTCGTCGATCGAGGAGCGGATGAATTTGGTGGAATCATAAGCCACCTTCATCTTCAGCGACGGCGGCAGGTTGCGTTCGATCTCCGGGAACAGCTTGCGCACCCCGGTGACGATGTTGAGCGGGTTGCCCTGCGGGGTGGCCTGCACGCCGATGAAGATCGCGTGTTCGCCGGAGAACGCGACGCTGGCGTCGGTGCTCTGCGCGCTGAGCTCGACGGTGGCAACGTCCTCCATCCGCACGAAGCCGCCGTCCTTGGCCTTCACCGTCATCCGCTTGAACTGCTCGACATTCTGCAGGTCGGTGTTGGCGGTGACGTTGGAGACGATGAAATAACCCTTGGTCTGCCCCGCTGCGGACTGGAAATTGTTGGCACGGATCGCCGCCGAAATATCGTCGGGCGACACGCCGCGGCCGGCCATCCGGATCGGATCGAGCCAGATTCGCATCGCGAAGGTCTGGCCGCCGAGAATATCGGCCGAGGAGACGCCGTCGACCGTCGACATGATCGGCTGCACCACGCGGGTCAGATAGTCGGAGATCGCCGAGCCCGACAATTCCTCGCTCGCGAAGCCGATATACATCACCGCGGTGGTCTGCCCGGTGGATTTCAGGATCACCGGGTCGTTGGCTTCCTTCGGGATCAGGTACTTGACCGAATTGACTTTGGACAGCACCTCGGTCAGCGCCTGGTTCGGATCGACGTTCAGCTTGATGTAGACCGAGATCAGGCTCTGGCCCTGTGTCGAGGACGAGGTCATGTAGTCGACGCCTTCGGCGGCGGCCACCGCCTGCTCGATCGGCGTGGTGATGAAGCCCTGCATCAGATCCGGCGACGCGCCCGGATAGGTCGTGGTGACGGTCACCACGGTGTTCGACAGCTTCGGGTACTGCCGGATCGGCAGGCTGGTCGCCGCCTTGAAGCCGATCAAGAGGATCAACAGGCTGACCACGAGCGACAGCACCGGCCGCTTGATGAAGATATCGGTGATGACCATCGCTGGCGCTCCTTAAGCATCATCGCCGAACCGGATCGGTCCCAGCCACGATGCAGCATCATTGTCAAAATTCGGGCCCGGGTCGCTATGGCCCGAATTGCAGTGGCGGCGTGATCGAGGCCGGACCAGGGGATCGGCCTGGTCCTGGCCGCTTGCTAATTGCGCGGCGGCGTGGCCGGAATCGGCGGCGCGGGATCCGGCGAAATCGCCACCGCGGCCCCGGATTGCAGCTTCAGCTGACCGACCGCGACCACCCGGTCACCGGGCTTCAGCCCGCTCTGGATCACCGCCTGGCCGTTGGAGCGATCGCCGGTGCGAACGAAGGTACGCACCGCGGTCAGCGTCTCGCTGCCGTCGTCGGCCTTCTTCGGCGTGATCAGATACACCGCGTCGCCATACAGCGTGTAATCGACCGCGGTCTCCGGAACGGTGATCACCGCCGGCTTGTCCGGCAGCACGACCGTGGTGGTGGTGAACATGCCGGGCTTCAGAATGTGCTCCGGATTTTCGATCGTCGCCTGCACCCGGATGTTGCGGGTTTCGCTGTTGATCTGCGGCTCGATGGTGGTGATCTTGCCCTCGAAGATCTTGCCCGGATAGGCGTCGACCGCAACGCGAACCAGCTGGCCCACCTTGAGTGTGCCGGAGTCCTTCTCGGTCACGGTGAAGTTGGCGTAGACCGCCGACAGATCGGTCAGCGTCACGATCTGGGTCCCGGCGGTGAGAAACTGGCCGACCTCGGCGTGGCGAACGCCGAGCACGCCGTCGAACGGCGCGCGGACCAGCTTTTGCGAAATGATCGCTTCGGTCTTGGCAATCCCGGCATTGGCCTGATCGAACGCGGCCTGCGCCGAATCCACCGTGGCCTGCGGACCGAACTGGCGCGCCGCCAATTGCTTGGCGCGATCGAGCGACAATTGCGCGACGGTGGCCTGCGCCTTGTAGCTGGCGAGGTCGGCGCGGTCGGGTTCGTCGAACAATTGCACCAGCGGGCTGCCCGCCTTCACCACGGAGCCCGCGGTAAACAGGATATTGGTGATCCGGCCGCTGACGTCGGAGGTCACGTTGACCTGATGCACGGCGGCGAGCTCGCCAACCGCGGTCAACAGATTCGGGATCACCTGGGACTTGGCTTCGGCCACGCTGACGCTGGTCGGCGGCGGCTTATTGTTGGCGAAGAACTGCGCAATCATGTGATTGCGAAATGCGTTGAAGCCGACGATGCCGCCGACCAAAATCGCCAGCAGCACCCCCACGATGATGAACCAACGGGTCATCCGTACCGGTCGCGGACGCGGCTTTTCCTCGATGGCTCGCGCCGAATTTGGCGAGTCTGCTGCAATCGTCATGTCATGCACTTTCTGCCGGTGCCGGCCGCCATTCGCTGACCGGCATATCACGATCCATATGCGCGGCGATCGCCGCTTCGTTCAGTCCAATGCCGCGCAGGATGAATTCACATATCTGCCGCTCGAGATCGACGGCGCCGTCGTAGGAGAGACACGGCGTGGTGGGCAACCTCGAAAGCCCAGCCATCAATACGGTGTGGTGGGCGAACCAGAACAGATTCAACGGCTCGAGTCCCACCCGCGATGCCTCTCCCGACGCCACTGCGCGCTCGAGAGAAGCCGTAAATACTGGTCCTATCAAAGCTCCTACCTTCTGGTAAAGAAGCCTGGCGAATTCGCCGTCATCGAGCTGGCTGCTCATCATCAGCCTTAACCGTTGGGCATCTTCCTGGTCGGGCACTTCGTTGACGTGCAGAAAATGTCCGACCATGCCGCGAACCAGCACCACCAGGGTCTGCGTCGACGGCTCCAGCCCGAGCAGCCCGTGCATCGCCGGCGCCGCCTCGCATTCCTCCGCCAGGATTTCCGCGTACAGCGCCGATTTGGTCGGGAAATGCTTGAACAGCAATCCTTCTGAAATCGATGCGGCGGCCGCGACGCTTTTGGTGGTGGTGCCGGCGAAGCCATGGCGGGCGAAACACCGCTTCGCCGCGCTGAGAATCAACTCCCGGCGCAAATCACTCGTCATGCGCAATGTACTCATCTTGTGAGTAAGCACTCACCTTAAATGATGTCAAGCCGAATGCTGCGGCGCACTAAGTTGTGATCGATTCTGCCGGGCCTCTGCGACCTGCGGTTTACGGTTTGGTGACGGCGGCGGCCTGCGGGCGCGGCGGCGAAGGCTGCACCAGCAAGGTTGGAATTCCGCAGCTCCCGCTGCGGAGCGTCAGCACCCGCGTGCCGGACTTGCGGCCGGGCCTGATCTCGCTGACCTCAAGCCCGGACTCGATCAGCCGGGTCCGGGTGGCGTCGAGATCGCCGACCCGCCAGCTCACCCCGTACAGCCGATCGCGGCTTTTCTCCGGCGTCTTGTCGGCGCGGTGCGCGACCTCGACGATCAGATCGCCGCAGCGAAAGAACATCAGCCGGCCCCCGTCCGGATGCGAGCGGTCCAAGGCCATATCGAGCCCCAGCCGGGCGCCGTAGAGCGCCGCGGCGGCCTCGGGGTCGGCGGTCGAGATCACCACATGATCAAGCCCGACGATCGGCGCCACGGCGATGCTCGCCGATGCCGGTCGGGCGCCGGCAAGCTCGAGGAAGAATAGTCGCACGCCGCCGGCCAGCGCCGCCGCGGCGCGGGTACTTTGCCACGACAACGTCGCGCCGCTCAGGCTGTCGCGGCTGGCGACCGTGGCGACTGCGTCGGGCTGCAGCCCCAGCCGCTCCAGCCGGCGATGCGTCGCTGCGATATCGGCAACCTTGAAGCACAGGCTGGCCAGCCCCTCGCCCTGCGCCGCCAGCACCGCACGAATCCGATCCGCAGTGGGGCCGGCCCCGGCCGGCGCCATCAGTTCGACGCTGCTGTTGGCGAGCGTGAACAGCACGGTCTCGGCGCCGTCGCGCGTGCTTTGCCAGGCCGGCGCCAGGCCGAGCAGCGCCCGATAGGCGGCGGTGCCGGCGGCGATGTCCTCGACCAGTATAACCACGTGATCCACGCCGCTGATCATCGGTCTATTCCTTGCGATCAACCTGAGATTCGGCCCAAATCAGCTCGAATCGACCGCTTGGGCGTCGCGCCGTGGCGGACCGCTGCGGCAGGTCCGATCAGCCGCTGCGGAAAATTTCAGCGATATACGCGCGTAACAGGTGGTAGTGTAGAATACATCATCGCCATCAGTCCCCAGGGGCCGAAACAACCCACACCTAATCCGGAACAATTATGCAGGCTCTTTTTATCGGACAAACCTATATCGACGTTACATTCATCACCGATCACATGCCGACAGGAGACGAAAAACACGTTGCCTCCGACTATGCGGTCTCGTTCGGCGGTAACGCCGTGACCGCGGCGTTCTGCTGCGCCAAGCTCGGCATCGAGCCGGACGTCATCGCCACGGTGGCCAATGACTGGCTCGGCCGGATGTTTCAGGACATGACGGCGAAGTATGGCATCTCGGTACATCCGCGCAAGGTCAAGACCTCGTCGCTGTCGTTCATCATGCCGAAGGACGGCAAGCGCGCCATCGTGCGCTGCCGCGACGACGAGCATATTCACCCCTATCCGGTGCTCAACCTCGGCGGCTGCCGCGCGCTGCATGTCGATGGCCATCAGCCCGATGCCGCGATCCATTACGCCAAGCTGTGCCGCGAGGCCGGCATCCTGACCTCGCTCGACGGCGGCGGGCTGCGCGCCAACACCCATGAATTGCTGGAATTCATCGACGTCGCGATCGTCGCCGAGCGGCTGTGCGAGCAGATGAAGCTGACGCCGGAAGCGATGCTGGACTACCTGAAGAGCCGCGGCTGCAAGATCGGCGGCGTCACCCGCGGCGAGCGCGGTCTGTTGTGGTTCGACGAAACCGGATCGGTGCGGACGCTGCCGGCCTTCGCGGTGCCGCACGCCCGGGTGCTCGACACCAACGGCGCCGGCGACGTGTTCCACGGCGCCTATATCTATTCGTATCTCAGCAACCCGTCCTGGAGCTGGAACGAGCATTTCCACTTCGCCCAGGCCGCGGCGACCTACAAGATCCAGCATCTCGGCAACGAAGCCGGACTCCCGACGCTGGCCGATATCGAGGTGGTGGAGAAGGAATTCGCCGCGACGGTATAACTTGTCACGTGCGCCTCTCTCCCCAAGCGGGAGAGAGGCGCGCGCGTCGCGGGGCGCGGGTTACGCCAGCGCTTTTTTTAAGTCAAAGGTCAGATCGACCGCCTGCTCCGGCGTGATCGATCGGCCGGTCGGCAGCATCTTGCGGCCGAACACGTGATCGGCGGCGCGGTTGACCGATTCGATGCCGATCAGCTTGCCGTCCTTGTAGCAGAACGCCGAGAACGACCGCTCGGCAACGCTGCCGCGCACCACCACCTGATCGAACCCCGCGGTGAGGCCGGCGATCTGCAGCTTGTCGTCGCCCTGGTCGCTCCAGAACCACGGATAGCCGTCATAGGTCTTGGCGTCGCCGGTCAGGCGCGCGGCGACGCAGCGCGCCTGGTCGGTGGCGTTCTGCACCGATTCCAGCCGCATCAATTCGCCGAACCGCTCGCTGGCGAACAGCGCGCAATCGCCGATCGCCGAGATGTTCGGATCGGCGGTCAACAGTTGCTCGTTGACGATGACGCCGGAGGCCACCGGCAACCCGGCCGCCGCGGCGAGTTCGACATTGGGAATGACGCCGACGCCGACCACCACCAGGTCGGCGTCGATCTGGCGGCCGTCAGAGAGGCTGACGCCGGAAACCTTGCCGTCTTTGGCTTCGATCTCGGTGGCGCGCACGCCGTAATGAATGCGGATGCCCGCCGCGGTATGGCGGTCGTGGAAGTAGGCGGAAATTTCTGGCGTCACCGCGCGCGACATCACCCGCGGCGCCAGTTCGAGCACGTCGACCTCGAGGCCCTTGGATTGCGCGGTGGCGGCGAATTCCAGCCCGATGAAGCCGGCGCCGATCACCACCGCATGCTTGCGCGTCGGCATCCGCTGCCGCACCAATTCGCTCTCGTCCATCGTGCGCAGATACAGCACGTCCTCGAGCGTCGCATTGGGCACGTCGAGCATCCGGTTGCGGGCGCCGGTGGCGATCACCAGATGGCCGTAGTCGAGCGAATTGCCCGACGCGAGCTTAAGCTTGCGCGCCTCCCGATCGATCGCCGCCGCCTGATCGGAGACCAGTTCGATGGCCTGGTCGGCGAAGAATTTTTCCGGCCGGAACATCAGCGAATCCGGCGCGCCCTCGCCCTTGAGATAGGCTTTCGACAATGGCGGGCGCTGATAGGGCAGATGTTTCTCGTCGTTGATCAGCACGATGCGGCCGGCGAACTTGGCCTGGCGCAGCGATACCGCGACTTGAAAGCCGGCATGTCCGGCTCCCACGATCAAGACCGATCCGGTCATCGTCATACTCATGTTGTTAGGGTGCAATTTCAGGCTGTGTGAACAGCGTGTGGCGGGCAAACAGAGGCGGCCTGCCTCTAGCATAAAGCCGGCCGGAGTGTGAGCTTTTCGCCGCTCGCGCTCAGCGGCGCGATTAGACTAAAGTTCCACCGTGCCGCTGTCGGCGCCCGCCGCCGCCGTTCAATACGGCGGCGGCCGGCGGTCCAACACCTCGCCCCGGGCGCCATCCAGCAGGTCCAGTTCCACGACGTCGACCACCAGCGGGCCGCGGCGACGGACCACCTCGCCGACCTTCTCGATGCGAGTGAAACCTGCCTTCAGATCCGGCAATGCGGCGGCGTTGTCCTCTCCGACCAGCAGCAACTTGCCGGCGAGCAAACTTGGATCCGGCTCCGGCGCGTTGACCCAGCGCATCCGCTGGGTGCGTTGCGCCACGCACGTGCCCTTCGGCAGATAAAATGCAAGCCAGGAGGTGGTGCCATAATCGTCGGCCAGCACGCAGCCCGCGCCGACCCGCGAGCGCACCGCCTCGATCTCGCCGGCCATTTGCACCACGCCGACGCCGACCGTGCGCACGGTGGCGTCGCGGTGAAAGCCGGTCAGCAGCCCGGTATTGGCCTGCACCGCGGCGATAACGAACAGAGCCACCCCGGTCGGCGCCGCCCAGCGGGCGCAGACATCCACCACCCGCTGCGCCCCCGGCCGCCACCGGACGGCATGCACGGCCACCGCCGCGGCGATGGCAAAGGCCGGATAGATCGGGCTCAGCCAATTGGCCTCGACCCTTGCGTGGAAGGCGTGCCAGGCGAAATAACCGATGATGATCCAGACCGTGGCATTGAGCAGCGCGCGCGACGCCGCCGCGCCGGTGTCGCGGCGCCACATCGCATAAAGCCCGAAGCCGCCGAGCACGAACACCAGCGGCGTCGCCAGGGCGAACTGGGTCGGCAGCAGCTCGCTGAGATAGGCCGGCTTGAATCCGTCGATCCTGGCGCGCCCGAGCTGCTTGATGAACGACACCCATTGATGGTCGGCATTCCACAGCAGCACCGGCGAGAACATCACCAGCGCGATCAGCGCCGCGAGATAGGGCCAGGGCGAGGCCAGCCAGTGCCGCAATCTCGGCACCGCCAGCAGCCAGACCAGGATCACCGGGCCGAAGAACAGCGCGGTGTATTTCGACAGCAGCGCCGCCCCCACGGCCGCGCCGACGCCGAGCCAGCAGATACCGCGCCCGGTCGCCTGCAGCTTGGCGAGGAAGTAAAGCACGAAGCTCGAGGCGACCAGCAGCGGCGCATCCGGGGTGACGATGGTGGTGCCGGCGGCCGCCATCAGCGTGGCGTTCAGCAGCAGCGTCGCGGTCGCGGCGAGGCGGCGATCGCCAAACAGCAATTCGGCGGATCGATAAACCGCCCAGCTCATCGGCAGCCCGAGCAGGATCGAGACCAGCCGGACGCCGAATTCCGTGTCTCCGCCGATCAGGGTGCCGAGCCGGATCACCACCGCCACCATCGGCGGATGGTCGTAATAGCCGCCCGCCAGATGTTTCGCCCACATCCAGTAATAGGCTTCGTCGAAGGTCAGCGGCGTCACCGCGCCGACGACAAGCCGCAACGCCACCAAGCCGATCACCATCAGCGCGGTGCCGCGCGCAAGCCGCTCGTCGGTCATCGGCGCTTATCGCTTCCGCCAGACGAACAGCCCGGACATCGCGTAGTTCCAGACCACGCCCATCAGCGCGCCGGCCGCTCCCGCCAGCCACCAGATCGGTTGCTGGTTGTAGACCGAGAAGGCGACGCCGACATTGGCCAGCAGGCCTACGCTGCACACCAGATAGAACAGCAGCAGCCCGCGCAGGATGCGCGCGCCCTTCAGCCGCTGGTCGCGATAGGTCAGGAAGTTGTTGAGCAGGAAGTTGCTGGTCATGGCCAGCAGCGCGGCGATGCCCTGCGCCTCGGCAAACGGGACCGCCAGCACCTGCAGCGACAGATAAAGCCCGATGAAATGCACCAATAGGCCGATCGAGCCCACCATCGCGAATAACAGGAAGCGCAGCGAGACGATGTCGTTGGTGAACTTCGCCAGCACCAGGCCGAGGAAATCCAGCATCACCATGGAATCGAGCTTGCTCTCGCCGTGCAGCCGGGTGGCGAAGCGGTAGGGAATCTCCACGATGCGCAGCGCGCCGCGCGCGGTGGCGATGACGTCGAGCAGGATCTTGAAACCCTGGGTCGACAATTGCGGCGCCAGTTGCTCGAAGCGCTCGCGCCGGATCATGAAGAAGCCGCTCATCGGATCGGCGACGTCGATCCGCAGCACCCGCTTCGCCACCTCGGTGGCGAGCGCGCTAGCGCCGGCGCGCTGCTTGTTGAAGCTGTCGGCGCTGCCGCCTGCGATATAGCGGCTGCCGATCACCAGATCGGCCTGGCCCGCCTGCAGCAGCCCGAGCATTTTGGCCAATTGGGTTTCGTCGTGCTGCAGGTCGGCGTCGATCACCGCAACATAGGGCGCGCTGGAGGACAGGATGCCCTCGATACAGGCGCCGGACAGCCCGCGGCGGCCGATCCGCCGGATGCAGCGCGCCCGAGAATTGCCGACCGCCAGCGCGCGCACCGCGTCGCTGGTGCCGTCGGGCGAGTTGTCGTCGACGAACACCGCCTCCCAAGCGATCCCGGCCAACGCCACCTGCAGCCGCTGAAACAGCGGGGTTACGTTGTCGCGCTCGTTGAAAGTGGGCACAATGACGGACAACTGCAGCGGACCCTGGGTCTGCGGTTGCGTCGCGCTGCTCGGTCTGACGGTTTCATTCATGGCGCCAGCATATATCTGCGGCGCCGGACGATGCCAAGGCAGGCGCAGACCTGCAGGGTTAGATCTTGTGCAGCGGAAGCGGTGAAAATCGGGTGGTCAGACCCGCATCGGCCGGTAAAGTGGGCCCCAAAATGCTAACGACCACGAACAACAGGTGCGCGTACATCCGGCGCTCCCTGATTATTCTGTGGTCGTTCCAGCGCCGGAGCTATGAAGCATCAACGTCGCCGTTAGAAGCTAGATGGGGACGACCCGGACAATCCGCAAGGGGCAGCAACGATGGCAGGCAAAATCCACATCGGCATCGGCGGCTGGACCTTCGCGCCGTGGCGCGGGGTGTTTTACCCCGAGAAGCTGCCGCACGCCAAAGAACTCGGCTACGCCGCCTCGCAGCTCAGCTCGATCGAGATCAACGGCACGTTCTATGGCTCGCAGAAACCGGAGAGCTTCCGCAAATGGGCGCGCGAAGTGCCCGACGGCTTTGTGTTTTCGCTGAAAGGGCCGCGCTTCGTCACCAACCGCAAGGTCTTGGCGGAGGCCGGCGACAGCATCGATCGATTCTATCGCTCCGGCGTGCTGGAACTGGGCGAGCGGCTCGGCCCGGTGCTGTGGCAATTCGCGCCGACCAAGAAATTCGACGCCGCCGACTTTGCGCGGTTTCTCGATCTGCTGCCGCGGCAGGGCGAGGGCCGCACGCTGCGCCACGTGGTGGAGGTCCGCCACGACAGCTTCTGCGTGCCGGAGTTCGTCAGCCTGTTGCGGCAGCACGGCGTTCCGGTGGTGTTCTCGGAACACGCGACCTATCCGGCGATCGCCGATGTCACCGGCGACTTCGTCTATGCCCGGCTGCAGAAGGGCAAGGAGACGGTGAATACCGGCTATCCGCCGAAGGCGCTCGACGCCTGGAGCGAGCGGCTGCGGCTCTGGGCCAAGGGCGGCGAGCCCCCCGATCTGCCGAAGGTCGACAAGGCCAAGGCGAAAAAGCAGCCGCGCGACGTGTTCGCCTATGTGATCCACGAGGCCAAGCTGCGCGCGCCGGCGGCGGCGATGGCGCTGATCGAGCGGGTGACCTGAGGCCATGAAATTTTCCTAGGTTCATCGATCGTTCTCATCCCGTCGCTGGACGTTGCCCCGGCCACAAGCTCTAATTGCATCTCGTGCGTGAAATCGAATGAGTTGAGTGGGGCATTCGGTGCGTGGCGTCGGCGTAGCGCGGCTGCTGGCCGCGGCGGCTCTGTTGGTCGGCGGCAGCATCGGCACCGTGGCCGCGCAGGATGCCGCGATCGACGCGCCGCCGGCCGACACCCTCAGCGGCGGCAGCCGGCCCGAGCAGCTCCTGCTGTTTTCAGGCGTCGACCTGTGGCGCGCCAGCTTTGCCCAATATGGTGGTCTGCATTGGGCGCCCGGCGGTCTCAACAACGACGGCGGCTTTGCCCGGCTGCTGCTGTCGCGCAATTTCGACCGCTACGGCGCCACCAGCACCATCATCTTCCGCGGCGCGCTGCTCGGCGGCTTGCGCTTCAAACGCGGCGCGTTCGAACTCAAGCTGATGGCCGGACCGGAACTGCAGAATGCCGATCCGAGTTCGGCGTTCGATCAGTTGCGCGGCACAAGGCTCGGCCTGCAGGCCGCCGTCGAAACCTGGTGGCAGCCGACGGCACATCTGATGCTGACCAGCTCACTCTCCTTGAGCAGCCTCGGCAGCGGCTATGGCGGGCGCATCGCGGCGGGCTGGCGACTCTCCGATCGCGCCTGGATTGGCCCGGAAGCGTCCACCTCCCGCGACGACGCCAGCACGCAATATCGCGTCGGTGTGCACGTCACCGGCTTTGCGATCGAGGCGGCGGAATGGTCGGCCGCCGCCGGCTATCTCGAGGACGGCTTTGCGCGCCGCGGCGGCTATGGCCGGATCGGCGTGCTGTTCCGACAATAGCGATCCCCGCCCGCTACTGATGGAACTTCAGCCCGTCGACGATCTTGTCGATGACTTTGCGTTCGGCGCGCATCGCCAGGCCGACCAGATTGAGTTCACCGCGCGGCACTGCGCGCACCGCTTGGCGATTGGCTTCATCGTGCGTGGTCTTGAACATGTCCTCGGTGTAGATCGCCGGCGTCACGCCGCGCGCCAAGGCGCGCTCCAGCGCCCGGGTCAACGCCGCCCGCTCGCCGCCATAGATCAGGATCGGCTGGCCGATCAGCGCCAGATACGGCGTATCCGAGCCGTCCTGATACGGCTCGCCGATGCAATGCGGAAACGCTGCGGCGATGCCGCTGGTGAGGAAGGCCGCGACATTGAGTTTCTGCCAGGCCTCGAGATCGGTGCGGATCACCACCGCAATCTTGGTATCGAATTGCATGGCGCGAGCTTACCGGCAAGGACGCGCCGCTGTCACCCCTTGGCGTCGCAGGCCCAGGCGCGGATCACGCAATCCTTGCCGCCGAATTCATAGCATTTACGGGTGGCTTCGTTGAGCGACGAGGAGATTCGCGGTTTCACCGCATAGCCATGGGCGCCGCAGGGATTTTTCAGGTCGATCGACAGCGCGGCGCAGGCGCGCTTCATCGTCAGCGTGGTGCAATCGCCCTTGCATTGCTTGCGCGCGGCGGTGATCGCCGCGGTTTCCATAGGATAGTCGAAGGCCTGGCCATAAGCGCCGCATTTGCCGACGGCGAATGCGCCGGCCGCCTGCGACGGCGCAGCCGATATCATTTGCGCGATCAGCAGCGCGCCAACACCGCACAGCGCGCGACCACGCGCGACGTCCAAAACCGTCATCGTCCCCTCCCCCGAAGGCCAACCGCCGCGGAGTGTAACGAGGGGTCGTTTCAACTTGGTGAACGAAGGCCAAACCGCGCCGCCCGCGGAGACGCTCAGCCGCGCCGCGCGTCTTCCAAGGCCTGCGGGGTGTCGATGTCGAGAAAGGCGCCGGCGCCGTCGACCGCGACTTCCGCCACCGCTTCGCCGTGCTTGGCGATCAGATGGCGGGCACCGATATCGCCGTCGAGCGTCATCAGTTCGGCGAAGAACCGCCGCGACCACAGCACCGGATTGCCGCGCCGACCGTCGCTGACCGGCACCGCGATCAGCGCGCCGCGATCCGGCGCAAACGCCTCGATCAGCCGATCGAGCAACCGCGCGTCGACCAGCGGCATGTCGCCGAGGCAGACCAGGGCGCCGTCGGCGCTGGCCGGCACCGCGGCGATGCCGGCCTTCACCGATGAGGCCAAGCCTTGCGCGAAATCCGCATTGTGCACCACGCGGACCTTGAGGCCGCCGAGCGCCGCCTCGACCTTGGCAGCCTGATGGCCGGTGACCACGACCACCTCGGCAGCTTTGCAGGCCAGCGCCTGCTCGGCGACGATCCGCACCAAGGGCTTGCCATTCAGTTCCGCGAGCAGCTTGTTCGGCCCGCCCATCCTTGTCGAGCGGCCGGCAGCGAGCACGATCGCCGCGACCCGGCGGCTGCTCTCGGCATCGACCGGCACGCGCGGCTGCGGCCTTGTCACGATCTCCATCAGCAATCCGCCGACGCCGAGCCCGGTGATGTCGTCGCGGGTCACTGCAAGCCCGGCCAATAGCCGCATCAGCACCCAGTCGAAGCCGTTCTCCACCGGCGAGCGCGCGCAGCCCGGCGCGCCCAGCACCGGCACGCCTTGAACCTCGCCGATCAGCAACAGATTGCCGGGATCGACCGGCATGCCGAAATGCGCGATGGTTCCACCAATACGGTCGATCGCCGCCGGAATGACATCGCGACGGTCGGCGATCGCCGACGCCCCGAACACGATCACCAGTTCGGCGCCCTGCGTCAGCAATTCCTGCATCGCCGCCGCCAGCGCGGCCTCGTCATGCGCCACGCGGCGCTCGGCGATGATGCTGGCGCCGGCCGGCGCCAGCCGCTCGGCGGTGACCCGCAACGTCTTGTCGATCACCTTGGACGCCAGCCCCGGCAGCAGCGTTGACACCACGCCGACCCGCTTGATGCGATAGGGCGCGATCCGCAAAGCGCCTTCGCCGGCTGCCACCACCGCGGCGTCGCGCAGGGAGCCTGCGACGCCGAACGGAATGATCTTCACGGTGGCGATCATCTCGCCCTCGACCACCGGCTTGAACGCCGCCAGCGTCGCGAAAGTAATCGCCTCGTCGACCCGGTTGATGCGATCGACGACGGCGCGATCGACCACCAGCACGCCGGCCTCGGCGGCGAACAGATTGGCGCGGCCGGTGAAGGCGCGCTCGACATGAACGCCTTCTCCCGCCACCGCCTGCGCCACGCTGGCCGCGGCGACGTCCTCGGAGACGTCGCCACGTTCCAGTTGCACCACCACGATCTCCTTGACCCCGGCGGCGCTGAGCAGCGCCACTTCGGCCTCGCCGATCGGCGTGCCTTTCCTCAGCACCAGCGAACCCTGCCGCAGCGTATGGACGGTGACGCCGCCGATCGCGTCGACGGGGGCGACGGGGCCGAATTTCACGAAGCGCTCGCTTTCGGCAGCCGCAACGTGGCGGTGATCTCGGCCATGATCGCCACCGCGATCTCCGCCGGCGACACCGCGCCAATCGCAAGCCCGATCGGCGCGTGGATTTTCGCGATGTCGGCGTCGGTGGCGCCCTGCGCTTTCAGGCGGTCGGCGCGACGGGCGTGGGTTTTTTTCGAGCCGAGCGCGCCGATGTAGAAGCAGTCGCGGGCAAAGGCGTGCAGCAGCGCCGGATCGTCGATCTTCGGATCGTGCGTCACCGCGACGAACGCGGTGTAATGATCGACATTGAGTGGCGGCAGCGCCTGCTCCGGCCACTCGGCGATCAGCGGCACGTCGGGAAACCGTTCGGCGCTGGCAAAGGCAGTGCGCGGATCAACCACGGTGACGTCGTAGCCCAAGGAGCGCGCCAGCGGCGCCAGCGCCTGGCTGATATGCACCGCGCCGACGATCACCAGCTTGGCGGTCGGCGCGTGGACGTTGAGAAACAGCCTCTTGCCGTCGACCTCGATGGCGCCGCTCTTGCCCATCCGCAATTGTTTCGCCAGCGCCTCGCGCAAAGGATCTGCGGCGATCTCCGACGCTTTCACCAGCCGCTGCTCGCCATTGGCAATGTCGGTGACGACGATGGCCGGGCGTCGCGCCGCGCGCTCGGCATTCAGTTCGGTCAGCGTGGAAAGCTTCACGAATCCACCTTCTCGACGAACACCCGGATGGTGCCGCCGCAGGACAGGCCGACCTGCCAGGCGGTCTCGTCGGCGACGCCGAATTCGAGCAGTTTCGGCTGGCCGCTCTGGATCACGTCGAGCGCTTCGGTGACCACCGCGCCCTCGACGCAGCCGCCGGACACCGAGCCGAGAAAGCTGCCGTCATCATTGATCACCAAGCTGGAGCCGGCGGGACGCGGCGCCGAGCCCCAGGTCTCCACCACGGTCGCCAGGGCAACGCCATGGCCGGCCCGGCGCCAGTCCTCGGCGGCCTGCAAAATGTCCTCGTCGCGATTGAGCATGGCGCGTTCTCCCTTCAAGCCGCGGAGCGGATCAGCGCGCGGTGATGCACCGGCGGCGGCGCGGACAGCGCCGCGATCAGCGCCTGCATCGACGTCAAATTATGCACCGGGCGGAATTCGTCAACGTGCGGCAGCATCATTTTGATGCCCTGCGCCTTGGCCTCGAAGCCGCCGAACCGCAGCAGCGGATTGAGCCAGATCAGCCGGCGGCAGGAGCGGTGCAGCCGGTCCATCTCGAACGACAGCTTGCTGTCCGCCTCGCGCTCCAGCCCGTCGGAGATCAAGAGCACGATGGCGCCCTGCCCCAGCACGCGGCGCGCCCATTGCTTGTTGAAGACGTGCAGCGACGCCGAAATCCGCGTGCCGCCGGCCCAATCCTCCACCGCCGAGGAGCAATTCGCCAGCGCCTCGTCGGGATCGCGCTCGCGCAACGCCCTTGTGACGTTGGTCAGCCTGGTGCCGAACAGGAACACCGAGACCCGCTTGCGGGCGTCGGTGATGGCGTGCAGGAAATGCAGGAACAGCCTTGTATATTCGCTCATCGAGCCGGAGATATCGAGCAGCGCCACGATCGGCGACGGCTTGTCGATGCGGCCGAGCTTGCGGATGTCGACGATGTCGCCGCCGGTGCGCAGACTGCCGCGCAGCGTGCGGCGCAGATCGAGCCGCAGCCCGTGCGGATCCGGCGCGTGGCGACGCGTGCGCAGTTCGGCCTGCGGCAGTTTCATCTGCGCGATCGCGCGCGTCACCTGCGCGATCTCGGCGGCGCTCATCTGCGCGAAGTCCTTCTTCTGCAGCACTTCCTTGTCGGACACCGACAGCCGCAATTCCTGCTCCTGCGGTTGCGGCACCTCGCGGGTGGTCGGCTGCGCCAGCGCGTCCTGCACCCGCCGCGACCCCAGCTTCGGCTTCTTCTTGGCGTGGTCCGGCAGCGGGATGGAATCCAGCATCTGCTTCCAGTCCTCGGCGGCGCGGAAGAACAGCGCGAAGGCCTGCGCGAACACCAGCGCGTGTTCGTGGCGCTTGACGAAGATCGCCTGCAGCGTGGCGTAGAAATCCGCGCGCTCGCCGATCTCGATCAGTTGCAGCGCATTCAGCGCGTCGATCACCGCACCCGGCCCGACCGGCAGCCCGGCGGCGCGCAGCGCGCGGGCAAAGCCGACGATATTGTCGGCCATCTTGCCGGTCGGCGGATTGAGGTGATCGATGGTGGTCATACCACTCGCCTTGACTAACTGGTCTCGATCCCGGCGATGCGCCCGCAACGCCGGCAGCCTGCTCCTACCCCCGCTTGCGGGGGAGGGCTGGGTGGGGGAAATCGCGAGCACGGTGCTTATCCTGCCCCCTCCCCGACCCTCCCCCGCAAGCGGGAGAGGGGGCGCGTTTCCGCTCTGGTCAGTGCTGCGGCAAGAGCCGCCGGAGCACTACTCCGCCGTCGCCTGCTTCAGCACCTTCTGCAGCGTGTCGCCCTGCATCCTTGCGATGTCGTCTTGATACTTCAACAGCGCACCCAGCGTGTCGCCGACCAGTTGCGCGGTCAGCGCGCGGGCATCGAGTTCGGTCAGCGCGGTGGCCCAGTCCAGCGTCTCGGCGACGCCGGGCGATTTGTAGAAATCCTGCTCGCGCAGCGCCTGCACGAAGCGCACCACCTGCTGCGACAGCTTTGCCGAAATCCCCGGCACCCGCGACTTGACGATCGCCAATTCGCGGTCGGCGCTGGGATAGTCGACCCAGTGATACAGGCAGCGCCGCTTCAGCGCGTCGTGGATCTCGCGGGTGCGGTTCGAGGTCACGATCACGATCGGCGGCTGCGGCGC
>NZ_DASWPE010000109.1:0-12046 GCF_036404135.1 Rhodopseudomonas sp. | reverse complement strand
GCTGCCGCGGCCGGCCTGCAGCATGCCGGGGAGGAACGCGCGAATCGTGCGGTGCATCGACTTGACGTTGAGGTCGAAGGAAAAATCCCAGTCGGCGTCGGAGCAGTCGAGCACGCTGCCGTGATGCACGAAGCCCGCGGCATTGAGCAGGATGTCGATGGTGCCGACGCGGCCGGCCAGGGCCGCGACCGCGGCGCTGTCGCGCACGTCCAGCCGATGCACCTCGCCGACGCCGTCCGCGGCAAGGCCTGCCAGCGCGCTGTCGTCGATGTCGGTGGCGATCACCGCGGCGCCCTCATCGGCAAAAGCAATCGCGCAGGCGCGGCCGATTCCTGCGGCGGCGGCGGTCACCAGCGCACGTTTGCCTTGCAGGCGGTTGGTCATGACGGTCTCCCCAGTTTCTTATGCTGTGCCGGTGGCACAGATTTTATGTTGGTCCTTCCGGGGCGCGAGCAGCGTCAGCTGCGAGTGAACCCGGAATCTTGCACCCTACAATGTCGCCGGATTCCGGGTTCGCTCGAGCCATGCTCTCGCGCCCCGGAATGAGGGCTGTCGTCGTCGAAGTGCCTCGTCGCGCCTGAGACGCTCAGTGATTATGCCTTGCGACGCCAACCAAGCCTGCGATGTCGTGGTAGCGCGTGGCGAGTTCGAGGCAGGCGCCGGTGGCCTGCTGGCCAACGGTTGAGCGGTAGAGCTCCTGCCACGGCGTCTGGTTCGCCGGATAGTGGAAGCCGCCATGCGCCTTCAGTTCGGCGCGGCGCCGCGCCAGTTCCTCGTCCGAGATCAGCATATTGGCGCTGCCTTTGTTGAGGTCGATCCGCACGCGGTCGCCGGTTTTCAGGATCGCCAGCCCGCCATTGGCGGCGGCTTCCGGCGTGGCGTTCAAAATCGACGGCGAGCCCGAGGTGCCGGATTGCCGGCCATCGCCGATGCACGGCAGCGAATGGATGCCGCGTCTGATCAAGGCCGCGGGCGGCTGCATGTTCACCACCTCGGCGCCGCCCGGATAGCCGATCGGCCCGGTGCCGCGCACGAACAGGATGCAGTGCTCGTCGATGTCGAGCGCTTCGTCGTCGATTCTGGCGTGATAGTCCTCCGGGCCCTCGAACACGATGGCGCGACCCTCGAAGGCGTTGAGGTCGCCCGGCGTCGCCAGATAGCGCTCGCGGAATTCCAGCGAGATCACCGATGTCTTCATGATCGCGGAGTCGAACAGATTGCCGCGCAGCACCAGGAAGCCGGCGTCCTGCACCAGCGGGCCGTCGTAGCTCTTGATCACTTCGCCGTCGGGCAAGGCCGCCGCGCGGCAATTGTCGCCGATGCTTTTGCCGTTCACCGTCACCGCGTCGGCGTGGATCTTGCCGTGCTTGATCAGTTCGCGCAGCACCGCCGGCACGCCGCCGGCGCGATGAAATTCCTCGCCGAGATAGACGCCGGCCGGCTGCATGTTGACCAACAGCGGGATCTTGTGGCCGACGCTCTGCCAGTCGTCGATCGACAAGTCCACGCCGATGTGGCGGGCCAGCGCGTTGAGATGGATCGGCGCATTGGTCGAGCCGCCGATCGCCGAATTGACCACGATGGCGTTCTCGAACGCCTGCCGGGTCAGAATGTCCGACGGCTTCAGGTCCTCCCACACCATCTCCACCGCGCGCTTGCCGGTCTCGTAGGCGATCTGGCCGCGCTCGCGATAGGGCGCAGGGATCGCCGCACAGCCCGGCAGCGACATCCCCAGCGCTTCCGCCAGCGCGTTCATCGTCGACGCCGTGCCCATGGTGTTGCAATGGCCGACCGAGGGCGCCGAGGAGGCCACGATCTCCATGAATTCCTCGTAATCGATCTCGCCCGCGGCCATCCGCTCGCGGGATTTCCACACCACGGTCCCGGAGCCGGTGCGCGCGCCGTCGTGCCAGCCGTTCAGCATCGGCCCGCCGGACAGCACGATCGCCGGCAGATTGACGGTGGCCGCCGCCATCAGGCAGGCCGGCGTGGTCTTGTCGCAGCCGGTGGTCAGCACCACGCCGTCCAACGGGTAGCTGAACAGGATTTCAACCAGCCCGAGATAGGCCAGGTTGCGGTCGAGCGCCGCGGTCGGCCGCTTGCCGGTTTCCTGGATCGGGTGCATCGGGAATTCCATCGCGATGCCGCCGGCCTCGCGAATCCCCTCGCGCACCCGTTGCGCCAGTTCCAGATGATGCCGGTTGCAGGGCGACAGGTCGTTGCCGGTCTGCGCGATGCCGATGATCGGCTTGCCAGCCTGCAGCTCCTTGCGGGTCAGTCCGTAATTCAGGTAGCGCTCCAGATAGAGCGCGGTCATCGCCGGATTGTGAGGGTCGTTGAACCATTCGCTGGAGCGCAGCTTGCGCCCGGTCGCCGGCTTGTCCATCGTTTCTCCCGCAGCGCACACATTGATCTTGTGGCGCGCCTTTGTTGTTCGCCGGCGAATGTTGGCATGCCGATGATGGCCGCGCAACGTCGCCGGCGCGATGTCCGTCACGTTTTCATGCGGCGACATCGCCGAAAATTTCTGCTAAGACCTCGTCCAACAAAACGCGGCGGCGGCAATGACCGCAAACAAGCCGGCGTGTCTGGGAGGAAATTGATGGCGTCGGTGCAGATCCACGACGTGCGGAAATCTTTCGGCGGTTTTGAAGTGTTGCACGGCGTCAGCGTTCCGATCGAGGACGGCGCCTTCGTGGTGTTGGTCGGCCCCTCCGGCTGTGGCAAGTCCACCTTGCTGCGGATGCTGGCCGGGCTGGAGAAGATCACCTCCGGAACCATCTCGATCGGCGACCGCGTGGTCAATAACGTACAGCCCAAGGAGCGGGACATCGCCATGGTGTTCCAGAACTACGCGCTGTATCCGCACATGACGGTGGCGCAGAACATGGGCTTCTCGCTGAAGCTGCGCGGCGCCGCCCAGGCGATTATCGACGACAAGGTCAACCGCGCCGCCGACATTCTCGATCTGCGCAAGCTGCTCGACCGTTTCCCGCGGCAGCTCTCCGGCGGCCAGCGCCAGCGGGTGGCGATGGGCCGCGCCATCGTCCGCGATCCGCAGGTGTTCCTGTTCGACGAGCCTTTGTCGAATCTCGACGCCAAGTTGCGGGTGGCGATGCGCACCGAGATCAAGGAGCTGCATCAACGGCTGAAGACCACCACGGTCTATGTCACCCACGACCAGATCGAGGCCATGACCATGGCCGACAAGATCGTGGTGATGCAGGATGGCATCGTCGAGCAGATGGGCTCGCCGCTCGAGCTCTACGACCGCCCCGACAACAAATTCGTCGCCGGCTTCATCGGCTCACCGGCAATGAATTTCCTCAACGGCGAACTCAAGGTGAATGGCGGGCAGCCCTGGGTCGAAACCGCCAACGGCGCGCGATTGCCGATCGAGGCGGCGCCGGCCTCGGCCAACGGCAAGGCGGTGACCTACGGCATCCGGCCCGAGCATCTGGAATTCGCCGACGATGGCATCGAGGCCGAGGTGGTGGTGGTGGAGCCGACCGGCTCGGAAACCCAGATCGTGGCGCGGGTCGGCACCCAGGAACTGATCGCGATCTTCCGCGACCGCCGCAGCGTGCAGCCCGGCGACCGGATCTATCTCAAGCCGCGCGCCAGCGCCGCGCATCTGTTCGACGACGCCACCGGCAAACGACTGTCCTGAACGCAACGAACTACCACGTCCAAAAAACCAATTGGTCGATCAACGAACCAATACCACAGGGAGACGACGGAAGATGACTGGATTTACCCCGGATCGCCGAACTTTGCTGAAGGGCAGCGCACTGACGCTGGCCGCCGCGGCGACCATGTCGGCCGATCAGTTGCTGGGCTATGCCAAGGCCTGGGCGCAGACCGCGCCGTTCAAGCCGGAGGCCGGCGCCAAGATCAACCTGCTGCGCTGGAAGCGCTTCGTCGAGGCCGAGGACGTCGCCTTCATGAAGATCGTCGACGCGTTCCAGCAGGCCACCGGCTGCACCGTCAACGTCTCCAACGAATCCTACGACGACATCCAGCCCAAGGCCTCGGTGGCCGCCAACACCGGGCAGGGGCTCGACATGGTGTGGGGGCTGTATTCGCTGCCGCATCTGTTAGGCAACAAGGTCGCCGACGTCGCCGACGTCGCGAATTATCTCGGCGGCAAATATGGCGGCTGGACCAAATCGGCGGAGGATTACTGCAAGGTCGGCAACAAATGGGTGGGCGTGCCGATCGCCACCACCGGCGCTCTGATCAATTATCGCATCGCCGCCTGCGAGAAGGCTGGCTTCAAGGAATTTCCCAAGGACACCGCGGGTTTTCTGGAATTGTGCAAGGGGCTGCAGAAGAACGGCACCCCGGCCGGCATGGCGCTCGGCCATGCCTCCGGCGACGCCAACACCTGGCTGTATTGGGCGCTGTGGACGTTCGGCGGCAATCTGGTCGACCAGAACAACAAGGTGGTGATCAACTCGCCGGAAACCGCGGCGTCGCTGGAATACATCAAGCAGCTCTACGCCACCTTCATCCCCGGCACGGTGTCGTGGAACGACTCCTCCAACAACAAGGCGTTCCTCGGCGGCCAATTGCACCTCACCGTCAACGGCATTTCGATCTACGTCACCGCGAAACGCGAGGCGCCGGCGATCGCCGAGGACATGAACCACGCCTATATGCCGATCGGGCCCTACGGCAAGCCAAGCGAGATGCATCTGGCGTTTCCGTTGCTGATCTTCAACTTCACCAAATATCCGCAGGCCTGCAAGGCGTTCACCGCCTTCATGCTGGAGGCGCCGCAGTTCAATCCATGGATCGAGGCGGCGCAGGGCTATCTGTCGCATTTCCTCAACGCCTACGACGCCAACCCGATCTGGACCGCGGACCCCAAGACCACGCCGTATCGCGACGTCGCCAAGCGCGCCCGCACCCCGGCCGGGCTCGGCACGCTCGGCGAGAACGCGGCGTCGGCGATCGCCGACTTCATCCTGGTCGACATGTTCGCGAATTATTGCACCGGCCGCGAGGACGTGAAGGGCTCGATCGCCTCGGCGGAACGGCAATTGAAGCGGATCTACCGGGCGTAAGCACGGAGGTTTTTCACCTCTCCCCGCTTGCGGGGAGAGGGAGAGGCAGCGCAGTTTGGAATGACAGTTCAACGCGTCATTGCGAGCGCAGCGAAGCAATCCAGGGGCAGCACATGCGGTCCTGGCTTGCTTCGTCGCTTTGCTCCTCGCAATGACGGGCAACCGGCACGGCGCATGACAGGCGAGGACATTGTCTTGATCCACTTCGGAGACGCAACGCGATGAGCACGATGCAATCCTCGCTGCCGGGGCGCGGTCGCCCGATGCCGGTGGCGTCGACCTGGCAGCGGCTCACCACCAACCGCAACTGGCTGGCTTTGTGGTTCATGCTGCCGGCGGCGGCGTTCCTGATCCTGTTCCTGGCCTATCCCTTGTTTCTCGGCGTCTGGATGAGTTTCACCGACGCCCGCATCGGCCGCGACGGGGTGTTCATCGGGCTGGAGAACTACCAGTGGCTGTGGGACGATTCGGTGTTCTGGCTCTCGGTGTTCAACACGCTACTTTATACGATCGTGGCCAGCGCCATCAAATTCGCGGTCGGGCTCTATCTGGCGCTGCTGTTGAACCGTCACATGCCGTTCAAGGCGATGATACGCGCCGCGGTGCTGATCCCCTTCATCGTGCCGACCGTGCTGTCGGCGATCGCGTTCTGGTGGATCTACGATTCGCAGTTCTCGATCATCTCCTGGTCGCTGACCAAGATGGGGCTGATCCACGAGAACATCAATTTCCTCGGCGATTCCAATTGGGCGCGGGCCAGCGTGATCTTCGCCAATATCTGGCGCGGCGTGCCGTTCGTGGCGATTACGCTCTTGGCCGGGCTGCAGACGGTGTCGCCGTCGCTCTATGAGGCGGCGACGCTCGACGGCGCCACCTCCTGGCAGCGCTTCCGCTACATCACCTATCCGCTGCTGACGCCGATCATCGCCGTGGTGATGACGTTTTCGGTGCTGTTCACCTTCACCGATTTTCAGTTGATCTGGGCCTTGACCCGCGGCGGCCCGGTCAACGCCACGCATCTGATGGCGACGCTGAGCTATCAGCGCGGCATTCTCTCCGGCCGGCTCGGGGAGGGCGCGGCGATCGCCACCGCGATGATCCCGTTCCTGATGGCGGCGATCGCGATTTCCTGGTTCGGCATGCAGCGCCGCAAGTGGCAGCAGGGCACAGACAATGACTGAAACCACCGCAACCGATCCGCGCCTCGCCACCGCAGCGACCGCCGCCAAGGACGACAGCGACGGCATGAGCTATCTGGAGTCGCTGCCGCGACGGCTGGTGACGCTGTATCTGCCGCTGTTCGTCATCCTCGTGGTGCTGTTGTTTCCGTTCTATTGGATGGCGCTGACCTCGATCAAGCCGGACGAGCAATTGATCGACATGGAGACCTACAACCCGTTCTGGGTGGTCAAGCCGACGCTGAAGCACATCACCAAGCTGCTGTTCGAGACGCAGTATCCGCGCTGGCTGTGGAACACGATGTATGTCGCCGCCGCCTCGACCACGCTGTCGATCATCGCATCAGTGCTGGCGGCCTACGCCATCGTGCGCTTGCGGTTTCGCGGCGCGCAGACCGTCGGTGCGCTGATCTTCATGGCCTATCTGGTGCCGCCCTCGGTGCTGTTCATTCCGCTGGCCTCGGTGATCCAGGCCTACGGGCTGTTCGATTCGCCGCTGTCGCTGATCCTGGTCTATCCGACGCTGCTGATCCCGTTTTCGACCTGGCTGCTGATGGGCTATTTCAAGACCATCCCGTTCGAACTCGAAGAATGCGCGCTCATCGACGGCGCCTCGCGCTGGCAGATATTGACCCGCATCGTGGTGCCCTTGGCGGTGCCGGGGCTGATCTCGGCCTTCATCTTCTCGTTCACGCTGTGCTGGAACGAATTCATCTACGCGCTGACCTTCCTGCAATCGACCCAGAACAAGACCGTGCCGGTGGCGATCGTCAACGAATTCGTCGACGGCGACATCTACAAATGGGGCTCGCTGATGGCCGGCGCGCTGGTCGGCTCGCTGCCGCTGGTGATCCTTTACGCGTTCTTCGTCGAGCACTACGTTTCGGCGATGACCGGCGCGGTGAAGGAATAGCTCGTCTAACGCCGTCGCCCTTCGAGGCTCGCCCGACGCGGGCGAGCGCCTCAGGATGACGGCTCCCCAGCGCCGTCGTCCTGAGGTGCGAGCCATTCTTCATGGCGAGCCTCGAAGGATGCGGCGCGTCGCCGACGTTTGGCCTGTTCGCGTTTCAATACAAAACCAAGTACAAGGAGCCCTGTTTGCACATCCTCATTCTCGGCGCCGCCGGCATGGTCGGGCGCAAACTGACCGAGCGGCTGTTGCGCGACGGTCATCTCGGCGACCGTGCGATCAGCAAATTCACGCTGCAGGACGTGGTGGCGGCGCCGAAGCCGCTCGATGCCACGATCGAAATCGACATCGTCACCTCGGATTTCGCCGATCCGGCCAGCGCGGCGCCGCTGCTGGCCTCACGCCCCGAGGTGATTTTTCATCTCGCGGCGATCGTGTCGGGCGAAGCCGAGGTCGAGTTCGACAAGGGCTACCGCATCAATCTCGACGGCACCCGCTATCTCATCGAGGCGATCCGCAGCGTCGGCGACGGCTACCGGCCGCGGCTGGTGTTCACCTCGTCGATCGCGGTGTTCGGTGCGCCGTTCCCGGAAAAAATCGGCGACGAGTTCTTTCACACCCCGCTGACCAGCTACGGCACCCAGAAATCGATCTGCGAATTGTTGATCGCGGATTACAGCCGCAAGGGTTTCCTGGACGGCATCGGCATCCGGCTGCCGACGATCTGCGTCCGCCCCGGCAAGCCGAACAAGGCGGCGTCCGGCTTCTTCTCCAACATCATCCGCGAGCCGCTGGCGGGGCAAGAGGCGGTGCTGCCGGTGTCCGACGACGTGCGGCACTGGCACGCCTCGCCGCGCTCGGCGGTCGGCTTCCTGCTGCACGCCGCCACCATGGATCTGGCGGCGATCGGGCCGCGGCGCAATCTGTCGATGCCCGGGCTGTCGGTGACGGTCGGCGACCAGATTGCAGCGCTCGCGCGCGTCGCAGGACCCGGCGTGGTGGCGCGGATCAGGCGCGAGCCGGACCCTTCGATCATCGGCATCGTCGCCGGCTGGCCGCGGGATTTTGTCACCGACCGCGCCAAAGCGCTCGGCTTCACTACCGCTGAAAAAACCTTCGACGACATCATCCGGATTCACATCGAGGACGAACTGGGCGGCGAGTTCGTGCGGTAGAAGGCTTTTGAGTGGATTGATGCGCTTCAAGGTTCCCGGGCTGTCATTCCGGGGCGGGCGCAGCTAAGCTGCGCGCGAACCCGGAATCTCGCAGCGCGCATGGGCGTTCGGACTGAGGCAAGATTCCGGGTTCGCTCGCAAAGTGCTCGCGCCCCGGAATGACTCGCGTAAGAGGCGGCGGCTGAACGCTAACCCTTCATCAGCCCGAGCCGGCTCGCGCCGATATAGAGTGCCAGCGCCGCGGCGTTGGAGACGTTGAGGCTCTTGATCTCGCCCGGCATGTCGAGCCGCGCCAGCGCGCTGCAGGTCTGTCGCGTCAATTGCCGCAGCCCCTTGCCCTCGGCGCCGAGCACCAGCGCCAGCGGCTGGGTCAGCGGAATCGTCGAGAGGTCGTCGCCGCCCTCGCTGTCCAGCCCCACGGTCTGAAAGCCGCGCTCGTTCAATTCGGTCAGCGCGCGAGCCAGATTCTGCACGCTCACCATCGGCACCAGTTCCAAGGCGCCTGAGGCGGATTTCGCCAGCACGCCGGTGGCTTCCGGGCTGTGCCTTGCGGTGGTGACGATCGCCTTGACCGCGAACGCCGCCGCCGAGCGCAGAATCGCCCCGACATTGTGCGGATCGGTGATCTGGTCGAGCACCAGCACGATGCCTTGCTGCGGGAGCGCGTCGAGCTCCGGCGGCTGCAGCGGGTCGGCTTCGGCGAGCAGGCCCTGATGCACCGCGTCGGGGCCAAGCCGCTGGTCGATCAGGCTCGGCCGGACGATCTCCGGCGGCACGCGGGTGTCGATGTTTTCGTCGGCCAGCCGGCGCGCGGCGTTTTCGCTGAGCAACAGCTTGCGAATCCTGCGCTGCGGATTGCCCAGCGCCGCCACCACGGTGTGCCAGCCATAGAGGATGGCGGGGCCGTCGGGGCGGGATTCGCGGTCGCGCCAGGGTTGCCGGCCGCCCTCCTTGGGGTTGCGGCTGGATTTGTCGGGGCGGCGTCCAAAACGCGGCTTTCGCTCGAAATCGGTCATCCCGGCTTGTCTCACGGGTTCCTCGGCTTGGCAATTCGACCGAGGCAGGCTCTGGCCCACCAAAATCGCCGTCGCGTCGGTTGACTTTGGGGGCGGGGTTCGCCCATAACCGCGCCCAGATTGGATGCCCGCTAGCGGGCTTCGCTTTCGTCGCCGATCCGGGCATTGCGATGGCCGGCCGGCACGTCAAGCGGGGGAGTGTCCCGAGTGGCAAAGGGAGCTGACTGTAAATCAGCCGTCTTATGACTTCGAAGGTTCGAGTCCTTCTTCCCCCACCAATCTGTTTTTGCTAGGGATTTTCCCTTGGTGGGATCTGGCTTGTAAGCAATCCGTAAGCAATTCTGTAAGCAATCCGGTTTTCACTGTTCGTTCTCATGACGCAACACCCTTCGTTTTCCTTCGGGTAGCTACGCGGCTCCGGGCGACTCGGCGCGTGATTTCGACATTGCTGGCGATGTAGTCGCGCCTGGTTCCCTCCATGTCCGATTTCTGCATATGGTCGGTGGTGTCCTCGATCGAGGCACCTGACGCCCTGGCTTCGGTGCCGCCGTCGTGCCGCGCGCGGGCGTTCCAGACCTCCTTGGGCACGCCGGCCGCGTCTGCAACGTCCCTGTACATGCCGTAGAACACGCGGTAGCGGACGGGGTCGCCGCCATCGTCGGTGACGAACGGGCCGGCACGCTGCTCGGCCGGCACCGCCGACAGCGCCATCTGGAATAGGGGGTATTCCATGACGTCAAATTGGGCGGCACGCCCCGTCTTCAGCCGGGCCAAGTCAAGGACGCCCGTCTCGAAATCTTCGAAGCAGAGACCGGGCCGCCACACCTTGCCGCCGCGGACGATCATGCCTTCCGTGACAGCGATGTGTCGCGCCGGCATCCAATAGCCGATGGCGTCGATCTGGCTGATGGTGAATTCGAACTGCGCTGCGACAGCGAGGGCTACCGATCGGCTACGCCTGGTTCCGATTTCAATACCCTTGAGCACGATGGCCTCGGCCTGGCCGTAGGTCATGACGACTTTCTGGGGCCTAGCCGTTTGTCCCATCTTCTTTTCATCGGTCTCCTTCCGGAATTCCATGCCCTCGATCATGGTCGATAGCTTGAGACAGTCGGCAAGACCGAGCTCGCAGCCATAGGCGAGCAGGATTCGGAAAATCTGAATGATCGCCTTGGCGAGCCGCTCCCGCGGCAATCCGCCGAGCCTTGCCGGTTTGCGCACTTCCCGAAACCACGTCCTGAGATCTGCCCCGGTGAGTGCTGAGATGCGGCGGCGTCCAGCGACCTTGTCGAGCGCGCGGAGCCAAGAGACGTAGCCGCGTTGCGTGCTGAAGCGGGTGTCGTGGAATGGCGACTGCTTGTCGCCCTGGTAGCACCTGATCAGCGAGGCAACTGTGCCATCGTAAACAGGGCGGGTGTCGACCTTGCCGGCATTGAGCCAGTCCTGCATTTCTGACCAGAGGTCGTTGCATCGGTCGAACATCAGCCTCACGGCCGAGAGCGAATTCAGATCGCCATGCAGGCGAACGGTGGGCGGCTGAAATCCGGCGTCGGCGGCACGCTTCGCGGCGTACCAATAGGCCTCGCGCGTGCTGTTCGGCCGCGTGATAATTCTAAACCCTCGACCTGTGATCTCGACTTCGATGCCGCCGACCAAGAGGGGTTTGTGTTTCCGGGACATCGAAATTTTCCTTGCCGTCCGGCCTATAGGGCACGACCCGGACGCGGGCGTTCATCGTCGGCGGATTTTGAGGCGCGTCAACCGTCATCGGCAACGATAGCCCGTGCCTAACCCTGAAATATTCGACCACGGCGGGCCAGAAGCGGCCGCCCATAAGTTCGTCGATCGGGGGAAGGCCGTGCTTGTCCTGGAGATATTTGGCCTTTCTGGGCCACTCCTTGGCCCGTTTTGGACCCATCACTTCCAAAGCAATGCGATCCTCGTCCGGGTACATCGGAATGGACGCACCCTCAGTCGCCATGGGGAAGCCGTCGGAGACTTCGCAGCTCCGCCTCATGCTCCAGCGCCAGGCGGCGCCAGCGGTCCCGGTCGGCCGATGTCTGCCGCTCGGCGTGTTCTGCCCGGTCGGCTCGGACCACGGCCGCCCGGTGGGCTGTTTCGGCTTCCGTGCGTGCCCGTGTCTCTCCGGCGATCTGGGACTTGAATTTTGTGACGATGGTGCGCAGCTGGCGGAGTTCGGCCAGCACGTCCATGGATGGCGCTGAGTCCGACTCAGCGCCGGGCAACCCCAGCTCTGACGGCGCTTGAGCGATTTGAGAAGGTGTTCGAATCTGGAACACCTTTGGGTGGCGCGGCGCCCGGGTTCGGTCCAGCATCAGACACGCCTCGCAAGAGCCTGGATTGCCCGATCAAGAATGAAGAACGCTGCTCTCTGGCGCTCTTGCAAAGCTTCAAACCTCTCCAAGTCGAACGAGTCATCAATGTAGGCGGTTTGAAATTCTCCACCGACCTCATTGCGGATTGCGCGGATGAGATATCTTGAGTACCGCGCAACCTCCGCCCTCGATCGGGGGGTCGTATTGATGAACCGGCGGAGTGGTCGTGTCCCGCCAAGTGGTGTAGCTCGGTAGAGCAAAGCCGCCCGCACGCGCGACCTCAAATAGCGCCGTAGCGGGCGGGCGGCTTTGCGGCGGCCATCGGCGATTTGCCCGGTAGGATCGGGTTGCGAGACACCAAC
>NZ_DASWPE010000108.1:0-1849 GCF_036404135.1 Rhodopseudomonas sp. | reverse complement strand
GCGATGCGGGCCATCTGGTCTTCGCGGCGCTTGATGCCCTCAATCTGAATGCCACCAACCATTTCGCGCCGGCGGCCGGCGGGCGCGGCGGGCAGATTGACATCACCGGCACGAATCTTCTGGTGGCCGCCGGCGACCTTGCCCAGAGTTTTGCTGACGACAGCGCCCACAATGGCTATCTGCTGCTGGATGCGGACCAGCTCAGCCGGCTCGGCGCCGAGAGCCTGCTCATTGGCGGTACCCGCTCTACGACCCCCGATGGCACGCTGATTACTGCCTCCGCCCTCAATCTTGAGGTGGCCACCGATGCGGCCCATGCGCTGACCGGGCCGGAACTGCTGCTGGTCTCGCTGGCCCCCACCACTGACAGCCCGGATGTGCACGGTCTTGCCGTCGATGCCGGCAGCGTTATCAGCGCCATGGGGTCGGTCTCCGGCGACGATACGCCGCTTATCATCGGCGTCGACCCGGTTGCCCTGCATAACGGCCCCAGCGGCGCACTCTCCGGGTATACCGCCGGCGTCAGCGGCGACGGTTCGCTGCTGCGGCTGTCCAACGGCAACCGGGTGGCGGTCACCCGCCATTTCGTGCCGGGCCTTTATACGTCGCCGGACACCACGCCGGCCGCCGCCGGGCCGGTCTCGGATACCGTGCTGGGCAACCTGACGCTGGGCAGCGGCGTTACAATTTCAGGCAACACGCTGACGCTGGACACCAGCGGCTCCAGCATCCTGGCGCCCGACGCCCTCCTGGTCGCGAAGAACTACGACCTGTCCGGCAGCAGCATCAATCTGGGTAATGTACCGGCCGGCACCACCGGTCTGACCGTTTCATCGCAACTGATAGCGACCTTCGCCGGGGCTGACAGCGTGTTGCTGCGCAGCGCCTCGGTGTTCAATCTCTATGGCGATAGCCGTTTTGGCAGTGACGCGGCGCCGATTGGCACGCTGACCTTTGACGGCAGCGGGCTGTACAGCGACGGCGGCACGACCACTGTTGACGCGAACAACATCGATTTTATCGACAGCCAGACGACCGTCAACACAAATGGAGCTCTCACCGGCGGTCCGGGCGGCAGCCTTATGGTCAATGCCGCCGATACCGTCACCTTCGGCGCCGGCGCCAAGACGCTCGGCGGCGTAAATCAGGCTGGTTTTACCGCCGGCCAGCAGGTGCTGTTCGCGAACAGCGGTGCGTTGGATGCCAAAACCGCCAACGTCACCCTGTCCGCACCGGCCGTGGTGGCCCAGGGCGGCAGCGGCCAGTCGCTGACCACCACCGGCGCGTTGGCCCTTCTGCCGGGGACGGGAGTTGCACCGATACTAAGTGCCACCGACATCGGCGGCGCGCTGACACTGACCGGCGGTGATATCACCGTCGCTGCTAATATAATAGCGCAGGGCGGCAAGCTCACCCTGGACGCCACCACCGGCGATGTGACGCTGCTCAACGGCGCCAACCTGAACGCCAAAGGTACCGGCGTGACATTGTTCGACCTGACCGAGGACACGCCGGCCGGCACCGTGCAGCTGATAGCTGACAACGGCAATATCACCGTGGCGGATGGCGCCAGCGTGGATGTCTCCGCCGCCGGCAACGGCTATGCCGGCACGCTGGGTATCCAGGCGGACAAAGGGATGGCAACACTTAACGGCGTACTCAAGGGTAACTCCGCCTATCACGATTTGGGCGGCAACTTTATGCTGACCGCGGACCGTCTGGGCGGCAGCTTGCCGCTCACCGGTTTCTCCGGCTCTTTTGCCGTCAGTCTTGGTAACGGCGATATCACCATCGCCAACGGCCAGACGCTCACCTCGCAGAACGTGTTGCTGGTGACCAACCACGGTTC
>NZ_DASWPE010000107.1:0-10807 GCF_036404135.1 Rhodopseudomonas sp. | reverse complement strand
CACCAACCGCTCTCGACCAATCGGCGTCAAACGGGCATTCTTGTGGATGTTCATCCGGTCCTCCTTGGATCCCTGAAGCTTCGCAACCTCAGTCTCCTCGGTCCGGATCGGATGGACAACCTATTGAAAGCTCACAGCTAGCGCGTTGGTCGCTGCGCGTCGAAGCGCTCCGCGCCGCCGCAACACGGGCGCCGTCATCCTGAGGTGCGAGCCGGTCGCGGCGGCAGCGTTGCCGGATGCGATCACGTCCGGCGAGCCTCGAAGGATGCGGCTCCGATGCTCGCGGCCCATCCTTCGAGACGCCCGGCTACGCTGCGCTTCGCCGGGCTCCTCAGGATGACGGCGGAGGTGTGGTGAGGCCATGACAGTAGCTCGAGGCTTATCACCGCACGCTTTCTGGCCCCATCACCAGGTCGGGAAAGCCGGTGGCGATCTGCGGCACGACGCACAACAGCACCACGGCAAACATCATCAACAGCACGAACGGCAGCGTGCCCCAGATCACCTCGCCGAGCGGGATGTCGGGCGCGACGTTGCGGATGACGAAAATGTTCAGCCCGACCGGCGGATGGATCAGCCCCATCTCCATCACGATGGTCATCACGATGCCGAACCAGATGATGTCGAAGCCGGCGGCGCGCAGCGGCGGCAAGATGATCGGCGCGGTCATCAGGATGATCGACACCGGCGGCAGGAAGAAGCCGAGCACCACCACCATCAGCAGAATCGCCGCCAGCAGCTCCCAACGCGGCAATTGCATCGCCACGATGGATTCGGCGACCGACTGCGAGATGTGCAGATAGCTCATCACGTAGGAGTAAAGCAGCGACATCCCGATGATCATCATCAGCATGGTGGATTCGCGGATCGTCGCCTGCAGGATCGGCGCGAGGTCCGTCGGCCGCCACACCCCGTAAATCAGCGCGATCAGCGCCAGCGCCAACAGGCCGCCGAGGCCTGCGGTTTCCGACGGCGTGGCGTAGCCGCCATACAGCGCGATCATCACCCCGGTCAGAAGGATCACGAACGGCGCCACCCGCGGCAGCGCGTTGAAGCGCTGCGCCATGGTGAATTTGTCGCGCGCCAGAATCGGCGCCTCGACGCCGGTTGCGGCGTAAAGCCGGCTCGCCGCGGCATATTCCTTGCGGAAGCGAAACACCGCATAGCTGCCGAACAGCAGCACAAGTAACAGGCCGGGGCCGATGCCGGCCAGGAACAGCCGGCCGAGCGATTTTTCCGCGGCCACCGCAAACAGGATCATGGTGATCGACGGCGGCAGCAGGATGCCAAGCGTGCCGCCGGCGGCGATGATGCCGGCGGCAAACCCGCCGGAATAGCCGCGCTTGCGCATTTCCGGAATCCCGGCCGAGCCGATCGCCGAACAGGTCGCGGGCGAGGAGCCGGCCATCGCCGCAAACAGCGCGCAGGCGAATACATTGGCGACGCCGAGCCCGCCCGGCACCCGGTTGAGCCAGGCATGCAGCGCCGAATAGAGGTCTTGCCCGGCGCGCGACTTGCCGATCGCCGCGCCCTTGAGGATGAACAGCGGGATCGACAACAGCGTGATCGACGCCATCTCCTCATAGACGTTTTGCGTCACGGTATCGAGCGAGGCCGCCGGCATGTAGATCGCCATAAACAGAACCGCGACGGCGCCGAGCGCGAACGCGATCGGCATGCCGGAGAACATCGCCAGCAGCGTCGCCACGCCGTAACTGACGCCGATGCCGAGCACGCTCATCGCTGCGGCTTTCGTAACCCAGGCGCCAAAAGCTGCACGACCAGTTGCAGGCAGAGCAGCGTCATGCCGGCCGCCATCAGCGCGTAGGGGATCGCCAAGGGCGGCGACCACATCGAATTGGAGACCTGGCCGTCGACATAGGCCTCATGGGTCAGCGTCCAGGATTTCCAGGCGAAGAAGCCGCAGAAGGCGAGGCTCGCAAGATCGACCAGCCGGCGCCGGATGCGGTCGACGCCGGGCGGCAGCAGCCCGACCAAGGCCTCGATGCCGATATGGCCGCGCTGCTGCTGCACATAGGCCGCGGTGAGGAAGGTGGCGCCGACCAAGAGGAACACCGCGGCCTCGTCCTGCCAATAGGTGGCGCTGTGCCACAGGCTGCGGCTCAGCACGCTGAAGCTGAGAATGCCGCAGGCGGCGATCAGCGCGATCGCGGCCAGCACCACGATCGCGGCGTTGCACAGCGCCAGCGCGCGGGTCAGCGCCGCGATCAGGCCGCGTTGGGGCAGGGCTGGCGGATGCTGCTGCGGATGATGAGGACCATCCGGCCACGGCGCGTGCATCACGCGGCGACGTCGCTGGCGAGTTTCAACAGATTGGCCGAGGTCGCGGTCTTCGCCGCGTAGTCCTTCCAGGCGGTGTCGCGGGCGATGTCGCGCCATTTGCCGACGATGGCGGCGTCGAGCGGCGCCACCTTGGCGCCGGCCTTCTCATAGACCTTGGCGACCTCGATATCGTCGTCCTGCGCGCCGTTGCGGCCGAACGCTTCGAGTTCGCTGCCGACGGCGAGGATGATGTCCTGCTGGTTCTTCGGCAGCTTGTCGAATATCGCCTTCGACATCATCAAGGGCTCCAGCATGAACCAGTAGGAGGCGCCGGCGCCGGAGGTGAGATGCTTGGCGACCTCCTCGAGCCGGAACGAGATCAGGCTGGTGGAGGAGGTGATGCCGGCATCGCAGGCGCCGGTCTGCATCGCGGCGTAGATTTCGTTGGACGGGATCGACAGCACCGCGGCGCCGGCGGTCTGCAGCACCATGTCCATTTCGCGCGAGCCGCCGCGCACCTTGAGGCCACGGGCGTCTTCCGGCGCCACCAGCGGACGGGTGCGGCTGGCGACGCCGCCGGCCTGCCACACCCAGCTGATCAGCAAGATGCCCTTGTCGGCGAGGAAATCGCTCAGCGCCTTGCCGACCGGCGCGGTCTTCCAGCGCAGCCCCTGGTCGTAGGTCGACACCAGCCCCGGCATCAGCCCGATATTGGTCTCCGGCAGTTCGCCGCCGGCATAGGGCATCGGATACAGGCTGAGATCGAGCGCGCCCTTGCGCAGCGCTGAGAATTGCGCGGTGGTCTTGAGCAGCGAGGAGTTCGGATAGACCTCGCCCAAGAGTTCGCCGCCGCTGCGCGCGGCGATTTCGGCGGCGAATTTGCGGGTCAGCCGGTCGCGGAAATCGCCCTTGTCGAGCGTGCCGCCGGGAAACTGGTGGGAGATTTTCAAGGTGGTCGCGGCGTGCGCCGGGCCGAAGCGCAGGATCGCCGGCGCTGCGAGCGCGGACGCAAGGACGTGGCGGCGCGTGATCATGACAACCTCCCTTGTTTTGACCGCGTGCCGGATCGAGCCTGCCGCGGTGTTTCGGGAAGTCTGCCCGCAAAATCTCGTGGAGGATAGTGGCCCGCACGGACTTCGCATGCTGCGCCGCACAGCTATCGGGCACGGTGCGCTGAATCGCCCGATCGGCCGCAATGCGCCGCCCCGCGGGGTCGGCGAGCATCGATCGCGACGGCGAAGAATATTCGCTTGCGGCAGGTAACAATCCGCGCTCTCAGCCGTCCCTGATGGCGACGGCGACATTCGTCGCCCGTCGCCCCATGACACAGGATCACAGCATGACGATCAATCGCCGTTTCGCCGCCGCCGTGTTCGCCGCTGCGGCTTCGTTCAGCCTGGCACTGGCCCCGGCTGCGTTCGCTCAGGACAAGATGGGCAAAGACGACGCCATGAAGCACGACAGCATGTCGAAAGACGCGATGTCCGACACCTCAACGTCCAAGGGCGCGATGTCGAAAGGGGGCATGACCAAGGACGGTATGACCAAGGATGGCGGCACCGACGGCATGGCCAATCATGGCATGGCCAAGGATACGATGAAGAAATAGCGCTGCGGTCGCGCCCGGGGCGGCGGCGCCGATTCGGCGGCCGCGGGCCTCGCGGCGCGGCACCGCGCGCCGAACGCTCGGCGTTACTTGCGCTTCTTGCGGGCGGCGTAGCGGGCGTCGCGCGCCGCCTTGCGTTCGGCTTCCAGCGCTTCCTCGCGCTTGATGGCCTCTTCTTTTTCGCGCAACGCCAAGGCCGCGGCTTCGGCGGCGGCTTCCTCCTCGCGGCGCTTCTTCTCGGCCTTTTCGGCGTCGCGCGCGAGCTTGGCGGCGGCCCTCGCTGCGGCCTGCGCCTCGCGCTCGGCGGCGCGCTGCTGCACCGCCGGATCGTCCGGGCCGGGCTGGGCCTTGAACTTGTCCAGGATGCTCTTGCGGGCCTGTTGCGCGGCCTTCTGGCGGTCGGCGAAGCTTGGTTCCTTGAATCCGCTCATGTCACGGCCCTTGTTGGTTTGGTACGGTTGTTGTGGCGAGCCGAAAGTCTGCGCGCGCTCGGAAAGAGGCTGCGCCATCTTGAACTCGACAGCGGTTTACAGGCCGGAGGCCGGCAGCGCATCAATTATCTCGCGGTTTGCGCGGCGCGGCCGGCAAAACCTCGCGGCGCTCGGGGTTTTTACCAGGCGGCGGCGATCAGCCCGCGCGATCTCGCCGAAACCAGGTTGACCGCGGCGCGGCGATGGTTTTTGTCGGCGGCGGCCGGCGGATTCTCCACGGCCACCGCCGAATTGGAACCCGGGTTCGCCACCCGCCAATTCCGACAGGAGTGACCATGCCGACCATCAACCGAGCCCGCGTCGCGATGGCGGTTGCCGTCGTCGCAACCCTCATCGCCGGCGCCACGCTGGCGCCGGTTTCCCCCGCCACGGCGCAGACCGCAGGAAAAACCATGACCACAGCTTCAGGCCTCACCATCGAAGACACCCAAATCGGCACCGGCGCCACGCCGAAGCCGGGACAGATCTGCGTCATGCACTACACCGGCTGGCTCTATGAGAACGGCGTCAAGGGCAAGAAATTCGACTCCTCGGTCGACCGCAACGAGCCGTTCGAGTTCCCGATCGGCAAGGGCCGGGTGATCGCCGGCTGGGATGAGGGCGTCGCCACCATGCAGGTCGGCGGCAAGCGCACGCTGATCATTCCGCCGCAACTCGGCTACGGCGCGCGCGGCGCCGGCGGCGTGATCCCGCCGAACGCCACGCTGCTGTTCGACGTCGAACTGCTCGGCGTGAAGGGCTAAGCGGCCGCAACCGGCATCGCGCCGGCAGCAGCATTGCTGCCGGCGCCCATCGCGACTAGGCTGGTCCGGTCCAGGAGGACCCGATGATCCAGTCGCGGCGAAACCGGCTGCTGGAGATGCTGCCCCGGGATGACCTCAATCGGTTGCGGCCGCATCTCCACAGCGTCGTGCTCGACTACAAGATGCCGCTGTACGAGGCGTTCGAGCCGATTCACGAGGTGTATTTCCCGGTCGACGGCGTGGCCTCGCTGGTCTCGACGATGGCCGACGGCTCGTCGGCCGAAATCGGCACCATCGGCAATGAAGGCATCGTCGGCACGCCGATCATTCTCGGCGACACCGTCGCGCCCACCAATGTCTACGTCCAGGTGCCGGGCCACGGCCTGCAAATGAAGGCCGAGATCCTGCGCCAGGCGCTGCAGCAGAGCGCCACCACCCGCATCTTGATGCTGCACTACGTCCACGCCTTCTTCAACCAGGTGGCGCAGTCGGCGGTCTGCAATCATTTCCATTCGATCGAGCAACGCTGCTGCCGCTGGTTGCTGATGACCCACGACCGGGTGCAGGCGGAGGATTTCCTGCTGACCCAAGAGTTTCTTGCGATGATGCTGGGCGCCCGGCGCTCCAGCGTCACCGAGGCGGCGAAGAAACTGAAGCAGCGCAATCTGATTACTTACGTCCGCGGCCACGTCACCATTCTCGATCGCCCGGGCATCGAACGCTGCTCCTGCGAATGCTATGCGATCAGCAAGGGAGAATACGACCGCCTGCTCGGCGAGCCGAAAGGGCTCGACGCCCGGCCGGTGTCCGCCGACGGCTGAGCCAGCGTCCGGGTCGCCGGCTGCTGCGGCGCCGCATCGATGCGCTGGCGTCGTTGGCCGTCGCTTGCGCTGCCGCCCGCGCAACATGAATAATTGGCAATGTGAATAATTGGCAATGTGGTAACGCTTCAAGCGTTAGTGTGTTTACAGCGCGAAGCGAGCCCATTAACTGCGAGCTGACGGATCAGTCCGGCGGACCCGGACTTGATTCCGTTTGGCGCGTCAAAAACCAGCGTGGCCGGCAAATGCTCAGATCGCGAACCCTGCGTTGGACGGTAGCGCTCCTCGCAATCCTCGTCCTGGCGGGGGGCTACGCCCTGCTGCGGCCGGCGAATAAGACGCAACAGGCCACCGCGCCCGCCGAGGCCGCGGTGCCGGTGCGGGTCGCCGCCGTCGAGCGCACCGATTTTCCGATCTATCTCGGCGGGCTGGGAACCGTGCAGGGCTTCAACACCGTGGTGGTGCGGACCCGGATCGACGGCCAGATCGACCGCATCGCCTTCAAGGAAGGCCAACTGGTGCAAAAGGGCGATCTGCTGGCGCAGATCGATCCGCGGCCGTTGCAGGCGACGCTCGACCAGGCCAAGGCCAAGAAGGCGCAGGACGAGGCCAGCCTCGCCAACGCCAATCTCGATCTGCAGCGCTTCACCAAGCTCGGCGAATTCGCCACACGGCAGCAGACCGACACCCAGCGCTCCACCGTGCAGCAATTGACCGCGCAGCTCGCCGCCGACGACGCCGCAATCGCCAACGCCCAGACCCAGCTCGATTACAGCCATGTCACCGCGCCGATCTCCGGCGTCACCGGGTTCCGCCAGGTCGACCAGGGCAACATCGTCAATGCGGCGACCCAGACCGGCATCGTCACCATCGCGCAGATCGAGCCGATCGCGGTGATCTTCACCGCGCCGGAGGAGCAGCTCAACGACATCAACCACGCGCTGGCTTTGGGCCCGCTGCAGGTGATCGCGATGAGCACCGACGGCAAGAAGCAGCTGTCGCAGGGCACCCTGGCGGTGGTCAACAATCAGGTCGATTCGACCAGCGGCACGGTGCGGCTCAAGGCCACCTTCGACAACAAGGACCACGCGCTGTGGCCCGGCCTGTCGGTGTCGACGCGGCTTCTGGTCAACACCCTGAAGAACGTCGTGGTGGTGCCGGAAGACGCGGTGAAGCACGGCGCCGACGGGCTCTACGCCTTCGCGGTCGATCAGGACAACAAGGCCGAGCTGCGCACGGTGAAGATCGGCGAGGTCGGCGACGGCCGCGCGGTGGTCGAGCAGGGGCTGGCGCCGGGCGACCGGGTGGTGGTCGCCGGGCAATACAAGGTGCAGGCCGGCTCACGCGTCGCCATCAATGTGGCCAGCGCCGCGCCGGCGCCCGCGACGCCGAACGCCGCCGCGCCGAATGCTGCAGCGCCGAACGCCGCGTCTGGGACCAAATAGCATGAGCGGCGGCATCTCCACTCCGTTCATCCGTTTTCCGATCGCCACCTCGCTGCTGATGGCGGGGATCCTGTTCGTCGGCCTGGTGGCCTATCCGCTGCTGCCGGTGGCGCCGTTGCCGCAGGTGGATTTTCCGACCATCCAGGTCTCGGCGACGCTGCCCGGCGGCAGCCCGGAGACCATGGCGACCTCGGTGGCGCAGCCGCTGGAGCGGCAGCTGGCGCAGATTCCCGGCGTCGCGCAGATGACCTCGACCAGTTCGCTGGGCTCTTCCGCGATCACCATCCAGTTCGACCTCAACCGTGCCATCGACGGCGCCGCCAACGACGTGCAGGCGGCGATCAACGCCGCCAGCGGCCAATTGCCGAAGAGCCTGCCGAGCCCGCCGACCTATCGCAAGGTCAACCCGGCGGATTCCCCGATCATGCTGTTGTCGGCGACCTCCGACACGCTGCCGCTGACCCAGGTCAGCGACGCGGTCGACGCCCAACTGGCGCAGCAGATCAGCCAGATCACCGGCGTCGCCCAGGTGCTGATCGGCGGCCAGCAGAAGCCGGCGATCCGGATCCAGATCGACCCCGCCAAGCTGGTGGCCAAGGGGCTGTCGCTGGAGGACGTTCGCACCCAGATCGCGATCACCACGGTGGACAGCCCGAAGGGCAATATCGACGGCACCACCCGCAGCTACACCATTTATGCCAACGACCAATTGCCCGAAAGCCGCGACTGGAACGACGTCATCATCGCCTATCGCAACGGCGGACCGCTACGGGTGCGCGACATCGGCCAGGCGGTGACCGGGCCGGAGGACGCCAAGCAGGCGGCCTGGGCCAACGGCGCACGCGGCGTGTTCCTGGTGATCTTCAAGCAGCCGGGCGCCAACGTCATCGAGACCGTCGACAAGATCAAGGCGGCGCTGCCGCGGCTGGTGGCGGCGATCCCGCCGACCGTCAAGGTCGCGGTGATCAGCGACCGCACCCAGACCATCCGCGCCGCGGTCGAGGACGTGCAGTTCACGCTGCTGCTGACCATCGCGCTGGTGGTGATGGTGATCTTCCTGTTCCTGCGCAGCGTCTGGGCCACCATCATCCCCAGCGTCACCGTACCGCTGGCGCTGCTCGGCGCCTGCGCGCTGATGTGGGTGTTCGGCTATACGCTCGACAACCTGTCGCTGATGGCGCTGACCATCTCGGTCGGCTTCGTGGTCGACGACGCCATCGTCATGCTGGAGAATATCACCCGCTATATCGAGGAGGGCGACAAGCCCTGGGACGCGGCGATCAAGGGCGCCAACGAAATCGGCTTCACCATCGTTTCGATCAGTATCTCGCTGATCGCGGTGCTGATCCCGCTGTTGCTGATGGGCGGCATCATCGGCCGGCTGTTCCGCGAATTCGCCATCACTTTGACCATGGCGATCGTGGTGTCGCTGGTGGTGTCGCTGACGCTGACCCCGATGATGGCGTCGCGGTTCCTGCGCGCCCATGGCGAGACCCGGCACGGCCGGCTGTACCAGCTCAGCGAGCGCGGCTTCGAGGCGATGCTGCACGGCTATGAGCGCGGCCTCGATCTGGTGCTGCGCTGGCGGCTGACCACGCTCACCGTGTTCTTCGTCACGCTGGGGCTGTCGGTCTATCTGTTCGTGGTGATTCCGAAGGGCTTCTTCCCGCAGCAGGACACCGGGCTGATCACCGCGGCCTCGGAAGCCGCGCAGGACATTTCCTTCGCCGACATGAAGCGGCATCAGGAGGAACTCGGCAAGATCGTGCAGGCCGATCCCGACGTCGGCAGCGTGGCGATGCAGATCGGCGGCTCCGGCGGCGCGCTCAACACCGGGCGGATGTATGTGACGCTGAAGCCGCGCAGCGAGCGCAAGGCCAACGCGCAACAGATCATCGCGCGGCTGCGCCCGCAGCTCGAGAAGGTGCAGGGCGCGCGGCTGTTCATGCAGGCGGCGCAGGACGTCCGGCTCGGCGGCCGCGCCACCAGGACGCAGTTCGAATACACCTTGCAGGACGCCAATCTCGGCGAGCTCAACGAATGGGCACCGAAGATCCTCACCAAGATGAAGACGCTGGCGCAATTGCGCGACGTCGCCACCGACCAGCAGACCGAAGGCACCACGCTGACGCTGACCATCAACCGCGACGCCGCGTCGCGGTTCGGGATCCAGCCGCAGTTGATCGACGACACGCTGTATGACGCGTTCGGCCAGCGCCAGGTGGCGCAATATTTCACCCAGCTCAACAGCTACCACGTGATCCTGGAAATCCTGCCGGAGCTGCAGGGCGCCGTCGACACGCTGGACACACTCTATCTGAAATCGCCCTCGACCGGCGACCAGGTGCCGCTGTCGGCGTTCGCGAAGTGGACCACGGTGCCGGTGCGGCCGCTGTCGATCAGCCATCAGGGCCAGTTTCCGGCCACCACGATCAGCTTCAACCTGGCGCAGGGCGTGGCGCTGGGGCAGGCCACCGACGCGGTGCAGCAGGCGATGGCCGAGATCGGCGCGCCGCCGACGCTGAACGGCAGCTTCCAGGGCACTGCGCAAGCGTTCCAGCAATCGCTGTCCACCGTGCCGCTGTTGATCATCGCCGCCCTGGTGGTGGTGTATCTGATCCTCGGCATTCTCTACGAGAGCTACATCCACCCGTTGACGATCCTGTCGACGCTGCCCTCGGCCGGCGTCGGCGCGCTCGCCACCTTGATGCTGTTCGGCTATGATTTCAGCCTGATCGCGCTGATCGGCGTCATCCTGTTGATCGGCATCGTCAAGAAGAACGGCATCATGCTGGTCGACTTCGCCATCACCGCGGAGCGCGACGAGGGCCTGCCGCCGGAACAGGCGATCCGCAAGGCGGCGCTGTTGCGGTTTCGCCCGATCATGATGACGACGATGGCGGCGATGCTGGGCGGCGTGCCGTTGATGCTCGGTACCGGCACCGGCTCGGAAATCCGCCAGCCGCTCGGCTACGCCATGGTCGGCGGGCTGTTGGTCAGCCAAGTGCTGACGCTGTTCACCACGCCGGTGGTCTATCTGTATCTCGACCGGCTGTCCGAGGCGCTGGCGCATTGGGGCCGCGGCAAGCGCGAGGAGGCAGAAACCCCGCCGGACCAGCGCGGCGCGGTGAAGCAGGCCGCGGAGTAGGGCGGGCCTGGCTCGCGGTGATCGCGTGCCGCCTCTCCGGGGTCGTCCCTGCGCACGCAGCGACCCATCACCCCTGGCCCCCGAAGTGACTAGAGCTATTCCGGTTCTGATAGAATCAGAACCGGAGCTCTAGCTGTGAGCTTTCAATAGGTTGTCCATCCGATCCGGACCGAGGAGACTGAGGTTGCGAAGCTTCAGGGATCCAAGGAGGACCGGATGAACATCCACAAGAATGCCCGTTTGACGCCGATTGGTCGAGAGCGGTTGGTG
>NZ_DASWPE010000106.1:0-17621 GCF_036404135.1 Rhodopseudomonas sp. | reverse complement strand
CACCAACCGCTCTCGACCAATCGGCGTCAAACGGGCATTCTTGTGGATGTTCATCCGGTCCTCCTTGGATGCCTGAAGCTTCGCAACCTCAGTCTCCTCGGTCCGGATCGGATGGACAAACTATTGAAAGCTCACAGCTAGAGCCGGAATTCCTCGCCGAGATACAAGCGCCGGACATCCGGATTGTTGACAATCTCCTCCGGGCTGCCTTCGGTCAAGATCTCTCCGGCATAGACGATATAGGCGCGGTCGGTCAGGCCCAGCGTCTCGCGGACATTGTGGTCGGTGATCAGCACGCCGATGCCGCGGTTGGTGAGGTGGCGCACCAGGTCCTGGATGTCGCCGACCGCGATCGGATCGATGCCGGCGAACGGCTCGTCGAGCAGCATGTAGTTCGGCCGGCTGGCGAGCGCGCGGGCGATTTCGACGCGCCGCCGTTCGCCGCCGGACAACGCGATCGACGGCGATTTGCGCAGCCGCTCGATGTTGAATTCGTGCAGCAGATTGTCCAGTTCGGCCTCGCGCTTGCGGCGATCCGGCTCCACCGCTTCGAGCACGGCACGAATATTCTGCTCGACGCTGAGGCCACGGAAAATCGAGGCTTCCTGCGGCAGATAGCCGATGCCGAGCCGGGCGCGCTGATACATCGGCAGCTTGGTGACGTCGTGACCGTCGAGTTCGATACTGCCGCGATCCGCCTTGATCAGCCCGGTGATCATGTAGAACACCGTGGTCTTGCCGGCGCCGTTGGGGCCGAGCAGGCCGACCGCCTCGCCCCGCCGCACATAAATGCTAACGCCGCGCACGATGCGCCGCGTGCCGAAGCTTTTTTCGATGCCGTGCACCGCCAGAAAGCCGGCCCGCGCGGTCGGCTGCGGCGCGCTGTCCGGTCTCGCCGGGCGCGGGCGGGCGGGCTGCTGCGGGGCGATCGGCGGGGTTACGGCCGGATTGCGGATGATCGGCGGCGCATCGCGCACCGGACTGGTCAGCAGGTCGCCGACATTGTCGCTCAGCGCCGTGATGTCGCGCGGGGCACGCGCAAAGCTTGCGGCGGCCTTCGCCGGCCGGCGCCGGAACATGCCGAGGAGATCCACCATATCGCTACGTCAGCCTTCCCAGCCTTGGTCGAAGCGCCCTGCGGAGGGGCGGGCTTCATCATCGATGCGTCACGGGTCTTGCCGGGCAATAGCGGCGAATTGTGGTGCGTCGCACCACGCCGCCGTGACCTGCCACCCTTAACCGTTCCGTCCCTGCCCTGCCAGCAACCTCGTTGCGCCGCCCTCCTCGCCTGAGCCTATTTCGGCTTGCCGGAATTCGCCGGCGGGGGCGCCGTCCCGAGCGGCCCTCCCCCGGGGGATGACTGGAACAGGCCCTGTACCCGGCCGCTGCCCGACTCCACCCGCGACACCCCGGTGGTCATATCCACCAGCAGCCGATCGCCGCGCACCACATTCTTGCCCTGGGTTAGCACCACGCCGCCCATCATGGTCACCAGATTGGTCTTGGTGTCGAACACCGCGGTTTCGCCGGTGACCACCTGGTCCTTCTGGGTCACCACGACATTGCCCTTGGCTTCCAGCCGGCGGATCGACGATCCGCCGCCCGGTCCCGGCGCCGCCGCCGTCATCTGCGGCTTGGCGGCGGCCTTGGCGGAGCGGCCCGGCGCCGGCTCGGCATTCGCCGGCTGCTCCTGATCGTAGAACACCACCAGCACCTTGGAGGTCATGGTGGTGTCGCCCTGCACCACTTTGACGTCGCCGGTGAAGGTGGCTTCCTTTTTCTTGTCGCGAACCTCCAGCGTGGCGGCCTCGATCTGGATCGGCTTGTCGCGATTCTGCGAAAAGCCCTGCATGGCGTTGGGCACGCCGGTCATCCCGGCCTGGGCGGCGGCCGGGGCCACGCCGAGCGCCGCGACGAGAATCATCGCTCCACACGCGCCACCCAGGAGTTGGCCGGTTATCTGCAGCTTCGTCATCGATGGATCATTTCACATTGGCTTTGCCGGAGACAGTCCGGGGCTGGCCGGCCGGCGCGGTTTCGGCCTTCGAAACGGGGTGGGCCGCGGGTGGCTCGCCGGGCGCGGGGCCGGCATTGTCCAGATTCATCACCACGCCGCCCTCGAAGCGGATGACCTCGCCCTTTTCGGTGACCCGCATGCGTTGTCCGCGCAACGTTCCGCCCTGCCATTTCACGTCGACCGGCTCGTCCGAGACCACGGTGCCCTTGGCGATATCGATAAACGCCCGCGTCATCCAGGCCTCGTAACCGGCCGAGCTCTGCAAATAGACGTCCTTGCGCAGGTCGAGCAGCTGGGCCTTGGTGTCGAACAGGCCCTGCCGCGCGTCGACCGTCACGGTGGACTGGTCCTCGGTCAGAAGCTTGGCGCGCAGCGTGGCAAGATCGACATGGTCGGGCGAGGTGAGATCCTGGGTCGCGGTCTTGGCCCACAATTCATAGGGCCGCTGGTCCGGGGAAAATCCCGACAGATGCGGCGCTTCCATCGTGATGCGGGTGCCGGAGACCACCAGATTGCCCATGTCGACCGGCAATTTCGATAGGAAACGGAACGGGTTGAACACCGACACCGCGACGATCGCGGCCATCGCCAGCAGCACCGCCAGCGGCACCGCGACCCGCAGCAATCGCACCAGCCGGCTATGCCGCGCCGCCACCGCAAAGCGCGTCTCCATTCCGGCTTGATAGGATGACATCTGGACCGACTGCACCGCTGCTCCACACCCGCCGGGACCGTCCTGCACGGTCGCCTCCGCGACCGGCGGGCCCAGCCTCGAACCAGCTGGCCCCGACCAGCCGGTTCCGCAAGCCCCGCGGCGGGTCGAGGACGGCACCGATCGAACGCCGGAGGGATTTTTACAGGGTAATTGTGCCAAAATCCTGCTTCGCTTCGCGCCGCCGTGGCGGATGCGCGGAGCGCGGCCGGCGTCGATCAGGAATGCGCGAAGATATCCTGCTCAGCCCAGCCGGCGAGGTCGAGTTTGGCACGGGTCGGCAGGAAGTCGAAACAGGCCTGCGCCAATTCGCTGCGGCCTTCGCGCGCCAGCATGGCGTCGAGCCGGGTGCGCAGGCCGTGCAGATGCAGCACGTCGGAGGCGGCATAGGCCAGTTGCGCATCGCTGAGGCTCTGCGCGCCCCAGTCGCTGGATTGCTGCTGCTTCGACAGATCGACCCCGAGCACTTCACGCACCAGATCCTTCAGGCCGTGGCGATCGGTGTAGGTGCGGGTCAGCCGCGAGGCGATCTTGGTGCAATACACCGGCTGCGGCATCACCCCGAGCCCGTTAAAGAGCGCCGCGAGGTCGAAGCGGGCGAAGTGGAAAATCTTGGTCACCGCCGGATCGGCCAGCAATTTCTTGAGGTTAGGCGCGTCGCTATGGCCCTGCGGAATCTGCACCACGTCGGCACTGCCGTCGCCGTTCGACAATTGCACCACGCAGAGCCGGTCGCGATGCGGGTTCAGCCCCATGGTCTCGGTGTCGATCGCCACCGAATCGGTGTAGCGCGAAAGATCTGGCAGATCGCCGCGATGCAGGCGGATGGTCATGTCGGTCAGCCTCGGTGTTGGACGTCGTCAGCAGCGCTTGCGGGGCAACTGAGCATTGCAACCTCGGCCAAACGTGCGGCGAACTTCTGCGAAGCGCGCCGCTGCGTCAATCGAAACGTCGCGGCTAGCCGCGGCGTTCGGAGCGGCTGTAATTGCTGAAATGGCCTTCGCGCGCGGCCTGCGCGCGGGCGACTTTGATCAGGTCGCGGCTCTTGCCGGGCGCTGCCACCCGCGACACCAGCCGCTGCAACCGCTTGCTGCGGCAGTTCGGGCAGGCCGGCTTGTCCTCGCAGCCGACCAGCAATTCGACGTCGGCGTCGCATTTCGCACAATGAAAGCTGTAGAGCGGCATGATTGGCGTGATCCTTGTGGCAAACCGGCGGCCATCGAGGGCGAAGCAGGAACCGGGCCAGCCGCACCAATACACCACCATATTACCGCCGGAACCGGCGCCGCGACGGCCTGCCCGCGCGCGGCGAATCTTGTGGCAAACCCAAGGCAGCGGCGGGCGTCTCCAAACTGCCGCAGTTTGGCTTTCATGATGCGCCGACTTGATGCATCCTCAGCATCATGTGCGAGCTGTCCTGGGGCATCGCACGGGGAAATGGATGGCCCACGTCAAAACGTGCGTTGAGAACATTCCATCGGGGCGAAGCGTTGTCGTTCCCGGGACGATGGCGCTTTTCGGCGTGGCGCTGGCGGCCGGCGCCGCGGCGTGGATTGCCGACCTCGATCCGATCGGCTGGGTGTTCGCGCCGGCGCCGCCGAGCGTGGTCGATGCGGCGTCGTTCGATGCCAGGTTCCTGAGGGAGTCGCTGTTCGACGAGATGATCGCGGTGACGCCGCCGCCGGTCGCCCGCGCTTTGCCGCCGGAGCTGGAAGCCAAATTGCGCCAGGCCAGAGCGCGGCTGGCGCAGGACCTCACCGCGCAGACCCTGGGGCCGCCGGACCTGGTGGCGACGCCGTCGAACCCGCCGAGCAACAGCGTCGTCGCGGTGCCGCTGCCGCGATCGCGGCCGGTCGTGGCCGACGCGATGACGGTGCCGCGCAGCACCGCGCTCAGCAACGACCCGCAGCCCGGGCTGCTGGAGAAATTCTCCGAAATGTTCTCGGGCCGGCTGACGCTGGCCTCGCTCGATCCCGATGGCGGGCTCGGCAGCGACGGGCCGAACCTCACCGCGCTGGGCTACGAAAGCGGCACCGCGGTCTATGATATTTCGGCGCGGCGGGTCTACATGCCGAACGGCGTCAAGCTCGAAGCGCATTCCGGCTTCGGCGCGCTGATGGACGACCCCGGCCATGTCGACAAACACAATGTCGGGGCGACGCCGCCGAACGTCTATGAGCTGAAGCCGCGCGAGCGGCTGTTTCACGGCGTGCAGGCGATCCGCATGATTCCGGTCGGCAGCGGCGACACCATGGGACGCTCCGGCCTGTTGGCGCACAGCTACATGCTCGGGCCCAACGGCGATTCCAACGGCTGCGTCTCGATCAAGCAGTACGACCGCTTCCTGCAGGCCTATCAGAACGGCGAGATCAAGCGCCTGGTGGTGGTGCCGAGCCTCGGCGACACTACGACGCTGGCGCGGCGTTCGACCTCGCAACTTTGATTAGTCCGATCTGACGGTTCGCCAAACGCGTCATTGCGAGGAGCTCTTGCGACGAAGTCGGCGCTGCGCCCCGCCCTCGGCTCGCAATGACACCCCTCTTCTATCAGTGCGCCGCTTGCGCGCCGAGCGAGCGATCGAACAGCGCCGCGGCGCGCGCCAGAATCTCCTCGCGGCCGGCCAGCCGCGCCATCCAATGCTGCGGAATGCTACTTGCGCCATACAGCGCGCCGGCCAATTGCCCGGCGATCGCCGCGGTGGTGTCGGCATCGTCGCCGAGATTGGCGGCCTTCAGCACCGCGGAGGAAAAATCCGCTGTGCTGCCGACGCACCACAGCGCGGCCTCGAGCGAATGCACCACATAGCCGGTGCTGCGCACCTGGTCGCGACGCTTGCCGCGCCAGCCTCCCCTAGCGATCGCCTGCACCGCGCCGGCATGGAAGCCGTCGCGCGGCCGCAGCACCTGCGAGCGCGACAACCCCGCGATCGCATCCGCCAGGATCTCGGCATACAGCGCGCAGGCCTCGAGCGCTTCGGCGGCGGCGTGGGTGGTGCGGCTCTGCCGCACCGCGACGTCGCGCAGCCGCAGCCGATCGTTCCAGAACCGGATCGCCACCGGCGCAAGCCGCATCAAGGAGCCGTTGCCGGCGGCGCGCGGATCCGGCGAGCCGGCATAGGGATCGCGCTCTTCGAGCCAGCGCTGCAACGCCGCCTTGATGGTGAGCCCGATATCGAAACAGCCGCGCCGATTGACCGAGTTTTCGCCCTGCTGCCACCAGGCGACGAAGCGGCGCATCAGGTCGGCGGCATCGAAGCCGCCCTCGGCCGCGAGCAGGCTGTCGGCGAGACACAGCGCCATGCTGGTGTCGTCGGTCCATTCGCCGGGATCGAGCCGGAACGGCCCGCCGCCGATCATGTCGGTGAGCGGCGCGGTACTGTCACGCGGCTGAAATTCCAGCGGCACGCCGACCGCGTCGCCGACCGCGAGCCCGGCCAGCGCGCCGATCGCGCGATCGCGCCGCCGATCCGCCGCGGGCACCGCTTCGCAGGCGGCGCCGACCGCCAGCACGTAGTGCTTCTGCGACGGGGTTTCGATCGCGCCGGGCCGGGCCTTGCGCACCTGGCGCACCGCGGCGGCGGGCTCCAGACCGAGTTCGGCGAGCAGGCGCGCCGCGATGGTGCCGGCGCGGCCGAGCCCGCCGCGACAATGCACCACGACGTCGAAGCCGCTGCGCAGGATCGCGCGAAGCCCCTCACCCGCGGAAGCCCAGGCCCGTTCGAACGCCTGATCCGGCACCGAGACGTCGACGATCGGCAGATGAAACCACGCCATCTGCCGGCGCAACACTTCCTCGCCGAGCGTCTCCACCCGCAGCAGCGCCAATTCGCGCTGCTCCACCAGCGTCACCACCGCGGCGGCGCCCCAATCGCGGATCAGATCGAGGTCGCTGGCAAGGTCGCGTTTCCAGGCGCCGCTCGCCGCATAGGGATCGTATTTGCCGGGACAGAACGTCAGCCCGACCCGGCCGCAGCCGGGGCCGCCGGGCACGGCTGCGATCTGCAAGGGATGTGACGCCGAGGTGCGCATCACGAGGGCCTTCCGTGGCCGCGGCCTTTCAACGGGTCGTCACTGCGCACGCAGGCACCCATAGCGCGCGGAGCTGCGTTTTGGCCGGGCGATAACGGCCTTTTTCTTATGTCGGGAGCCAGGGGTGATGGGTCCCTGCGTGCGCAGGGACGACCCGTGGAGGGGTCGCGCAAAATCGTGGCGGGCGACGATCGCGTCGTGGCCGGTCGAACAGCGCGGCAGCTCGCACGCATCAGTCAGCCCCCAGGCGGGCCGCGCGCTCGGCAAGGTCGTCGCGGCGCGCGATCAGAATGTTGATGAGCTGACTCGATTCGGCGCTGTCGCCGTAGATCGCCTGCACGGCGGCGATGATCGCGGCCGAGCCGATCGAGGTGACGCGGCGCAGCGATGCTAACACTTGCTGCTGCGTCATGGCGGCAAAGAAGCTCGCGGCGACCGCGTTCTTGCGGCGGTCGCGCAACGTGTCGAACTCCACCACCAAGGGTCCGAATTCGGCCTTCAGCGAGCCCTGCGCGCGGTAGCGCAGCGCGCCGCCCTGATCGATGCGGATCAGTTCGCCCGCGCCGGTGACGATCATGTTGTCGAGGTCGACGCCGAGCGCGTCGCGGTTGGCCAACCAGGCATCGGCGGCAAAGCCTTCGCCGACGCCGGCGCCGGCCTGCTTGGCGAGATGCTCCGGCAGCTCCGCCAGCGTCAGGCCTTTCACCATCCGGCTGGCGACCGCGAGCTCGCCGTCGCGCCGCGCCAGTTCGACGTCGGGCACTTTGACGCCGGCCAGCCGATACAGCCGATTGGCCAGCACCTCGTTGCGGGCGTGATCGGCGGTGGCCGGCGTCTTGACGTACCAGCGCACGCCATCGCCGTCCGCGAACACGCCGCCGGGATTGGAGCCGGCCTGGCTGCCGACCTTGCGCCAGCCGGAGGCCTCCAACACTTCGATCTGATCCGACGCCGCCGGCATCGCCGCCTCACGCTGTTCGCAACCGCAAAGACATCCTGCGGCAAGACTCCCTGCTCGCGCCGCCGCGGCTGACTGATATCACGGAACCGGCCGCGGCAAATCGCTCCCTTCGCGTTACGCGGCGACATCGCCGCAGGGCTCGCGCGATGATCCGCCGACACGCCGGCGACGGCCGAAATCCGCAACAAACTGCCGGATGACAACCCCCGCTTAACCATTTCGGCAGAACCTGAAAATCCAAGCCGGGGGTTCGGCGGCGGAGTGTTCAGTGCGTAGAGTAACGGTTCTGGCTGCGGCCGGCGGCGGTGTTTTGGCGATCGTGATCGGCGCCACGGCCAGCCACGTGTTCTTCAACAAGGCTTCCAATTCGGCGGCGGCCGAGGCCGAGCTGACCACCGGCACGGTGGCGGCGCGATGGCCTGGGCCGCGCGCCGACGCCACCGAATCCGCGGCGGCCCCCAGCGTGCAACCGCCGGACACCCAGCGCGCCGCCGAGGCCTTGAAGGCCGGCGCCAGTTGCAGCCATCCGGGCGCGCTCGGCGTCTCGCGCACGGTGCAGATCGATGCCGCGGGCGGCCCCGGCTTCGGGATGTCGCAATATCGCGAATACGACTTCCTGCAACCCGGCGAAGTGGTGCTGTCGTTCGACGACGGACCGTGGCCGGTCAACACCCATGCGGTGCTGGCGGCGCTGGAGGCCGAATGCGTCAAGGCGGTGTTCTTCCCGATCGGCCAGCATGCCAGCTGGCATCCGGCGATTCTGAAAGACGTGGTGGCGCAGGGCCACACCATCGGCTCGCACACCTGGTCGCACGTCAACCTCGCCAAGAAGTCGCCGCAGGAGGCCAAGGACGAAATCGAGAAGGGCTTCAGCGCCATCGCGGTGGCGCTCGGCCGGCCGCCGTCGCCGTTCTTCCGCTTTCCGCAGTTGCGGCAGACCCCGGAATTGAAGATCTATCTCGGCGAGCGCAACATCGCGGCGTTTTCGATCGACGTCGATTCCAAGGATTTCGCCATCCACCAGCCCGACGCGGTGGTGAGTTCGGTGATGACCAAGCTGAAGAAGGCCGGCAAGGGCATCATCCTGATGCACGACTTCCAGCACAGCACCGCGCTGGCGCTGCCGCAGGTGCTGCAACAGCTCAAGGCCGGCGGCTACAAGGTGGTGCACGTCACCGCCAAGGATGCCGTGGTGACGCTGCCGCAATATGATTCCGCGGTCGCCGCCTTGATGCCGCCGGCGCCGGCCGCAACCGCGCGCGCCGCCGCCGGCGTGGTCCGCACGGTCTCGGGCGCCAGCAATTAGCTGGGCGCGCGAGCGGCGGACCACACGGCGCGCCGAACCGACAAAGCTGTCATTCCGGGGCGCGAGGCCGGAAGGCCGAGCGAACCCGGAATCTTGCCGCCTGTTCGACGCCACGCCCGTCGCGAGATTCCGGGTTCGCTCGCAGCTTACGCTGCTCGCGCTCCGGAATGACGGCACCGTTTTTGTGATGCGCCGACACAGCCGCGCCCTTCACGCCCCCGCCGCGACGCCGCGCAGCGCTGCGAGCCGCGCGATCGATTGCGCCGCGAGCTTTTGCGCGAATTCCAGGCTGGCCTGGTCGACCGCGCTGTCGGCGTCGGCGAGATACAGATTCGACAATTGTTCGGCGCGGCGTAGGGCGCGGTTAATGATCTCCTCAAGCGAGCCGACCGGGTCGAGCGGATCATGCGGCTGATGATCCGGCGGCAAGGGCGATGGCGCCAGCCTCGACAGCACCTCGCGTTGGCCTGGCGTCAGCCGCTCTGCCCACGCCATGATGTCCTTCAGCAGCAGGCTCTCCAGCAGCGCCGCGGAGACGGGCTCGGCGGCGTTGCGCGGCTCGGCGGCGACGCGGCGCAACAACCGCCAGGCGACGCGGCGCTCGCGCCGCAGCGCATCGCCGTCGTGCAACGCCTCGCGGGCAAATTGCTCCGCGGTCGTGCGCACGCCGCGGTCGCTGGCTAAAGCTGCGACATAGGTCCAGAATACAAATGCCCGCTGCCGATGCCGCACAGCGAGCGCCCACGCATCATAGGCGGTGCCGAGTGATGATTCGCCGAGTTCAGAAATCTCCTGCGCCGGAACCAGATCGGCCGGACTCCAAACCAGGTCCGCGGCATCGGGCGACTTGTTCAGCGCGGCGAGGGCGCCTACGGTGATCGCCTCGACGCGAATCCGTTCGCGTTGCGCCAGCACCTCGAACACCGGCTGCGTCGACCCTGATGACGGGTCAGCCGATGCCACATAGCGTTGATAATGCGTTGCCGCGATCTGCGCCTGGGTCAGGGCAATCGCGTAAAGTTCTGCGAGGCTTTGCACCGAAGCCAAGGGAGCAACTGTCAAGAGCGGTTCGTTACGCATTGCAGGACTCTCCCAACCACGACAAATTCGCCTGAACGAGTTCCGTTGAGCTTGCTCTAGCGCAAAGAAGCGCCGAGTTCGACTGCTATACGGCCTCGTCGCAACTCACGCGATCCAGAACAACGGCGTTCTGTCGAACCTGGAACCTGCGCATTTGCGAAATTTCGCCCGCACTTCATTGCTCCTCAGCCTCGCGCTGGCCTTGTGCTGCTGGCTGGGCGCGGTTGCGCCGTCCGCGGCGGGCGTGCTCGGCGATTATCTCGCCCGATCGCAACCCGGCGAACTCATTCCCGGCGCCGACCGCTTCGGCCCGCCGCAGGGCGAACCGGCGATCGTGCCGGTGTATAAAACTGATCAGTTGCAGGGCTACGTCTATCTGAATTCGGATTTCACCAACGCCACCGGCTATTCCGGCAAGCCGATCGAAATGCTGGTCGGCATCGATCCGGGCGGCGTGCTGACCGGATTCAAACTGGTCGAGCACAAAGAGCCGATCATCCTGTTGGGAATTCCGGAAAAACGCATTCTCGACGTGGTCAACAAATTGGCCGGCGTCGACATGAGCGTGGTGGCGCGCGGCGGTGCCAAGCCGCCGCGGGTCGACATCGTCAGCGGCGCCACCGTCACCGTGCTGGTGATCGGCGACAGCATCGTGCGCTCGGCGATCAAGCTGATCCGCTCGGGCCGGCTCGGCGGCGGCGGCGCGGCAGCCGCCGCCGCGACGCTGCCGGCGGCCGACAAGACCATCGACATGGAGCACAGCGAGCTGCGCGACTGGCAGGGTCTGCTCGCCGACGGCGCGGTGCGACGGCTGCAGCTCAGCGTCGGCGACATCAACCAGGCGTTCGAGAAATCCGGCGATGCCGCCGCCGCGGCGCATCCGGAGGACGGCGAGCCCGACGCGTCGTTCATCGACCTCTACGCCGCCGACGTCGCGGTGCCGACGATCGGCCGCAGCCTGCTCGGCGACGACGGCTATCAGCGGCTGAAGGCGCGGTTGCAGCCCGGCCAGCAGGCGCTGCTGGTGGCGGGCTCCGGCAGATATTCGTTCAAGGGCTCGGGCTATGTGCGCGGCGGCATCTTCGACCGCATCGAACTGGTGCAGGACAACAACAGCGTCCGGTTCCGCGACCGCGACCACACCAGGCTCGGCAGCGTCGCCGCCGCCGGCGCGCCGGATTTTCCGGAGATCGCGCTGTTCGTGGTGCCGGCGGAGTTCGCCTTCGACCCGGTGGCGCCGTGGTCGCTGCAGCTCGTGGTGCAGCGCGTGATCGACGTCCGCAACAAGGCGGCGCTGACCTTCGACCTCGGCTACGCCTTGCCGGATAGTTTGCTGAAGCGCGCGCCGCAACCGCCGGCGGCTCGCAGCGCGCCGGCGCCCGCCGCCTCCACCGCGGCGCCGCGGGTCGGCGAAGGCCAGGGCACCGACGAGGATCCGTTGTGGATGCGGATCTGGCGCGGCGATCTCATCCGGATCGGCATTGCGGCGGCCGCGCTCGGCGTGTTGACGCTGATCTTCTTCTTCCAGAACGCGCTAGTGCGGCGGCCTTTGCTCTATACCTGGGTGCGCCGCTTCTATCTCTTGTTCATCCTGGTGTGGCTCGGCTGGTACGCCAACGCGCAGCTGTCGGTGGTCAACGTGCTGACCTTCGTCAATTCGCTGATGACCGGGTTCAGCTGGCAGTATTTCCTCTCGGCGCCGCTGATCTTCATGCTGTGGGCGGCGACCGCGGCGGCGCTGCTGTTCTGGGGCCGCGGGCCGTTCTGCGGCTGGCTATGTCCGTTCGGCGCGCTGCAGGAACTCACCAACAATATCGCGCAGGCGCTGAAGGTGCCGCAAGTTCGGCTGCCCTGGGGGCTACACGAACGGCTGTGGCCGATCAAATACATCATCTTCCTCGGGCTGTTCGGGATGTCGCTGTACTCCACCGGCTTCGCCGAGCAGCTCGCCGAGGTGGAGCCGTTCAAGACCTCGATCGTTTTGAAATTCGCCCGCGACTGGCCCTATGTGGTCTATGCGCTGACGCTGCTGACCGCCGGGCTGTTCGTCGAGCGGTTCTTCTGCCGCTACATGTGCCCGCTCGGCGCAGCATTGGCGATCCCCGGCCGGATCCGGATGTTCGAATGGCTGCGGCGCTGGAAGGAATGCGGCTCGCCGTGCCAGCGCTGCGGCAACGAATGCCCGGTGCAGGCGATCCATCCCGAAGGCCACATCAACGTCAACGAATGCATCTACTGCATGCATTGCCAGGAATTGTATTTCGACGACCACCGCTGCCCGCACATGATCCAGGTGCGGCTGAAGCGCGAAAAGCGCGAGGTGATGTCATCGCCGTCGATGCGCACCGGCAAGGGCCCGGACACGCTGATCACCGCAGCCGGCCGGCCGATCGCCGGTCTTGCTGCCGATACCTCCCATCTGCAACCCAAAGCCTAGGAGGCTTATGATGACCGACAATAACAAAGACAAAACGGGTGTCAGCCGGCGCACGCTGCTCGGGACCACGGCCGCCGCGGCCGGTGTCGGCCTCGCCGGCGGGGTGGCGCTGACCAGCGACGGCAAGGGGTTGATCGCAACGGCGGACGCCCAGACCAAGGCGGCGACGCCGCCGGCGGCGCGCGCTGCAACCACCCAGAAGACCGAGGTGCTGCCGGGCGAGCTCGACGAATACTACACCTTCTTCTCCAGCGGCCAGACCGGCGAGCTGCGCATCGTCGGCCTGCCGTCGATGCGCGAATTGATGCGCGTGCCGGTGTTCAACCGCGACAGCGCCACCGGCTGGGGCCTGACCAATGAGAGCCTCAAGGTTCTCACCGAGGGCCTGTTGCCGGAATCCCGCGAGTTCCTGAAAACCCGCGGCGGCACCTATATGAACGGCGACCTGCACCATCCGCATCTGTCGTTCACCGACGGCACCTATGACGGCCGCTACGCCTTCATGAACGACAAGGCCAACACCCGCGTCGCCCGCGTCCGGCTCGACGTGATGAAATGCGACAAGATCATCCAGCTGCCGAACCAGCACACCGTGCACGGCTTGCGGGTGCAAAAATATCCGCGCACCGGCTACGTGTTCTGCAACGGCGAAGACCGCGTGCCGCTGCCGAACGACGGCAGCGTGCTCGACAAGCCGAAGGAGTACCACGCGATCTTCACCGCGGTGGACGGCGACACCATGAAGGTGGCCTGGCAGGTGATGGTCGACGGCAACCTCGACAATGTCGACGCCGACTACCAGGGCAAATATGCCTTCGCGACCTGCTACAATTCCGAAGAAGGCGTCAACGCCGCCGAGATGACCGCCAACGAGCAGGACTGGGTGACGATCTTCAACATCAAGCGCATCGAAGAAGCGGTGAAGAAGGGCGACTTCAAGGAAATGAACGGCGTGCCGGTGGTCGACGGCCGCCACGGCTCGCCCTACACCCGCTACGTGCCGGTCTCCAACAGCCCGCACGGCATGAACACCGCGCCGGACGGCATCCACATCGTCGCCGCCGGCAAACTGTCGCCGACCGTCACGGTGATGGACGTGCGCAAGTTCGACGATCTGTTCGACGACAAGATCAAGCCGCGCGACGTCGTGGTCGCCGAACCGCAGCTCGGCCTCGGCCCGTTGCACACCGCCTATGACGGCCGCGGCAACGCCTACACCACGCTGTTCCTCGACAGCCAGGTCTGCAAATGGAACATCGATCTCGCCAAACGCGCCTTCAAGGGCGAGAAGGTCGATCCGATCATCGACAAGATCGACGTGCATTATCAGCCCGGCCACAACCACACCTCGATGGGTCAGACCAAAGAGGCCGACGGAAAATGGCTGATCTCGCTGAACAAGTTTTCCAAGGACCGCTTCCTCAATGTCGGCCCGCTGAAGCCGGAAAACGATCAGCTGATCGACATTTCCGGCGACAAGATGAAGCTCATCCATGACGGTCCGAGCTTCGCCGAACCGCACGACGCCACCATCGTTCACCGCTCCAAGATCAACCCGATCTCGATCTGGAACCGGGCCGATCCGATGTTCGAAGACGCGGTCAAGCAGGCCAAGCTCGACGGCGTCAAACTCGAAACCGACTCCAAGGTGATCCGCGACGGCGACAAGGTGCGGGTCTATATGACCTCGCAGGCGCCGACGTTCGGCCTGGAGAAATTCCAGGTCAAGCAGGGCGATCGGGTCACCGTCTACGTCACCAACATCGACGACGTGGAAGATCTCACCCACGGCTTCTCCATCGTGAATTACGGCATTCAGATGGAAGTGGCGCCGCAGGCCACCGCCTCGGTGACGTTCTCGGCCGATCGCGCCGGCGTGTACTGGTACTATTGTTCGTGGTTCTGCCACGCCATGCACATGGAGATGAAGGGCCGCATGCTGGTCGAACCGAAGACGGTGTGAGACGGGCTTAGCTACGTGCACTGACTCACCTCTCCCCGCTTGCGGGGAGAGGTCGACCCGGCGTAGCGCTCGCGAAGCGGGGTCGGGTGAGGGGGCGTCTCGGCATTACGCGGCGCCCCCTTACCCGGCTCGAACGCGCTACGCGCATTCGCGCCACCCTCTCCCCGCAAGCGGGGCGAGGGAGGCGTGCCGCACCGTTTCGATCAACTCGGCCGCCGAGACGGCTGCTAAGTTTCATCCACGCGCGTCGACCCTCGGGCCGGCGCGGAACGTTCCATGAAGAAGCCGAAGGCTTGAGTTGACTGAACGCAGTTCGCGTCAGACCCCGAGGAACGCACGTGTCACTCTGGTTGCGTCTTATGTCCGCGGCGCTCATCGCCGCCGCCACCAACTCCGCCGTCGCGGAGACGATCAGCGTGGCGCCGGGAGAGCCGCTGCAGGCGGTGCTCGACCGCGCGAAGGACGGCGACGTCGCCTTGCTCGCGGCCGGCGCGCATCAGGGCCCGATCACGATCGACCGTCGCCTCACCCTTGCCGGCGAGCCCGGCGCGGTGCTGGCCGGCAATGGCAGCGGCACCGTGATCAGGGTCACCGCGGCGGACGTGGTCGTTCGCGGCCTCACCATCACCGGCTCCGGCCGCGATCTGCAGACCATGGATTCGGCGATCTTCCTGGAGCAGAGCGCCGAGCGCGCGCGGATCGAGAACAACCGGCTGCAAGGCAATCTGTTCGGCGTCTATGTGCACGGCGCTTCGGGATCGCGCGTCGAATCCAACGTCATCGAAGGCCTGCGCGACATCCGGCTCAACGAGGCCGGCAACGGCGTCTCGGTGTGGAATGCGCCCGACGTGACGATCGCCGACAATACGTTCCGCGACGGCCGCGACGGCATCTTCACCATCAGCAGCCTGAAGGACCGCTTCATCAACAACCGCTTCGAAAACGTCCGCTTCGCGGTGCACTACATGTACACCAATGACAGCGAGGTCGCCGGCAACCTCTCGATCGGCAATCATGCCGGCTACGCCATCATGTATTCCAACCGGCTGAAAATCCGCGGCAACGTCTCCGATCGCGACCGCGACTACGGCTTTTTGTTCAACTACGCCAATTACGCCGCGATCGAGGGCAACCGGGTCAGCGGCGGCTCGCGCGCCAACATCGGCAACCGCCGCGACGACGGCGCCGACGACGAAAAGGGCATGCTGCCCGAGGCCAAGCCCGCGCCGGCTTCGTCGGCGCAGGACGGCCCGGAGAAATGCGTGTTCATCTACAACGCCAACCACAACCAGTTTCGCGACAACTGGTTCGAGCGCTGCGGCATCGGCATCCATTTCACCGCCGGCTCCGAGGGCAATGAGATCACCGGCAACGCCTTCATCGGCAACCGCAACCAGGTGAAATATGTCGGCACCCGCAACCTCGACTGGTCGAAGGCCGGCCGCGGCAATTACTGGAGCGACAATCCGGCGTTCGATCTCGACGGCGACGGCATCGCCGACACCGCCTATCGGCCCAACGATCTGGTCGACCGCGTGCTGTGGACCGCACCGTCCGCCAAAGTGCTGATCAACAGCCCGGCGGTGCAGGTGCTGCGCTGGGCGCAGAACCAGTTTCCGGCGCTGTATCCCGGCGGCGTGATCGACACCCATCCGCTGATCGCGCCACCGCCGAAGCCGATGGTCGCGCGGGGCCAGCCATGACCGCAACCGTCACCGTCAGCCAGGTCGAGAAGCGCTACCGCGCGGTGCGGGCGCTGCGCGACGTCTCGTTCGACCTCGAGCCCGGCCGGCTCAGCGCGCTGGTCGGCCACAACGGCGCCGGCAAGACCACGCTGATCAAGCTGATGCTGGGGCTGATCCGCGCCGAGCATGGCGATATCCGCGTGCTCGGCGAAGATCCCGCCGCCGGCGAATTCTCCGCACGCCGGCTGCTCGGCTATCTACCGGAAAACGTCGCGTTCAATGCGGCTCTCACCGGCCGCGAGACGCTGGCGTTCTACGCGCGGCTGAAACAGATCAAGCCGGCCACCGCCTGGCCGCTGTTGCAGCGCGTCGGGCTGGCGCACGCCGCCGACCGCAAGGTCGGCACCTATTCCAAGGGCATGCGGCAGCGGCTGGGGCTGGCGCAGGCGCTGCTCGGCCGGCCGCGCGTGCTGCTGTTGGACGAGCCGACCACCGGGCTCGATCCGGCGCTGCGCCAGACCTTCTACCAGATCCTCGACGAATTGCGCGCCGACGGCGCCACCGTGCTGATCTCCTCGCACGCGCTGAACGAATTGGAAGACCGCGCCGAACACGTGCTGATCATGAACCGCGGCGTGCTCGCCGCGCAGGGCACCATGAGCGAGCTGCGCACGATCTCGCAGCTGCCGATCCGGGTCGCGATCGATCTCGCCGACGGCGCCGTGCCGGAGTGGATGAACGGGCCGCGCGACGCGTCCGCCAAGGGCCATGTGCTGCTGGTGCCGGACGACGCGCAGAAGATGGCGCTGCTGCGCGCCGCGGCCTCCGATCCGCGGGTGCGCAACATCGAGATCGCAGCGCCGACGCTGGACGAGCTCTACGCGCATTTCCTGAACCTGCAGGAGCCGGCCTCGTGAGAACCATCGCCATCATCGCCGCCAAGGAAATCCAGGAAGGTCTGCGCAACCGCTGGGTGCTGGCGACCACGCTGCTCTTGGCCGCATTGGCGCTGTCGCTGACCTTCCTCGGCAGCGCGCCGACCGGCAATGTCGGCGCCGGCGCGCTCGACGTGGTCGTGGTCAGCCTCTCCAGCCTCACTATCTTCCTGTTGCCGCTGATCGCCTTGCTGATCTCGCATGATGCGGTGGTCGGCGAGATGCTTTATTTTAAATTGTTTCTATTTATTTCAGCTTAAATAACATATTAAAAATAATTAAAAGATTGATCTTTATCCTATTTACAGGTAAATTCTAGTCAAAGTCCAAGCTCTGCCTTTGGCGCCAACAGTCAGCTCGCGTGTCGAAACGGATGTCCGGACCGGGCGGCCGTCGGGTGCAATCCTCGGTGGCGGGTACTAGTAGCCTCTGCCCTTGTCTCTCCTTGTCTCCCCTAGGCAGACGGTTGACGGGTGTATCAAGTGGAGGCAGCCCGG
>NZ_DASWPE010000105.1:0-57539 GCF_036404135.1 Rhodopseudomonas sp. | reverse complement strand
CACCAACCGCTCTCGACCAATCGGCGTCAAACGGGCATTCTTGTGGATGTTCATCCGGTCCTCCTTGGATGCCTGAAGCTTCGCAACCTCAGTCTCCTCGGTCCGGATCGGATGGACAAACTATTGAAAGCTCACAGCTAGGCGCGTTCGATTGCAATTCGAGGCGTCATTCCGGGGCGCGAGAGCGTAAGCTCGAGCGAACCCGGAATCTCGCAACAAGGCGGAGCTTCTCCAAGCAGCAAGATTCCGGGTTCGCTCGGCCTGCGGCCTCGCGCCCCGGAATGACAAAATTGAGGACTGCAGTGGGAGCAACAATCGCATGACCGACCTCGAATTGTGGCCCGCCGACGGCGCGCGGCGCTGGCAGCTGATCACCGACGCGGTGATGGGCGGGGTCTCGCGCGGCCGCGTCGTCGCGGATCTGGTCGCCGACCGTCCCGCCATCCGGATGCGCGGCGCGGTGTCGACCGACAACAACGGCGGCTTCATCCAGATCGCGCTCGACCTCGCCGCGCCCGACGCTGTGCTCGATGGTTCCGGCTTCACCGGCCTCGCGCTCGACGTCGCCGGCAACGGCGAGCGCTACGGCGTGCATCTGCGCACCCCCGACGTCGGCCGGCCGCAGCAATCCTGGCGGCAGGGCTTTGTCGCCACGCCGCAGTGGCAAACCGTGCTGCTGCCGTTCGCGCAATTTGTTCCGCATCGCATCGACTGCGCGCTCGATCCGGCGCGGCTGCGGCGGATCGGCCTGGTGGCGATCGGCCGGGAGTTTGACGCAGATCTATCGGTGGCGCGGCTGGCGTTGTATGGATCTGGCAAAGCCTGACTTATGGCGAATGGCGGCGGCCGCCGCCGGTTCCTAGAAATGCGGCATCTTCCGAAGGCGCAGCCAGGACACGACACACCATGGTAGATCTGGCACAACCCGCCGCGGCGCTGTGGACGCCCGACCTCGCCGAGCCGGCGCCGCGCGAGCTGTGCACCGATTGCGGGGTGTCGCGCTCCAGCGATCCGAAGCAATGCGGCCAGGCCTGCCAGTTCATCAAGCCGGACTACAAGGCTCTGGAACAGCGCGTGCACGGCCGCGTCCGCGATCCGGCCAAGCCCGACGAGGCGTTCTTCGGCCCCTATCAGAGCATGCTGCGCGCGGCGATGAAACAGCCGCGGCAAGGCGCGCAATGGACCGGCATCACCACCCGGATCGGCGAGCGATTGCTCGAGACCGGCGCGGTCGACGCGGTGCTGACCATGGCGCAGGACCCCGACGACAAGTGGAAGCCGAAGCCGGTGATCGTCACCGAGGCGCAGGGCATGCGGGCCTGCCGCGGCATGCGGATGGGCTACGCGCCATTGCTGTCGCTGCTGGAGCCGGCGCGCGACGCCGGCTACAAGCGGATCGCGGTCATCGGGATTCCCTGCCAGATCTACGCGCTGCGGCAACTCGAGCAAAAGCTCGGCTTCGACAAGCTCTACGTGATCGGCACGCCATGTTCCGACAACACCACCACGGAGAGCTTCCACCAGTTCCTCGACCTGCTGTCGGATCAGCCCGACACAATCACCTATCTGGAATTCCGCGCCGACTATCATGTCGAGCTGCGCTTCGATGACGGACGGGTGAAGGAAATTCCGTTCCTGCTGCTGCCGATCTCCAAGCTGCCGGCGGATTTCTTTCCGATGACCTGCCGGACCTGCGTCGACTACACCAACAGCCTGGCCGACATCACCGTCGGCTATATGGGCGGCCAGGGCGAACAGTGGCTGTTGGTGCGCAACCAGCGCGGCCGGCAATTGCTGGATCTGCTCGGCAACGAGGTCAGGCTCAGCGAGCCCGGCAGCGCCGGCAAGCGCACCGCGCCGGTGAAGGGATTTCTGAAGAACGTCGAACTCGCCGCCGGCGGGCTGCCGGTGCGCGGCATGCCGAACTGGCTGCGCCCGTTGATGGGCTGGCTGATGCCGAAGGTCGGCCCGCGCGGGCTGGAATTTGCCCGCGCCCGCGTCGAGATGAAGGCGGTGGAAACCGTGCTGCATCTGCGTCGGCAATATCCGCAACGCATCAAGAACATGGTCCCCGACCACGTCTGGGCGCTGGTGAAACCCTACGGTCTCGCGCCGCGCGACGGCGAGCGCAAGTAGTTTCCGCGGCCTGCGACAACCTGTCGGGAACCGGCTCCCTCCACCCGGGTTGTCTGGCGACGCCCGTTGCGCCAGCAGGCCAGGGCGTATCAACCCGTGGAGGATGACGTGGACAAGGACCTGCTCGATCATTTGAAGACGCTGCATACCGCCGCAATCGACGCCCGCAACGGTTATCAGGAAGCACTCGAGGACGCCGAAGGCCACGGCCTGACCGGGCTTTTCAACGAGATGATCGCGCTGCATGAAGGCAACGCCCGCGAACTCGCCGCCGAACTGAGCAAGGCCGGCGAGACGCCCGACGATGACGGCTCGTTCATGAGCATCATTCACCGCACCATCATGAATGTGCGCTCGCTGTTCAACGGCCTCGACGGCAGCGTGCTGCCCGGCCTGATCGACGGCGAAAAGCGCAACGTCTCGAAATACGACGACGCGCTGCAGGCCACCACAGCGCCGACTTCCATCACCGCGCTGTTGACTACGCAGCGCAGCAAGATCCAGCAGAAGATCGCCAAGATGGAAGTCGAACAGGCCGAATACAAAAACGCCTCCGCGAGCACCTGAGAGCCTGGCCGAGATGAAGCATTGAAATAAAGCCGATCCGTCATTGCAAGCCGAGGACGGCGCGCAGCGCCGGCCGAACAGCGAAGCAATCCAGGGGCCCGCGCGTGGTCCTGGATTGCTTCGTCGCAAGAGCTCCTCGCAATGATGAACTTAAGCGCCTGATTTCGCAGCAGACATTTTCGAACAGACTCTGAGGAGAGCCGCGCGCGTCGCGGGCCGCCCCGAAACCAAGATCCAGCCCCGCGCCCGCGGGGCTGGATCTTCTGTGTTATGCGCCGGTGATGCCCTGCGATTCTGCGCGAAAGAGCAGCGAGCCAAGCATGCTTGGCCCTGATTGCTCGGTCCTGATTGCTCGGTCCTGATTGCTTGGCCCTGATGCTTGACCCTGATTGCTTCGCCGCGACAAGCTCGCACTGACGTGTTGAACGGCTGATTTCGTTGAGGGCTGTTTCGGTCAGGCTCGATGGCGCAACGCGTTTGCCGCACCGCTGTCATCAATTGCTGACCGCACGAAATCGGGGGCCGCGAGGCCCCCGATCACGTCGCAAAGGATGTCGCGATTGGTGACTTGGCGATTGATGACTTGGCGATCGGCTATTTAGTCAGCGTGCCGGTGTTGCCGGGCGAAGATCCCACGCCAGTGTCAGAGCCGGTCGGCGCGGCACGGGTGTCGGTGCCCGGGTTAGCCGGCTGATAGCGCTTCGGCTGGTTGAACGATCCCGGATCCTGCATGTTGCCCTGGCCGGTGGTTCCGACCTGACCCGGCAGTTGCGCGGTCTCGACGCGGGGCTTGTTGTTCTGGCCGACCGCCAGCAGGCCCATGGCAATCAGCGCGAAGGCGGTAATCGCCAGAAGTTCGGGCAGCGCCCCGCTCGGCGCGGCGCCGCGGCTACGACCATCGCCTTCCAGGGCATCGGCCGCAGCATCACGGTTCGAGCGCGAGCGAATGAAATTCAGGAATACCGCGCCGACGATCACGATTCCGGCCGCGAGCGTGAAGAACATCAGCCAGCTGATGGGTTGATCACCGTTCATAAGATCCTCCAAGGGGTGTGAACTATCAGAAAAAATAACGGAGGATATTTGGTTTGGTTCCGGCCGGGACAACCTCGCCGGCAATGGCGCGCCGAAAAGGTTAAGCGCTATGTCCCCTGGCGGGCTTAGTCCGAATGATGTGTGTTGGAAGGCTGATCAGCTCCCTCTATCAACGAGTGTTGCGGTGGTCGCGAAGCCCGGATTCCCGGTTTCAATCTCAGAGCCCAGCCGAAAATGCCTGCAGCGAAATCAGGCGCTTAAGTTCGTCATTGCGAGGAGTTCTTGCGACGAAGCAATCCAGGACCACACGCGCAGCCCCTGGATTGCTTCGCTTTTCGGCCGGCGCTACGCGCCGTCCTCGGCTCGCAATGACGGATCGACCGCGGTGTATTCAAAACTTTATTTTCGGCCAGGCTCTCAGGACAAAATCGTTGCTTCGGGAACTGGCGACCCGCACTGCACAATGGCGCCGACCGGCCGGGTCGTCCCGGCGGCGGCGCAACCCCGCAAAACAAACGCCGCAGGCATCGCTGCCTGCGGCGTTCGTTGGTGGTCTTAAGTGTGATCGGGCTTACTTGGCCAGCAGCAGCAGCGAGCCCGAGAACGACTTGTACTCGCCCTTCTGCTCGAGGATCAGCGGCACGCCCGAGAAGAAGGTGTTGCTGTCGATCAAGAGCGGGGTTCCCGAGAACGACTTATACTCACCCTCCTGCTCCAGGATCAGCGGGGAGCCGGAATAGGTCTTGTCGCTGTCGACCAGCAGCGGGGTGCCGGAATAGAACTTGTCGCTCTCGACGAGCAGCGGGGTGCCGGAATAGGACTGATAGGACTCGTTGGACATGGTGTTCACCTACTTTGAGAGGACAGGGAGGCCCAGCCAAGACGACAGCGGGGTCGGATTGTTGATCAAGAGCGGGGTGCCCGAATAGGACTTGTAGGGCCCCTTGTTATCGAGCAGCAGCGGGGTGCCGGAGAACGACTTGTACGGCCCCTTGCTATCAAGCAGCAGCGGCGTGCCGGAATAGGTTTTTTGGCTATCGACCAGCAACGGCGTGCCGGAATAGGTCTTGTTGCTATCGACCAGCAGCGGAGTGCCGGAATAGGATTCATAGGGTCCCGAATTATCCAGCAGCACCGGTGCGTGCAGGATATTGGAGAACGGCGTCGCGGCGTCGATCTCGACGCTGCCGGTCGACGAGCTGGGGATGCTGGCCTGGTTCGGGCTGTAGCGGTCGAGGATCGCCGCGGCCTTGGCGCCCAATCCGAATTCGGCCTGCACCGAAACGACCGCGCCGCCCTTCTTGATGGCGTCGACATAAGAGCGGCCTTCGCCGCGCGACACCCCGGCCCGGACCAGCGCCGCCAGGATGTTTTCGTCGAGCGTGGTGCCGGGCTTACTGGGCTGCGCGCTGGTGACGACGGCGTATTTCAGGCTGGCGTTCTTCAGCTCGGTCTCGATCGCCGAGACCTGCCTGCTGGTGTCATACAGTCGGGTGATTTGGGTCATGACTTCTCCGTTTCAGTCTCAAGGCCGATCGGTGGCCGTGTCAGAAGCTGCCCCGCTCCGGCACCAACGGTGGTTTGTCGAATGAGCGGGACCATCGTTACCAGCGTCGCGAAGAGCAGAACGATTTCGACGCAATAGACGAAATCATAGCCCGCGGCGGCGCCAAGCGAAGTGTGCGGCGCGATCGCATCGACGACGTCGCGCAGCACGCCGCCGAGCGCGATCGCAATGCCGGCCGCCGAGGCTTGCACCGCGCCCCAGGCGCCGAGCGCGAGGCCGGCCTGATGCTTGGGCGCGGCATTCATCGTCGCGGTCAGCGTGCCGTGGCCGAACAGGCCGGCACCGAAGCCGATCAGGAAGGTGCCGGCGCCGAACAGCAGCGCCGACAGCAGCGGCGCGGCGAAGATCACCGCAAGGAACGCCGGAATGCCGACCAGCGCGCCATAGCTCGCCATCCGGAACGGATCGGCGCCGCGGCTAAGCACGCGCGACGCCAGCCCGAAGCCGAACAGCCCGCCGAGCGCCAGCGCCGCGGTCAATTTGGTGGTGTCGCCGACCGCGAGATGCAGGATCTGGCCGCCGAACGGTTCCAGCAGCACGTCCTCCATGCTGAACGCCATGGTGCCGAGCCCGACCGCAACCAGCCGCCGCAGCGCGTTGTCGCCGGCGATGAAGGCGTCCCAGGATTCCCGGAAGCCCGGCGTGCGCGGCTGCGGCGCCGCCTGCGCGGCCGCACCGGAGCGCCGGGTCTCCTGCTTCCACACCGCGACGCCGTTGAGAATGATGGTGACCACCGCCGCGCCCTGGATCACCTGGATCAGACGCCCCGGCGAGAAATTCGCCAACAGCGCGCCGAAGATGAATGCGCTGGCGATCATGCCGAACAGCAGCATCACATACATCAGGCCGACGACTTTGGGGCGCGATTCCGGCGCCGCCAGATCGGTGGCGAGCGCGAGCCCGACGGTCTGCGTAGTATGGACGCCGGCGCCGATCAGTAGAAACGCCGTTGCGGCTGCGGCCTGCCCGATCCATACCGGGGCATGGCCGGCTTCGCCACCGCCGGACAGCACCAACAGCGCGAACGGCAGAATCGCCAGTCCGCCGAATTGCACCATGGTGCCCTTATAGAGAAACGGCACCCGCTTCCAGCCGAGCACGGACTTATGGACGTCGGAGCGAAAGCCGATCAGCGCCCGAAACGGCGCAAAGATCAGCGGCAGAGAAATCATGATGCCGACGATCGACGCCGGAACGTTGAGCTCGACGATCATCACCCGGTTCAGCGTGCCAACCAGCAGCACCAGGGACATGCCGACCGAGACTTGAAACAGCGACAGTCGCAGCAGCCGCGACAGCGGCAGATCGGGGGTCGCCGCATCCGCGAAGGGCAGGAAGCGGGTCCCGAGGGAGATCCAGGCCTTCATCGCTTTTTGGCTGATAGGGTTCATCGTTGAGCTAATCCAACAGATGAGAGGCTGATGCTGGATTCTAACACCAGTCCCCGATCGGGTAAGCGGAAAGACCACTTCGCGGCCGAAGATGAACAAGCCCGGCCAACTTTGGCGCGCTTGTTCACCCCGGCTACAAAGCAAGCGACCGGGACCCTTGGATCCCGGTCCTGCATCACAGCTCTAAGGAGCCGAATTAACCGACGTTGACCGAGCTCTCGATCGAGGCGGTCTTGCCGTTCCAGTACTTCGGGAACCAGGTGGTGTGCGAGATCAGCGCATAGTGCACGAGGATCGCGATGATGGTGACGCTGCCCAGCAGGAGGGGCAGACCGACGGTCGGCTTAACGACAGTCCAGATACGACCTTGATTCATTTTCGGTTCCCCTTACTTCAGCCACGGCGAATAGACATACGCCAGAAAGTGAGCAACGATCGCGATCGCGCCGAAGATGCGCGTGCCGTCGATGACGTGCTTGTGGAGTTCTTCCGATTCCGCGATTGTCAAGCCAGTCGGCCAGACCTTGTTCGGATCGTCTACCATAACATAACCTCCTAAGAGACTTACGATCAGTTTCGTGCTGAACCCGCACGCAGGTTATTTCGCTGCTACGCCGAACAGATGTTCGCTTGGTCTCAGCATTGTCCTGTCTGTTGCCCCGCCGCCCGCGTCGCCAAACGGGACGTGGATCGAACGAAGCGCTTCCAGACTCGTTTGATCGGAAAATCCCAGAACGGCATGCCCCAACTTGCTTGGAAACACCCTCGTTCGTAGCGGGAACTCCTACTCGCTCGAGTGAGTGTAAGAATAACCTGACACCAAACTTTGTCAACTAAACGTGACAACAAGTTGGGAACTTGTGACGCGGTGGCAGGCTCCGCAACCCGGTACCATCCGCTCCGGGCATTGGCATGCTCGTACCTGCACGGAGCTTTGCCGCAGTTTCCCGTCGCGACCCGCTAAGCGGTTTGAAGGGCTTTGTTTTCCGCCGTCACGCGGGTGTCACGCGCGGCCCAGCTCGGAATTTATTGCATCTGGCGCGGCCAACCGCGGCGGCTGGTCCCGGAGCGCTGCGGCGTTGTTCTTTGGTTGTAAGGAGCCGGCGACGGGCGATCGTGCTGGCGGCGGACCGGCGTCGGCGACCGACTGAGGAACCCGCCGAGTCGTGGTCGAACCCGCCTTCCGTGCAACGGATGGTTTGTTCCGCCGCTGGCCATTGTCAAAGTCGCCTGACATTTCAGATCGTCAGTGTAACATGACAGTCGGCGCCGGCTGATGCGATGAGCGGGTCTCGATCGCCCAGCCGATTGATGCGCATGACGTTTGAAGGTCTGGTTGGCGATCATCCGCCGCTGCAACGCCCGGATTGCCCATGGATCAGCGATCGAAACATCCGCTGAGTGCCCGCGAGCACGAGGTGCTGCGGCTGGCCGCGGTCGGCTACAGCAACAAGATCATCGCCGAGAAGCTGCAGATCGGCGCCAAAAGCGTCGAGACCTACAAGGCGCGCGGCATGACCAAGCTCGGCTTTCACAACGGCGTCGAGGTGCTGCGCTTTGCGCTCAGCATGGGCTGGCTCGAGGAACCCTGACGCATGGGCGCGGTTCACACGCCGGGCCGCGCCGCGGGCGCCGCCGTTGGCCGCTTGCGATAGCCGGCCAGCAGCGGCGCAAAACTTGTGGCAAACCCAAGGAAGGCCGCCGCCCAGGCGAACGCCGCCAGATGCAGCAGGCCGACGCTCCAGGCCGGATGGATCGCGGCGCAGATCCGCGCCAGCACCGCCACCACCGCCAGCGCGTAGATGGTCTGGGTGGTGAGCGACGCGGTGAGTTGCTGGCCGGTGTGGCCGAGGCTGGCGCGGGTCATCACCGCCAGCGTCATGATGCCGGCGGCGCCGACCATCCAGGCATGGGCGCCGGCGCTCGGCGCGATCGCCCCGAACGCCGCCGCGGCGGTGAGCAGAAAGCCGAGCGGCACGAACAGATAGCCGACATGCAGCACCAGCACGAGACGTTCCTTGCCGGTGCGGTGGCCGGCCCAGCGGCCGAGCCGGACCAGATGCAGCACGCCGGCGATGCCGAGCACGCTGCCGACCACAACGCCGTCCTTCAGCGCCACCCATAGCAGCAGGCTCACCGCGCTCGCCGCCACCACCGCCATGTCGAAGCGGCCGAACGGAGCCGGCAACCGGCCGGGATTCTCCCGCACCAGCCAGTTGCGGGTGAAGCTCGGAATGATGCGGCCGCCGATCATCCCGATCAGCAGGATCACCACGGCGATGCCGAGCCGGATGCTGACGTCGGCAACCCCGTTCAGATGCGCCTCGAGGTGGAAGCCGACATTGCCGGCAAGCAGCAGCGTCAGCAGCACGACCACCGGCAGGTTATTCCATTTGCGGCCGGTGATGATTTCCCGCGCCACCACCGCCGCCACCAGCGCCAGGAAGCTGGCGTCGATCAGCAGCGCCGCGAGCCAGCCGGTGTCGGCGGAGAACGCCATCACGAAGCGGCCGGCGAGCCACACCAGCACCAGGCCGAGCAAAGGCCAGCCCTGGATCGGCATCCGCCCGGTCCAGTTCGGGATCGCGGTGAACAGGAAGCCGGTGATCACCGCCGGCAGATAGCCGTACAGCATTTCGTGGACGTGCCAGTCGCGCGGCACCAGCGTGGTCGCAAGCGTCAGCTCGCCATAATAGAACGGCAGCCAGATCAGCACCGCGAGCGCGGCATAGATCGCTCCGGCGAGAAAGAACGGCCGAAACCCGCTCTCCAGAATGGCCGGGCCATGATGCGGCTGAAAGCGGGGAATCGGGCTCATGTCGGATGTCCGGTGCGTTGCGCTCCGAACATTTGTAAGGCGCCGCCGAAAGCCTTGGTTGCGCCAGCGCAAGCTCGCCGGCGATTGCCCGCGCAGCGGCTATCCCAGCGCCCGCCCCGGTTCCGCATAGGGGGCGCGCCCGACCGCGGCGTCATAATGCGCCACCGGCAACGGCCGGCCGATCAGATAGCCCTGCACCTGGTCGCAATGCTGCTGCGCCAGGAAGCGGTACTGTTCCTCGGTCTCCACGCCCTCGGCGATCACCGACATGTCGAGGCCGTGGCCGAGTGCGATCACCGCGCGCAGGATGGTGGAGGATTGCGGATTGGCGCCGAGATTGCGGACGAATTTGGCGTCGATCTTGATCTTGTCGAACGGAAACGACTGCAGATAGGACAGCGACGAATAGCCGGTGCCGAAATCGTCCAGCGCGATCTGCACACCCAGCGCCTTCAGCCGACGCAGCAGCGACAGCGCGCGCGCGGAATCGCTCAGCAGCACGCCTTCGGTGATTTCCAGCTCCAGCCGCGAAGGCGCCAGCCCGCTCTCCAGCAGCACCCGATGCACCAATTGTGGAAGATCGCGTTGCTGAAATTGCACCGGCGACAGGTTGACGGCGATGCTCAAAGGCTGCGGCCACGACGCCGCCTCCCGGCAGGCTTCGCGCAACACCCATTCGCCGATCGGGTCGATCAGTCCGGATTCTTCCGCGAGCGGAATGAACTCCGCCGGCGAGATCATGCCGCGGGTTTCGTGGCGCCAGCGCAACAGCGCCTCGAAGCCGATCACCTCGCCATCGACCACGGCCTGCGGCTGGTAGTACAATAGCAATTCGTCGCGCTCCACCGCCTGCCGCAGGTCGCGCAGCAGCGCGTGGGATTGCTGGATCTTGCTGTCCATCTGCGGATCGAAGAAACAGGCGCGGCCGCGGCCGTCCTCCTTGGCGCGATACAGCACGGTGTCGGCATTGGCGAGCAGCGTCTTGGCATCGGTGCCGTCGGCCGGGTACAGCGCCACCCCGACGCTGAGGCCGATCTCGACCTTGTGGCCCTGCAGCTCGAGCTGTTCGGACGACATCCCGATCAGCCGCTCCGCCACCGCCGACGCGGTCAGCGGCTGCGGGCCTTCGGCGATGATGACGAATTCGTCGCCGCCGATCCGCGCCACGAAATTGTCCTCGGCGAGGCGCTGCAGCCGTTCGGAGGCCGCGCAGAGAAACGCGTCGCCCACCACATGGCCGAACACGTCGTTGATCTCCTTGAAGAAGTCGAGATCGACGAACAACAGCCCGAAGCTTTCGCCGCTGCCCTGCGCGCGTTCGATGGTGGCGTCGAGACGTTCGGTGAAGGCGGCGCGGTTGGGTAATTTGGTCAGCATGTCGTGATGCGCCAGATGCGCGATGCGACGCTCGGCGACGCGCCGCTCGGTGATGTCGATCACCGAGACCAACGCCGCGGCGGCGCCGGCATAGCGCAGCCGGCGCGAATACACCGCGACTTCGATCAGCCCGCCGTCGGCCTTGGCGTGCCAGTCGGTGGCGCCGACGTGATCCTCCATCGCCCGCAGCTCGGTGCCGCCGATGTCGCCGGCGACGCTTTGCAGGTCCGGCAGCGACATCGTCAGGAACTGCTCGCGGCGATAGCCGTAATGCTCGACCGCGGCCTGGTTGACCGCGAGGAAGCGCAGCGTGTCGCGATCATAGACCCACATCGGCACCGGATTGTTGTCGAACAACAGCTGGAACGAGGCCTCGCGCTGCTTCAGCTCGGTGATGTCCTCGTGGGTCGCCACCCAGCCGCCGCCGGCCAAAGGCCGCCGCGCCACCGCGATGATGCGGCCGTCGGCGAGCTTGTGGATCTTGTCGACCGAGGTCGACACTCCTTCGGTGCGTTCCTTCAGGTAGCTTTCCGGCGCCTCGTCAGCGAAGCGGATGCCGTTGGCGACGATGCGCTCGACCATGTCGCGGCGCCGGGTACCGGGTGTCACCATCTCCGGTGTCAGGCCATAGAGCGCTGCGTACTTGTGGTTGCAGACGATGATGCGTTGCTCGCCGTCGAACATGCACAGGCCCTGTGGCATGTTGTGCAGCGCCGCCACCAATTGCTGGTTCTGGTCAACCACAGCGGCCCCATCGGCACCGGCGCGACGCCGCCGAAATGGCAACAGACAGCAGAAAATTCCAACGACAAACCCGCCAATGGCGACAAACAACCCGTGATCGGTCATTGTCGCGAAAATCATTTCAACACTGGTCAGCAACTTCATTCCCCGACGCGTCCCGCACCGAGCCCGAGCCCGCCACATCGCTCGATAAGTAACAGGGAATGATCAATTATCAGTTCATGCGCGAGCCATGGCGAAGAGCCGACGTGGCGCGTAGTTAGGGCAGCGGCGACACGCCGATCACCGGGGCATGCAGCGCCAGCAGCGTCAGCCAGGCGAGAATGCCGATCGCCAGCCGCTTCGGCGCGATCCTTGAGGAGCGCGGCCGAAAGCGGCCATCGAACAGCGCGGCCAACGGCCAGAACGAGGTGTTGCGCGCCAGCGCCTGCCACGCCTCGCGGCCGAGCCGGCGCTGCTTGCGGCGGTCGATGATCACCATGCCCGCCAGCGCAATGAATGCGAAGAAGCCGAACAGCACGACGTGGGCGAGATCGCCGTTGGGAACCAGATGCGCGGCGGACCACAGCGCGATCGCCCACAACAGCGGATGCCGCGCCAAGCCTACCACGCCGGGCTGATCGGGATCGAACGCAAGCTTCGCATTGCCGCCGAACGACAGCGGATTGGCGGCGCCGATACCGAACGCCGCCAGCAGGCAGGCGCACGGCATCGCCAGATTCGGCGCCAGCATCTGCCAGGGCTCGAACGTCCACAGCGGCACGAACGGCGCACGCGCCGCGGCGCCGATCAGCCAGGCCAACACCAAAAGCGAGACGCCGCTGTACAGCGCCAGAAAGCCGCGCTCGCCGAGCCTCGCCGTCAACGCCGCACGCAGCTCAGGGCGCGACGGCACGGCATGCGAAGCTACGAACACCACGAAGGCGGCGGCGAATTCCGCCCAGGCGCCGAGATGGGTGGCTGCGCTGGCTGGCATGCGGCTCCCGTTGAGGCTGTTGAATCTACGACCCTGACCCCAACGCATTTTCGTTGGAGGTGATGCGCTTCGCAACGACGAGGCTGTCATTCCTGGGCACGAGCAGCGTGAGCTGCGAGTGAACCCGGAATCTTGCCGCGGGGGCAAGGCCCAAACCCGTTGCGAGATTCCGGGTTCGCTCGGCCTATCGGCCTCGCGCCCCGGAATGACAGCCGTGTTTTCGATCGGCGCCGCGACGCAACCCCTACCCTGTCATTCCGGGGCATGAGCAGCGAAGCTGCGAGTGAACCCGGAATCTTGCTGCGGGGGCAAGGCCCCAGCCCGTTGCGAGATTCCGGGTTCGCTCGGCCTATCGGCCTCGCGCCCCGGAATGACGGCTTGTTTCGAACAGGCGCGTCGAACCAACAGCGAGCGACGCTACCCCTTCGCCGCGAACACCGCCGACAACGCGCTCTGCGCCTCTTGCTGGATGCGGCGAAGGTGATCCTCGCCGCGGAAGCTCTCGGCATAGATCTTGTAGACGTCCTCGGTGCCGGACGGCCGCGCCGCGAACCAGCCGTTCTCGGTCACCACCTTGATGCCGCCGAACGGCTGATCGTTGCCCGGCGCGTTGGTCAGGGTGGAGTGGATCGGCTCGCCGGCGAGCTCCTTCAATCCGAGCTGGTCGGCCGATAGCGACTTCAGGATCGACTTCTGCTGGGCGCTGGCCGGCGCGTCGATCCGTTCGTAGAACGGCACGCCGAGCTGTTCGCCGAGCTGATGGAACAGTTGTCCCGGATCGACCCCAGTGCGCGCGGTGATCTCCGCCGCGAGCAGCCCGAGGATCAGCCCGTCCTTGTCGGTGGTCCACACCGTGCCGTCGCGGCGCAGGAACGAGGCGCCGGCGCTCTCCTCGCCGGCAAAGCCGAAGGCGCCGGAGCCGAGCCCGTCGACGAACCATTTGAAGCCGACCGGGGTCTCGACCAGGTCGCGGCCAAGCCGCGTCGCGACCCGGTTGATCATCGCGCTTGAGACGATGGTCTTGCCGATCGCGGCCTGCGCGCTCCATTCCGGGCGGTGCTCGAACAGGTAGAAGATCGCGGCGGCCAGATAATGGTTGGGATTCATCAGCCCGTTCCAACGGGTGACGATGCCGTGTCGATCGGCGTCGGTGTCGTTGGCAAACGAGACGTCGAAATTGTCGCGCATCCCGATCAGCCGCGCCATCGCATAGGGCGACGAGCAGTCCATCCGCACCTTGCCGTCCCAGTCCGCGGTCATGAAGCGGAAGGTCGGATCGACCACGTCGCTGACGATGCTGGCGTCGATGCCGTAGCGGTCGATGATCGGCCGCCAGTAATGCACCGCGGCGCCGCCCAAGGGATCGATGCCGATCTTGACGCCGGAGGCCTTGATCGCCTCCATGTCGATGACGTTGGCAAGGTCGGCGACATAGGGCCCGACATAATCGTAGCGGTGCACATTGGCCGCGCGCAGCGCGCGTTCGAGCGGGATCCGCGTCACGCCGCGCAGGCCGTCCTCGAGCAGCGCGTTGGCGGTGCGCTCGATGGCGCTGGTGATGTCGGTGTCGGCCGGGCCGCCGTTCGGCGGGTTGTATTTGAAGCCGCCGTCCTCCGGCGGATTGTGCGAAGGGGTGATCACCACGCCGTCGGCGAGCCCGCTCGTGCGGCCGCGGTTGTAGCTCAGGATGGCGTGCGAGATCACCGGCGTCGGGGTGTAGCCGCCGTGCTCGTCGATCATCACCTCGACGCCGTTGGCCGCGAACACTTCGAGCGCGCTGGCCAGCGCCGGCTCGGCCAGCGCGTGGGTGTCGATCCCGATGAACAGCGGCCCGGTGATGCCGGCGCGTCGCCGGTATTCGCACACCCCCTGACTCACCGCCAGGATGTGCGATTCGTTGAACGCGTTGTTGAGGGCCGAGCCGCGATGGCCGGAGGTGCCGAACGCCACGCGCTGCGCCGGGATCGCCGGATCGGGCCGGCCGGAAAAATACGCCGTCACCAAACGCGGCACATTGACCAGCATTGACGGGTCAATGATCTGGCCGGCGAGCGGGCTGACTTCCGCAACCATCTGTTGCTCCTGGATGGACAAGACCACGCGACCGGGCGGCCGCGATATCGCGGCACCATGGCACGGCGCTGATCTGATTGAAAATTCCGCGTGGGCCGCGACCGCCCTACCAAAGTGGCAGAGGCCGCAGCGCGGCCCCAGCGCGTCGCCGGCTCAGAGCAGCAACGACGATTGTTCCAGCAGCGTTTCGTAGCATTCGCAGGACAGCTTCGCCACCGCGGGCCGATTGAGGATCTTGATGACGCCGCGCGAATAGGAGATCAGCCCGGCGTTCTGCAGCTTGGTGGCGACCTCGGTGACCGAGGTACGCCGCACGCCGAGCATCTCGGCGAGAAACTCCTGGGTCAGATTGACGGTGTCGCCGCCGGCGCGGTCGGCGGACTGCAACAGCCAGCGGCAGAACCGCGCCTCGATCAGATGCAGCGCGTTGCAGGCCGCGGTGACCCGGGCCTGCGACAGCAGCACCTCATTGTACTGGATGCACAGGTTGCGCAGCGCCTCGCTGGCGGTGGCGACCTTGCGGAATTGCGACGACGGAATCTTGGTCAGCGAGGTCGGCATCTGCACCACGACGCGGACCAGCGACTTGTACAGGCCGAGCCCGGCCATCGCGCCGACCACGCCTTCGCGGCCCACCGTGGCGGTCTCGATCGCCTTGCCGTCGCGCAACACCGCCAGCAGCGACAGCATCCCGTTATGAGGAAAATACACCTGCTCGAATTCGTCGCCGGGCTCCAGCAGCACCAATCCCTGCTGCAAGGATGCAGTGGTCATATGCGGCGCCAACAGATCGAACTGAGCGCGGGGAAGCCCCGCCAACAATTTGTTATCCAAGGGAAATCTGATGTCTATGGAGGGCACTGCGATATCTGCCCGATCGGTCGGGCTGTCTACCGCAGGGGTGGGGTGGAGGACGCGCCGAGACGCGTTCCGCGGATCAGCGACTATAGGAAAATGGCCCTCGATTTGTCTGTCCGGTTCCGCGCTTAGCTCCCGCCGCCGGACACGATCAGCAAGCCGCCGCGAAAGTCTGCTCCTGTAGCGCTGGCGGCGATCGCGCTGCGGTGGCGCTACGACTTTCGTTTGTCGGATAGGCGACACAAGGTTCCCCGACACCCGCTTGGGCCATCCGGGGCGGCGCGCGGCCGGGCCGGATCACCGGATCGGATGGAACTGGTCCCGGCGCGGCTGGTTGTCTCCCCAGCAACAAAGGAGGACATCTCATGGGTCTCGAAAAAGGTGCTCTGCTCTGGCTGATCGGCATTCCGCTGCCAATCATTATCATTCTCGCGTTGTTCATGAACCACTGAACGCGCAACCACGGCGCGCAAAGGCCTCGGCGCCCGCCGGGGCCTTTGCTGCGCCTCACCGCCTTTGCTGCGCCTCGCCACCTTTGCTGCGCCTCACCCTGGAACCGACATGCTGGATTTCATCGCCACTGAACAAAGCGATTTGCGCGGTGGCGTATCCCCCTGGCAGGCCGGCGCGCATCGACCGATCCGCCACCCGCTGACCGAGTCCATCGCCACCGAGGTGCTGATCGTCGGCGCCGGCATCACCGGATCGTTGATGGCCGAGCACCTGACCCGGCAGGGCCGGCAGGTCTGCGTGATCGATCGCGAGCGCCCCGGCATGGGCAGCACCGCCGCCTCCACCGCGATGCTGGAATGGGAAATCGATCGCTCGCTGCAGGAGCTTGCCGCGATCTACGGCTTCGAACCCGCCGCTGAGATCTACCGGCTCAGCCTCGGCGCGGTGGCCGGCCTCTACGAGTTGGTGCAGTCGAATGGTCTGGCGCCAACGCTGCGCGGCCGCAACACCGTCTACCTCGCCGGCGGCGACGCCGGCGCCCGCGAGCTGCTGGCCGAGCATGAGCTGCGCGAGCGCGCCGGGCTGCCCGGCGCCTTTCTCGACCGCCGCACGCTGTCGGCCGAGTTCGCATTCGACCGCGAGGCGGCGATCGTATCGCCGGGCTCGGCGGAGGTCGATCCGCTGCGGCTATCGCACGCTCTGCTCAGCCTGGCCGAACGCCGCGGCGCCAAATTGTACGACGGCGAGGCGGTCGGCTACGACAGCGGCGGCCGAACCACCCATGTCGCGCTGGACAATGGCTGCAGCATCGAGGCCGACCACGTGGTGCTGGCGACCGGCTATGTGATGCCGGACATCGTCACGTCGGATCTGCACAAGACCGCCTCGAGCTGGGTGATTGCAACCCCAAGGCAATCGCCGCAGCAGCTGTGGCGCGACGGCGCGCTGATCTGGGAAGCCTCGAAGAACTATCTCTATGCCCGCACCACCACCGACGGCCGCATCGTGATCGGCGGCGAGGACGACGACAGCGTCGTCGCGCAGAGCGACCGCGACCGGCTGATGCCGCGCAAGGCGACCATCCTGCTCGATAAGCTGCAGCGGCTGTGGCCGCGCGCCGAGCCCTTCGCCGAATTTGCCTGGTCCGGCGCTTTCAGTACCACCGTGGACGGCCTGCCGCTGATCGGCGTGGTGCCCGGCCATCCGCGGCTTTACGCGGCCTATGGCTATGGCGGCAACGGCATCACCTTTAGCTATCTGGCGAGCCGGATGATCGGCCGGCTGATCGACGGCGAGCGGCTGGCGTGGTTCGACCATTTCGCCATCGATCGCGCGCCCGTGGTGTGAAGCACCGCTGTCTCCAGACGAAAGCCAGTCCGAGAAACCAAACCCGTCCGAACCTCCGGCCCGGCTGCGGGTGATAGCGGCGTTTTGCTCAGTTGCGGAAGGGCTGTTCGAACGCCGAAATCGCCTTGTTGGCGAGCCGGATCTTGTTGCGCTCGCCGCGGTAATACAGGTCGACCACGGTATCGAGCAGCAGTTCGTGCACGCCGAACATCTCCGGAATGGCCCCGCTCATCCGCAGATAGTCGAACGCGATGTCGTAAGCCTGGTCGAGGGTTTCTAATCCGGTGGTGCGCAGATTTTGCTGGGCCAACATGGCGATCACTCCCGTTCCGAAGTGAAAAGCCGGCCACCGAAAAAAGGTTCCCGAGGAGGCGTGCCGGCTGCCGTCAGCGCGCTAAGGCCCCATCGCCCGGGGATCGGTGTTCAGCTTGCTGGTATCCACCGGGGCAAGCTGGCTGGTCTCATCCTCGCCGAGAAACTTGTCGAGCGTATCCTGGATGCGCTGTTTGACGTTGTCCGGGCCGCGATCGCTCATGTCGGTATGCTGAAAGTCGGTGCTGACGATGTCGATCCCCGCCTGTTTGGCCATTTCCGGATCCGGCAATACCCCGGGATCGGTCTTGAACACCGGGTCCTTGGAGCGGAACGAGAGGATCTTGGCGGCCCCCGAGGTGACGAACGGCACCCGCAGATTGTCCAGCGTCACCACGCGGCGGACTAGCTCCGGATGCTGCTGGGCGAAGAACATCGAGATATCGCCGCCGTTGGAATGTCCGGCCAGCGTCAGATGCGCGTAGTCGGCGTTGGGCTGGATCTTCTTCAGCTCGGCGATCGCGAACAGGATGTTCTCCATGCCGCGCTCGTAGACCTGCAGCCGGCCGACATAGAGCGAGCCGGCCTTGGTCATCAGCGGCGTGTCGGTCGGCAGATCGTGCTGGATGCTGGCGACCATGTAGCCCCGCGCAGCCAGCACGTTGGCGAGGAAGGAATATTCGGTATTCTTGACGGTGTTGCCGTGGCTGAGAATGGCCACCGGCAGCGGGATGCCGGCCATCGCCTTCATTTCGGCGTCACGCCGCACCGCAATGTCGACATCGATCGCGCGGTTGCGCGTGCTGTCGAACAGATTCAAGGTCTCGTGCCGGATCGCCAGCTTGCTGGCCACGAAGTACGAGCCGATCGCCAGCACAAACACGCTTACTATGATCAAGAGCTTCTTCATCGCTCCATCCGTGCCAAGGGTCCCGCTGAGGTGGGCGTCTTTGATAACGCGGAAAGCCCCCGGTTTGCACGCGAGGAATTAAATTTTTGAAATAATCCCGGGGGTTAGCATGCCGCAGCGCGAAAAAAGCAACGGCACTGCGGTATCCGCATCAAGCTATCAATTCGCTCAGCGCGGCGGCGATCTGCGCCGGGCTGTAGGGCTTGGCGACGAACCGGCCCCGCTCCGGAAGATCCTCCGGACCCACCGTCAGATGGCCCGAGGTGGTGATGATCTCGATCGGCGGCCAGCGCCCCCGCACCGCCCGGGCGAGCTTCAGTCCGTCCATCGAGCCGGGCATCTGGATGTCGGTGAACACCACGCGGATATCGTTGCGCGATTCCAGGATCTCGATGGCTTCGTCGGCGCTGGCGGCTTCCAACACGAAAAACCCCGCCGCCTCGATCATCTCGACCGCATTGGCCCGCAGCAGGCTTTCGTCCTCAACCACCAGAACGATGGGCTTGCTGTTGATCGATTCGGCCATCCGCCCACCCCACGCCGTTACACTCGGAATTAAACTTTAGAGACTGTTCTGGTTCCAGCGCCCGTGCGGAGCTGCCGGAGGTCGCCAGGGCGCCGCGACCGCAGCCGCGCCCCGGCAGGCTCACGCCTGCCGGGCTTCCCACAGCGACAACGACCGGCCGGCCATGTCGTAATGCGCCTCCTTCTTGACTCTTGGAATCTTGCTGTCGCCGGGCTTGTTGGTGTCGATCAGGCAGTCCCAGGTCCGGCACTGCGGCACCGCCGGGAAATTGAACGTCACCGTGTCGTGGTGGGCGTTGAACATCAGAAACAGCGTATTGTCGGAGCCCTTGCGCCGGATTCCGGTGACCTGCGCGCGGCCGTCGAGCAACATCCCGACGCAGCGCGCATTGCCGTCGTTCCATTGCTCGCAGGTCATCTCGGCGCCGCTGGGATCGACCCAGGTGACGTCCTTGACGCCGAGCTCCTCGTTAAAGGCGCCGGTGAGAAACCGGCCGCGATGAAACAGCGGCTGGCGCTGCCTTGTGTCGATCAGCCGCTGGGTGAATTCGATCAGGCTGCGGCCGTCGTCGTCGATTCCCTCCCAATCCAGCCAGCTGATCTCGTTGTCCTGCGCGTAGGCGTTGTTGTTGCCCTGCTGGGTGCGGGCGAATTCGTCGCCGGCCAGGATCATCGGGGTGCCGCGCGACAACAGCACGGTGGCGAGCAGATTGCGCATCTGCCGGAATCGCAATTCGCGGATCTTCGGATCGTCGGTCGGACCTTCGACGCCGTGATTCCACGACAGATTATGCGAGTGGCCGTCGCGATTGTCCTCGCCATTGGCCTCGTTGTGCTTGTGGTCGTAGGACACCAGATCGTTCAGCGTGAAGCCGTCATGCGCGGTGACGAAATTGACCGAGGCCCACGGCTTGCGGCCACGCTTGTTGAACAGGTCCGGCGACGCCGACAGCCTGGTGGCCAGCTCGGCGAGCTTGCCCTCGTCGCCCTTCCAGAACGCTCTGGTGGTGTCGCGGAAGCGGTCATTCCACTCCGCCCAGCCCGGCGAGAAATGCCCGACCTGATAGCCGCCCGGTCCGCAATCCCACGGCTCGGCGATCAGCTTGACCTGACTCAGCACCGGGTCCTGCCGGCAGGCGTCGAGGAAGCCGCCGCCTTCGTCGAAGCCGTACGGCTCGCGCGCCAGGATCGTCGCCAGATCGAAGCGAAAGCCGTCGACCCGCATCTCCTGCGCCCAATAGCGCAAGCTGTCGGCAACCATCTGCAGCACCCGCTGATGCGACAGGTTGACGGTGTTGCCGGTGCCGGTGTCGTTGATGTAGTAGCGCCGATCCGGCGCCAGGCGATAATAGGATGCGTTGTCGATGCCCTTGAACGACAGCGTCGGCCCGAGTTCGTTGCCCTCGGCGGTGTGGTTGTAGACCACGTCGAGGATGATCTCGATCCCGACGCGGTGGAATTGCGACACCATTTCCTTGAATTCGTTGACGAACGGGCCGGACAAATAGCGCGCCTGCGGCGCGAAGAAGCCGATGGTATTGTAGCCCCAATAATTGTGCTTGCCCTTCTCGACCAGATAGCTGTCGTCGACAAAGGCGTGGATCGGCAATAGCTCGAGCGCGGTGATGCCGAGGTTGCGGATGTAATCGATCACCTCATGATGCATCATGCCGGCAAAGCTGCCGCGCAGCACTTCCGGCACCGCCGGATGCTTCATGGTGTAGCCGCGCACATGCGCCTCGTAGAAAATCGTCCGTTCCCAGGGGATCTGCGGCCTGCGCTCGTCGCCCCAGGTGAAGGCCGGGTCGATCACCCGGCTCTTCGGCACGAAGGCCGCGCTGTCGCGCTCGTCAAACGACAGGTCGGCGTCGGGATGGCCGATGGTGTAGCCGAACAGCGCCGGGTCCCATTTCAGATCGCCGACGATCTGCTTGGCATAGGGATCGAGCAGCAGCTTGTTGGGATTGAAGCGATGGCCTTCGGCCGGCGCATAAGGACCGTGGACGCGATAGCCATAGACCTGACCGGGCCGCGCGTCCGGCAGATAGCCGTGCCAGACCTCGTCGGTATATTCCGGCAGCTCGATCCGCTCCAACTCGCGCAGGCCGTCATTGTCGAACAGGCACAGCTCGACCTTGGTGGCGTTGGCGGAAAACAGCGCGAAATTGACGCCGAGACCGTCCCAATTGGCGCCCAGCGGAAACGGCCGGCCCTCGAGCACGCGGTGGCGGGCCGCCGCCCTGACGGGCTGCGCAGCGGAAATCCTCGACATCTGGTTCATGACAGCCCCCTGAATGATGGTCAATAACGACCACCAGCCGACAAAGTTCAAAAACTCAACCGCGTGCCCCGTCGATCGCGGATCGATGCTCTCCCGAAGTTGCGCGGCGGCGACCGCCGCGTAGTAGCTTGAGCCGACGCCCGCGCGGGGGAACGTGTGCCGGACTGTGCCGTTCATAACCGCCACCAACCTGAAAGACCCCCGATGGACCATGTCGCCCCGCCTGCTCCCACCCGCTTTGGCCCCGAGGTTCATCATGACGGCGGCGTGCTGTTTCGGCTGTGGGCGCCGAGCCAGAGCGAGGTCGCCCTGGTGCTCGAGGCAGACGCGCCGCGGACGATGCATAGAACCGACCTCGGCTGGCACAGCCTGCTGGTGCCGGACGCTCGCCCAGGCACCCGTTATCGGTTTCGGCTGGCCGATGGCTTGGAAGTGCCTGACCCGGCGTCGCGCTATCAGCCCGAAGACGTTCACGGCCCGAGCGAGGTGGTGGATGCGGCGTTCGCCTGGTCGGACCGCGGCTGGCGCGGCCGGCCCTGGGAAGAAGCCGTGGTCTACGAATTGCACGTCGGCGCCTTCACCGCGGAGGGCACTTTTGCCGCCGCGATCGAGCGGCTGGATTATCTCGCCGAACTCGGCGTCACCGCGATCGAACTGATGCCGGTGGCGGAATTTCCCGGCGCGCGCAATTGGGGCTACGACGGCGTGCTGCTGTTTGCGCCGGACGCAAGCTATGGCCGGCCGGACGACATGAAGGCGCTGGTCGACGCCGCGCATGCGAGGGGCATCATGGTGTTTCTCGACGTGGTCTATAATCACTTCGGCCCCGACGGCAATTATCTCGCGGCCTACGCGCCGATCTTCAACGACCAGCACCAGACCCCCTGGGGCGACGCGGTCAATTACGACGCGGCGGGATCGGAAACGGTGCGGGAATTCGTGATCCAGAACGCGATCTACTGGATCGACGAGTTTCATCTCGACGGGTTGCGGTTCGACGCCGTGCACGCCATCAAGGACGACAGCGATCCGCATCTGCTGGCGGAGATTCCGTCGCGGCTGCGCGCCGGCGGCCTCAACCGGCCGATCCATCTGATGCTGGAAAACGAGGAGAACGAGGTGGCGCGGCTCGCCCGCGACGTCGACGGTGAACCGCAGCAATACACCGCACAATGGAACGACGACCTGCACCACGTGCTGCACGCCGCCGCCAGCGGTGAGACGTCGGGCTACTACGCCGAATATGCCGGCGACACTGAAAAGCTCGGCCGCGCGCTGGCCGAGGGCTTTGCGTTTCAGGGCGACCATATGCGCTACAGCGACCGCAGCCGCGGCCAGCCCAGCCGCCACCTGCCGCCGACCGCGTTCGTCGGCTTCATCCAGAACCACGACCAGATCGGCAACCGCGCCTTTGGCGACCGGCTGACCAGCTTCGCCCCGGCGGCCGCGGTCGAGGCAGCGGCGGCGGTCTATCTGCTGTTGCCGCAGATCCCGATGCTGTTCATGGGCGAGGAATTCGGCTCGTCGCGGCCGTTTCCGTTCTTCTGCGATTTCTCCGGTGCGCTCGCCGACGCGGTTCGCGAAGGCCGGCGCAAGGAATTCGCGCGGTTTCCGGAATTCGCCGATCCAAAGATGCGCGAGGCGATCCCCGACCCCGGCGCGGCGGCGACCTTCGAAGCGGCCAAGCTCGACTGGAACGAACCGCGCAGCGCGCTGCATGCGCAATGGCTCGAACTCTACCGCGCGCTGCTGGCGATCCGGCATCGCGAGATCATCCCGCGGCTGAAGCACATCGGCGGCAATTCGGCGCGGTTCAAGGTTCTCGGCCGGCTGGCGGTCGAGATCGATTGGACGCTGCCCGGCGGCGCGCATCTGAACCTGATCGCCAATCTCAGCGATCAGCCGTTGCCCGGGGTGACGCCGCCCGGCGGCCGCCGCTTATGGCCGACCACCCCGGTCGAGACCGCGTCGCTGCCAGCCTGGCAGGTGCTGTGGACCCTCAGCGACGCGGCGTAGACCCCGGCCTCCCCGCACGCATAGCGGCTGGCCGCCGGGCAAATGGAACCCGAGCCGCCGTCAGCGATTGACCCCGCGGCAGCATGCCCGGGGCCGGAGAGATGGAGCGAGCCGATGCCGCCAGACGACAAGGAGCGCAAGCGAATCCAGGACGAGCAAGGCGGACACCATATGCCGCCGCGGCCCGAGGACGACGCCCCGCTCGACGATACCGATCGCAACACCGACAAGGTGATCAAGCCGTCGCGCAAGCCGAAATGAGGCCTGCCGATCGCATCGCATCATTGGAGTGATTTCCGGATGGCTACCAAGCTCATGCCTTTGATCTTCACTATCGACATCGGCGGCCGGCCGATTCTGACATTCGAGGCCGCCAATCTGCGCGAGGCCCACGAAGTCTGCCACGAGCACTGGCTGCTCGCCGATCTGCGGCAGATGACGCATCGCGGCGCCCCGGTGTGGGACGGCAAGACCCGGCTGCGGGCGCGCTACGCCACCGATCCGGAAAAATCCGCGTACCGAAACGCCCCGGCGGGACGCGAAGATGAAGAGCTGACGCTGGTCTATCTTTTCGACGTTGACGGCGTCGCAGCCACCAGCCAGGCGGCAGAATAGCCGCGCGGCCGGTTCGGCATCGCGTTATAGCGTTCTCGAGCGAAGCGGCTCCCGGTTTGCGTGAAGAGAAAACGCGCCAAAATGAGAATCCAGATCCGGTTCTGTTCTATCAGAACCGGAATAGCCCCAGCCGCGCGGTCATCCCTTGGCCGACCCGGGTTCGGCCCATTTGCGGTGCTGCGACGCCAGAAGGCCGGCCGGCACCACATGCGCCACCCGCGACTGCAGCTTGTTGATCCAGCCGCTGACCACGTCGCCCTCGCCGTTCATCATCGCCTCGAAGCCGAGCTTGGCGACGCGGCCCGGATCGTCCTTGCCGATGGTGCCGACGCTGGTGTCGAGCATGTCGGCGCGCTTGAAGAAGTCGGTCGCGGTGGCGCCCGGCATCAGGCAGGTCACACTGACGCCGCTATCCTTCAGCTCCTCGCGGATCGCGAAGGAAAAGGAATTCAGGAACGCCTTGCTGGCATTGTACACCGCCTGGAAGCTGCCCGGGACGAAGCCGGCGATCGAGCCGGTGATCAGGATGCGGCCGGCGCCGCGCCGGCGCATGTCGTTGCCGATCTTGTGGATCAGATAGGTGGTGCCGGTGATGTTGGTATCGATCACGCCACGCGCCTTGGCAAAGTCCTGATCGAGGAAGGCGTGGCCGAGACCGCGGCCGGCATTGGCCAGCAACGCATCGACCGGCCTGGCCCGGGTCGCGGCATACAGCGTGTCGACGCCCTCCATCGTCGAAAGGTCGACCTGCACCGCCTCGACCTCCACGCCGCCGGTTCTCAGCTCCGCGGCGGCGCGTTCGATCTTGGCTTCGTCGGCTGCGATCAGCAGATCGAAGCCATCCTTGGCGCAGCAGCGCGCAAGCTCCAGGCCGATGCCGCTGGACGCTCCGGTGACGATGGCGAAACGGCGCTGTGCTGACATCAATTGCTCCGTGCGAGGCATCTGTGGGCGCTAACCCGCACTGTCGCCCAGGGTTCCTGTCGGCTGCGGTTTCTGGACCTAACAGGGAACAGAACACCGTCGTTGCCTTTATGCCTGCCGCAATTTAGCAGATGGACGGCTGGATGAAAGCGCTGACCTGGCACGGCAAGAACCACACTCGTTGCAACAGCGTGCCGGCCTCACCCCTCCGGGCCCCGCCCGCACCTGCTACGGCAGGCGATCCTTTGCTGTCGCAATTTCGGTACGGCGTCGATCGTCGGCGTCTCTGGCAACCTGCTCGACAAGATCCCGATGAGCCCGCCGATCCAGCGCGGGCTGACCTTCCGGATGGCTGCGGCGCAGGTCTCGCACGATCTGCCGCAGCCGTTCGGGCGGATCGAAAAAAGACACCACGCGTCAAAAATAAGCGCGTAAAAAATGCGAAGTATCAAGAAGGCGACCTGTCAAACGTGGAAGCGACCCTGTCTCGACAGGGCCGCTGCACAGACGACCGCATCCGGTGCGGGATCAGCTGCTGGTACTGACGCTGGGATCGGCGCGGAGCTTTTCCAGCGTCTCGCCTTCACCGCGCACCTGCTGTTCGGCCTTGTGCCAGAACTCGTCCTCGCGTCCCTCGGGACGGCCCGCCATTTCCCACAACTCATGGGCCCGGCGCTTGATATCTTCTTCGGAAACTTCAGCCATTGTGTGCTCCACTCATCACGTTTGGAACCCTTTAATGAAGTTCAAGCGGACAAGTTCCGGTGGCAACGTAGAGCTGATGCGTGATCGTCTGATGACGCGCCGCCGCGTGCGGCGCCGCGCCGAAACGCTTAGCCGCGATCCAGCACGCTGCGGATCTTGGCGGCCAGCGCCGCCTGCGACAGCGGTTTCTGGATAAGGTCAACGCCGGCATCGAGCCTGCCCTGATGAACGATGGCGTTGCGCGAATAGCCGGTCATGAACAGCACCTTCAGATCCGGCCGTTGCGCACGCAGCTGATCGGCGAGCTCGCGGCCGTTCATTCCGGGCAGCACCACGTCGGTCAACAGCAGATCGAGCCCGCCGTCGAGCTTGCCGGCCATGCCGAGCGCGGCACCGGCGTCGGGCGCCTCGACCACTTGGTAGTTCAGCTCCTGCAGCACCTCGACGACATAGCCGCGAACCTCCGGATCGTCCTCCACCACCAGGATCTGCTCCGCCCGCGCCGCGCCGATCTGAATGTCCGGCACGTCCTCGTCGCGGGCCGCGGCGTGCAGCCGCGGCAGATAGACCTTGATCGTGGTCCCCTCGCCGAGCTCGCTGTAGATCTTGATGTGGCCGTTGGACTGCTTGACGAAGCCATAGACCTGGCTGAGCCCGAGCCCGGTGCCCTGGCCGACATCCTTGGTGGTGTAGAACGGCTCGAACGCCCGCGCGATGATATCGGCCGACATCCCGGCGCCGGTGTCGGTCACCGCGACCTGGACGTATTGTCCGGTGACCAACTCGGCATGGCGGCGCGCATAGTCCTCGTCGAGAAACACGTTGCTGGTTTCGACGGTCAGCTTGCCGCCGTCCGGCATCGCATCGCGGGCATTGACCACGAGGTTGAGAATTGCCGCCTCGAAATGGCTGGGATCGATCTCGACCTGCCACAGCCCGCCGGTGCCGACATATTCGAGATCGATGGTCTCGCCCAAGGTGCTGCGAAAGAAGCCGGCCATGCCCTTCAGCAATTGATCGAGATTGCAGGGCTTCGGATCGAGCGGCTGCCGCCGGGCAAACGCCAACAGCCGGCTGGTCAGGGTCGCGGCGCGTTGCGCGCCCGACATCGCGCTGCCGACCAGCCGGCGCAGCCGGCCGTCGGCGGCGTCGGTCAGCTTGTTCATGTGGCGTTCGGCAATCTCGAGATTGCCGATGATGATGGTCAAGAGATTGTTGAAGTCGTGCGCCACCCCGCCTGTCAATTGACCGACCGCTTCCATCTTCTGCGCCTGCCGCAGCATGTCTTCGGCCTCGCGGCGCTGCAGCGTCTCGGTCTGCAACGCCAATTGCGCCTCGCGCAATTGCGCCGGCGACGGCACCGCGAGCAGCTTCGGCAACAGCGGCCACAGCATCGCCGCGGTGACCACCGAAGCGACCGCAGTCACCGCCTTGACCACGCCTTCCATCTCGTAGACCGGCACCCACAGCGTGACGATGGCAAAGATGTGGGTGAAGCCGCAGGCCATGATGAAGATGGAAAACGCCCAGAACACCCAGCCGAATTCGACGTCCGGCCGCTTGGCGACGAAATATGACAGCGCGAACGGAATCGAAAAATACGCCAGCGCGATGGCGGCGTCGGACAGCACATGCAGCCAGATCAGCCCCGGCTCCCACAGCAGACAAATGCCATGCGGCGAAAACGTCGAGGTGTCCAACAGCCCGTGCAGCAGCGCCCACATTCGCCCGTGTCCTCCCAGTCGATTGAATCGCCCGCTTCGCATGACGCAAAAGCAAGGTCACGATTTCTCGAACCGGAAAGGATTAGCACGGACGGCCGGCGGTTGAGTAGCGGACTGCGGCCGGGTTTCTATCAAGCGTCGGCTCGGCGTAAAGGGCCCGGCACAGCCGCGCCCGCTACTGCCGAGGTTTCTTAAAGCGGAACGCTGATCCCGCCGCGCATGCTGCGCCGCCGTTCGAACCGGGCACGCAGCCGGGGCGCCAGTCCCCAGGCCAGCGGCGCCGCCAGCACGAAGCTTGCGACCACCACCGCGGGAATCAGTTCCATCGCCCGCGACGACAGCGCGGGAAACAGCAGCACCGTCACCAACAGCGCGCCGAAGATGACCGCGTTGGTCATCAAGAAGATCAAAGCCGCGACTCGAAATCTGGTGTTGAACATGTTCGCCTCCTGACGGCCATTTGGAAGCTAATGCCGGCTCACCCGATCTGTTCCAAGGATCGGCCGGCGCCGCGACCCCGCGCCGGCCGATCTTTGGTTTATGGCCTTGGGCTTATTGCAGACCGATCGTGGTCAGATCCTGGAACCAGTGCTGCGCCTGCACAAAGCTCTTCACCTTCGGCGACAGCGCGTGCGGATTGGTGTCGTGCACCACCCAGACCAGCACCGCGTCGTCGACGATCAGGCTGTGCGCCTGCGCCAGCAATTCGTCCTGCTTGGTGGAATCGAACGTGGTCTTGGCTTCGTCGATCAGTGCGTCAACCTTGGGGTTGTTGTAGCCGCCCCAATTGACGCCGACCGGCGCGATCTGCCCGGAGTGAAAGAACCGCACGATGGCATAGAGCGGATCCGAGGTGACGTAAGCGATGTTGTTGGCGGTGATGCCGGCATTGGACTCGTCGGCCGCGCCCTTGCGCCATGCGGTGTACAGCACTTCGAGTTCGACCACCTTGAACTCGACATCGACGCCGATCTCCTTGAAGCTCTGCTGCAGGAACTCGTTCATCGGCAGCGACAGCATCTGGCCGGTGCCGCCATTGGCGATGATGAAGGTCGCCTTCAACGGCTTCTCCGGCGAATAGCCGGCCTCCTTCACCAACCGCTTGGCTTCGGCGAGATCATATTTGATCTTGAAGGTGGGATTGCCGAACCACGGGCTCGACGGATCGACCTGGCCGACCGCCGGCTTGGCGAGGCCGTTCATCAAACCGACCACGGCGTCGCGGTCGATCGCCAGATTGAGCGCCTTGCGCAACCGCACGTCGGTCCAGGGCGAGCCCGGCAACACGCTGAGGTGGTAGTTCCAGACATGCGGGGTGACGTTGTCGACGATCTTCATGCCGGCCGACTTCAATTGCGGCACGGCGTCCGGCGCCGGCGTCTCGATCAGATCGACCTGGCCCGCGAGCAGCGCGTTGGTGCGGGTCAGCGCTTCCGGCATCGGCACCAGCACCAGCTTGTCGGTCTTCGGCAACCGAGTTTTATCCCAGTAATCATCGTTGCGGGTCAGTTCGGCGAGTTCGCGCGGCACCAGCTTGGTCAGCTTGAACGGCCCGGTGCCCGACGGCTCGGCGGCGAACTTGTCCCAGTCATTGCCGAGCTTGGCGTATTGCGCCGGGCTCGACACCAAGAACCAAAGCATCTGATAAGGAAAAAACGAGTCGACCGTTTTGGTTGTAATTTCGACGGTGTCGTCGTCGATTTTGGCGTAGCTCGCGACCGAGGGCAGCCGTGTCTTGACCTGCGCACTCTGCCGTTTGTCGAACTGCGGTGCCTTATCATTCAGCACCTTGTCTAAATTCCAGACCACTGCATCGGCGTTGAATACACTGCCGTCGTGGAACTTGACGCCCTTGCGCAAAGTGAATCGCCACTTTTTCTTATCGCCATCATCGACTTTCCATGATGTCGCGAGCCCCGGCACCAATTTCCCGGGACGATCCGACACGTTCATCTCCCACGCCACCAGGGGATCGTAGATCGTATATCCGGTGAACTGATAAGCGCCGGCGCCGCGGTCGGGCTGGCCTGTGGTCAGCGGGATATCCGCCATCGATATGCCGTAACGCACCACCGACTCGGCGCGCGCAGAACTAATTGCGCCGACCGCGATGAGTGCGGCGATGGCGATAGAGTTTCGAATGGTCATTGAAACACAGCTCCACAGGAAGGATGCAGATCCGGCTGCAACGATGGTGCCAGCAATGTGATTTGCGGCGCGTGATGACGCAAACGTGTGAGTCCGCCAGACGGACGAGGCGCGATTTTGCTGGCACAGCCATTGCGCTCGCTGGCACAGCCATTGCATGAGATTGCATAAGTTTTTGGCAGCCCCGATAAAGGACATCTTGCATGCGTATGATTGGTTTTGTCGCTCGGCGAACAGCCGCGGCCGTCTTCATGCTGACCACGGCGAGCGCGCTGGCGCTGTCGCACGCGGCCAGCGCCGAAGCCGTGCTGCGCATCGGCATGACCGCCGCCGATGTGCCACGCACGCTCGGCCAACCCGATCAGGGCTTCGAAGGCAACCGCTTCACCGGGCTGACGATGTACGACGCGCTGACGATGTGGGATCTGTCGTCTGCAACCAAAGCCAGCGTGGTGATTCCCGGGCTCGCCACCGAATGGGCGGTTAACGACGCCGACAAGACCAAATGGACGTTCAAGTTGCGCCCCGGCGTCAGCTTCCATGACGGTTCGCCGTTCAACGCCGACGCCGTGGTGTGGAACGTGGACAAGGTGCTGAAACAGGACGCGCCGCAATTCGACCCCAGCCAAGTCGGCGTCACCGCCTCGCGCATGCCGACGCTGGTCTCGGCGAAGAAGATCGACGACATGACGGTGGAGTTGACCACCAAGGAGCCGGACAGCTTCCTGCCGATCAACTTGACCAACCTGTTCATGGCGAGCCCGAGCAAATGGCAGGGCCTGTATGAGAAGGCCGAGGGCGCCGACGCCAAGGCGAAGTCACAGGCGGCGTGGGCGGCGTTCGCCAAGGACGCCTCCGGCACCGGGCCGTGGAAGATGTCGAAGTTCACGCCGCGCGAACGGCTCGAACTGGTAAAGAACGACAAATATTGGGACACGGCGCGGGTGCCGCATGTCGACCGCCTGGTGCTATTACCGATGCCGGAAGCCAACGCCCGCACCGCGGCGCTGTTGTCCGGCCAGGTCGACTGGATCGAAGCGCCGGCCCCCGACGCGGTGAAGGAAATCACCGCGCGCGGCTTCAAGATCGAGAAGAACGAGCAGCCGCACGTCTGGCCGTGGCAGTTCTCGCGCGTCGAAGGCTCGCCGTGGAACGACATCCGGGTGCGCCGCGCCGCCAATCTGTGCATCGACCGCGAAGGCTTGCGCGACGGCCTGCTCGCCGGATTGATGGTGCCGGCGACCGGCACCTTCGAGCCCGGCCATCCGTGGCGCGGCAAGCCGTCGTTCCAGATCAAATATGACCTGCCGGCGGCGCAGAAGCTGATGAAGGAAGCCGGCTTTGGCCCGACCAAGAAGCTCAGCGTCAAGGTGCAGACCTCGGCGTCGGGCTCCGGCCAGATGCTGCCGTTGCCGATGAACGAATATCTGCAGCAGGCGCTGGCGGAGTGCTACTTCGACGTCAAGCTCGACGTCATCGAGTGGAATACGCTGTTCACCAATTGGCGCCGCGGCGTCAAGGATCCCTCGGCCAACGGCTCCGACGCCACCAACGTCACCTATGCGGCGATGGACCCGTTCTTCGCCATGGTGCGCTTCCTGCAGTCGTCGATGGCGCCGCCGGTGTCGAACAATTGGGGCTTCATCAACAACCCGAAGTTCGACGCGCTGGTGACCAAGGCGCGCACCACCTTCGACGCCTCGTTGCGCGACGAGGCGCTGGCCGAACTGCACGCCGCCTCGGTCGACGACGCGTCGTTCCTGTTCGTCGCCCACGACGTCGGACCGCGCGCGCTGAGCCCGAAGATCAAGGGCTTCGTGCAGCCGAAGAGCTGGTTCGTCGACTTCTCGCCGGTGACGCTGGCGCCGTGACCAGCGATCCCGGCAGGCGAAAGTGATTGCTTTGCCGCGCCAGCTTCTCCCCTTGTGGGAGAAGGTGGCGCGGACGAAGTCCGCGTCGGATGAGGGCGCCGGATCGCTGAGCGAATCCCCCCTCACCCGGCGAGCTACGCTCGCCACCCTCTCCACAGGGGGAGAGGGAAGCAAGAGCTGTTTGTCGAAGCGCTCGTCTCAAGATCGAAGGCCGCCCATTGTTCATCTATATCGCCCGCCGCATCGTCTATGTGATCCCGATCGTGATCAGCGTCGCGCTGGTGTGCTTCCTGTTGGTGCATATCACCCCCGGCGATCCGCTGGTGGCGGTGCTGCCGGCCGACGCCTCGCAGGAATTGGCCGCGCAATTGCGCGTCGCCTATGGCTTCGACCGGCCGCTGCCGGTGCAGTTCGGACTGTGGCTGTGGAAGGCGCTGCACGGCGACCTCGGCAATTCGATCGCCACCGGCCGCCCGGTGCTCGCCGAAGTGCTGCGCGCGGTCGGCAACACCGTGACGCTGGCAATTGCGGCGGCGACCATCGGCTTTTCGCTCGGGCTGTTCTTCGGCCTGGTCGCCGGCTACTTCCGCGACACCTGGATCGACAAAGTCGCGACCGGGGTCGCGATCGCCGGCGTCTCGGTGCCGCATTACTGGCTCGGCATGGTGCTGGTGATCATCTTCTCGGTGCAATTGAACTGGCTGCCCGCAGTCGGCGCCGGCCCCGGCGGCTCCGGACAATGGGGCTGGGACTGGGAGCACCTGAAATATCTGGTGCTGCCGGCGCTCACCACCTCGGTCATTCCGATGGGCATCGTCACCCGCACGGTGCGGGCGCTGACCGGCGATATCCTGTCGCAGGACTTTGTCGAAGCATTGCGCGCAAAAGGGCTGCGCGAGACCGGCGTATTCCGCCACGTCATCAAGAACGCCGCGCCCACCGCGCTGGCGGTGATGGGGCTGCAACTCGGCTATATGCTCGGCGGCTCGATCCTGATCGAGACGGTGTTCTCCTGGCCGGGAAGCGGCCTGTTGCTGAACTCCGCGATCTTCCAGCGCGACCTGCCGCTGTTGCAGGGCACCATCCTGGTGCTGGCGCTGTTCTTCGTGTTCCTCAATCTGGTCGTCGACATCGCGCAGGCCGCGATCGATCCGCGCATCAAGCGGAGCTGAGCAGGATGGCCCGCCGATGACTGTGATGACCGACACCGCGCTGCAAAGCGCTCCTGCTACGCCCGCGCGCGGCTATTGGGCGACCGTCGCCCGCCGCATCCGCCGCGACAAGGTGGCGATGGCCTGCGCGCTGATCCTGCTGCTGATCTTCGTCTCGGCGCTGGTGGCGCCGTGGCTCGGCCTCGCCGATCCCTATCAGGGCTCCATGATCCGAAGGCTGAAGCCGATCGGCACGCCGCACTATCCGCTCGGCACCGACGAGCTCGGCCGTGACATGCTGGCGCGGCTGATCTATGGCGGCCGGCTATCGCTATTGATCGGCATCCTGCCGGTGATCCTCGCCTTCGGTATCGGCACGTCGCTGGGCCTGGTCGCCGGCTATGTCGGCGGCAAGCTCAACACCGCGATCATGCGCACCGTCGACGTGTTCTACGCGTTTCCCTCGGTGCTGCTCGCAATCGCGATCTCCGGCGCGCTCGGCGCCGGCATCACCAATTCCATCGTGTCGCTGACCGTGGTGTTCGTGCCGCAGATCACCCGCGTCGCCGAAAGCGTCACCACCGGGGTGCGCAACATGGATTTCGTCGAGGCGGCGCGGGCCTCGGGCGCCGACGCCTTCACCATCATGCGGGTGCACATGCTCGGCAACGTGCTGGGGCCGATCTTCGTCTACGCCACAGGTCTGATTTCGGTGTCGATGATCCTCGCCGCTGGTCTATCGTTCCTCGGGCTCGGCACCAAGCCGCCGGAGCCGGAATGGGGCCTGATGCTGAACACGCTGCGCACCGCGATCTACGTCAATCCCTGGGTCGCCGCCTTGCCCGGCGCGATGATCTTCGCGGTGTCGATCTGCTTCAACCTCCTCAGCGACGGCATGCGCAGCGCGATGGACATCCGGAATTGATGGCATGACCGAGATCCTTGACCCGCTCGACGCAATCGAAAAACTGGAGCCGATCGAAGACATCGGCGGCGTCGCGCAGCCGCTGCTCAAGGTCAACGGCCTCACCAAGCATTTCCCGGTGCGCGGCGGGCTGTTCGCGCCGTCAAAGACGGTGCGCGCGGTCGACGACGTCTCGTTCACCATCGCCAAGGGCGAGACGCTCGGCATCGTCGGCGAATCCGGCTGCGGCAAGTCGACCACCGCGCGGCTCTTGATGCATCTGATGCCGCGCTCAAGCGGCGAGATCATCTTCGACGCCCGCCAGGTCGGCCGCCAGCTTAGCTTGCGCGAATTGCGCCGCGGCATGCAGATGGTGTTTCAGGACAGCTACGCTTCGCTCAACCCGCGGCTCACCATCGAGGAGTCGATCGCGTTCGGCCCCAAGGTGCACGGCATGGCGGATGCCGCGTCGCGCGTGCTGGCGCGCGAGTTGCTCGGCAAGGTCGGCTTGCGTCCGGAGAACTTCGCCAACCGCTATCCGCACGAGATTTCCGGCGGCCAGCGGCAGCGCGTCAACATCGCCCGCGCGCTGGCCTTGTCGCCGCGCCTCGTGATCCTCGACGAAGCGGTGTCGGCGCTCGACAAATCGGTCGAGGCGCAGGTGCTCAATCTTCTCGTCGATCTGAAGCGCGAATTCGGCCTGACTTATCTCTTCATCAGCCACGACCTCAATGTGGTGCGCTACATCTCCGACCGCGTGCTGGTGATGTATCTCGGCGAGGTGGTCGAGGTCGGCCCGGTCGACGAGGTGTGGGACGCCCCCGCGCATCCCTATACGCGGGCGCTGCTGGCGGCGATGCCGTCGTCCGATCCCGACCGCCGCACGCAGGTGCCGCCGATCACCGGCGATCCGCCGAACCCGATCGATCCGCCGAAGGGCTGCCGGTTTCATCCGCGCTGCCCGTTCGCCGAGCCTTTGTGCAGCGCCGCCACGCCGAAGCTCACCGCGCTCGATCCATCCGGCCATCAGGCCGCCTGCTACATGGCGATCCCGGGCTCCGGCCACAGCCGCGCGCCCGCCAAGGAGGTGCACAACGATGTCGACCAAACCTGATTCCGCGACGATCAAGGCGATGGCGGCGGTGGCCGGCATGGCCGTCAGCAACGAAGTGGCGGCGCGGATCGCCAATTCGGTCGGCCCGGCGTTCGACGGCTTTGCGCCGGTCGCGGGCACGCTGCCGTTCGATCTGGAGCCGGCCAGCTTCGTCGCGGTGCAGAATGCGAAGGTCGCGTCATGAGCGCGACCGATCCGGCGCTGTTGTCGCTGACCGAAATCACAACGGCGATCGCGCAGAAGAAATTGTCCTCGCGCGAAGCAACCTCCTCTTGCTTGAACCGCATCGCGGCCTGGCAGCCGAAGCTCAACGCCTTCATCGCAATCGAGCCCGAACAGGCGCTGACCGCGGCCGACGCCGCCGATGCCGCACTGGCGCGCGGCGAGAGCAAAGGCGCGCTGCACGGCGTGCCGCTGGCGCACAAGGACATGTATTACGACCAGGGCCACGTGGTGACCTGCGGCTCCGAGATCCGCCGCAACTTTGTGGCGACCACCACCTCGACCGCGCTGCAGCGGCTGAAGAACGCCGGCACGGTGCGGCTCGGCTCGCTGCAGATGTCGGAATTCGCCTATGGGCCGACCGGGCACAACGCGCATTTCGGCGCGGTGCATAATCCGTGGGACGTTGATCGCATCACCGGCGGCTCGTCCTCGGGCTCCGGCTCCGCGGTGGCGGCGCGGCTGACCTTTGCAGCATTAGGCTCCGACACCGGCGGTTCAATCCGGATGCCGGCGCATTTCTGCGGCGTCACCGGCTTGAAGACCACGGTCGGCCTGGTCAGCCGGGCCGGCGCGATGCCGCTGTCGCAATCGCTCGACACCGTGGGACCGTTGGCGCGCAGCGCGGAAGATTGCGCGCTGTTGCTCGGCCTGATGGCCGGCGCCGATCCTGCCGATCCGACCTGCAGCGCCCGCGCGGTGCCGGACTATCTCGCCGCGACTAAAGGACCGCTGCAAGGCGTCCGCATCGGCATTCCCAGCGCGTTCTATGTCGACGACCTCGATGCCGAAGTGGCGCGGGTGCTCGACGACAGCATTGCCGCGCTGCGACGAGAGGGGGCTAGCGTCGTCAAGGTCGAGCTGCCCGACCAGCGCCAGCTCAGCGCGGCGTGTCAATTGGTGCTGGCGGTCGAGGCCGCCGGCTTTCACGCCCGCTGGATGATCGAGCGGCCGCAGGACTACGGCCCGCAGGTGTTGATGCGGCTGCAGAACGCGCTGGCTGTTCCCGCCGTTACGTATCTGGAGGCGATGCGCTGGCGCGGCCCGGCGCTCTCAGCACATCTCGCCGCCACCGCCGGCGTCGACGCGGTGCTGGCGCCGGTCGCGCCAGTGGCGGCGCCGACCATTGCCGAGAGCGACGTCGGCAATTCGCTCGACGCCGAAGCGGTGATCCAGCGGCTGACCCGCTTCACCCGGCCGATCAACTATCTCGGCCTGCCGGCGCTGGCGCTGCCCTGCGGCTTCACCAAGGCCGGCCTGCCGGTCGGGCTGCAGATGATCGGCAAACCGTTCGACGAGGCGATGCTGCTGCGGATCGGCGCGGCCTGGCAGCGGGTCAGCGATTTTCACAGCCAGCGTCCGGAGCTGGCATGAGCAACCTGGTCGAGGTCAGAAATCTCAACATCCGCTTCACCGGCGAGCGCACCGTGCATGCGGTGAACGACCTCAGCCTGTCGCTCGGCGAAGGCGAGGTGCTCGGGCTGCTCGGCGAATCCGGCTCCGGCAAGAGCGTGACGCTGCGCGCCCTGATGCGGCTCTTGCCGAAGAAGCGCACGCAGATTTCCGGCACCGTCAACGTGCTCGGCCAGGACGTATTGGCGCTCGACGACGACGGGCTGTCGGCGTTCCGCGGTCAGACCGTGTCGATGATCTTCCAGGAGCCGGCGCTGGCGCTCGATCCGGTCTACACCATCGGCCGACAGATCGCCGAAAGCGTGATGCGCCACGAAGGCAACAGCCAGGCCGAGGCGATGGCGCGCGCGCTTGAAATGCTGGAAGTGGTGCGCATCCCCTCCGCCAAGCGCCGGCTCGAGGCCTATCCGCACGAGATGAGCGGCGGCATGCGGCAGCGCGCGATGATCGCGCTGGCGCTTTCCTGCAAGCCGAAGATTCTTCTCGCCGACGAGCCAACCACCGCGCTCGACGCCACCGTGCAGATCCAGATCCTGCTGCTATTGCGCGAATTGCAGCGAGAATTCGGCATGTCGGTGATCTTCGTCACCCACGACATCGGCGTCGCGATCGAAATCTGCGACCGCGTCGCGGTGATGTATGCCGGGCAGATCGTCGAACAGGGCACGCTCAGCCAGATCGTGCGCTCGCCGCTGCATCCCTATGCGCAGGGCCTGCTCGCTTCCACTGTTCACGGCGCCAAGCGCGGCGCAAGGCTGGAGACCATTCCGGGCACGCCGCCGTCGCTGGACAAGGCGCCGACCGCCTGCTCGTTCGCGCCGCGCTGCCGCTACGCCCAGCCGCGCTGCGTCGAGGCGCTGCCGCCGGACGTTCAGGTCGGCCCCAACCGCGCCGCGCGCTGCATCCTGGCCGAGGCGATCGCCGAGGGGCACAGCCCGGCGCCGGGCGCCGATCCGGTTGCCGGCGGGCTCAATCTCGCCTAAGCGGTCGGGCCAGCCTCGCTTCGACAGCTTTGGAGTGCCGTCGCGCCATGGATTCCCCGCTGAAGATCGTCATCGTCGATGAAAGTCCGGTGCGGGCCGCGATCCTGAAGGATGGCTTGCGCGAGGCCGGCGTGGCCCAGGTGGTGCATCTGGAGGCCACCACCAATCTGTTGGCGCGGGTCTACGAGATCGACCCCGACGTGATCCTGATCGACCTGGAAAACCCCAGCCGCGACATGCTGGAGCAGATGTTCCAGGTCAGCCGCATCGTCAAGCGGCCGATCGCGATGTTCGTCGACCAGAGCGACACCGCCTCGATCCAGGCCTCGGTCGACGCCGGGGTCTCCGCCTATATCGTCGACGGGCTGAAGAAGGAGCGGATGAAGCACATCCTCGATCTGTGCATCTCGCGCTTCAACGCGTTTTCCAAACTGCAGAACGAACTCGATCGCGCCAAGACCGCGCTCGACGACCGCAAGGTGATCGACCGTGCCAAGGGCATTCTGATGAAGGCCAAGTCGCTCACCGAAGAACAGGCCTATGTGATGCTGCGCAGCGCCGCGATGAACGAGAAGAAGAAGATCGCCGAGATCGCCCAGTCGGTGATCACAGCGTCGGAGATGTTGAAATGAGCACGCCCCTGCGGATCGGGTTCATCCCGCTGGTCGACGCCGCGGCCTTGATCGTCGCGGTCGACAAGGGGTTCTGCAAAGCCGAGGGGCTCGACGTCGAACTGGTGCGGGAAATCTCCTGGGCCAATGTCCGCGACAAGCTCAACATCGGGATGTTCGATGCCGCGCATATTCTGACGCCGATGGCGATCGCCTCCAGCCTCGGCATCGGCCACGTCAAGGTGCCGATCGTCTCCGGCTTCGGGCTCGGCATCAACGGCAACGCCATTACGGTGTCGCCGGACCTCTATGCCGCGATCAAGGCCGAGGCCGACGGCGACCTGCTCGATCCGCTGGTGACGGCGCGCGCGCTGGCCCGCGTCATCGCCGCGCGCAAGCACAAGGCGCTGGAGCCTTTGACCTTCGGCATGACCTTTCCGTTTTCCACCCATAATTACGACCTGCGGTTTTGGATGGCGGCCGGCGGCATCGACCCGGACGACGACGTACGCCTGGTGGTGCTGCCGCCGCCGTTCATGGTGGAAAGCCTTGCCAACAAGCACCTCGACGGCTTCTGCGTCGGCGCGCCGTGGAACTCGGTGGCGATCGATCTCGGCATCGGCTACGTGCTGCACTTCGCTTCCGAACTGTTGCAGCGGGTCGCGGAGAAGCTCTTGGCGGTGCGCGCGCCGTGGGCCGCGGAGCATCCCGAGCGGATGATGGCGCTGCTGCGCGCCCACGCCCGCGCCGCGGATTACGTCGAGGACCTCGACAACCGCGATGAGGTCGCGGCGCTGCTGACCGCGCCGGGCCGCATCGAAGTGACCCCGGAACTGATCCTGCGCACGCTCGACGGCCGGATGCGGGTGGCGCCGGACGGCACCGTGCGGCCCAGCGACCGCTATCTCTTGGTCGGCCGGGCCGGCGCGGCACGGCCGGACCCGGTGCAGGCGGCGTGGCTTTACGCGCAGATGGTGCGCTGGGGGCAGGCGCCGCTGTCGGACGAGTTGCTCGCCGCCGCCAAGGCGGTGTTCCGCCCGGATCTCTACGACGCAGCGCTCGGCCCGACCGCGCCGCCGCCCGTCTCCGAGCCCGCCGACGGCATCGGCGCCTTCACCGGCCCGGTGTTCGATCCGAACGATATCGCAGGCTATATCGCGGCCTGCCGGCGCGGCGCTTAAACACCGAGCACCGCGCCGCATTGCACATTATTCAGGCCACGCTGCCCAAGCGCGCCGCGTCGAACCCGCCAGCGGGCTCCGGGAACCTGCGGGCGCGACAACTAATCACTTGGCACAACTCACATTTCCTCACTTGCGAGTGGTTGGCACGGAATTCGCTATACTTCAGCGAGGGCGCCGACGCGGAGCCTGACGTTCATCGATGGTCTGACAGCAATGCCGCTGTCCTGGAAACGCGCGCGAGCGAATTCCAGGCGGCGGCTTTTTTCGTTTCAGGCCCCGCGATCAGCAATGGCGGCGCACCGCGCAAGCGGCTCGCGCCCAACAGGAAGGGGTGACGATGACCAACACTAGGACGGGCAGCGGCCGCAACACACTCAGTCGCCGCCAGCTTCTGAAGGCCGGCGCCGGCACCGCGGCGCTATTCGCCGCGGCGAAGCTGAATTTTCCCGCCGGCGCCTTCGCGCAGGGCGCCGGTCCCGAAGTCAAGACCGCCAAGCTCGGCTTCATCGCGCTGACCGACGCCGCGCCGCTGTTCGTCGCCAAGGAGAAGGGCCTGTTCGCCAAATACGGCATGCCCGACGTCGAGGTGCTGAAGCAGGCCTCCTGGGGCACCACGCGCGACAATCTGGTGCTCGGCTCGGAAGGCAACGGCATCGACGGCGCGCATATCCTGACCCCGATGCCCTATCTGATTTCCTCGGGCAAGGTGACGCAGAACAATCAGCCGACGCCGATGTACATCCTGGCGCGGCTCAATTTGAACGGCCAGTGCATCTCGGTCGGCAAGGACTACAGCGACCTCAAGGTCGGCGTCGATAGCGCACCGTTCAAGGCCGCACTCGACAAGAAGAAGGCCGCCGGCAAAGCCATCAAGGCGGCGATGACCTTCCCCGGCGGAACGCATGATCTGTGGATCCGCTATTGGCTCGCCGCCGGCGGCATCGATCCCGACAAGGACATCGAAACCATCGTGGTGCCGCCGCCGCAGATGGTCGCCAACATGAAGGTCGGCACCATGGATTGCTTCTGCGTCTGCGAGCCTTGGAATCTGCAGCTGATCCATCAGGACATCGGCTACACCGCGCTGACCACCGGCGAGCTCTGGAACAAGCATCCGGAAAAATCCTTCGCCATGCGGGCCGCCTATGTCGACAAATATCCGATCGCCGCCAAGGCGCTGCTGATGGCGGTGATGGAGGCGCAGCAATGGTGCGAGACGCCGGAGAACCGCGACGAGGTCGCCGCGATCTGCGCCAAGCGGCAATGGATCAATTGCCCGGTCGAGGACATCACCGACCGCGTCAAGGGCAAGTTCGATTACGGCACCGGCCGCGTGGTGGACAACAGCCCGCACATCATGCGGTTCTGGGACGACCACGCCTCCTATCCGTATCAGAGCCACGATTTGTGGTTCATGACCGAGGATATCCGCTGGGGCAAATACGCCCCCGACTTCGACGCCAAGGCGCTGATCGGCAAGGTCAACCGCGAGGATCTGTGGCGCGACGCCGCCAAGGCGCTGGGCGTCGCCGAACTGCCGGCGTCGACCTCGCGCGGCAAGGAGACGTTCTTCGACGGCAAGGTGTTCGATCCGGAGAATCCCGCCGCTTACTTGAAGTCGCTGTCGATCAAACGCGTGGAAGCCTGATGACGCCCCGCGCCGCCTGCGCGCGGCGCGCCCTTGTCCAGCACGGAGACGCTGCCCGATGACCATGCCCGCCCTCGACACCACGCCCGTCACCAGGCTGCCGGCCGCCGCCGCGCCGGTGGTCGCGATCACCCCGCGCAAACGGCCGCGGCGCGACAGCTACGGCAGACTCGCGCGCGAAACCGCGGCGCGGGTGATCCCGCCCTTGGTCGTCATAGCGCTGTTGATGCTGTTCTGGGAGCTGGTGTGCCGGCGCACCGGCTCGACGCTGCCGCCGCCGTCGAAGGTCTATAACGACACCAAGGAACTGATCTTCGATCCGTTCTTCGATCACGGCGGCATCGACAAGGGGTTGTTCTGGCATCTGTCGGCGAGCCTGCAGCGCGTGGCACTCGGCTACTCGCTGGCGGCGGTCGCCGGCATCGGGCTCGGCGTGCTGGTCGGGCAATCGGTGTGGGCGATGCGCGGGCTCGATCCGATCTTTCAGGTGCTGCGCACCATCCCGCCCTTGGCCTGGCTGCCGCTGGCGCTAGCGGCATTTCGCGACGGCCAGCCCTCGGCGATCTTCGTGATCTTCATTACGTCGATCTGGCCGATCATCATCAACACCGCGGTCGGCATCCGCAACATCCCGCAGGACTATCGCAACGTCGCCGCGGTGGTGCAGCTCAATCCGCTGGAATTCTTCGGCAAGATCATGCTGCCGTCGGCCGCGCCCTACATCTTCACCGGGCTGCGGATCGGCGTCGGCCTGTCGTGGCTCGCGATCATCGCAGCCGAGATGCTGATCGGCGGCGTCGGCATCGGCTTCTTCATCTGGGACGCGTGGAATTCCTCGCACATCAGCGAGATCATCCTGGCGCTGTTCTATGTCGGCCTGATCGGCTTCTTGCTCGACCGCGCCATCGCCGGGCTCGGCCGCCTCGTCACCCATGGCACCTCGGCCAGCTAAGGATCACGCCCATGTCCGCTTATCTGAAGCTCGATCACGTAGACAAGGTGTTTTCCCGCGGCGCCGCCTCCACCGAGGTGCTGAAAGACATCACGCTGACCATCGATCGCGGCGAATTCGTCTCGATCATCGGCCATTCCGGCTGCGGCAAGTCGACCTTGCTCAACATCGTCGCCGGGCTGACCACCGCCACCATCGGCGGCGTGCTGTTGGAGGACCACGAGGTCAACGCGCCGGGCCCGGACCGCGCCGTGGTGTTTCAGAACCACAGCCTGCTGCCGTGGCTGACGGTGTATCAGAACGTCCGGCTCGGTGTCGACAAGGTGTTCGCCAGGACCAAGAGCCGCGCCGAGCGCGACGCCTGGACGCTGCACAATCTCAATCTGGTGCAGATGGTGCACGCCAGGGACAAGCGGCCCTCGGAAATCTCCGGCGGCATGAAGCAGCGCGTCGGCATCGCCCGCGCACTGGCGATGGAGCCGAAGGTGCTTTTGCTCGACGAGCCGTTCGGCGCGCTCGACGCGCTGACCCGCGCTCACTTACAGGATTCAGTGATGGCGCTGCATCACAAGCTCGGCAACACCATCCTGATGATCACCCACGACGTCGACGAGGCGGTGCTGCTCAGCGACCGCATCGTGATGATGACCAACGGCCCCAGCGCCACGATCGGCGAGGTGCTCGAGGTGCCGTTGCCGCATCCGCGCAAACGGCTCGAGCTCGCCACCAACGCCACCTATCTGAAATGCCGGCAGCGGGTGCTGGAATTCCTGTACGAGCGCCACCGCTTCATCGAGGCGGCGTGACGCGTCACCTCTCCCCGCTTGCGGCAGGGCATTCGCATATGGATTTTCGCGGACTGGTGCGCCGACGCTTCCTTCACCCTCCCCTGGAGGGGGAGGGTCGGCATGTGGCGCGCGCAGCGCGGTGCATGCCGGGGTGGGGTGTGTCGCGCGCACGGCGGATGACCTCATCGCCACCCCACCCCGCTCGCTGCGCGAGCGACCCTCCCCTCCAGGGGAGGGTGATCCACGAAGCGACCGCAACGCCAGGAGACGACCATGACGCCCGCCGACATCGCTCTCGTCCAGGACAGCTTCTCCAAGGTCGCGCCGATTTCCGAACAGGCCGCGGCGTTGTTCTACGGTCGGCTGTTTGAGATCGCCCCTGACGTGAAGCCGATGTTCAAGGGCGATATCCGCGAGCAGGGCAGGAAGCTGATGGCCACGCTGGCCGTGGTGGTCGGCGGCCTCACCGATCTCAATAGCGTGCTGCCGGCGGCGAGCCGGCTCGCCAAGCACCATGTTGGCTATGGCGTGAAGGCCGCGCATTACGGCTTCGTCGGCGCCGCGCTGTTGTGGACGCTCGAACAGGGTCTCGGCGAAGCTTGGAATCCCGAACTCGCCAGCGCCTGGACCAGCGCCTACGCCACGCTGTCGGGCTACATGATCGCCGAAGCCTACGGCGTTGCCGCATGAGCGAGCCGCTGGTCATTATCGGCAACGGCATGGCGGCGCTGCGGCTGGTCGAAGAACTGGCCAAGCGCGCGCTCGGCCGCTACGCCATCGCGGTGGTCGGCGAGGAGCCGCACCTCGCCTATAACCGCGTGCTGTTGAGTTCGGTGCTGGCGCGAGAGATCGCACCCGCCGAGACCGAATTGAAACCCGCGTCGTGGTGGCGGGAGCGCGGCGTCACCTTGCTCTATGGCCGCAGCGCGATTGCGATCGACGCCGATATTCGCCGCGTCAAGCTCGCCGGCGGCGCCACGCTGCCGTTCGGCAAATTGGTGCTGGCGACAGGCTCGACGCCGATCCGGCTCAACGTCCCCGGCATGACTCTGCCCGGCGTGCTGACCTTCCGCGATCTCGCCGACGTCGCCGCGATCGCGCGCGCCGCGGAAGGCCGTCGCAAGGCCGTGGTGATCGGCGGCGGCCTGCTCGGCCTGGAAGCCGCCTACGGCTTGGCGAAAGCCGGCGTGGAGGTCGCCGTGCTGCATCTGATGGACCGGCTGATGGAACGCCAGCTCGACCCGCGCGCCTCAATGCTGCTGCAACACGCGCTGCAAGCCCGCGGCATCGAGGTGCAGCTTGGCGCCGACACCAAGGCGTTGCGCGGCCGCGACCGCGTCGAAGCGGTCGAACTCGCCGGCGGCGAACTGATCGAGGCGGATCTTGTGGTGGTCGCGGCCGGGATCCGGCCCAATGTCGAGCTCGCGCGCAGTGCTGGTCTCGCCATCGGCCGCGGCATCGTGGTCGATGATCAGTTGCAAACCAGCAGAGCCGGGATCTACGCGATCGGCGAATGCGCCGAACATCGCGGCACCTGCTACGGGTTGGTCGAGCCGGCCTATCAGCAGGCCGGCGTGCTGGCGGCGCATCTCGCCGGCGCCGCGGCCGCCTACACCGGCAGCGTGCTGGCGACCAATCTGAAAGTGTCCGGTGTCAACGTATTCTCGGCGGGCGACTTCATCGGCGCGCCGGGCAGCGAACAGATCGTGCTGTCCGATGCGGGGCTCGGCCATTACCGCAAGCTGGTGATCGCCGGTGGCAGGCTCAGCGGCGCGGTGCTGTTCGGCGATACGACCGACGCGCTGTGGTATCTCGATTTGATCCGCTCCGGCGCGCCGATCGCGGCGTTCCGCGACGACATGATGTTCGGCCGCGCTCTGGCCGAACGCTCCTCGAACCTGGCGGCGTAAGCGCGATGGGCAGCGAATTCAGCATCGACCAGAAGCGCTATCTCGAAGGCTTTGCCTCCGGCGTCACCGCGGCGCGCAGCGCGCGCGCCGTCAAGCCTTCGGAGCCTGCCCCGAGCGGCCCCGACGCCATCCACATCGACGCGCAGAACCGCACGTTGGCGGCGGGCAAAAAGCTGGTCGATCAGGAAAAATGGAAGCGCGACGAACATCCGTTCGACGCCTATGCGCGGCTGAAGAGCCAAGCCCGCGACAACGCCGCCCCGAAGCCCGCCGACAATTTCCGCTGGCGCTATTACGGGCTGTTCTACGTCGCGCCGGCGCAGACCTCCTATATGTGCCGGCTGCGGATTCCCAACGGCATCCTCAACGCCTGGCAATTCGCCGGCGTTGCGGATCTGGCGGATCGCCACGCCGGCGGCTATTGCCACGTCACCACCCGCGCCAATCTGCAGTTGCGCGAGATCGAACCGCGCCACGCGGTCGCCGTGCTCGAAGGCATCGAAAGTCTCGGGCTGTGGACCCGCGGCTCCGGCGCCGACAACATCCGCAACGTCACAGGTTCGGCCACCGCCGGCATCGATCCGCAGGAGCTCATCGACACCCGCGCTTACGCCCGGGAATGGCACTTCCACATTCTCAACACCCGCGCGCTGATCGGCCTGCCGCGCAAGTTCAACGTCGGCTTCGACGGCGCGGGGCTGATCCCGACGCTGGAAGACACCAACGACATCGGCTTCCAGGCCGTGGACGTGCAGCCCGGCTTCGGCGTCGCACCGGGCATCTGGTTTCGGCTCGCGCTCGGCGGCATCACCGGGCATCAGGATTTCGCCCGCGACACGGGCGTGATCGTTAAGCCCGACGACGCCACGCAACTCGCCGACGCCATCGTGCGGATCTATAGCGCGCATGGCGACCGCACCGACCGCGGCAAAGCGCGGCTGAAGTATCTGCTCGATGCCTGGGGCTTCGAGAAATTTTTGACCGAGGTCGAGAAGCTGCTCGGGCAGCCGCTGACGCGCGTGGCGGCCGACGCCATCGCGCCTCGGCCTATGTTCGATCGCGCCGCGCATATCGGCGTGCATCGGCAGAAGCAGGCCGGGCTGAACTGGATCGGCGTGGTGTTTCCCGTCGGCAAGATCACCACGGCGCAGATGCGCGGGCTTGCGCGCATCGCGCAACGCTTCGGCGACGGCGAGATCCGGCTGACGGTGTGGCAGAATCTGCTGATCTCCGGTGTCGCCGACGCCGACGTCGCAGCGACGCGCGCGGCGATCGACGCGCTGGGCCTTGCCACGCAGGCCAGCGCGCTGCGCGCCGGGCTGGTGTCCTGCACCGGCGCCACCGGCTGCCGCTTCGCCGCGGCGCATACCAAGGAGGATTCCGAGGCGATCGCGGCGTGGTGCGAGCCGCGCGTGGCATTGGACAGCCCGGTCAACATCCACCTCACCGGCTGCCACAATAGCTGCGCGCAGCATTACATCGGCGACATCGGGCTGATCGGCTGCAAGGTCGAGGTCTCGGAGGATGAGACCGTCGAGGGCTATCACATCCATGTCGGCGGCGGCTTCGGCCCCGACGCCGCGATCGGCCGCGAACTCTTTCGCGACGTCAAGGCGAGCGACGCGCCGCGCCAAGTCGAACAGATGCTGCAAGCCTATCTGGCGCGCCGCGCCACGCCGCAGGAAAGCTTCCTCGGCTTCGTGCGAAGGCACGAGGTCGAGACGTTGCAAGAGCTGTTCGCGATCGAGGTCCCCGCATGAACCAGACCACGCCGTCGCCGATCCCGTCGCTGGTGCCGGACAGCGCGCCGTTCTCCGAAGAGCAGCGCGCCTGGCTGAACGGCTTCTTCGCCGGCTTGGTGTCGCTGGATAGCGCAGGGATCACGCCGCTCTCCGCCGAGCAGGCGTCGGCGCTGCTGGGCGGCGCGCCGGCGCCCGCCGAGGACGATGACGGTGGCGCGCCATGGCACGACCAGACCCTGCCGCTCGCCGACCGCATGAAGAGTGCGGAGGACAAGCCGCTGCGCTGGAAGATGATGGCGGCGATGGCGCAGCAGGATTGCGGCCAGTGCGGCTCCGACTGCAAGACTTATTCAGGCGCGATCTTTGAAGGCAAAGAGACGCGGCTGAATCTCTGCGTGCCGGGCGGCAAGGAAACCACCCGCATGGTGAAGGCGCTGGCCGAGCAGCTCGGCGCCACGCCGCCGCTGCCGGCCGTTGCGGCGCCGGCCGTCACTGAAGCTGCGCCATCCACGCGGCCCGCGCCCGGCTGTTCGCGCGACAATCCGGCGACCGCCACCGTGGCGTCGTGCCGCAAGCTCAACAAACAAGGCTCGGAGAAGGAGACCTGGCACGTCGAATTCGATCTCGCGTCCTGCGAGCTCGACTACGTCGTCGGGGATTCCTTCGGCGTGTTTCCGACCAACGATCCGGTGCTGGTCGAGGCGGTGATCGCGGCGCTCGACGCACCGGCGGATTTTCCGATCGGCGGCCGCACCTTGCGCGAGGTGCTACACGACGGCGTGTCGCTGTCGCCGGCGCCCGACATGCTGTTCCAGCTGTTCTCCTACATCACCGGCGGCGAACGCCGGAAGCTCGCGCGTGCGCTTGCCAATGGCGAAGACCCGCATGGCGACGCGGCGACGCTCGACGTGCTGGCTGCGATCGAAAAATTCCCCGGCATCCGTCCCGACCCGGAAGCCTTCATCGAGGCACTCGATCCGTTGCAGCCGCGGCTGTATTCGATCTCGTCGTCGCCGAAGGCCACCCCCGGCCGGCTCGCGCTCACCGTCGACACGGTGCGCTACACCATCGGCAAGCGGCAGCGACTCGGCGTCGCCTCGACCTGTCTTGCCGAGCGCTTCATGCCCGGCGATCCGGTGCGGGTCTATGTGCAGAAGGCACACAATTTCGCGCTGCCCGCCGATCCCAACGTGCCGATCATCATGATCGGCCCCGGCACCGGCGTGGCGCCGTTCCGCGCCTTCCTGCACGAGCGTAGCGCCATCAAGGCGCCGGGCCGCAACTGGCTGTTCTTCGGCCATCAGCGCTCGAATTGTGATTTCTTCTACGAGGACGAATTCAAGGCGATGAAGACGTCCGGCGTGCTGACCCGGCTGACGCTGGCGTGGTCGCGCGACGGCGACCAGAAGATCTACGTGCAGGACCGCATGCGCGAGGTCGGCCGCGAGCTGTGGGCGTGGCTCGCCGACGGCGCCATCCTCTACGTCTGCGGCGACGCCAAGCGGATGGCCAAGGACGTCGAACTGGCGCTGGTCGATATCGTCGCACAATACGGCGCGCGCACCCCCGCGGAGGCCGCCGGCTTCGTCCACGAGTTGAAGAAGACCGGCCGCTATCAGCAGGACGTCTATTGATGAACGCGCAGCCTCCGCATCCGCTCGCGGTGAAGACCACCTGCGCCTATTGCGGCGTGGGCTGCGGGATTCTCGCGAGCCCCGACGGCCGCGGCGGCGCGGCGATCGCCGGCGATCCTGCGCATCCGGCGAATTTCGGCCGGCTGTGCTCGAAGGGCTCGGCGCTCGGCGAGACGCTGGGACTCGGAACCCGCCTCTTGCATCCGATGCTGCGCGGCGGCGACGGCGCGCTGAAGCAAACATCGTGGGACGCAGCGCTCGGCGCGGTCGCCAACGGTTTCACGGCGACCATCGCCAAGCACGGCCCGGACTCGGTGGCGTTCTATCTGTCCGGGCAATTGCTGACCGAGGATTACTACGTCGCCAACAAGCTGATGAAAGGCTTCATCGGCTCGGCCAATGTCGACACCAATTCGCGGTTGTGCATGGCCTCCTCGGTCGCCGGCCATCGCCGTGCCTTCGGCGCCGACGTCGTGCCGGGCAACTATGCCGATCTCGACGAGGCCGACCTGATCGTGCTGGTCGGCTCCAACGCCGCCTGGTGCCATCCGGTGCTGTATCAGCGCATGCTCGCCAACAAGCGCAACCGCGGCGCCAAGATCGTGGTGATCGATCCGCGCCGCACCGAAACCGTCGAGCCCGACGATCTGTTTCTCGGCCTCGCGCCGGGCATGGACGTGGCGCTGTTCAGCGGCCTCTTGGTGCATCTCGCCGACACGCTGGCGCTCGACTACGGTTATATCGACGCGCACACCGCCAATCTCACCGACGCCTTGGTGCGGGCGCGCGAGATCGCCCCCGACCTCGCCGCCACCGCCCGCGTCAGCGGCCTTGCCGAAGCCGACGTGGCGAAATTCTTCGCGCTGTTTCGCGGCACGCCGAAAGTTGTCACCTGCTTCTCGCAAGGCGTCAACCAATCGGCGCAGGGCACCGACAAGGTCGGCGCCATCATCAATTGCCATCTCGCCACCGGGCGGATCGGCAAACCAGGGATGGGACCGTTCTCGCTGACCGGACAGCCCAATGCGATGGGCGGCCGCGAAGTCGGCGGCCTCGCCAATCAGCTTGCAGCGCATATGGATTTTACGCCGGACAACATCGACCGCGTCGGCCGGTTCTGGCGGGCGTCGAACATGGCTGAGCGCGACGGCCTCAAGGCGGTGCAGCTGTTCGAGGCCATTGCGCGCGGCGAGATCAAGGCGCTGTGGGTGATGGCGACCAATCCCGCGGTGTCGCTGCCGCGCGCTGGCGCGATGCGCGACGCGCTGCGCAAACTCGATCTGCTGGTGATCTCGGAAAACGTCGCCGGCAACGACACGCTCGATGCGCGGCCGCATGTGCTCTTGCCGGCGGCGGCGTGGGGCGAGAAGGACGGCACCGTCACCAATTCGGAGCGGCGGATCTCGCGGCAGCGGCCGTTCCTGCCGCTACCCGGCGAGGCCAAGCCGGACTGGTGGATCGTCGCGCAAGTGGCGCAGCGCATGGGGTTTTCGCAAGCCTTCACCTATCGATCCGCCGCCGAGATTTTTCGCGAGCACGCCGCACTCTCGGCCTTCGAGAACGAGGGCGGTCGCGCCTTCGATATCGGCGCGTTGGCGACGCTGAGCGATCAGGCCTTCAACGCGCTGGAGCCGGTGCAATGGCCGGCGCGGTCGGGCGAAGCTCCGAGCGAGTCGCGGCTGTTTGCCGATGGCGGTTTCTTCACCGCGGATCGCCGCGCGCAACTGATCGCGCCGCAACCACCGAGCCCGCGCGAAGCCGTGTCGGCGCAATTTCCGTTTCGCCTCAACACCGGGCGGCTGCGCGACCAATGGCACACCATGACGCGCTCCGGGCTGAGCCCGCGGCTCGCCGCCCACCGCCCAGAACCGTTCGTCGAGTTGCACGAAAAAGATGCGGCAAACTTGAGGCTGCGCGCCGGTGGCTTTGCCCGGGTGACGACGGCGTATGGAAGCTGCATTCTGAAGGCCGTCGTCAGCGAGGGACAGCGGCCGGGCTCGCTGTTCGCGCCGATCCATTGGAGCGATGCCACCGCCTCCTCGGCGCGGCTCGGCGATCTGGTGGCGCCGATCACCGATCCGTTGTCCGGACAACCCGAGGCCAAGGCGACGCCGGCTGCGATCGCGCCGGTCGTCTTCGCGTGTCGCGGCTTTGCGCTGAGCCGAACGCCGCTGTCGCTGCCGCCGGAGAGTTGGTGGTCGCGGGTGGCGGTGCAGAACGGTCACGGCCTGCTGTTTGCCAGCAACGATTCTGCGGCGGCGTGGCGCGCCCGTGCGCTTGAGATGTTCGGCGCAGCCGAACTTGCGGAATATGTCGATGAGCCCGGCGGGCAGTATCGCGCCGCGGCGTTCGTCGACGGCCGACTGCTCGGCTGCCTGTTCGTCGGCCCGGCGGAGGCCGCGCCGCAATGGGAGGCGGTGAAGGCGTTGTTTGAAGGCGAAGTGGTCGATGCCGCGCAGCGCCGCGCGGTGCTGTCGGGGAAATCCGCCGGCCCCGATGCAGGGCCGATCGTCTGCGCCTGCTTCGGCGTCGGCCTCAACGCCATCAACGCGGCGCTGCAGCGCGGCGCGTCCAGCGTCGAGCAGATCGGCCAGCGGCTGCGCGCCGGCACCAATTGCGGCTCCTGCCTGCCAGAGTTGCGCCGCATCGTCGGCGCCGCGGCCGCGGTGCAGCCGACTGATGAAACGCTGCGGGAACCAAGTGCAACGATGGCAATTGTTCCGGGGTGATTGATCACACCTTGTTGCTTAGTTGGAGGTCCCATGGACACCGAGAAGACCCCGTCATCGGCCGATGAGGCCGCGACCGCCGAGCCGTCGGCTCCCGCCGAGAAGCCGAAGCCGCTGGTCGACAACCTCATCGACATCGTCATCGACGGCGCCGCGGCGCTGGCCAAGGGCGCGGCGAAGACCGCGGCCAAGCGCGTCGCCAAATCGGCCGGCAAGACCCGGCCCGGCAAGGCCATCGAGTCGGTGACCAAGGCGGTGACGCAGGCCGCGCCGAAGCCGGCGTCGGCCAAGAAGGCGGCGAAGAAGATCGTCAAGAAGGCGGTCAAGAAGGCCGCGGCGAAGTCCTCGACCGCCAAGAAGACCTCGAAGAAGACCTCGAAGAAGGCAGCGAAGACCGCGAAGAAGTCTGGCGGCAGCAAGACCGCCGGCAGGAAGACCGGCAAAGCCGCCAAGTCTGGCAAGACCGCCAAGAAAACCACCAAGAGCGCGGCCAAGAAAGCCGGCAAGAAAACCGGCAAGAAAACCGGGAAGTCGAGCAGCAAGGCCGCCGGCAAGAAGGGCTCGGCGAAGTCATCGGCCAAGCGCGGCAAGACGTCCAAGCGCTGACCCGCTTGCGCAACCGCCGCCGTCGCAGCCCGTGAACCTTGCTGCGACGTCGACGTTGGACAAGCATGTCGGACGCTGTGGATTATTTCCGCGCCTATGCACGCCGCGCCATCTGCCGCGCGCGAACCATGCCGTTCGGCCGCAGCAAGCGGCTACAGCGCGTCATCGCGCGGATCTATCATCTCCTCAGCAAGGAAGCCGCTTACGGTCCGAACCTCGATCACATCAGCGATTTCCGGGCCGCAGAAAAGCTGGAAAAGACGTTGCGCTGAACGGAGCGGTCAGCGGCCGGCGCCGCGCTCTGTAATGCCGGCCTCACCCGCCTTCGACGCCGGGTGACCAGCGGCTCGGCCCCCGTTGCGCAAGACGACGTCAGCACAATCCAGCTCGGCGCGTGATGGCTAGCGCGTTCGATCGGCTGCGCCGGAAATTCGGCGTCGCCGCATTGCAATTCCTGCAGGCAGACGATGTCCGGCCGGGCCTGCGTCAGCAGGCTCTGAGATGGTCAGGCTCTGAGATGGTCGGGCTCTGAGGCAACCAGCCCACGACCGCCGCATTCAGCGCGCCTCCGCAGCGCCGCACCTCCCGCGCTAGTTGCACATCAGTCTTATTAAAATTGACCGCGGTCAATTCCGAGTGATCAGCACTTTGCTAGAATAGAAATAGTTTGCAAGAGCGGCGGGCGAAGACCCGGGGGGTTGGGCGCCCGCCGCCTCATTCGAGGGGCTCCCATGACCATTTCCAAAGCACTGCTGCTGGCAACGACCCTCTGTATCTCGACACCCGTCTGGGCCGCACCGGCCGACGAACCGATCAAGCCGCTGCCGGCGGCGGTGGTCAAAGACCCCAAGCTGGTCGAACTCGGCAAGAAGCTGTTCTTCGATCCGCGGCTGTCGCTGTCCGGCTTCATCTCCTGCAATTCCTGCCACAACCTGTCGATGGGCGGCTCCGACAACCTGAAGAGCTCGATCGGCCACAACTGGCAGAAGGGCCCGATCAATTCGCCGACGGTGCTGAACTCCAGCCTCAACGTCGCGCAGTTCTGGGATGGCCGGGCGCTGACCCTGGTCGACCAGGCCGGCGGCCCGATCGCCAATCCCGGCGAGATGGCCTCCACCCACGAGCTGGCGGTGGCGACGCTGCAGTCGATCCCGGGCTATGTCGGCGAGTTCAAGTCGGTGTTCGGCAACGACAAAGTGACGATCGAGGAAGTCACCAAGGCGATCGCGGCGTTCGAAGAAACCCTGGTCACGCCGAATTCGCGGTTCGACAAATGGCTGAAGGGCGACAAGAAGGCGCTGACCCCGGTCGAACTGGCGGGCTACGAGCTATTCAAGGATTCCGGCTGCACCGCCTGCCACAACGGCTCGGCGGTCGGCGGCAACACCTTCCAGAAGATGGGCGTGGTGGAAGCCTACAAGACCACCAACCTGGCGCAGGGCCGCATCGCGGTGACCAAGGAAGAAGCCGACCGCTTCAACTTCAAGGTGCCGACCTTGCGTAACGTCGAACTGACCTATCCCTACTTCCATGACGGCGAGGCGGCGACGCTGAGCGAGGCGGTGGAAACCATGGGGCGGATCCAGCTCGGCAAGAAATTCACTGACGACGAGAACAGCAAGATCGTCGCCTTCCTGAAGACGCTGACCGGCGACCAGCCCGATTTCAAATTGCCGATCCTGCCGCCGTCGACCGACAAGACCACGCCGCCGAAGCCGTTCAACAACTAACCGCGGCGCCAAGCCGGATCATCGCGCGCGATCATCAAGCGATCATCGACCAAGCCCGACGGCAGCGATGCCGTCGGGCTTGTCGTTTGCGGCGCGCGAACTTTTTGCAGCCGCGAAAGGCTCCCGACGCAGCCGCAAAATGGTTCCAAATGATATTTCGCCGCGTTGTGTTGGAAACCGGACCAAGCTTTTCGGGTTTGTTGGATAGGTTGATTTGCCACGATGGAGCGAAGACATGAAACGGGTCGCGACGACCTATTTGTCCAGCGAGGAAATCCAGCAGATCGCCAGCGAGCAGCTCAAGGAGGCCGAGGCGTTACCGGACGGCCCGGCGCGCGACGAAGTGATGCGCGCGGCGCAGACGCTGTCCAACCTCGCCGACATGAAACGCTGGCTGTCCTCGAAAGAGCTGCAGGCGCCGCAGCTGTCGACCGCGCCTCCCCAGCGCCGCCGCTGAGGAGCCGCTGACGTCATTGGGCCTGCTCGGCGCAGCGTCGATCACCGCTTGGTCATCGGCGGAACTTTCGTACCGTTCCGAACATTCCACTCCGGTCATAGCCCTGCCCGCGACGATTGCGCCGCGCCGGGCGACCGGAGTGAGCAGCATGGCCTCGAAGCGGGAATTGGGACCGGATCTGGTCGTCGAAGCGAACGACGAACCGGCGGGCGGCTGGGGTTCGTTGCGCTCGGTGGCGAAAAGCCTCACCCGCGACCGGGTGCCGTTCACCGGCCCGGACCTGCTGCTGAAGCAGAACAAGAATGACGGCTTCATGTGCGTGAGCTGCGCCTGGGCCAAGCCGGCCGACCCGCGGGTGTTCGAATTCTGCGAAAACGGCGCCAAGGCCACCACCTGGGAAGTCACCAGCAAGCGGGTGACGCCGGCGTTCTTCGCCGAACGCACCGTGACCGAACTGGAGGCCTGGGACGATCATGAACTCGAGGATGCCGGGCGGCTGACCGCGCCGCTGCGCTGGGATGCGGCCAGCGACACATATCTGCCGGTGAGCTGGGACGAAGCGTTCGCCGAGATCGGCCGCGAATTGAAGGCGCTGCAGCCCGACAGCGCGGTGTTCTACGCCTCCGGCCGCGCCTCGCTGGAAACCGCCTTCATGTATTCGCTGCTGGCGCGGGCCTATGGCAACAACAACCTGCCCGACAGCTCCAACATGTGCCACGAGACCACCTCGGTGGCCTTGCCGGAAAGCATCGGCGTGCCGGTCGGCACCTGCACGCTCGACGATTTCACCAAGACCGATTGCATCTTCTTCTTCGGCCAGAACGTCGGCACCTCGAGCCCGCGCATGCTGCATCAATTGCAGGAGGCCGCCAAACGCGGCGTGCCGATCGTCACCTTCAATCCGTTGCGCGAGCCCGGCCTGGTCGAATTCTCCAATCCGCAATCGCCCACCGAAATGCTGATCAGCGAGCCGACCAAGATCTCCTCGCAATATCACCAGGTGAAAGCCGGCGGCGACACCGCGGCGATGCTCGGCATCGCTAAGATTCTGTTCGCGCTCGACGACGCCGCCTCGGCTGAGGGCGCCACCGCCCTGCTCGACCACGATTTCATCCGCGAACATACCAACGGCTTCGAGCAGTTCGCCGCCGCGGCGCGCGCCGCGACCTGGAGCGACATCGAACGACATTCCGGCCTCAGCCGCACCGCGCTGGAGGCTGCGGCCACGGTCTATGCCCACGCCAAATCGGTGATCTTCATCTACGGCATGGGGCTGACCCAGCATAAGAAGGGCGTCGAGACCGTGCAGACGCTGGTCAATCTGGCGCTGCTGCGCGGCAATATCGGCCGCCCCGGCGCCGGCATCTGTCCGGTGCGCGGCCATTCCAACGTGCAGGGCCAGCGCACCGTCGGCATCACCGAGAAGCCGGAGATGGTGCCGGCGGACAAGATCAAACAATTGTTCGACATCGACGTGCCGCAGAAAAAGGGGCTCAACACCGTCGAGGCCTGCGAGAAGATCATCGACGGCAGCGTGCGCGCGGTGATCTCGCTCGGCGGCAATCTCGTGCGCGCGGTGCCGGAGCATCGGCTGGTGACGCCGGCCTGGCGCAAGCTGAGGCTCACCGTGCAGATCATCACCAAGCTGAACCGCACCGCGCTGGTGCATGGCGAGGTGTCGTTCATCCTGCCCTGCCTCGGCCGCATCGAAATCGACACCCAGGCCAGCGGGCCGCAGGCGGTGTCGGTCGAGGACAGCGTCGGCTTCATGCACGGCTCGCGCGGCCAGATAGAGCCGGCCAGCACGGAGTTGTTATCGGAGCCGAAGATCGTCGCCGAGATCGCCAAGGCGACGCTGACGGGCAGCAAGGTGCCGTGGGACGACTGGGTAGCGGACTACAGCAAGGTGCGCGACGCCATCGCCGCGACCTATCCAAAAATCTTCCACGACTTCAACGCCAGGCTGTGGCAGCCCGGCGGCTTCCACCGCCCGCTCGGCGCAAGGCACCGGCAATGGGAGACCAAGACCGGCAAGGCGAATTTCATCACGCCCACCACGCTGACCTCGGACATCGCCATGTCGGAGGAGGCGCGCGACGTGGTGCAACTGATCACGCTGCGCACCAACGGCCAGTTCAACACCACGATCTACAATTACGACGACCGTTTCCGCGGCATCTACGGCTCTCGGGAAGTGGTGCTGATGCATAAGAACGACATCGACCGCTTCTCGCTGCGCGAGGGCGACCTGATCACGCTGCAGACCGCGGTCGATGACGGCGTCGACCGCGAGGTCGGCGGGCTTCGCGTGGTGGCCTATGATATTCCGGAAGGCTGCATCGGCGGCTACTATCCGGAATGCAACCCGCTGATCCCGCTGTGGCACCACGCCGAAAAGAGCAAGGTGCCGGCGGCGAAATCGATCCCGGTGCGGGTGCTTCCGCGGGCGGCGGTGGCGGCGGCGGCGGCGGCGGCGTAGTTCGACCGCCGACTGGTCATGTAAACGATACGATACAGGGCGCCCGTTCCAAGCACTGATTCACCTCTCCCCGCGTGCGGGGAGAGGTCGACCCGGCGTAGCGCCAGCGAAGCCGGGTCGGGTGAGGGGGCGCCTCAACATAACGAGGCGCCCCCTCACCCGACTCGAACGCGCTACGCGCATTCGAGCCACCCTCTCCCCGCAAGCGGGGCGAGGGGCGTGCCGCTACGTCATTCCGGGGCGCGAGAGCGATAACTCGAGCGAACCCGAAATCTTGCTACGAGTGCTGGTGCGTGGCGTGCCCAACCACGCGCCCCGCAATGCTCTTTGGACTACTCCTTCTTCTCGATATTCCAGAACACCGGGGTCGCCGGGCCGGTGAGCACGCCGGACAGCGACTTCCGCCAGGCGCTCGGCACCTTGTACTGGCCGAGCGGGATATACAGCACCTGCTCATAGACCCGCGCCTGGATCGCTTCGGCGAGCTGCTTCTGCTCATCGAGCGCCTTGGCGCGCGCAAACTTGTCGCGCAGCGCTTCCATGGCCGGATCGTCCGGCCAACCGAACCAGCCGCCGTTCTTGCCCTTGCCGCTGGTGGAGACGTTGGCGATCGGGTTGAGAATTTCCGGGCCGGCCCAGTTGGTGAAGAACATGTTCCAGCCGCCGTCCTTCACTGGCTTCTGGCTGGCGCGCCGCGTCACCACGGTCTGCCAGTCGGTGGCCTGCACGTCGACCTTGAAGCCGGCGTCGCGCAACAATTGCGCCGCCACGATCGGCTGCGCGCGCAGCGTGCCGACGTCGGTCGGCGCCATCAGCGCGATCGGCGTGCCGTCGTAACCGCTCTCGGCCAGAAGCTTCTTGGCCTCCGCCATGCCGTTGCCCTTGACCAGGCTTTCGGAGCCGACGTCGGTCGCCAGCGGCGTATCGCAGCCGAACACCGCGCCGCACACTTTGTAGTAGTCCGGATTGCCGACCAGCGCGTCGAGCACCGGCTTCTCGCTCATCGCCAGGAACGCGGCGCGCCGCACCTTGATATTGTCGAACGGCGGATACAGGAAATTCATCCGCCCCAGCGTCTGATAGCCGAGCGGGCTCAGCGTCTGCACGGTCACCTCGCTGTCGGCGAGCAGCACCGGCAGAATATCGAAGGACGGGTTTTCGAGGAAATCGATGTCGCCGGATTGCAGCGCGTTCACCGCGGTCTGCGCATCCGCCATGGTCAGCCATTCGACGCGGTCGACCTTCACCACCTTGCCGCCGGAGGTCCAGCTCGGCGGCTCGGCGCGCGGCACATAGTCGGTGTTCTTGACATACACCGCCTTGACGCCGGGCTGGAACTCGGCGGCGACGAATTTGAACGGACCGGAACCGATCTGCTCGGAAATCGCGGTGCCCGCTGGCGTCGCGGCGATCCGCTTCGGCATCATGAACGGCACCAGCGACGACGGCTTGCCGATCGATTCCAGCACCAGCGCGTAGGGCTCCTTCAGTTTCAGCGTGATGGTCTTGGGGTCGGTGGCCTCGATGCTCGCGGTGAAGTCCATGAGCTTCTGGCCCATGCCATCCGCCTTGCCCCAGCGCTTGAGCGAGGCCACGCAATCCTCGGCAGTAACGGGTGCGCCGTCATGCCATTTCAATCCGTCGCGCAGGGTGAAGGTGTAGGTGAGCTTGTCGTCGGAGACCTTGAACTCGGCCATCTGCGGCTGGATCTTGAAGTTGGAATCTTCCGCAAGCAGCGTGTCATAGATCATGTAGCCGAAGTCGCGAATGATATAGGCGGTCGTCGTCATGCCCGGCGTGCGCAGATCGGCATGCATAACCGCGGTGATGGTCTTGCCGGCCGCCAGTATCGGCGTCGACGACACGAGCGCGGCCGCCAGTGCGACCGACGCGATCGTGATACCCTTCC
>NZ_DASWPE010000104.1:0-23646 GCF_036404135.1 Rhodopseudomonas sp. | reverse complement strand
AAATTCGAGGCGCTGGCGCGGCTGCGCACCAGCGACGGCGCCAACACCGCGGTTTATGCCGGGCTGTATTCCGCCGAACAGCAGCGCCTGGCCTATCCCGACATCGAGACCGTGCAGCTCGATGTTCCCGCGCAGCAGGCCTATGACGTGGTGCTGGCGCTGGTCACCAAGCGGAAATGGCGGGTGGTCGATGCCCGCGCGCCGCAACTGCCGCGCCGCGAAGGCCGCATCGAGGCGGTGGCGCGCACCCCGGTGATGGGATTTCGCGAGGACGTCGCGATCCGCGTGCTGCCGGACGGCGACGGCTCCCGCGTCGATATCCGCTCCTCCTCGCGCTATTTCGAAAGCGACCTCGGCAGCAACGCCGCGCGCATCAGCAAGCTGATCGACGACATCAACACCGCCGCCGACAACGCCGCATTGGCCAAGAAGCCGGCGGCGCCGGCCAAGGCCGCGGTGAAGGGGAAGAAGTAGCGGGCGAGTGGCGAATAGCGAATAGAACGTCAGCCGCAAACCGCTGCAAGTTTTGTGGCCGGCAAGGCGTCGGATAATCCGACGCAACGACGACACCATCATCGAACAATCACGCGGCGTCATTCCGGGGCGCGAGGCCGATAGGCCGAGCGAACCCGGAATGACGGTTGTTGGGGGCGAGTGGCGAGTGGCGAGTGGAACGCAAGCCGAGGTCCGCTGCAACGTCTTATCTGAAGCCGTGGCCGCTACTCGCCACTCGCAGCCCCTACTCGCTAGTCGCTATTCGCCATTCGCAGCCCGTGTTCGCTATTCGCCCCTCGCCAACCGATAGCTGTTGCCGATCAACGGATCGCCGTCGGTCGCAACGATGCCGCGGCCGACCAGGTCTTCCAGATGCGCCAGCACCGAATAGCCGGCGGCGCCGGCGAGCCGCGGATCGATGCCGATATAGATCGCGCGCACCAGCGTCGGGATGTCGGCCTCGCCCTTGTGCAGCCGATGCAGGATCGACTCCTCGCGGGCCTGGCGGTGCCTGATCAGGAAGCGGACGTAGCGCGGGCCCTGTGGAATCGCCTCGCCATGGCCGGAGAAATACGTCTGCTCGGGGCGGGCCGCGAGCTTTTGCAGCGACGCCATGTAGTCCGGCATCGAGCCGTCCGGCGGCGCCACGATCGAGGTCGACCAGCCCATCACGTGATCGCCGACAAAGCAGACGTCGCGCTCGGGCCAGGCGAACGCCAGATGGTTGGCGGTGTGCCCCGGCGTCGCCACCGCCTCGAGCGCCCAGCCGGCGCCTTCGACCACGTCGCCATCGCGCAGCTCGACGTCCGGGCTGAAATTGCGGTCGGCGCCGGATTCGGTGGCCACCATCTCGGCGTCGTAATACGGCCGCGCGGCGCGGTGCGCGCCCTCGGCATAGACCGGCGCGCCGGTCGCCATCTTCAGCCGTGGCGTGTTCGGCGAATGGTCCTTGTGGCTGTGGGTGACGATGATGTGGCTAACGGTTTCGCCCTTCACCGCGTCAAGCAGCGCGTTGGCATGGGCCTCGTTGTCCGGGCCGGGGTCGATGATCGCCACCTTGCCGCGGCCGACGATGTAGCTCACCGTGCCGGTGAAGGTGAACGGCGAGGGATTGTTGCACAGGATCCGCCGCAGCCCCGGCCGCACCTCCTCGACCACGCCGGGCTTGAGCGCAAAGTCGCGGTTAAACGGGACGTCGTCATTGTCGGTCATGGCGGGGTCTCGGTTGCGAGGGAGATCCCGTCATCCTGAGGTGCGAGCCGTCGTCGCGCGAGCCTCGAAGGAGGACGGGATTGCCGGCGTCATCCTTCGAGGCCCTCGCGACGCTCGGGCACCTCAGGATGACGGAAAGCGCCGCTTTACGAAAACGCCTGGATTCCGGTGATGGCGCGGCCGAGGATCAGCGCGTGGACGTCGTGGGTGCCCTCATAGGTGTTCACCGTCTCCAGGTTCTGGGCGTGGCGCATCACATGGTATTCGATCTGGATACCGTTGCCGCCGTGCATGTCGCGCGCCATGCGGGCGATGTCGAGCGCCTTGCCGCAATTGTTGCGCTTGACGATCGAGATCATCTCCGGGGCCATCTTGCCCTCGTCCATCAGCCGGCCGACGCGCAAGCTTCCTTGCAGCCCGAGCGCGATCTCGGTCTGCATGTCGGCGAGCTTCTTCTGCACCAATTGCGTGGCGGCCAAGGGCCGGTTGAACTGCTTGCGGTCGAGCGTGTATTGCCGGGCGCGCGCCATGCAGTCCTCGGCGGCGCCCATCACCCCCCAGGAGATGCCGTAGCGGGCGCGATTGAGGCAGCCGAACGGGCCTTTGAGGCCAGCCACATTCGGCAACAGCGCCTCCTCGCCCACCACCACGCCGTCCATCACGATCTCGCCGGTGATCGAGGCGCGCAACGACAGCTTGCCGCCGATCTTCGGCGCCGACAGCCCCTTCATGCCCTTCTCGAGGATGAAGCCGCGGATCTGGTTGTTGTGCTCGGCCGACTTCGCCCACACCACGAAAACGTCGGCGATCGGCGCGTTGGAGATCCACATCTTGGTGCCGGAGAGCCGATAGCCGTCGGACACCTTCTCGGCGCGGGTCTTCATGCCGCCGGGATCGGAGCCAGCGTCGGGCTCGGTGAGGCCGAAGCAGCCGACCCACTCGCCGGAGGCGAGCTTCGGCAGATATTTCTTGCGCTGGTTCTCGTCGCCATAGGCGTAGATCGGATGCATCACCAGCGAGGACTGCACGGAGTTCATCGAGCGATAGCCGGAATCCACCCGCTCGATCTCGCGCGCCACTAGCCCGTAAGCGACGTAGCTGGCATTGGCGCAGCCATAGTCCTCCGGCAGCGTGATGCCGATCAGCCCGAGTTCTCCCATCTCGTGGAATATCTCGCGATCGGTGCGCTCTTCGAGATAGGCCGAGGCGACCCGCGGCAACAGCTTGTCCTGCGCATAGGCGCGCGCGGTGTCGCGGATCATGCGCTCGTCTTCGGTGAGCTGGTCTTCCATCAGGAACGGATCGTCCCACTGGAAATTCACCGGAGCCGGCTTGTCCTTGCTCTGCGTGCGCACGCTCATCCGAAATCCCTTTCACAAGGCCACGGCCTGGATATCAAATGCGGCCGCGGCAGGTTAGTTGCCCGAGACCCCGCGCCGCGGTTCAGAATGCCGACATTCGCATGCGGAACATTAGCCGCCCAGCCGCTCGTTGGAAACGATCTCGATGCCGAACCCCGACAGGCCCTTGTAGTCATGCTGCGATGACGTCAGGTGGCGGATCGAGGAGACGCCGAGATCGCGCAGGATCTGCGCGCCGACGCCGATCTCGCGCCACTGCTTGTGGCGGTCGGCCTCGGCGGACTGCGGCTCGTCGATCGGCTCGACCGGCACGCCGGCAGCGCCGTCGCGCAGATAGACCAGCACGCCGGAGCCGTTCTGCTTGAAACGCTCCAGCACCTCCTGCATCCGCCGCGGCCCGGAAAACATCTCTTTCAGGATGTTCGGCTTGTGGAACCGGGTCAGCACGTTCTTGCCGTCGCCGACGCCCTTATAGACCAGCGCGATGTGGGCGATCGACTCGAACGGCGAGCGATAGGCGTAGCCCTGCATCGGCCCGATCGGGGTCTCCATGGTGAAGCTGGAAACCCGCTCGATCAGCTTCTCGCGGGCCTGCCGATGCGCGATCAGGTCGGCGATGGTGACGTGCTTGATCTTGTGCAAGGCGGCGAATGTCGCGACCTGCTCGCCCTTCATCACGGTGCCGTCGTCGTTCATCAACTCCGAGATGACGCCGACCGCCGGCAGCCCGGCGAGCTTGCACAGATCGACCGCGGCCTCGGTATGGCCGGAGCGCAGCAGCACGCCGCCCTCGCGCGCGATCAGCGGAAAAATGTGGCCGGGGCGGGAGAAATCATTGGCGCCGGCGTTCGGATTGGCCAGCGCCCGGCAGCACGAGGCACGCTCGTCAGCGGAGATGCCGGTGCCGTTGTCCGGCTTGTAGTCGATCGACACCGTAAACGCCGTGGTGTGGTTGGAATCATTGTTCGACACCATCGGATCGAGCCGCAGCCGTCTCGCGTCCTCGACCGTGATCGGCGCGCAGACGATGCCGGAGGTGTGGCGGATGATGAAGGCCATCTTCTCGGCGGTGCAGAACGACGCCGCGACGATCAGGTCGCCCTCGCCTTCGCGGTCGTCGTCATCGGTGACGACGACGATTTCGCCGCTGGAAAAGGCTTGCAGAACTTCCTGAATCGGATGGGCCATGTTTTGCTCCTCGTGGCGGAGCAATAGCCGGACTCGCCGAACGGCGCCAGCCTCAATGCGAGCGTCGTTCCGCCCTGCGGACGACGCCGCGCAACGCCGCCGCGCCGGCCGGATTTTCGGCGGCGGCGCCGCGGCGGCAGACCCCCGCAGGCGCTCAGAATCTGACGGTCAGCCGTGCATTCAGCGAACGTCCCGGCCCCGCCACGTTATAGCCATAGGCCGCCGACGATCCCATCATCGACACCACTTTATAATCCACCAGATCGGCGCCGCCGAGCGGCAGGTAGTAGTTGGTGTTGAACAGATTGTCGACGCCGAGATCGAGCCGCAGCGCGTCCCACTGATAGCCGGTGCGCAGATTGACCAGCGCATAGGCCTGAGTGGTCAATTCGTTGTGAACCTGGCTGACGTCGTCCTTGGCGCCGACCAGTTGCAGCTCGACGCTGTTGCTCCAATTGCCGAGCGTATGATCCAGCGCCAGCTTTCCGTTGATCGGCATCACATGATAAAGATTGACGCCGTCGCTGCGCTGGCCGCGCACATAGCCGAGCTGGCCGCGCAGTACGCCGCGGCCGTAGACCGGGTTTTCCCAGACCTGCAGCCTGCCGTCGAGATTGACGCCGTAGAGGTAGGCGTCGTGATTGGCGAATTGCAGATCGACGAAGTCGTTGGTCGCGGTCAGATTGGCCGCGGTGCAGGTCGAGGAGCCGGCGCGCAGCGCGCAGCGATCGACGTCGATATAATCCTCGACGTAGCTGTAATACGGCGTCACCCGGACCTCCCAGCGCTGCTGCGCCGGATCGTGGAAGGCCGCGGTGAAGCTCGCGGTGTGGGCCTTTTCCGGCTTGAGATCGAGATTGCCGAGATAACCGTTGCCGTCGCCGAACCAGCCGATCATGCTCATCGCCATCGCCGAGTTCGACCAGGCGTAGCGCTCGTACAGATTGGGCGAGCGGGTCTTGCGGGCAAAGCCGAGTTCGAACTGGCTGGTTGCGCCCGGCTCATAGCGCACGAGCGCCGAGCCATCGAAATTGGCGTCGGTGCGGGCGTGGTTGCGGGCGTTGAAGGCCGCGGCGTCGGCGCCGTACATCATGGCGTTGTAGCCCGCAACGTCGCCGGTGTCGCTCCACACCATGTCGTTGCGCAGGCCGAGCAGCGTGGTCCATTCGCGGTCCCAATGCCGCTCCCACTCGACAAAGCTGCCGAACCGGCTGCGCTCACCGCCATTGATGCCGGTGAAAGTGTTCGGTCCCATCATCGACGAGCCGGCCACCGGGTCCCACCAGTCGTCGAGCTTGTTGTGATAGAATTCGTTGCCGACCCGGATTAGGTCATGACCCGACACCGCGAAGCTCGCCTTCAGCGTGTAGCCCGCATCGCTGGCCTTGGTGTCCATCGGCATCGATCCGGTCTTGTCCGGGGCGATGAAGCCCATGGTGTGCTGGACGTGGTGGTAGAAGCCGGTGGCTTCGAACTGCCCCCAATCGAACACGCCCTCGTAGCGGGCGTTGATGAAGGCGCTCTGGTTGTACACCATGTCCATGTATTGGTTGACGTAGCCCTGATACGGGATGAACTGGCCGCCGACCTGCACCGTGACCAGGTTTCCGAAGCTCCGCTTCGAGATGCTGAGCGCGTGGTTCTGGATCTCGTACAGCGTCGATTTGATCCTTGTGCCGTCGCCGGCCTTGTAGTCGGAGGCCTTCGCCCAGCCGCCGGTATAGGTGACGCTGGTGTCATTATTGGCCACCGTCGCGGTGGCGTCGACGCCGTAGCCGTTGCCGTTGCTGCGGAAGAAGCCCGACACCGAGCCGGTGGTCAGCCAGCCCGGGCCCTTGGCGAACAACGGCGGCGCGGTGCTGACGTCGATCTTGGCGCCGATGTAGTCGCCGCCAACGCTGACCGGGGCGACGCCCAGATAGGCGCGCATGTTGGCGATCATGGTCGGATTGACGAAGGACAACGGCGGATTCATCTCGTTCGGGCAGGCCGGGCTGATCAGCATCGAGTTGATCGCGACCTGAACGCGGTCGGCGCCGACGCCGTTGATCGCCGGCAGGCTGGAGACGCCGCCGGCGCCCCACGCCGCGCCGCCCGGTATATCGGCGATCAAGGCCGCGGAGTCGCTGGTGGAGAGGCTGCGCGCCGTCGCCGCGGCGGCGGAAATCGTCGTGGTGTCGGCCGGCAGCACCGGGCCTTCCGAGGCCGGCGCGGGTGCCACCGCGGTGCGGTGCGGCACGGCGGCGCGCTGCGCCCGCCGGTTGGGTTTCGGCTTGGTGCCTTCGACCACGATGGTCGGCATGGCGACGGCCTCCTGCGCCGCCGCGGGCTGGCGCGTACCGGCCAGCAGAGCGCCGGACAACAGCACGGCAGGGGTGACAAACAACGCGCGGCGCAGGCCGGCGGATGAACAGGTGGGCATGATGAGGATTCAAGGGATGTGCAGGCGCGCAGCAGCGCGTCAGGCCCGCGGGGACGGTGGTTTTGCGAAATCGCCCGACGAACAACGGCGGGTCGGCTTCGCGCGGCGGCGATCGACGGCCAACCGACGCCGTGGCAGGCCGCAGGGCGGCACGCGCATCGACGCGGGTCTGGCGTTACGCTGCCGCGGGCGGCCCGCGGGCGGAGTGCGAGGCGGCGGGAGCCGCGCGCGGCACCGCCGCCGACAGCCGCCAGGCCGGCGAGGCATCGACCAGGCTCGGCAGCGGGCCGAGCGCCGGCAACGGCGCCGGCGGCGCCAGACTGTGCCCGATCACGCAGGCGATGCATTTGATATGCGGCGCGACGCCGTGATCGCCGGGGCCGGCGGGGGCGTGGGCAAGGCCGCTTTCGCACAGCGCCGACAGCGCCAGCGCGTCCGGCTGCGCGGCGGCAACGGGTGCCGCGAGCGCCAGCGTGGTCTGAAAAATCAGCGCGAAGGCGGTGAACCAGATCAGCGCGAGGCGGCTGGCGTGGCGCAACGCAGCGGCGGTTTCGACGGCGAGCGCGCGCGGCAGGCCGCGGCCCGCGGGCCGGACGTTCGTCCGTCGCGTGCCGTCACCACCGCGCTGGCGCTGCCGTCGAGCCGTCGTCAATCTGCCCCCCTGCCTCGCTGGCACCCGAAACCCTAACGGTCGATCATTGCGGCAGCAATCCGACATCCCTCGAGCGGTTTCAAGGGGGGCGCCGGATAATAGAATAGAATGCTTTTAAGAGTGGGACGCCGAGCAGGTCGCTACGTCCTGGCTCATCAGGCAGTCGAACCACGCCGAGGCTGTCATTCCAGGTTCGCTCGGCGTTTCGACCTCGTGCCCCGGAATGACGCCTCGTGGTTGCGAAGCGCTTCCACAAATGGAGAACCAGCTACTCCGCCGCGGTGCCGGCGACCCGGCGCCCTGGCCCGGAAGGCCCCGCACCGCCGCAATGTTGGGCGCGACGGCAAATCAAGCGTTTGTTATCCTGTGCCGAATGAACCAGTTTTCAATGGCGGACGGACCAATGGTCAATGCGTTGCGACGATGGTTGGAGGCCCACGATCTGTTGGCGATCGTGATCGGGGTGCTGGGCGCGATCGCGCTGCTCTCCACCCTGTTGGTCGTCGGCGGCTACCTGCTGGTAACGCGCTGAACGACGACTATCTGTGAGTCGAAGTGGGAGAGTCGCGATGCCTTCATTGACCGCCTGGAAAGTCCCCGCCTCGGCCCAGCCGCGGGTCGAGGACTACAGCTTCGACCTCGAACACGTGCTGACCTCAGTGGTCGGCCTGCATTCGATCATCCCCGGCGACGCCTTCACCGCCGACACGCTCGGCGTCGAGCGCGCCGGCAACGGCGTGGTGATCGACCACGGGCTGGTCTTGACCATCGGCTATCTGATCACCGAGGCCGAGACGGTGTGGCTGCATCTCGGCGACGGCCGCATCGTCGAGGGCCACGCGCTCGGCTTCGACCAGGATACCGGCTTCGGCCTGGTGCAGGCGTTGGGCGAACTCGATGTCGATCCGATGCCGCTCGGCAGTTCGTCGGCGGCCTCGGTCGGCGACCGCGTGGTGGTCGGCGGCGTCGGCGGCCGCGAGCGCTCGGTCGCCGCCCAGATCGCCGCCAAGCAGACCTTCGCCGGCTATTGGGAATATCTTTTGGACGAGGCGATCTTCACCACGCCGGCGCATCCGAACTGGGGCGGCGCGGCGTTGATCTCGGAGGCCGGCGAATTGATCGGGATCGGCTCGCTGCAGATCGAGCGCGAGCATTCCGGCCGTGACGAGCATCTCAACATGATCGTGCCGATCGACCTGTTGAAGCCGATCCTCGAGGACCTGCGCAAATTCGGCCGGGTCAACGCCGCACCCAGGCCCTGGCTCGGGCTGTATTCCGCCGAGATCGAGGACAAGATCGTGGTGGTCGGGATCGCGCCGAAGGGCCCGGCGGCGCGCGCCGAACTGAAGACCGGCGACGTCATCCTCGCGGTGAAGGGCGAGAAGGTCTTGAGCTCCGAGCAATTCTACCGCAAATACTGGTCGCTCGGCAGTTCAGGCGTCGACGTGCCGCTGACGCTGTACCGCGGTGGCGACACGTTCGACGTCGAACTGGTGTCGTCCGACCGCGCCAAGTTTTTGAAGAAACCGCGGATGCATTAGCCAAGGGGCCATCCGACCTCGTCGGATGCGCCAAATGCAAGCAAAGCCGTCATTCCGGGGCGGGAGAGCGTTTAGCTCGAGCGAACCCGGAATCTTGCCACGTGGTCGGCCGGAGCAGCGCCGTGGCATGCAGCAAGATTCCGGGTTCGCTCTGCCTATCGGCCTCGCGCCCCGGAATGACGGCTGAATGTGGTGAAGCGCATTGCGCCACACACACACGCCCACCATCATCGGGCGTGCGATGCGCAGCGCGTCACCCCCGCGGCATCGCGGCGCGGCGCAGCCGGTCGTTGATCGCTTCGCCGAGCCCGTGCCGCGGCACCGGCATTACCGCGATGCCGGTGGCGCCCTTGACGTCGAGCGCGCGCAAAAATCCGAACAGATTGGCGGCGGCCTCAGTGAGATCGCCTTGCTGCGACAGGTTCATGACCACGGTTGAGGCGTCGACGCCGGGCAATGCGGCCTCGCCGAACGCCAGCAACGCCTCGCCGGGTTCAACGCGGCTCGCCTCGAGCCGCACTTTCGTCCGCGGCGCGTAATGCGAGGCCAGCATGCCCGGCGCCAGCGGCCGCGTTGGATCGGACGCCACCGGATGCGCCAGCGCGCGGCCGAGCACGGCCTCGATCGCTTCGCGCGGCAGACCGCCCGGCCGCAGCAGCAGCGGCGCCCCGAGGCAGCCGACGATGCTGGATTCGACGCCGACCGACACCGGCCCGCCATCGACGATCAGCTCGACGCGGCCGTCGAGGTCGACATGCACATGCGCCGCCGCGGTCGGCGAGACATGGCCGGAGCGATTCGCCGACGGCGCCACCACCGCGCCGCCGAAGCCGCGCAGAATGGTCTGCGCCACCGGATGGGCGGGGACGCGAATCGCCACGCTGTCGAGCCCGGCGGTGGCGAGATCGGCGACCGGACAATTGTCGGCTTTCGGCACCACCACGGTCAGCGGCCCCGGCCAGAACGCCGCGGCAAGCCGCCTGGCGTCGCCGTCGAATCGGCCGATGCGTTCGGCCGCCGCGAGATCCGCGACATGGGCGATCAACGGATTGAACGACGGCCGGCCCTTGGCCTGATACAGCCGCGCGACCGCCGCGGCATTGGCCGCATCGCAGCCCAGCCCATAGACCGTCTCGGTCGGAAACGCCACCAGACCGCCGTCCTGCAGGCATTTCACGGCTTTCGCCGCCCCGTCTTCGCCGGCGGCGACGATTCTCGTCGCAAGGCCCAGTTTCATCTAAATTCCAATCCTGCATTCGCCTCCTTGCGGAGTGCGAAACCCTTGGCTATAAGCCGGCCACTGTCGGAGTGTGGCTCAGCCCGGTAGAGCACTGCGTTCGGGACGCAGGGGTCGCAGGTTCGAATCCTGCCACTCCGACCACGACTTCCCGCTAGGCTTTTTGCCTTTTTCCCGAATCGATTCAAGGCAAGCCAGCGTTTTCCGGACCATGCGATCGTCGGCGCGGCATCGGCTCAGCCGGCCGCCGGCCGATCCGCTTCGGCAACGAGGCCGCCTTGCGGCACCGGCGCGGCGACGGAACCGGCGTGCCAGGCGCCCTGCACCGCGACCAGCAACGCCGGCAGCAAGAGCAGCGGCCCGACGCACAACCCGGTGACGATGGCGAGCGGCGCGGTCAGAAGCGGCAGCAGCAGCACCAGCCCGCAGGCGATCAGCAGCGGGCGGTTCGACTTCGCGGCGACGCTCGGCGCGTGCCACAGCCAGGCCACCACCAGCGCACCGAACACCAGATCATAGTCCTGCAGATAGGGCGTGGCGAACGAACTGCACAGCAGCAGCACCGCGTTCCTGACGCCCGCTTCAGATTCGCGAAACCACACCCACACCACGACGACACAGGCCAACGCGGCGGCGGCGAGCTGCATCGCATAGGCGGTTTCGACCGAAGCGCCGAGCCGCCGCGCCGCCACGAACACCGTGACGAAGCGGTGCCAGACGCCGCTGCCGTCTTCCAGAATGAGGTGCCGCAGCATCGCCAGATTGCGCGCATAGTCGGCCCACAGCGCAAAGCCGAAACCGGCGACGCTGAGCCCGACCAGGCTGAGCGCGACCACCGCCGCAGCGGCGAAGGCGCGCCAATGCCCGCCGGCCAGCAAGGCGAACGGGATCAGCACGCCAAGCTGCGGTTTGAACACTAAAAGCCCGAGCAGGGCGCCGGCGAACAGCGGCCGGCGATCCAATAGGCCAAGACCGCCGCCGAACAGCGCCGCGGTCCACATCCCGTTCTGCCCGCCGAGCGCGTTGATGAACACCGCCGGCGCCGCCAGCGCCAGCAAAAGCGCGCCGCCGTGCGGCATCGCCAGCCGCAGCGCGCCATAGAACGCCGCCCAGCCGAGCAATAGCCACAGCGTCAGCGCCGGCACATAGGGGACGAACGCCAGCGGCGCGGTCAACAGCAGGTTCACCGGCGGATAGCTGTAGTGATAATTGCTCAGCGCCGGCCCCACCACCGACTGCTCGAAGGCGTGAAACGCCGCCATGTCGTAGATCTCGGAGGCGCGGCCATGCCAGGCCAGATACGCGCCGGACCAGTAATTGATGAAATCGTCGCCGAACGGCCGGCCGAGGCCGTTGGTGAGCTGCGCGCGAGTCTGCTGAAACAGATCGACCAGATAGGCGATCGCGGCGACCGCGACGAAGCTGCGCGCGGCAGGAATGGCGAGCGTCGGAAGGCCGCGGCTTTGCATCCGGCGAATGAAACCCAGAGTTGTTACCAAACCATGAAATCGCCGGACGCGATTACGGCTCGGCGGCGGCGCGGCAGGCCGCGGCATGCGCGGCGTCGCCCTCCTTCAGGCAGCGGTCGGTCACTGCCACGTCGGTCGGCCGTAGCCCGATCCAGGCGTCGACCGCAGCCTGATCGAATCCGGCCTCGCGGCGCTCGCCGACTTGCATCAAGGGCCGGCGGATCAATAGCGGATCAGCGACCATCAGCGCCAGCGCCGCCTCGGCCGAGCTTTCGGCAGGCTTGACCTCGCCGGATTTGACCCGCGGCGAGGAGGCGTTGAACCAGTCGGCGACCGGCTTGTCGCCGAAGAACGGCCGCAGCGTCGCGGCGCTCCAAGGCTGTTGCAGCAGGTTGCGCACCTCGATGTCGTGGCCCGAGGCGATCAAGAGCGCCTTCTGCCGGGCGTTGCCGCCGCAGCCGGGCTTCTCGTAAAACGTCACCTTGGCCATGAGCTTTCGCCCGATCCTAGAGGTAGTACACGCCGGCGCCGACATCCTTCATCGCCGGACGCAGCGCCCGCAGCCGGATCGCCGTCACGGTGGCCTTGGCGATGTCGCGGCCGCGCTCGTCGGTGCCGGTCCACTTGGCGTTGGCGCCGCGCGGATCGATCTCCAGCAATTTGACGCCGGCCGGCACCAGCGTGGAATCCCGCACCAGCCCGCGCAGCACGCCGTCGATCGAAGCCGGCACCGGATGGCCGTCGAGATGGCCGAGCACCACGCCCTTGAAGATCCGGGTGCCGATTTCCAGCGGGGTATGCCAGCGGCCCTGACGGTCGGAATAGACGAAGCGTTCGGCGCCGACGCCGCCGAGCGAGCGGGCGACGCCGTCGGCGGCGTCAGTGCGGCCGACCCGCACCACGGTGCCGTTCTTCGCCGGGCGGGTTTCCACCGCGATGTCGCAATTGACGTCGACGGTGAATTGCGGGCCGAGCCCGATCGTGACATCGGCGATGCCGCGGAAGTCCGGGGTGATGCGATGCTTCTGCATCCGGCCGTCGACCAGGATCTTGATCGGATACAGCGCGATGATGTCGGTGAGGTGCAGCGAGGTGACGGCCACCTGCCCCGGCTTGGAGAACACCGCGGCGATTTCGCTCGGGGTCTCGGCGTGCTTGCCTTCGATACCGTCGACCACCGCGCGGTCGTCGAACAGCGCGTCGTGGAACGCCATCGCCCGGCGCATCACCGGCGGAAACGGATCGTGGCACATGATCACCGAGTAGCCGAGCCCGGTCAGGCTGACCGCGACCGCGGAGGCGATCTCGTTGGTGCCGAGCAACAGCGCGATCGGCAATTGGCTGGCGCGGATCCGCGAATTCAATCGGCTATGGGTCACGTCGCTCTCCGCGCGTCAGGCTGGGACGAGGCGGCGCTGCGAACCAGCGCCTGCCGGGTTGAAACTTCGCGCCACCAGTCCTCGACCACGGCGCGCGAGCAGAACAGCGTGGTGCCGCGGTCGCCGGTGAATTCGGTCCAGGCTTCCAGGCACGACGCCGGCACCGCGGTCAGCACCGGCCGGCCGGTCTGGATCGCGTCGGCGATCTCGCTGCGCAGGCCGCGCCCGGCGGCTTCCTGCTTGGAGAATTTGTTGACGATGATCAGGCTGAGGTCGGCGTCAACCGCGTTCTGCACCGCGCGCGAGGCCTCGGCGAGCCCGGCGCTGTCCAGCTTGCAGGCGCCGGAGCCCGAGCCCAGAGCCTGCGAAATGCCGATGCCGCGCCCGGTCATCAGGTCAATCACCCGCATGCCGCGGATCTTGCCGGTGTCGTCCTTGGTGTTGCGCTGGACGATGCCGCCGACCTTGGTTCCGGCGCGCACCAGGGCCTCGCCGAAATCCGCCAACAGCGTATCGATATCGTCCTCGGCGCGGTAGGCGATCGCGGCGACGAGGTTCGGATCGGGGTCTGGAAGGTCAAGCGTCATGACGAAGCGTCCTGTGGGGGTTGGAACAGGTCATCCCGTTCCAAGCCGAGAACAATAAGACCAATGAGCCACGGCCGCAGCCGCTCAACCACCAAGAGCAAGCTTCGTGCCGCGCCGGGCTGGTCCACGAATTGCTGGGAAAACGGATGAAAACCGGCGTTTGCGCGCCGAATCCGAGAATCCGGCGCCCGGGGCGTCGCAAGTCCGACATCGGTGTATCCAAACGGACATAACGGAACGGCGCCCCGCGCCGAGCCGAGCCGGATTTGCCAGCGGCGGCGGCTTGGCCGTAAAGCTGGCCCGCAACCCGAGGAGCCGACGCCATTGAGCCTTCCCCTGTCGACCGCAGCCAGCCGCGCCGATCTCGAGCGCCTGCTGTTCGATGACGTGCCCTATGGCGACCTCACCACCGAGGCGCTCGGGATCGGCTCAGCCTTGGGCCGCATGCAGTTTTTCGCCCGCGACCCGATGCTGCTGGCGCTCGCCGAAGACGCCGCCGCGATCATCGAACTGGCGGGCGGCCGGGTTGAGCTATTGGCCGCCTCCGGCACACGGCTCGCGCCCGGCGCGCCGATCCTGACTGCGCAGGGCTCCGCCGCGGCGTTGCTGAAGGGCTGGAAGGTGGCGCAGACCCTGATCGAGATCTGGTCGGGCGTGGCCAGCGCGGCGCGCGACATCGTCGATGCCGCAAGCGCGGTGCGGCCCGACATCGTGGTCGCCTGCACCCGCAAGAACACCCCCGGCACCAAGCGCTTTGCCGCCGCGGCGGTGAAGGCCGGCGGCGCGGTGATGCATCGCCTCGGGCTGTCGGAAACGCTGCTGGTGTTCGCCGAGCATCGCGGCTTTCTCGGCGCCGAGCCGCTGGCGGAGACCGCAGCCAGGCTGCGGCGCGGCGCGCCGGAAAAGAAGCTGGTGATCGAGGTCGGTTCGGTTGAGGCCGGCGTGGCGGCGGCCGACGCCGGCTTCGACGTGATCCAGGCAGAGAAATTCGCGCCCAGCGAGATCGCGGCGCTGCTGGCGCGGCTGGCCGGAATGCCGCGCCGCCCGGTGATCGCCGCGGCCGGCGGGGTCAATCCCGGCAACGCCGCGGCCTATGCGCAGGCCGGCGCCGAGCTGCTGGTGACGTCGTCGCCGTACCTTGCGAAGCCCCGCGACGTCCAGGTGCGCATCGCGCCATTGCCGCGATGAGGCTATGCTTGTTTCCGACACTCGCTTGAACCCGGTCGTCCCATGTCAAAGCCTCCCAAACATCTGCCGCAGCTCAGCGTCCGCATCGATCTCGACCCCGAGGGCCGGATCGGCCCGGGCAAGATCCAGCTTCTGGAAAACATCGCCGCCTGCGGTTCGATCTCCGCCGCCGGCCGCGCCATGGACATGTCGTACAAACGGGCCTGGGACCTGGTCGACGAGTTGAACCGGATCTGCGGCCACGCCGCGGTGGATCGCCAGACCGGCGGCAAGAACGGCGGCGGCGCGATCCTCACCCCGTTCGGACAATCCCTGGTCGAGCGCTATCGCGCGATCGAAAAGGCCGCCGCCACCGCCGCGCGCACGCAGCTGCTGGCGCTGCGCGCCGACATCAGCAAGGGCCGCAAGAAGCCCGAAAAGGCCGGCGCCTAACGGCGGGCTGGGTTGCGGCCCGCGGCCTTGTTGGTCGCGGCCGGCTGTCGTGATATATAATGAGCTATAACGCCGGTGGCCGGGTTGCCGCGCGCAGCGAAGGGTATGCCATGTTCGATTCCCAAAGCGACCTCGCCGCGCTGGTCTACGACAAGGACCAGGACCCCGACGCGATCCTGCGCAGCTTCGCCGCCGATCTTTTGGCGCGCGGCCATCGCCCGGTCGGGCTGGTGCAGACCGGGCACCACGAACTGGACCGCCGGCACTTGACCGCGACGCTGGTACATTCCGGCGAACAATTGCAATTGCTGCAGGATCTCGGCGCGCTCGCCAGCGGCTGCCGGCTCGACATCGGGCAGTTGCTCGAGGCCGGCGCGCGGATCGAAGCCGCGATCGATCAAGGCGCCGACCTCGTCATCATCAATCGCTTCGGCAAGCTGGAATGCGAAGGCCAGGGGCTGTGCTATCTGATCGACCGCGCGCTCAGCGCCGACATTCCGGTGCTGATCGCGGTGCCAGACTATCGCTTCGACGACTGGATCAAATTCGCCGACGGCATGAGCGTGCGGCTGAAATGCAATCGCGTGGCGCTCGAGGCGTGGTGGAATGCAGTGTCGTCGCGCAGCACCGGGGCGCTGCACAGCGAGCACATCTCGGTGTGTGAAGCGCTGAAGTAGGTAGCAGCGCAACGAGCACTGAGCTCACCTCTCCCGCAAGAGCGGAGAGAGGTTATTCAGTGCTCGGAGTATTCGCCGTGATTCAATCAATCGCTTGAGCGATCAATCCTTCACCACCCGCACCGCGCCGCGGGCGGCGCTGGTGGTCATCGCGGCGTAGGCCTTCAGCGCCGAGGTCACCTTGCGGCTGCGCTTGCCGGGTTTCCAGGCGTCCTTGCGCGCCAGCATCGCGGCGCGGCGCTGCGCCAGCACGGCGTCGTCGACCGCAAGCCGGATCGAGCGCTTCGGAATGTCGATCTCGATGCGGTCGCCTTCTTCCACGAGGCCGATCAGCCCGCCCTCGGCGGCTTCCGGCGAGACGTGGCCGATCGATAGCCCAGAGGAGCCACCGGAGAACCGGCCGTCGGTGATCAGCGCGCAGGCTTTGCCCAGGCCCTTGGATTTCAGGTAGCTGGTCGGATACAGCATTTCCTGCATGCCGGGGCCGCCGCGCGGCCCCTCATAGCGGATCACCACGATGTCGCCGGGGACGATCTTGCCACCGAGAATGCCATCCACCGCGGCGTCCTGGCTCTCGAACACCCGCGCCGGTCCCTGGAAGGTGAGGATGCTGGCGTCGACGCCGGCGGTCTTGACGATGCAGCCGTCGACCGCGAGGTTGCCGGACAACACCGCCAGCCCGCCGTCCTTGGAGAAGGCGTGCTCGGCGTCGCGGATGCAGCCCTTGGCGCGGTCGGTGTCGACCTCCTCAAAGCGCTGCTCCTGGCTGAACGCGACTTGCGTCGGCACCCCGCCGGGCGCCGCCTTGTAGAACTTGCGCACGCTGTCGCTCTGGGTGCGAACCACATCCCAGCGGTTCAGCGCTTCGGTGAGCGAGGCGGAGTGCACGGTCGGCAATTCGGCATTGATCAGTTTGGCGCGGTCGAGCTCGCCGAGGATCGCCATCACGCCGCCGGCGCGATGTACGTCTTCCAGATGCACGTCGGGCACCGACGGCGCCACCTTGCACAGCACCGGGACGCGGCGCGACAGCCGGTCGATGTCCTGCATGGTGAACGGGATCTCGCCTTCGTGCGCCGCAGCCAACAGATGCAGCACGGTGTTGGTCGAGCCGCCCATCGCGATGTCGAGCGTCATGGCGTTTTCGAACGCCTTGAAGCTGGCGATCGAGCGCGGCAGCGCCGTCGCGTCGTCCTGTTCGTAATAGCGCCGCGCCAGATCGACGATCAGATGCCCGGCCTCGACGAACAGCGCCTTGCGGTCGGCATGGGTGGCGAGCACCGAGCCGTTGCCGGGCAGCGCCAGACCGAGCGCTTCGGTCAGGCAGTTCATCGAATTGGCGGTGAACATCCCGGAGCAGGAGCCGCAGGTCGGGCAGGCCGAGCGCTCGATCGCCTCGACGTCGGCGTCGCTGACCCGGTCGTCGGCCGCCGCCACCATGGCGTCGATCAGATCGACCGCGCGCTTCTTGCCGCCGATCGTGACCTTGCCGGATTCCATCGGCCCGCCGGAGACGAAGATGGTCGGGATGTTGAGCCGCAGCGACGCCATCAGCATGCCGGGGGTGATCTTGTCGCAATTGGAGATGCACACCATGGCGTCGGCGCAATGGCCGTTGACCATGTATTCGACGCTGTCGGCGATCAGTTCGCGCGACGGCAGCGAATACAGCATGCCGTCATGGCCCATCGCGATGCCGTCATCGATCGCGATGGTGTTGAATTCCTTGGCGACGCCGCCGGCGTTTTCGATCTCGCGGGCGACCAGTTGGCCGAGGTCCTTCAGATGCACATGGCCGGGCACGAACTGGGTGAAGGAATTCACCACCGCGATGATCGGCTTGCCGAAATCCTCGTTCTTCATGCCGGTGGCGCGCCACAAGCCGCGAGCGCCCGCCATGTTGCGGCCATGGGTTGTGGTCCTGGAGCGATAGGCGGGCATGTCGAGGTCCTCGGTAGCTGAAAGGTTGGCGGTCTTTTACGGCCGCGGCCGGTCAATTTACACAATAGATTTTGTGGCCCGGTTCGGCAAATTCGCCGGTGAGGGATTACCCCTCGGTAAAGCGCGGCCGCGGGAACCGGATCTGCGCCGCGCGGACTTGACCGCCAGGTCCCCCGCCGCCCTACAATCGGCGCCGCGGCCGGCCGGCGGCCGCCAAACCGCCGCACCAACCGCCCCCGGCCAGACAACACCCAGGACCCCGATGCCCGCCAAGCCAGCGCTGTCCGCCGATATGATCGCCCGGTTCACGACAATCGTCGGCGCCAAATATGCCGTCACCGATCCGATCGACCTTGCGCCCTATGTCACCGAGGACCGCAACCTGTTCCACGGCCGCTCCGCCCTGGTGCTGCGGCCGGGCTCCACCGCGGAAGTGGCGGCGATCTGCCAGCTCGCCAGCGCCGGGCGGATCGCGCTGGTGCCGCAGGGCGGCAATACGGGTCTGGTCGGCGGCCAGACCCCGCTGAACGGCGAGGTGGTGGTGTCGCTGCGGCGGATGGACAAGCTCCGCGACATCGACCTCGCCTCCAACACCATGACGGTGGAGGCCGGCATGATCCTGCAGAACGCGCAGTCCCGCGCCGCCGATGCCGACCGGCTATTCCCGCTGTCGCTCGGTGCGCAGGGCTCCTGCACCATCGGCGGCAACCTGTCGACCAATGCCGGCGGCACCGCCGCTCTGGCCTATGGGCTCGCCCGCGACATGGCGCTCGGGCTCGAAGTGGTGCTGGCCGACGGCCGCATCCTCAACAGCCTGTCAAAGCTGAAGAAGGACAACACCGGCTACGATCTGCGCGACCTGTTCATCGGCGCCGAGGGCACGCTCGGCATCATCACCGCGGCGACGCTGAAGCTGTTTCCGAAGCCGCGCGCGGTGGAGACCGGCTTCGTCGGGCTGAAGTCGCCCGAGGACGCGCTGAAGCTGTTCGAGATCGCCCGCAGCGAGGCGGCTAGCAGCCTCACCAGCTTCGAACTGATCGCCGACATCGCGGTGCGGTTCAGCGTGGCGCTCGGCAACCGCGATCCGCTGCAGAGCAAGCACGCCTGGTACGTTCTGATCGAACTGTCGTCGTCGCGCGCCGACTGCCGCGACACGCTGGAGGCGATCCTCGGCCGCGGCCTTGAGGACGGGCTGATCGACGACGCGGTGATGGCGGAAAATCTCAGCCAGCGCGCCGCGTTCTGGAAATTGCGCGAAGAAATCTCGCCGGCGCAGAAGCCGGAAGGCGGCTCGATCAAGCACGACGTCTCAGTGCCGGTCGCGGCGGTGCCCGCGTTCATCACTGAAGCCAACGACGCGGTGGTGAAGCTGATTCCCGGGGCGCGGCCGGTGCCGTTCGGCCATCTCGGCGACGGCAACATCCACTACAATGTCAGCCAGCCGGTCGGCGCCGACGCCGCAACGTTCCTGGCGCGCTGGCACGAGGTCAACGACGTGGTGTTCGGCATCGTGATGAAGCTGGGCGGTTCGATCTCCGCCGAACACGGCATCGGGCTGTTGAAAGCCGCCGAATTGCCCGGCGTCAAGGATCCGGTGGCGATGCAAGTGATGCGCTCGCTGAAGACGGCGCTCGACCCGCTCGGCATCATGAATCCGGGCAAGGTGTTGAGGGCGAATTGATCATGAGCAGCGACAGCAACACCACGATGAACAGCAGCGACACGCTTGCGATCGCGCCGATCATCGATGCCGATATTCCCGAGGTGATCGCGCTATGGCAGCGCTGCGGGTTGACGCGGCCGTGGAACGATCCCGCCGCCGACATCGCGCTGGCGCGCAGTGGCGCTAACGCCGACGTGCTGGCGGGGCGTATCGGCAAAGCGATCGTCGCGACGGCGCTGGTCGGCCATGACGGCCATCGCGGCTGGGTGTATTACGTCGCGGTCGATCCTAGGCAGCGCGGCAGCGGCTTTGGCCGCACCATCATGGCCGCCGCGGAAGCCTGGCTGCGGGCGCGCGGCATCGAGAAACTGATGCTGCTGGTGCGCGCCGACAATGTTGCGGTGCAGGCGTTCTATCAGCAGCTCGGCTTCGGCGAGCAGCAGCGCGTGATCTACGCCAAATGGTTGGATGGCCGCGCGCCGACGCCGTGAATTGTCCTTAAACTGCGCGCAACGCGATCATGCGTTCAAGTTCGTCATTGCGAGGAGCTCTTGCGACGAAGCAATCCAGGACTGCAGGCGAGGCCCTGGATTGCTTCGCTCGGCGCTACGCGCCGATCTCGGCCCGCAATGACGAACTAACGACAACGCGGCCGCGCGCGCGAGCTGGATAAGCGCCGCGCTGCGGCTATTTCGGCACCAGAAAATGCTTCTCCCAATCGCTGCGCGGAACGGCTTCCCCGAGCTGATAGGAAAACGACTTGACGGCGAGACCCTGGTCGCTGGTCTGGCAGGTATAGGCGAGATGATACCAGACGTTGCCGTTGCGGATCGCGCCGCCGGGCGCCTTGACCAACTCGCCCTGAATCACGGTGTCGGCAAACGCATAGGCGACGAACTCGTCGGTCTTGAAGTTCTTGTGGTCGCGGTTCACCGTCCCCATCGCCTTGGCGTTGCAGCGCTGTTCCAGCCGGGTTTCAGGTGACAGCTTCATCATCTGCTGATCCTGGGACTGTCGCGCCTGCACCGCGCCGACGTTGAACCCCGTTGCGAGCAACGCCGCGAGGGCAAGACCAAAAGCAGCTTTCATTGAAAAGACCGGGTTGGAGTCTGCAAACGGAAGGTCTGACAGTCGTGACGCAAAGAGCACGGGGGTCTTCAATCAAGAAAAGGGCGATTTCGTGCCGGCCCGCCTTAGCGCGCCGGGCGGTGTCCTGCCAACCGTCCTGCCGCTTCGCCTCTGTAGCGTTTTCGAGCGAAGCGGATCCCGGCTCGCCGGAATAGCTCTAGAACAACGAGCCCTGCCCCTCATCGTTGGGAACCAGCTTGACCGGGCGGGACGGCGCGGCCTTGGCCGGCTGGCGCGGCGGCGGCTCGGCTGGCGCCTCACCCGCCACGATCGGCAGGATCAGTTGCGCGTCGTCATTGGCGACGCGGTTGACCGCGGTCGACACCGGATGCCAGCGCAACGCGCCTTCGGCCGGCGGATGCAGCAACGTCGCGGCCTCGTCGGCCGACACATCGGCGCAATCCAGCCAGCGCGCGTAATCGCCGGGCGCGATCGTCACCGGCACCCGGTCGTGCAGCGCCGCCATCGATCTTGCCGACGCGGTGGTGACGATCGCCACGGTGTCGAGTTCCTCGCCATTCGGCCCGACCCAGGTTTCCGCCACCGCGGCGAGGCCGAGCGGCACGCCGTCGGCCGGATGGATGAAATACGGCTGCTTCGGTTTTCCGCCGGGCTGCCACTCGTAATAGCCGTCGGCCGGCACCAGGCAGCGCCGCCGCTTCATGGCGTTGCGGAACGCCGGCTTGTCCAGCACGGTTTCCGAGCGGGCATTGATCAACAGGCTGAAATGGCGCGGATCCTTGACCCAGGCCGGGATCAACCCCCAGCGCATCAGCCGGAACCGGCGCGCGCCATTGTCCAGGATCACCACCGGAATCGGCTGGGTCGGGGCAATATTGTAGCGCGCCGGGAAATTCGGCTGGTCGGTATAGCCGAAGGCCAGCCGCACCGCCGCCGGCGGCGAGGTGATTACAAAACGTCCGCACATCCGCCGAACCAAAAAACTTTCATCTTCAGCACCCCTTAACCGAAAAGCACCAACAATGCCGCGATGTCATCGATGACCCTGCAATCGGCGCAATCCGCTCGCCAGGCGCCGTCCGGCGCCGAGGCCGACGCGCGCGCCGCCGAGCTGGTCGCCGCCAACATCAATCCGAAGACCGGGCTGGCGACGGATTATCTCAACCATTTCAACGAAGCGATCATGCTGCTGGAGATGATTCCGGACCTGCCGGAATGTTTCGAGGATTTCCTCGACTGGCACCCTTTGTCCTATGCCGAGCACTTCCACGCCTCCAATTTCAAGGCCCGTGATCTGGCGATCGATGCTTACGACAGTGCCGATCCTTCGATACGCGCCGATTTCGACGACATCACGAGCAACATGACCTCGATCCTGAACGCGGTCGGCGCGGCGATGCGCGAGGCCAAGCAGGACAAGACCCGCGCCGCGCTGGCGGAACAGGCGGTCGGCTGGGTCAAGCCGCTGGTCGCCCGCGCCGGCGGCATCATCAACGGCCAGGGCGCCGAGGCCGACGTCGACTACATCATGGCGCATTGAGCGGCGCCGTGGCCGCGCCTGCAGAGCTCGACGCCCCGCCCTATCGACCGCAACTCGCGGTCAGCGCCGCGATCTTTCGCGACGGTCGGCTGCTGGTGGTGCGCCGGGCCCGCGCCCCGGCGAAAGGCTGGTTTTCGCTGCCCGGCGGCAAGGTCGAATACAGCGAATCGCTCGCCGCCGCGCTGCATCGCGAGGTCGCCGAGGAAACCGCGCTGTCAATCGAGATCGCGGCCCTGGCCGGCTGGCACGAGGTGCTGCCCGGGCCGCAGCACGCCGGGCATTATCTGATCATGAGCTTTGCCGCGCGCTGGATCGGCGGCGAGCCCAGGCTGAACGAAGAATTGGACGATTTCCGCTGGATCGCGCCCGACGCGGTCGCCGGATTGCGCCACACCGAGGGCCTGCCGGCGATCGCTGCCGCGGCCTCGGCGCTGCTGCGCCGCTGACGGGGCGCCTTGCGCCGCCCGGCCTGAGAAGGCATATCAGGCCACGCTTGGACCCGTTCATGCTCAGCCGTCTATTCGCCATCCTGATCATCGTCGCCAGTTGCGGCCTCGCCCCGGCCCGGGCGCAGGACGCCGCAGCGCCGTTCGACGGCGACCTGCAGCGGCTGGCGGAGATTCTCGGCGCGCTGCATTACCTGCGCGGCATCTGCGGCGCCAACGAGGGCACCAAATGGCGCAACGAGATGCAGGCGCTGGTCGACGCCGAGACGCCGTCGGGCGAGCGCCGCAACAAGATGATCGCCGGCTTCAACCGCGGCTATAACGGCTTCCAGCAGACTTACCGGACCTGCACCCCGGCGGCGACCATCGCCATCCGCCGCTATATCGAGGAAGGCGCGAAGATTTCGCGAGACCTGACGGCGCGCTACGCCAATTGACAGTCCTTGCAGAAAGGCGGGCCCTGCGGCCGTGTTTCCGATGCCACGAGACGTCCGCCGCGAGTTAGAATCATATTATCCACCGCCATTAACCTTTCTTAAAGAAGTCCCTAGGCGGCTCCGCGGCCCGTGCTACACCTTTACACACCTACTCCGCGCGCCGTCCGGGATCGCGCCATTCAGCCTGTCGAGTTCCATGAGCTATCCAGAGTCCTTCACGAGCGGCCGCGCGCCGTTGCCCGATCACGAACAGAAACAGGCTGCGCTCAGTTATCTCAACGAAGCGTGGGCCGAAGCGCGGCACGATGGCGTTGACGGCGATTGCCTGGCGCAGGCGAGCCTGTTTGCGGCGTTCGCCGAACTGGTCGGCACTTACGGCGAAGACGCGGTGGCGAAATTCGTCGAGGGCCTTGCCGCACGCGTCCGCAACGGCGAGTTTTCGGTCTCGCGTTCAAGGCAGTAAGAGCTGCGCGACGCGGGAGTGGCATCGCTCGGCTTGAGCCGGCGTCCCGACGCCCGTTTTCGATGCCGCGCGGGCCTTGTTCCTGTTGCCTTGGCGTCTTAACTTCCTGTCTGAAGTTCGCATGTGATATCCACCACCGGCGTTTTCCCAGGAAGTTCAGGGGCGACCCCAAGAAAGCCATCTCAGGAATGAAAGCAGCCTTTCTCCCCGATCGAGGCGTGGTGAAG
>NZ_DASWPE010000103.1:0-25073 GCF_036404135.1 Rhodopseudomonas sp. | reverse complement strand
TCCAGCGGCGGCAATATCGGCGGCTTCATGGAGGCCTCGCCCGAGCACGTCTCGAAACTGGCCTGGAACATCGCAGCACCCGCGCGCTGCGCCAAGCCGGTGATCGTCGCCAATCGCGGCTATTGCTTCGGCGTCGGTTTTGAATTGTCGCTGGCCTGCGATTTCCGGCTGGCCTCGGACACCACGCAATACGCGCTGCCGGAACAGAAGCTCGGCCAGATCCCCGGCTCCGGCGGATCGGCGCGGCTGCAGAAGATGATCGGCATCACCCGCACCAAGGACATCGTGATGCGCTCCAAGCGCATCCCCGGCAAGCAGGCGCTGGAATGGGGCATCGCCACCGAATGCATGCCCGACGCCGAGCTGGAGAAGGCGACCGACAGACTGGTCGACGAGCTGCGCGGCTTCTCGCCGCTGGCGCAGCGCACCGCCAAGAAGCTCCTCAACGACACCGAGGACTCCACGCTGGCGATCGCGATCGAGCTGGAAGGCCATTGCTACAGCCGGTTGCGGCAGTCCGACGACTTCAAGGAAGGCGTCGAAGCCTTCAACAGCAAGCGCGCGCCGAAATTCACCGGGCGTTGACGCGCTCGGATCGGTTCGAAGACAAGGCGGCGCTCGCCCAACGACGCGCCGTCCTAAATATCATTCGGGGGAATGACGGCCATGACTTCTCTGCATGCGAATAATCTGATCGACGGCGCCTGGCAGCCGGCCGAGACCGGGGCCAATGCGCCCTCGATCGATCCCGCGACCGGCGGCGGCATCGGCGGCTTCGCGGCCAGCGGCCGCGCCGAGGCGGAGGCCGCCGTGGCCGCGGCGCGGCGCGCCTTCGAGCGTCCGGACTGGGCGCAGAACCCGCGGCTGCGGCAGATGGTGATGCTGCGCTGGGCCGACCGGATGGAGGCGCAAGCCGACCAACTGGCGCGGCTCTTGACGCTGGAGAACGGCAAGCCGCTTTCGCAGGCGCGCGGCGAGATCGCCGGCAGCGTCTCCGAGATCCGCTATTATGCCGGGCTTGCCCGCTACATCCCCGGCCATGTGTTCGAGGTCGAGCCGGGCAGCTTTTCGACGCTATTGAAGGAGCCGGCCGGCGTCGCCGGACTGATCATTCCGTGGAATGCGCCGGCGGTGCTGCTGATCCGCGCGCTGACCCCGGCGTTCGCCGCCGGATGCAGCGTGGTGATCAAGCCGGCGCCGCAGACCGCGCTGATCACCGCCGCGATCATCAAATGCCTGCACGAGTCGGATGGACTGCCGCGCGGCGTGGTCAATCTGGTCAGCGAACAGGGCCACGACGTGGCTGAGCACCTGGTGACGTCGAGCGATGTCGACGTCATCAGCTTCACCGGCTCCAACGCCACCGGCGCGCGGATCATGGCGGCGGCGGCGCCGACCATGAAGAAGCTGTCGCTCGAGCTCGGCGGCAAATCCGCCTGCCTGGTGTTCGAGGACGCCGACGTCGCCGACGTGGCGCCGAAGCTCGCCGCGGCCGCGACCATCATCGCCGGCCAGCAATGCACCGCGGCGCGCCGCGTATTGGTGCACGCCTCGCGTTACGAGGAGATGAAAGCCGCGTTGAAATCCGCGCTGGCGAAGATTCGCATCGCGCCGGGCTCTGCGGCGGGCGCCGAGATGGGCCCCTTGATCGACGCAGCCTCGCTGTCCGGCGTTGCCAAGCGCATCGACGAGGCGATGCAGGCCGCCGACGAGGTGGTGCTGCGCGGCTCGAGGCCGGGCGGCGATCTTGCCAACGGTTACTTCCTGTCACCGACGCTCGTGGCGCATCGCGATACGTCGACGTTCTTCGTCCAGGAGGAAATCTTCGGCCCGCTGGTGGTGCTGGAGAAATTCGAGGATGAGAAGGAGGCGGTGGCGCGCGCCAATCACAGCGATTATGGGTTATCCGCCAGCGTGTGGACCCATGACGGCGCCCGCGCGATGCGGGTGGCGCGCGCGCTGCGCAACGGCACGGTGTGGATCAACGACCACAACAAGCTGTTCGCCGAAGCGGAGACCGGCGGCTATCGCCGCAGCGGACTCGGCCGCCTGCACGGCTATGACGCGCTGATCGATTTCCTCGAGATCAAGCACGTCTATCAAAGCTGCGGCGTGGTGTAGCGCATGGACCCGCCGCGCCGCGCCAGCCTAGGCGTGCCGCGCCGGGCCGCGGCCGCGCGGGTCGCCTTCGATCTTCAGCTTCTGCTCGAGGAAATCCAGGAAGGTGCGCAGCCGGCGCGATTCCTTGCGCTTGCCGGGAAAGGTCGCCGAGACCTGCAGCGCCGGGCTTTCCCAATCGGTCAAGACGCGGCTCAGCCGTTTGGCGCGGACGTCGTTCTGGCACATGATGTTCGGCAGGATGCCGAGCCCGACGCCGCCGATCACCAGTTCGCGGGCGATGCCGATGTGATTGACGGTGATGCGGCCGGCGACGTTGATCACCTTGGCGCCCTGCGCGCTGCGGAAGTTCCACACCCCTTCGGCGCGCTGGTGTTCGGTGACGACGCAGTCGAACCGGCCGAACTCGTCGATGTTCAAGGGCGAGCCGGCGCGCCGCAGAAATTCCGGGCTGGCATAGACGCCGCGGGTGATGCTCGCCAAGGGCCGCGTGCCGCCCTGGGTTTGCGGCAACGGGCCGAGCTGCACCGCGACGTCGTAGGGCTCGACCGTGACGTCGACCCAGCGGCTGTTGGCGTCGATCACCAGATGGATGTCCGGATAGGCCACCGCGAAGGCGGCGAGCGCGCTCGACAGCCAGCCGATGCCGAAATCCACCGGCATGCTGACCCGCAGCGTGCCGCGCAATTCGGTCTGCATCCGCGCGGTGCCGAGCCCGGCTTCCTCGATCTCGGCGGCGATCCGCTCGCAATGCTCGTACAGCGTCTGACCGATGTCGGTGGTGGTGAGCTTGCGGCTGCCCTTGCGGAACAAGGTCGCGCCGGTCTGATCCTCGAGGAACTGGATCTTGCGGCTGATGGTGGATTTCGGAATCCCGAGCTTGGCCGCGGCCGCGCTGATGCTGCGCGCATTGGTGACTTCGAAGAACAGCAGCAGCGCGTTGAGATCGAGCTTTCGCGGCATCCGGACCCTTGCCTCCCTGGCTGGCGCGCCGAGCCGCGCGCCGCCTATCGTCTCATTTTTGGAACGTTGCAGCGGCGAAATTGCGCCGACGTCTCGGCTTTGGCAAGGTTAGACTGCATCCAACACATCGGGGCGTAGCGGCGAAGCCGCACGCATCCGCAACGAACGCGCAACGAACGCGACCTCGGGAGAGAAACATGAACGGATTGACACGGCGCGATTTCGCGTTCGGATCGGCGTCCGCCGCGATGCTGCTCGCCGCCGGACGGCCGGCCTTGGCCGCCGATGTGGCGGTACGCTGGGCCTCGCTGCAACCCGGTTTCACCGTGCTGCCGGTGCAATACATCCTCGCCAACAAGCTCGGAGCCCGGCACGGGCTGACGCTGCCCGACCCCGCGCCCTACACCGCGGTCTCGACCTACTACAATGATTTCGTCGCCGGCAATTACGATGTCTGCATCGGGAGCTGGGACACTTTTGCCGCGAGGCATCAGGCCGGGGTGCCGATCAAGTATCTCTGCACCATCACCGACGCCAACATGATCGCGCTGCTGGCGCCGAAATCCGGCGTCAGCGAGGTGAAGCAGCTGCGCGGCAAGACCATCGCGGCCCTGCAATCCACCGGCACCTATCGGATGGTGCGGGCGCTGATCAAGGAAGGCAGCGGGCTCGACATCGAGAACGACGCCACCATTCAGAACGTCGACAATCCGGCGGCCTCCGTCACTCTGGTGATGGCGGATCGCGCCGACGCCGCGTTGTCCTGGGAGCCCAACATCACCACCGGCCTGATGAAGAAGCCGGAGCTGCGGGTGATCTTCAAGGCCGGCGACGCCTATCACAAGATCGGCGAGGGCGACCTGCCGTATTTCGGCGTCGGCGTGCGCCAGGAGCTGCTCGACAAGAATCCGGGGATCGCCGCCAAGATCGCCGGCGTGTTCGAGGACTGCCTGAACGGCATCAACGCCGACACCGCGAAAGCGGTCGATCTGTTCGGCGCCAAGACCGGGGTCGCCAACGACATCCTGAAAGAGGCGATGGGCTCCAGGCGCTTGACCTTCAACTTCCGGCCGATGTCGGACCCGGCGTCGCGCAATTCAGTGCTGAAGGCCAGCGAGTTTCTCGCCCGCAACGGGCTTTTGACCAAGCCGGTCGACGACAAGTTTTTTGCGATCTGATGAGCGTGGCGGACAACATGGCAGTGAGCGTCAACAGCAATCCCTCGCCGCGCGCCACGGCGCCGGCCGACCAACTCGTGGTCAAGCCGCTGCCCGCGGCGGTGCGGCCGCACAACAATCCGGAAAATCGCCGCGACCTGTTCGCCACCGCCGTCGTGGTGATCGCGATGCTGATCGCGATGGAGATTACCAGCCGCTACGTGCCGGACTATATCATGCCGTCGCCGGTCGCGGTGTGGGCGGCGGCGCGCGAATTGTTCTTCACCGATCCCTACCATGTCGGCATCACGCTGATCCGGCTCACCGCCGCGGTGGCGGTGGCGATGACGCTCGGCGTGCTGTTCGGCCTGGCGATGGGCACGGTGCGCTGGATCCGGCCGTATCTGAAGGCGATCGTGCTGATCGACACCGGGATTCCGGCGCTGTCCTGGATGCTGATCGCGGTGTTCTGGTTCAAGAACCCGGAGACCCGGATCTTCTTTATCCTGCTGGTGATCCTGCTGCCGTTCTACGCGCTCAACGTCTACGAGGGCGTGCGCGCACTGCCGAAGGATCTGGTCGACATGATCGAGAGCTTCCGGCCGTCGCGCTGGCAGGTGCTGCGCTATCTGATCCTGCCGCATATCGTGCCCTACATCTTTCTCACCACCAAGTCGGTGATCGGCTACGCGATCCGCATGGTGATCTTCGCCGAACTGGTGGCCTCGGCGGTCGGCATCGGCGCGCGGATGAATCTGGCGCAATCCACCTTCCGGATCGACCAGGTGCTGGCCTGGACCTTCTTCCTGGTGATCCTCAATCTGGCGCTGCAGGCGGCAGTCAACGCCGTCGAGAAGGTCACGCTGCGCTGGCGTGCGGAGGCAACGGTGCGATGATCGACAACCTCATTGAAGTCAAAGGCGTCACCAAGCAATTCGGCAGCTATCTCGCGGTCGACAACCTGTCGCTCAACGTGCGGCGCGGCGAGATCGTGGTGCTGCTCGGCCAGACCGGCGCCGGCAAGAGCACCGTGCTCAACCTGATCATGGGCACCACCGCGCCGAACTCCGGATCGGTGCGGGTCGCCGGCTTCGATCCGCACGATTCCTTCAAGGCGCTGAAGGGTCGGTTGTCGGTGTCGTTCCAGACCGACCGGCTGTTGCCGTGGCGCACCGCGGTCGAGAACGCCGAACTCGGGCTGTTGATCCTCGGCGTCTCCAAGCCGGACGCCCGCCGCCGCGCCAAGGAATGGCTGGCCCGGGTGCGGCTCGACGGCGCCGACGACCGATACGTCCACGAACTGTCCGGCGGCATGCGGCAGCGGGTGTCGCTGGCGCGCGCACTGGCGATCGACCCGGAGATCGTGTTTCTCGACGAATCCTTCAGCCAGCTCGACCACGTCACCTCCGGCGCGCTGCGCCGCGACTTCTACCAGATCGCCCGCGAACTCGGCAAAACCTGCGTGCTGATCACCCATCGCATCGACGACGCACTGGAAATGGCGGATCGCGCCATCGTGCTGAGCCAGCCGGCCAAGATTGCGCTGGAAGTCAAGATCGACGACGCCGCGCGCGCCGACCCGCAACGCATCGCCGAACTGCACGCGCAGATCGCCGCGGCGATGGGCGGCGAAGAGACCGACTCGTGACCTGACAACGAAGCCTAACACCCTGGAGCGCCCATGAACTATCAGGACGTCATTCTGTCGCGCGAGAGCGGCTGGATCGAGATCACCATCAACCGGCCGGACAAGCTAAACTCGCTGCGCGAGCAGACCGCGGAGGAAATTCTGGCGATTCTCGGCGAGGTCGAGCACGACCGCGAGGTCCGCGCGGTGATCCTGCGCGGCAGCGACAAGGCGTTCTGCACCGGCATCGACACCAGCGAATTCCAGATCGCCGAGAACGGCTATTTCGATTTCTATCGGTTTCGCAAGCGCGGCCGCAAGGTCAACCGGCTGTTCCGCGAGATCGGTGCCTTCACCAAGCCGTTGATCGCGGCGATCGAAGGCTTTGCGCTCGGCGGCGGGCTGGAGCTTGCGCTGGTCGGCGACATCATCGTCGCCGGCGCCAATGCCAAATTCGGCTTGCCGGAAATCAAGCTCGGCATGATGCCGGGCGGCGGCGGCACCCAGACCCTGCCGCGGCTGATCGGCAAGCCGCTGGCCAAGGAATTGATGTGGACCGGCCGCCGCATCACCGCCGCCGAGGCGGAACGCTACCGGCTGGTCAACCACGTCACCGAGGCCGGCCACGCCATCGACAAGGCGCGCGAGATCGCCAGAAGCATCAGCGACAACGCGCCGATCCCGGTGATGATGACCAAGTCGGTGATCGACCGCGGCATCGACATGGCGCTGCCGGACGGCTTCGAGGCCGAGGGCGACGCCTCCTTCCTTCTCTATTTCACCAAAGATCGCGACGAGGGCCTGACCGCCTTCAAGGACAAGCGATCGCCAGCGTTCCGCGGAGAATGACCATGAGCAGCAAACGCGACATCGTGATCGCCGGCTATTCCGAGACCGCGATCGACTACAAATCCGGCCGCAGCGCCTATGACCTCGGCGGCGAGGCGCTGGCGAAGCTGTTGGCCGCGACCGGCATCGAGAAGGACGCGATCGACGGCCTCGCCGTCACCGCGCCGCTCAGCGAATGCCCGAATCCGTTCTTCGCGGTCTACATGACCGAGGCGCTCGGGCTTACTCCCACTTGGCTGAACTATGGCGGCACCGGCGGCTGCTCGGCCACCGGCGGCGTGGCGCGCGCGGCGTCGGCGATCCGCGACGGCTTGTGCGAGGTGGTGGTGGTGCTGTCGGCGGATGCGCCGAGCACGTCGTGGCGCGCCAATTACGGCGCCTATCGCGGCGAATTCCAGGACCCGCCGGGCGTGCAGGGGCCGCCGGCCACCTTCGGGCTGTTGATGAGCCGCTACAAGCATCAATACGGTCTGAAGTCCGACGCGCTCGGCAAGATCGCCATCACCCAGCGCGAGCACGCGCTGCATAACGACAATGCCTACGCCAAGTTCAAGACCCCGATCACCATGGACGACTACAACAAGTCGCGCGTCATCGCCGACCCGCTGCGGCTGTTGGATTGCGTGATGTTCTGCGACGGCGCCAACGCCTTCCTTGTCACCAGCGAGGCCAAGGCGAAGAGCCTCGGCATCAGCAAGATGGTCTACCCCACCGCCTATGCCGAGATCACCAACGTCAACGGCAACCAGTCCTGCCCGGACATCACCGAGACCGGGTTCTCCAAGATCGCGCCGAAGCTCTACAAGCAGTCCGGGCTCGGCGCCAAGGACATCAAGATGTTCCAGCCTTACGACGACTTCACCATCGCGGTGATGATGAAGTTCGAAGACTTCGGCTTCTGCAAGCGCGGCCAGGGCAGCGACTTCACGCTCGACACCGACCTGTCGTTCAAGGGCACGCTGCCGCTCAACACCGGCGGCGGGCAGATTTCCGCCGGTCAGCCCGGGCTCGCCTCTGGCGGGCTGAATCTGGCGGAAGCGGTGCGTCAGATGTTTGGCGAAGGCGGCGGCCGTCAGGTCGCCAATCCCAGCAACGCGCTGATCACCGGCATCGGCGTCATCCCTTACGCGCGGAACTGGGGTACCAGCGCCGCCATGATTTTGGAGGCCTGAACCATGGCTGAAGACAAAGCGGGCCGCGCGGTCCCCAAGCCGTCCACCTATGTCGACACCCAGGCGTTTTGGGACGGCGCCCAACAAGGCAAGCTGGTGCTGCAATATTGCAAGGACACCGGGCAATTCCAGCATTATCCGCGGCCGGTCTCGATCTTCACCGGCAGCCGCAACCTGGAATGGCGCGAGGTCTCCGGCAAGGGCACTATCTACGCCTGCACGGTGATCCGGGTGCCGGGACCGGGCCTCGACGGCCGGCTGCCGCTGTCGGTGGCGACGATCGAGCTCGACGAGGGCGTGCGGATTCTCGGCAATATCCTCGGCTCCGATCCCGATAGCGTGGCGATCGGCCAGCGCGTCGAGGTGACCTGGGATCATCTCAGCAACGATGTGCAATACCCCGCCTTCAAACTGGTCTAGGGACATCATGCGACTGGAAACCATCCTGCGTGCGCAGGCGGTGCGCTTTCCCGACAAGACCGCCTTGGTCTGCGCCGAGGAGCGGATCGTCTATCGCGATCTCGAGCGCCGCATCGCCCACGTCGCCAGCGGGCTGCGGCAACACGGGCTCGGCGCGGGCGACCGCATCGTGCTGTTTCTCAATAACGGGGTCGAGATCGTCGAATTGTTGTTCGCGGCGTTTTCGCTCGGCGCCATCGTGGTGCCGGTGACCACCCGGCTGACGCCGCACGAATTGCAGCACATCTGTGCCGACAGCCGGCCCGCCGTCATCGCCTTCGAAGGCCCGGGCGAGGCGATCCGGGGCGTGCTTGCGGCTCATCCCGACGCGGTGCGCATCGCGGTCGGGCCGGGCGCAGACGGCGCGCTCGACTATGTGAGCCTGCGCGACGCCGCGATCGCGCCGCTGCCGCTGTTGTCGGTGCAGTCCGACGACGCGGTGATCATGTACACCTCGGGCACCACCGGGGCGCCGAAGGGTGCGATCATCACCCACGCCAATATCATCACCCAGCATTGCTTCATCAATGCGGTGGAGTGGGGGATTTCGCGCGACGATCATTATCTGGTCACCACGCCGCTGGCGCATCGCACCGGCTTTGCGCGGATGGCGAATGCCTTGACGCTGGGCGGCACGCTGGTGGTGATGAAGAAGTTCGATCCCAAGCAGACCATCGACCTGATCGCCCGCGAACAGATCAGCGTGGTCGGCATGGTGCCGACGGTGTGCCGGATGATGCTGCCGGAAATCGAGGCCGATCCGGCGAAATGCGCCTCGCTGCGCCGCATCGTGGTCACCGGCGAAGCCTTTCCGGTGGAACTGAAGCGCCGCTTCATCGCGCTGTTGCCGCAGGTGCGGCTGGTGTCGTTCTTCGCGATGACCGAGGTCGGCGGCGTCACCTCGCTGTCGCACGAGGAACAGTTCGATCACGCCGCTTCCATCGGCCGCCCGACGCCGGGCGTCGAGGTGCGGATCGTCGACGAGGCCGGCCGTGCGGTGAAGACCGGCGAGGCCGGCGAACTGTTGGTGCGGGTCGGCGAACCCGGCCGCTACTCGGTGATGCGCGGCTACTACAACCGGCCGGAGGAGACCGCCAAGGCGATCGAGGACGGCTGGATTCGCACCGGCGACGTGGCGCGAGCCGATGACGACGGCTATCTCTATATCGTCGATCGCAAGAAGGACATGGTGCTGAGCGGCGGCTTCAACATCTACACCAAGGAGGTCGAGCTGGCCTTGCTGGCTAATCCTGATGTCGCCGAGGCCGCGGTGATCGGCATTCCCGACGCGGTCTTCGGCGAGGCGGTGGTCGCGTTTGTCGAGCCGCTGCCGGGGATGACGCCTTCGCCGCAATCGATCGTTGATGCGGTGCGCGGACTGGTTGCCGGCTACAAGAAGCCGAAACACGTGTTCATCGTCGACGAATTGCCGCGCAATTCGCTCGGCAAGGTGTTGAAGCGCGAGCTGCGCGACAAGGTCGGCGGCTTACTGAAGGATCCGGCGAGCTGAGCGCAACGCGGTCGTTCACGCCGCGGCGTTCAAGCGTCGCCGTCAATAGCGGCGGTCGACCAGCACCCAGGGTGTCGCGGTTCCATAGCCGACGCTGTATTGCACGACATGGCCGCATTTGGAGCATTCGAAGGTCCGCAGGTCGCGGCCACAGGCCATCGGTTCGATGCGAGTGACGCACATTCGCCCGCCGCACCGGGCGCAGGGCGAGGGCGGCGTTTCTCGCAACACCCGGCCGCCCGGCGAATCAGCGTTGCGAACGAACGGCATCGTCACCCCCCAAGCGATGGCAGGGCATCAGCGCCCGTACCCCGCTGCTGATTAGCCGCGTAAAACCCTGGCAGGCTAAGCCGCAAACGACTTCATAGCACGGAAGCTTGCAAACCCGGCCATATACACGCGGAAGTGTAACACGGCTCGCGCCGGCTAGTTCCTGTTTTCCGACGCAGGCGCGCCGGGTGGCAGGCTTGCGGTTCGTTCCGAGCCGCAAGCTGTGCACTGATAAAGCACGGCGTCCTTGCCGCAATACAGCAGCGGATAGTGCCCCAACACCGCCATCGGCTGATTCGATCCGCAGTCGCGGCAGTGTACGGTGGCGAGGTTATCGGCGCAGGCGGTCTTGGGATATTGCAACGGCACCTGGCGCATCTCGTTTCCTCCACAAAGAGGCGGAAGCGCAACACTCCCAGTCGCCAGCGGCTGCCGGATGGGCGATTTGGCGATCAAACATCGTAACGATACGAGGCAGGATTCGCTGTTCACTATTGGACGCGGCCGCGCTTTGCTGCTTTGCAGCATTCGCGCTCGGCTTGAAAAGAGCGCGACGCCAACGCCCGGCGTGCGGTTCAGAGCTCGTTCTTTTCGGATTCGCGCTCGATATGCGGCTTATCGTGCAGAACCGCGTTGAGCAGCGAACTGTTGACTTCGATTTTGCCGTTGTAGCTGATCAGTCCGAGCTTGCGGAATTTGTTCATGAAGAAGCTGACCCGCGAGCGCGTGGTTCCGATCATCTCTGCCAGCGTCTCCTGGCTGATATGCGGCGTGATCGGCTGCGGGTTGCCTTCCTTGCCGAAATTGGCGAGCAGCAGCAGCAGCCGCGCCAGCCGCTTCTCGCTGGAATTGAACAGCTGATCGATCAAATCCTCTTCGATCCGGCTGTTGCGGGTCAGCAGATAGGCCATGAAGGTTTCGGAGAATTTTGGCTGATTGCGCAGCGTGCTCAGCATCGCCTCCTTGGAGATCGAGGTGACCACCGAATCCTCCATCGCCACCGTGGTGGCGATGCGCTGCGAATGCCCGTTCAGGCAGCCCTCGCCGAAGAATTGGCCGGGCTCCATGATCGCCACCACCGCTTCCTTGCCCTGTTCGGACAGCACGGTGAGCTTGATCCGGCCCTTCTGGATGTAGAACACCGCGCTGGCCGGATCGCCTTGGACATAGACGGTCTGATTCTTGCGAAATTCCAGGATGGCCTTGCCCGCGCCGACTCCGGCGAGGAAGGCCTTCGAATCGAACGTGTCCTTGGCAGAACGCTCCAACACAGCCCATCCCTTCAATGCTCAGTCCGATACCGTACACAACCAGAACGTGTTGGTCGAGAGAAAGGTCCAACTGTGACCGCGATATTTCGGCGTGATATTTTGTTACATGGCGGCGCGGCCGCTCCGACTATGGCCCTGCACCGCGGTGGGGGGCGGCTTCAGGAAGGCATCGAAGCGCTGTTTGACGATGGCATAGCACTCGCAGGACGCCTGCTCGAGGCCTGGTCGGTCGAGCACCTGGATGGTGCCGCGGTGATAGCTGATCAGTCCGGCGGTCTGCATCGCCTGCGCCGCCAGCGTCACCGATTTGCGGTTGGCGCCAAGGATCTGCGCGAGGAAGTCGTGGGTGTAGGGCAGCGCATCGTCGCCGGTACGGTCATGCATCATCAGCAGCCAGCGGCAGATGCGTCGCTCGGTGGAATGCATCGCGTTGCAGGCCACGGTTTGCTGCACCTGCGAGAGCAGGGTTCCCGAATAGCTGACAAACAGATTGCGGATGTGCTCGCTGGTCTTGAATTCGTATTGCAACAATTCGATCGGACAACGCGCGGTGTGGCCCTGCAGCTGCACGATGCAGCGGTTGAACGAGACCCGGCTGTACATCGCCGCGAACAGTCCGAAGCCGCCCTCGCGGCCGATATTGGCGGTCTCGATGGCGGCGCCGTCCTCCAGCACGGTGAGCAGCGACAGCACCGATCCTTGCGGGAAATAGGCATGTTTCAGCTGGCCGCCGGCATCGCACACCATGTCGCCGAGCTTGAAATGGATCGGCTCCAGATGCGGTTCGATGCGGTGGCGGCTGGCAGGCTCCATCGCCGCCAGCAACTGGTTGGGCCGTTCGATTGAATCGTCAGCAGGGTGACGCACGGCGGGTTGCCTCGGCTTCCGGAGGTCGCTTCCGATATCGGCGCGGCGGCTGTCCGACATGTTATTGAGTGTGAGCACGTTGCGGCGCCCGGAGTCTGGCCAAAATCGCTCACAGAGGTTGGGCGGACACCACGGTGTTACGAACAGGCTGCGCCGCGACCTATCAGCGACCGCAGATGCGCGGTCAGGTCTGACATCAAGTAAGGCTTGCCGAGAAAGCCGCAGTCCGGTGGCATATCGGAAGCCAACAACCGAACCCGTCCGGAGGCGATCACGATCTTGATCGGCGGCCAGCCCACGCTCACCGCATGGGCGAGTTCCAGCCCGTTCATGCTTCCGGGCATGTTGATGTCGGTAAACACCATCGCAACGTCGATCCGGGCGCGCAGGATCGCCAAGGCCTCGTCTGCGTCACATGCTTGCAGAGCAATATGTCCGGCGTCCTCTACGACATCGGCGGCCAGCATGCGCAGCAGCGCATCGTCTTCTACGATAAGAACGACGGGTGGAGGGGGAGCGTGGGAGAGGAAGGCTGCCATCAATGGACGGCGACTGCGCGCGCCGCGACCGGCTCGGCCGCGCGGTCCGCGCACTGCTCGGACCACATCTGCGCCATTCGCAGGCACTGGGACTTCAGGTCCGGGTTCAGCGTATCGCTGGCGATCTGGCGAAAGTCGGCGGCGAGCCGCAGGCATTCGAGGTCAAGTCGACGCTCTTCGTCACGGTCAAACATGGCGTACCTCCTTGGTACACCTCATTCATTGCACGCGAATCAGGGACGTGTCGGTGGTCCACACCACAGACTGCCGGGAAAGATCGAGGGGTAGAAAAATGCCGCTCGACCGGCGTGATGTCCGGTTTTGGTCAGACCGAATCGGCGAAACGCGGCAAAATCGCGGCAGAGATTCGCATCTCACCATTCGGCGCTCAGGTGGCCGCCGCCGCCTGCGGCCGGATTCTGCCGGAGCCCGTCATGCTGGAGCCCATCGAGAAGGACGCGGATTTCCCGATCCATTTGCGTTCTGAGACGGCGCGCGACGAATTGCAATATCGGCTCAGGCAACAATCCTTGTTGGGGGAATTCAGCCGCGCGGCGTTGCAAATCCGTGACGTCGGCCAGATCCTGCAGCGCGCCGCCGAGTTATGCGCCGCCGGGCTGCGGGCGCCGTTTGCCAAGGTGCTGGAATTCGTGCCCGGCGAGAACCGCCTGATCGGGCGCGCCGGCGTCGGCTGGGCGCCGGATCGTATCGACGCGCTCTGGTTCGCGACCGACACCGGCTCGCCGGCGGGATATGCCTATCACACCCGGCAGCCGGTGATTTCAAATCAGCTGCAGACCGAAGCCCGATTTCGTACCCCGCAGCTGCTGATCGACTACGGCGTCACCCGCGCCATCAACGTGCTGATCGAACGCGGCGCCGAGGGCCAGGACTACTTCGGCGTGCTCGAAGTCGACAGCGCCGATCCCGGCCGGTTCGACCAGGCCGACGCCGAATTTCTCGCCGGTTTTGCCGGCCTGCTCGGGATCGCGATCGAACGCCAGCACGCCGACGACCGGCTCGCCGAGGCGCTCGAGCATCAAGCGCTGCTGACCCGGGAGATGAGCCACCGGGTCAAGAACAGCCTGGCCTCCGTGGTCGGGCTGCTGCGGGTCCAATCGCGCAGCGCCGCCTCCGAGGAGGTACGGGCGGCGCTGCAGGAAGCCTCGTCGCGGGTCGCCACCATCGCCCAGGTGCACGACAATCTGGCGCGCGGCTCGCGCATCGGCTTTATCGATCTCGCCGATTTCATCGCGGAGTTCTGCGGGCGCTTGCAGGCCAACGCGAACGGCAACCGGATCTGTTATCGAGCCGACCCGATGCTGCTGTCGGCGGATCACGGCATTCCGCTCGGGCTGTTGATCAATGAGTTGGTCACCAACGCCGTCAAACACGCCTACGCCGATCGCGGCGGCGTGATCGAACTATCGGCCGGCGCCGTCAACGGCCGGCTTCATGTCGAGGTCGCCGATCAGGGCGTCGGGCTGCCCGACGGCTTCGATGTCAATGCGCCGCGAAACAGCCTCGGCTTCAAGGTGATTTCCGGCCTGGTGCGGCAGCTGCGCGGCCGTCTGCAGGCGGTCTCGAACCGGCCCGGCGCCCGATTCCTGTTGGATCTGCCGATCGTGCCGGCGAGCGATCCGGCGTCCGGCGTCGCGCGCTGACGCCGGCTGGTTTCCCGCCACGCAGGTAATTTTACCCGGCGGCAAATTAACGAACGAGTGACCGGCCAACCCTATGGCTCACGATCGGTGCGGGCGCGATGTATCAGCGATGCACCTTCCCGCGCTGATCAGCGCCGTCGTTGCTCGGAGTGCGGCATGTCTTTGCTGAATAATCTCGAGATCACCTTTAAGTTCGTACGGATCGTCGCGCTGATGGCGATGGCGACGATCGGGGTGGCGAGCTTTGCATCGGTCCGCCTGAAGGCCGTCGGCGACAATTATTCGGATCTGGTCGATCGGGTCGGCACGTTCACCAGCATGACCGTGCTCGCCACCAGCCAGGCCAACGCCCATATCGCGGCGACATTTGAATTGGCGGCGGAAACCGCCGACGCCGGCAACGCCAAGTACCTCGAACGCGCGCATCTTACCGCGGCACAGTGCTGCATTGACCCGCCTGGTAATGGTACCGGGTTCCAAATTAACAGGGCGTAGATTTCCCGACTCTACTTATGCAGCAGAATTTGAACAACGGCTCGGTTGTGTTGCCTGAAGCCGATCAAACCGCGCGTCGGCGCTGGAGCACGACATGTCCTGGCTCAACAACCTCAAAATCGTTTTCAAGATCAGTCTGATCGTCAGCCTGATGGCGCTGATGTTGCTCGGCGTGGTGAGCTTTGCCGCGATGCAGATGCGGCAGATGGACGACGCCAGCAGCGACATGGTGACCCGGATCGACAAATCCTCGACGCTGGCGGTGCGCGCGGCAAGGCGCGCCGAGAACTACGTGTCGACCGCGTTCCAGCTGCTGGCGGAAACCACCGATGCCGGCAACGCCAGTCTGTTGGCGCAGGGCAGGCAGAGCCGCCAGTCGTTCGAGAAGGGCATGGCCGCGGTGCTGCTGGCGATGCCGGAGAAGGCGGGGGTGATCAACCCGGTGCTCGAGAAATTTGCCACGGCGTTTGCGGCTTGCGACCCGGTCATTCAATTCGCCGCCACGACCTCGTCGACTGAGGACAACCTGACCGCGGCGAACCGGCTCAAGGCGGAATGCGTGCCGCAGATCGAGGCCGGGCTGAAGGCGCACTTCGCGATGGTCGACGTGCTGCTGGCCGATGCCGCCGCGCATTCCGAAGAGATGACGCAACGCGCCACCGCTTCGATCCGGACGGTGTGGGCGGCCGGAATCATCGCCACGCTGCTGGCGCTCGCCACCGCGATGTGGATCGGCATCAAGGGCTTGTCGCAGCCGATCGGCCGGTTGAAGAGCGTGATGGAGACTTTCGCGCTCGGCGATTTCAAGGCCAGCGTCCCGGGCGCCGCGCGCCGCGACGAAATCGGCGAGATGGCGCGCACCGTCGAGGTGTTCAAGACCAACGGCCTCGAGGTCGAACGGTTGAAGCAGGAGCAGGAAGCGGTCGAACAGCGCGCCGTCGTTCAGCGCAAGACCGAGATGAACAAACTGGCGAGCGATTTCGAGGCCGCGGTCGGCGAGATCATTCAGACGGTGTCGTCGGCGGCGACCGAGCTGGAAGCCTCCGCCAGCACGCTGTCGGCCACCTCCGAACGCGCCGAACAGCTCACCACCGTGGTGGCGGCGGCTTCGGAAGAGGCCTCGACCAACGTGCAGTCGGTGGCCTCGGCCACCGAGGAGATGAGCTCGTCGGTCAACGAAATCAGCCGGCAGGTGCAGGAATCCTCGCGCATCGCTCACGAGGCGGTGGATCAGGCGCGCAAGACCAACGACCGGGTCGGCGAACTGGCCAAGGCGGCGGCGCGGATCGGCGACGTGGTCGAACTGATCAACACCATCGCCGGGCAGACCAATCTGCTGGCGCTGAATGCGACCATCGAAGCGGCCCGCGCCGGCGAGGCCGGCCGCGGCTTCGCCGTGGTCGCCTCGGAAGTGAAAGCGCTGGCCGAGCAGACCGCCAAGGCCACCGGCGAGATCGGCCAGCAGATCACCGGGATTCAGGCGGCGACGCAGGAATCCGTCGGCGCGATCCGTGAGATCGGCGACACCATCGGCAAGATGTCGGAGATCGCTTCCACGATCGCGTCGGCGGTGGAGGAGCAGGGCGCCGCGACGCAGGAGATTTCCCGCAACGTGCAGCAGGCGGCGCAAGGCACCCAGCAGGTCAGCTCCAACATCACCGACGTGCAGCGCGGCGCCTCCGAGACCGGCTCGGCCTCGTCGCAGGTGTTGGCGGCGGCGCAGACGCTGTCGCGCGACAGCGACCGGCTGAAGCATGAGGTCAGCAGGTTCATGAACACGGTGCGCGCCGCCTGATCGGCGCCAAGCGATGGAACCGGCACGTGCGGCACGCTGCTGCTCCGTCGTCATGTCGCGGAAGTTCGGGGCTGACTTGCGCGCCATGCTTGCTAAAAGACAGCGATGATACCCGATCCGATTCGCTGGTTTGGCCGCGCGCTGACGTTGCCGCTGCTGCTGATGGCGGCGCCGGCCTTGGCCGATGACCCGGTTCCCGCCGGCGTCGCCGACGCGATGGCGCAGAGCGCCTCGCCGCAGGCGATCGCCGAATATCGTGCCAGGCTGCAGGACTATCTCGAGGCCCGGCAGGAGTACGAGACCGACGCCAGCGCCTATTGGAGCGCGATCTCCGAGAAGCGGCGCGGCCGCAACGCCAAGCGCCGCGACGGCGAGCCGGTGACGCTCGACGACTACGTGCTGGTGCAGCCGCCGGTCTATGACGGGCCGAAGCGGCCGGTCGATCCGCAACCCCAGGACAAGCCGGAGCCCGGACGGGAGCGTAAGACCATTCCGCTGGTGGGCGATCTGGTGCAGGCGGCCACCGAGCATTATCAATTCGCGCCGCAGCGCCCCGCCGCCGAGGTCGAATTCAAGCGCGCCTATGCCCGCGTCGCACTCGCCGCCGGCTTGACCCGCGAGCAGGCGGTGCGGGTCTATGCGTTCGAGACCGGCGGCAATGGCGGCCACGACATGCAGTCGGGACTGAGCGCGTCGCGGCCCGGCTCGCGTGCGATCTCCACGGCGATCGGCTACAATCAGCTGCTCACCACCAACAGCGTCGAACTGATGGCCGAGCAGGGCCACGCCATCGTCGCGGAATTGACGCAGAAAGCGGCGAGATTGAGCGGCCCACCGCGGCAGGCGCTGGAGCGCAAGATCGCGGTGGTGAAGCGGATGGTGGCGTTCGCCCGTTCGGTGCCGGACCAATGGAGCGAGCACGAAAAGCTCGGCAACATGTCGCAGGGTTGGGCGATCCACGCCATGGTGCTGGACCTCGACGTTGGCCCGCTGCTGCAGGTCCACAAACTGCTGACCTCGGTGCTGTTCGCGCGGCAGAAGGGTTACAGCCGCCCGCTCAGCGCCGCCGAACTGGAGATGATGAACCTCACCGGCGACGGCACCGGGTTCGACATGGTGACGATGCCGCAGGCGTTGCGCGAACAGGTGCCGACCGCGAATTTCTTCCAGCGCAACGGCTATGAGCGCAACCCGGTGGCGATCCGCCACAACACCGTCGCGAAACTGCTGGCGGTCACCGACGCCCGGATGGATGCCAACAGCAACAATCCCGGGGCCCGCGAACTGGCGGCGGCATTCTAGAGCTATTCCGGTTCTGATTGAATCAGAACCGGAGCCCTAGATTGTTTTTTGACGCGTTTTCTTCACGCGAACCGGGATCCACTTCGCTCGAAAACGCTATAGCGACTTCACTTGATTGCATTCGCTCCAATGAGATTCGCTCCAATGAGATTCGCGCGAAGAGAATTCGCGTGAAAGGCTACCAAGCCGTCATTCCGGGGCGCGAGGGCATCAGCCCGAGCGAACCCGGATCTGCTGCACGGCAAGCCTCCACCGCGCGTTGCGAGATTCCGGGTTCGCCCGCAGCTTGCGCTGCGCGCGCCCCGGAATGACGACGCTGTATGGCGAGGCGCTGCTGTCCATCATGACGCTCCGCCTCATCATGACGAAACGCTTCGCCCCAGCGAGCAATCCTCACATGCCAACATAAAGTCAGAACCCGGTCCGGCTAGCCCGGGCCGAATTTGAACCGGCCGTCGTCCTCGAGATACGGCCCGCTACGCATATAGAGCTGACCGTTGGCGCCGATGAAGAACAGCGTATTCTTCGGCACCTTCTTGGCGCCCTTCAACAGATCCTTGGCGTTGCTGGTGCCCATCTTGTAGGACCAGGTCTTGCCGTTGCTCTCATAGGCGTAACCGACATCGGGGGCGAGCACCCAGGGCGTCGCAGCCGGCGTCGCGGCCTGCGCCAGCGCTGCGCCGGGCAGCGCGCCGAGCGTCGCGGCGGCCAGTAGCAAGGCGTATCCCGATCTCATCTGCGCGCTCCCGGTCTGTACAGCGATCAAGCACCGATCGCGTCTGAACTTTGAACAAATCACGAACGGGCTTTCTCCGTCAACCTGGCGACGCCCGCTCGCGATTTTGTCATCGTGAGGGACCGCGCTAATCTGCCCTGCTGTGAAAGAAGGGCCGAGGCCGGGATTTTCACCGGCGCGGGCCATGCTCTACTGGCGTGCGCCGCGGGCTGTCGGCGAAAGGTGATTCGCAATGCGTCTGATCGTGATGGGGTGTCTGGTGCTCGGCTGGTTGGCGCAGGCCGCGCCGGCCTTCGCCGACGAGTTCAAGCTGGCCAGCAACCAGCGGATTTCCTGCGGCCGCGGCTTCAGCGCCGGCAAGCTCAATACCGCGACCTGCCGGTCGTTCGCCTATCTGTTCAATGTCCGCAGCTCGGAATATTATCGCTGCGCGGTTAGCCTGTCGATGACCCGTGACGCCAAGGAAATCCTCAACGTCCAGACCGACGGCGGCTGCGTCAAGAAACCGCGGGTGTTCGACACCGACTCCAATTATTCGTTCGACGCCGCCGAGACCGAACCGCCGAACACCAATTCGTTCTTCGGCACCGGCGGCTACGCGGTGTGGGCGAGCGACAATACCGCGCGCAAGGTCCGCGGCTGCATCATTATCGCCTCGGGGCTCGGCTCCGACGTCGCCAAATGCGTCGACATGACGTTCGACTGACCTTTGCGCGCGGCGCTCGGTGGCGCGCCGCGGCGTGGTTCAGTCGTGCAACCGCAACGGTTGCGCCGCCGCCGTGCGGGCGAATTTCTTCAGCCCGGTCGGTTTGCCGAACAGATAGCCCTGCACGACGTCGAAGCCGATTTCGTGCACGGTGACAAGATCGGCGCGCGATTCGATGCCGGTGGCCACGCTGCGCGCGCCGTAGCCTTCTGCGAGTTCGACGATGCGACGGCAGACGGTCTGTTTCAGGCGGTCGTCGGCGCAGCCATTGATCAGCTCGCGATCGACCTTCAATTCCACGAACGGAAACGTCGTTAGCTCCATCAGCGCCGGCCAGTCGACGCCGAGCCGGTCGATCGCGATCGCGATGTTGCGCAGCCGCAGCCGCTTGGCGACGTCGACCAAGAGATCGAGATTGGCGATCACCTCGGCGGCATCGACCTCGACGATCAGGCCGCGGAACGCCGGATGCGACGGCATCCAGCTGCACAGGTCGTGCACGGCGTCGCGGTTGGCGAGAAACGAGATCGGCAGGTTGATCGACAGATCGATCGCGCCCTGCCGTTCCAACAGGTAGTGCCAATCGGCGATGGTGCGGTTGATGACGAATTCCGACAGCGTGCGGAAGTGTTGATCGTTGTCGGCCGGAATGAATTGCTTTGGCGGCACTACGCCCCAGGTCGGATGCCGCATCCGCACCAGCGCTTCGGCGCCGCACGGCGTCAAGGTGCGGGCGTCGAGCTTGTACTGGTACCACAATTCGAGCCAGCCGGCCTTTAGCGCTTCGGCGACGTCGACCGCCGGGCTCGGCGCCGGTTCGGCGGGCAGCAACGCCGCCACGCCATGATGTAGCGTGCCGGCGCTGAACGGCGTCGACAGCGGCGGCAGCATCAATAGGCCGTGCTCGCGTCCCATCTGCTGGATCGCCGTCGCGGTGATGGATTCCCGCGGGCAGATCGCCAGCACGTGGCCGGCAAAGCCTCGTTGGGCGAGGATTTCGATCATGCGGCCGGCCTGGATGCCGTTGAGCGATGATCCGAGCACCACCAGATCCGGCTGATGCTGATCGAGCGCGGCGGCGAATTCCTCCGCCTTGGCGCATTCGCCGGTGATGAAGCCGAGATCCTCGAGCGCGTCGGCGAGGAAGGTGCGCAAATGCTTCTTGCTGTCGGCGATGCAGACCCGCGGGGCGACCTTTCGTCGCCCGAATGTCGCGAGTTGCGCTCCTCTGAGCTGGTCAACGCTGGTCATAGAACTCCCCCGAAAGTCGGGTTCCGTTCTACTTACCTGGAGCGGCTTAAATTATGGAATCTTTGAGATGTCCTCATGAAGTCGCGGGTAGGGTTAAACCCGCGATAGTGATTCAAATTTGAAGCATGCCGGCGCGGCTGCGGCCATTTCGCGCGCCCGCGAACGGCATTATTTGGCGCGGCGACGAAATAACCAACCGCGGGGCGCCCGCCAAGCGCTAAATTGCCCGCGCGAAGCCGGCGCCCGGTGCAAGCGCCGGTCGGGTGGCGTGGCGGCCGCATGACGGTTGATTGCGAGGCCGGCCTTTGGCGCGGCGTCAGCGCAACGGTTGCGCCGACAGTTTCGCGGCGGGCTGCGGCGCGCCGCCCGGCGCGGTCTCCGGCATCGCGATCAGGAACATCGCCAGCGCCGCAGCGGCGACCGCGGCGAGAAACAGAAACGCCGCCGAGTAACCGGCTTCGACCACGATCATTCCGGCCGCGGCGCTGCTCAGCGCGCCGCCGAGCCCGGCCGCGGTGGCGATCGCGCCCTGGCTGACGTTGAAGTGCCCGGTGCCGCGGGTGAGGTCGGCGACCACCAGCGGAAACAGCGCGCCGAAGATGCCGGCGCCGACGCCGTCCAGCGTCTGCACGCCGACCAGCCAATAGGCGTTGTCCGACAACGGATACAGCGCGCCGCGCAGCGCCAGCACCGCGAGTGCGGTGGCGAAGATCGGCTTGCGGCCCCAGACCTCGGCCTTGGCGCCGACCAGCATCGCCACCGGCACCATCACCAGTTGCGCCGCGACGATGCACACCGACATCAGCGTGGTGCCGAGCTCCTTGTTGGCGAGCGCCAGCTTCTGCCCGACCAAGGGCAGCATCGCGGCGTTGGCGAAGTGAAACAGCACTGTCGCCACCGCGAAGATCAGCAGCGGCTTGCAGCCCAGCAACACGGTGAAGCCGGACGGCTGGTCTTGCGCGTCGTCGCCGCCGCCGGCGCCATGGCCGAGGCCGCGCGCCACCGCGTCGTCGATGGCATCGCGCGGAATCGCCAGCGTCGCCAGGACGCTGGCGAGCGCCATCGCTGCCAGCAGCCAGAACACCACGATCGGCCCGAAGCCATAGGCGAAGAGTCCGGCGAGCGTAGCGGCTGCGGCGTTGCCGGCGTGGTTATACGCCTCGTTGCGGCCGATCCGCCGCGCGAAAGCGCGCGGCCCGACGATGCCCAACGTCACCGCGGCGATCGCCGGCGGAAAGATCGCGGCTGCGGCAGCGGCCAGCGCCTGCGTCGCCGCCACCGCGGCGAAGCTGTGGATGAACGGCAGCGTCAGCGAGGCCAACGTCACCGCGACCGCGGCGCCGACGATCAGCGCCCGCTTCGCCTTGCTGGCGTCGATCAGCGCGCCGGCCGGCGTCTGCGCGACGATGCCGGCGACCGCCGCCACCGCCATCACCACGCCGATCGAGGCCTGATCCCATTTCTGTTCGGTCAACAGATAGATCGCCAGATACGGCCCGAGCCCGTCGCGCACGTCGGCGAGGAAGAAGTTCAACGCGTCGAGCGGGCGCTGGGCAATGGCTTGTGGCTGCGGCACGTCGGCCTCGCGGCGGCGATCACGGGTCTGGTGCAACAGCGCCGGCCGCCCCCGGTTCCGAAGCTGCGGCGGGCTTGATCGATCGGACGCCTTGACCGCGGTCGTCGATCCGTCCAGTTTCATCACAAAGCTAAAGGGAGACAATCGCTCATGACATCCAGGTTGCTCGGCGCTGCCCTCGCGGTCGCGTGTGTTCTGTCGGCGCCGCAGGCCCGCGCCCAACAATTCATCAATATCCTGACCGGCGGGACTTCCGGGGTGTACTACCCGCTCGGCGTCGCGATCGGCAAAATCTACAGCGACAAGATTCCCGGCGTGAAGACCCAGGTGCAGGCCACCAAGGCTTCGGTGGAGAATTTGGTGTTGCTGCAGAAGGGCAGTGGCGAGATCGCGTTCTCGCTCGGCGACTCGCTGAAGTCGGCCTGGGAGGGCGACGAGGAGGCCGGCTTCAAGAGCAAGCTCGACAGACTGCGGGTGATCGGCGCGATCTATCCGAACTACATCCAGATCGTCGCCACCGCCGAGTCGGGCATCAAGACGCTGGCCGATCTGAAGGGCAAGAGTCTCTCGGTCGGCGCGCCGAAATCCGGCACCGAACTGAATTCCCGCGCCATCCTGAAGGCCGCCGGGATGGACTACAAGGACATCGGCAAGGTCGAGTATCTGCCGTTCGCCGAATCCGTCGACCTGATGAAGAACCGCCAGCTCACCGCCACCTTGCAATCCGCGGGGCTCGGCGTCGCCTCGCTGAAGGACCTCAGCAATTCCAGCGAGATTACCGTGGTGTCGGTGCCCAAGGAGGTGGTCGACAAGATCGGCTCGCCGTTCGTGTCGGCGATCATTCCGACCGGCACCTACAAGGGCCAGGACAAGGACGTGCCGACCGCGGCGGTGATCAACTATCTGGTGACCAGTTCGGCGGTGTCCGACGACGTCGCCTATCAGATGACCAAGCTGATCTTCGACAATCTGCCCGAACTCGCCAATGCCCACGCCGCCGGCCGCGAGATCAAGCTCGAGACCGCCGCCGCCGGCAGCCCGGTGCCGCTGCACCCCGGCGCGATCCGCTACTACAAGGAAAAAGGGCTGATCAAGTAGTGGCGGAGCGTCCGGCCCTGATTCACCTCTCCCCGCAAGCGGGGAGAGGGAAGAAGGGCCGCGTCGCGCGACCGCCGCGGCCCACTGCCGTCGCGTGGAGATCAGGCTTGCGTTCGCGCGCGGCGCCAAGCTGACAGGTTCATGAGGGACGACTAACCATGCTGCAGCCTGAAACCACCGCCGACCACATCCCTGGCAAAATCGAGTTCGACAATTTCGAGCACGGCTTTCCGGACGGCTTCGGGCCGCGCGGCTGGGATCATCTGGCCTATGCCGTCGGCATCGCCTTCGCGACATTCCAACTGGTGATCGCGGCCTGGAACGTGCTGCCGAGCCAGGTGGTGCGTGGCGTCCATGTCGGCTTCCTGATCCTGCTGACCTTCGGACTGATAGGCAATTTCACCGCCAAGACCAATCTCGGCCGCACGCTGGGCTGGCTGGTCGGCGGCGTCGGTTTTCTCTGCGGCCTCTATCAGTGGATCTTCTATGCCGATCTGATCGCGCGCGACGGCGATCCGACCACCACCGACCTCGTGGTCGGCACGCTCTTGGTGGTGCTGATCTTCGAGGGCACCAGGCGGCTGATGGGGCTGGCGCTGCCGCTGATGTGCGGGGTCTGCCTGCTCTACTGGTTCTTCGGGCAATATCTGCCGGCGCCGCTCAACCATCGCGGCTACGGCTTCGACCAGATCATCACCCATCTGTCGTTCGGCACCGAGGGCTTCTTCGGCGTGCCGATCTACGTCTCGGCGACCTACATCTTCCTGTTCATCCTGTTCGGCTCGTTCCTGGAGCGCGCCGGCATGATCCAGTTGTTCACCGACGTCTCGCTCGGGCTGTTCGGCGGCACCCGCGGCGGCCCCGCCAAGGTCGCGGTGTTCGCCTCCGGCATGATGGGCACGATCTCCGGCTCCGGCGTCGCCAACGTCGTCACCGTCGGCCAGTTCACCATTCCGCTGATGATCCGCTTCGGCTATCGCCGGGCGTTCGCCGCCGGCGTCGAGGCCACCGCCTCGATGGGCGGCCAGATCATGCCGCCGGTGATGGGCGCGGTGGCCTTCATCATGGCCGAGACGCTCGGCGTCGATTACGCGGTGATCGTCAAGGCCGCGGTGATCCCGGCGATGCTGTATTTCGCTTCCGCGTTCTGGATGGTGCATCTGGAGGCCGGCCGGCACGGCCTGGTCGGCATGAAGAAATCCGAGATCCCGAGCGCCTGGAAGGCGCTGGTCCATGGCTGGTACCTGGTATTGCCGCTGGCGGCGCTGATCTTCATGCTGTTCGAGGGCTTTACCCCGCTCTATGCCGGCACCATGGGGCTGGCGCTGACGGTGGCGCTGATTCTCGGCGCCAGCATCGTGCTCGGCGTCTCCTCCACCGCGCTGCGCGTCATCTTCTGGATTGGCCTAGCGCTGATCGCGGGCGCGGTGTCGCGCCACGGCGTCGACATTTTCGCCATCGCCGGCATCGTCGGCGCGCTGGTGCTGCTCGCCAGCTTCAGCCACGGCGGTCGGGCGACGCTGCACGCCTGCCGCGACTCGCTCGCCGTCAGCGCCAAATCGGCGCTCACCGTCGGCATGGCCTGCGCCATCGTCGGCACCATCATCGGCATGATGACGCAGACCGGAGTCGGTACCATTTTCGGCGG
>NZ_DASWPE010000102.1:0-1899 GCF_036404135.1 Rhodopseudomonas sp. | reverse complement strand
CGGCAATGGTTCGCCAAACGGAAGTCGATCGCCGCGATCCTGAAGGAGGTGATGACGAACGAGGCGTCGGCCCTGGTCGATACCGACGCCTCGAACAAGGCCGCCGATGCCGATCTCGCGCTTCAGGAATTGGGCGCCGACTATGCCGGCCAAGCCTATGTGACCGCGACCGTCACCGTCTGGGATGACGACCCGCGCGCGGCGGCCGAGAAGTTGCGGCTGGTCGAGAAGGTCATCCAGGGCCGCGACTTCACCGCCATGCCGGAAACCGTCAACGCGGCCGACGCCTGGCTCGGCAGCCTGCCGGGCCATGTCTACGCCAATGTCCGGCAACCGCCGATCAGCACGCTCAACCTAGCCCACATGATCCCCTTGAGCGCCGTGTGGGCGGGGCCGGAACGGGACGAGCACTTCGACGCGCCCCCCTTGCTCCACGGCAAGGCGGAGGGCTCGACCCCGTTCCGGTTTTCCCTTCATGTCGGTGATGTCGGCCATACGCTCATCGTCGGCCCGACCGGCGCCGGCAAGAGCGTGCTGCTGGTGCTGATGGCGCTCCAGTTCCGGCGCTATCCCCGCTCGCAGGTGTTTGCATTCGATTTTGGTGGCAGCATCCGCGCCGCCGCGCTGGCGATGGGCGGCGACTGGCACGACCTCGGCGGCGGATTGACCGAGGGCGCGGATTCCTCGGTGTCGCTGCAACCGCTGGCGCGCATCCATGATGTCCCCGAACGCGCCTGGGCCGCCGACTGGATCGTGGCGATCCTGATGCGCGAGGGCGTGACGATCACGCCCGAGGTGAAGGAGCATGTCTGGACGGCATTGACCTCGCTCGCCAGCGCGCCCGTGGGCGAGCGGACCATCACCGGCCTCAATGTCCTGCTTCAGTCGAACGATCTCAAGCAGGCATTGCGGCCGTATTGCGTGGGCGGGCCTTATGGGCGGCTACTCGACGCCGAAGGCGAGCATCTCGGGCAAGCCTCCGTGCAGGCGTTCGAGACCGAAGGGCTCATCGGCGGCGGCGCCGCGCCCGCCGTGCTCGCCTATCTCTTCCACCGTATCGACGACCGGCTCGACGGTCGGCCGACGCTGCTCATCATCGACGAGGGCTGGCTGGCGCTCGACGATGAAGGTTTCGCCGGCCAGCTTCGTGAATGGCTGAAGACGCTGCGCAAGAAGAACGCGAGCGTCGTCTTCGCCACGCAAAGCCTCTCCGATATCGACGGCTCGGCCATCGCGCCCGCCATCATCGAGAGCTGTCAGACCCGGCTTCTGCTTCCCAACGAGCGGGCGATCGAGCCGCAGATCACCGAAATCTACCAGCGTTTCGGCCTCAACGACCGGCAGATCGAGATCATCGCAAGGGCCATGCCCAAGCGGGATTACTACTGCCAAAGCCGCCGGGGCAATCGGCTGTTCGAGCTGGGTCTGTCGGACGTAGCGCTGGCGCTGTGCGCCGCGTCCTCCAAGACCGACCAAGCCGAGATCGCGCGCATCCTTGCCGAGCATGGCCGTGCTGCTTTCCTCCCGGCCTGGCTCCGGCTGCGCCGTGCCGAATGGGCCGCCGACCTCATTCCCGACCTCACCAACCTGGAGATACCGTCATGATTGTCCGTCGCTCGCGCGCGGCGTTGCTCGCCGCGTCCATTCTCGCCGTTCCCGCCGCGCTGTCGCCGATGCTGGCGACGCCCGCCGCCGCGCAATGGACGGTGTTCGACCCCACCAACTATGCGCAGAACGTGCTGACCGCCGCGCGCGAGCTACCGCAGATCAACAATCAGATTCAGCAGATCGAGAACCAGACCCAATCTCTGATCAACCAAGCCAAGAACCTTGCGAGTATGCCCTATTCGCTGGTTTCGACCATCACCAGCCAGATTCAGCGCACCGAGCAGCTCATCA
>NZ_DASWPE010000101.1:0-8583 GCF_036404135.1 Rhodopseudomonas sp. | reverse complement strand
GTGACGCTGTCGGCGCTGCAGGTCGCGGGCTCGGTGATCGCGCAACAACTTGGCCTCGGCTTCGTCACCTCGGTCGATCCGACCCAGGGCCAGCAGGGCGCGGTGATCGGCAATTTCCTCACGCTGCTCGGGCTGACGCTGTTGTTCGCCACCGACACCCATCACCTGGTGATCGCCGCGCTGAACGACAGCTACCGGATCTTTTCACCGGGCGAGCTGATGTCGAGCGGCGACGTCGCCCAGCTCGCCACCCAGGCCTTCGCCGCCGCCTTCAAGATCGGCATGCAGCTGTCGGCGCCGTTTTTGGTGTTCGGCCTGGTGTTCAACATCGGGCTCGGCGTGCTGGCGCGGCTGATGCCGCAGATGCAGGTGTATTTCGTCGGCGTGCCGCTGTCGATTTTCGCCGGCTTTCTGATCTTCGGCGCGGTGCTGGCGACGATGATGGGCACCTTCATGGATTACTTCGTCGGCGTGATGCACCAGCTGGTCCCCGGACTGTGAAGGGCTGAGCATGGCCGACGACGATTCCTCGGAAAAAACCCAAGACCCTACGCAAAAGCGTCTCGACGACGCTCACGACCGCGGCGACGTCGCCAAAAGCCAGGAGGTCAATACCTGGTTCATGATCGCCGGCGCGACCTTGGTGCTGTCGTCGTTCTCGGCCTCGGTCGGCAGCGGGCTGCAGAACCCGCTGCGCAACCTGATCGAAAATTCCTGGATGATCCGCACCGACGGCGCTGGATTGCTGGCGCTGACCCAGAGCCTGCTCTACGCCACCATCGCAGCGCTCGGCGTGCCGTTCCTGATGCTGATGATCGCCGCCTTGGCCGGCAATCTGTTGCAGCACCGCTTGGTGTTCTCGGCGGAGGGGCTGAAGCCGAAATTCAGCAAGGTGTCGCCGATCGCCGGCGCCAAGCGATTGTTCGGCAAGCAGGCGGCGGCGAATTTCCTCAAGGGGCTGTTCAAGGTGATCGCGCTCGGCGCGGTGATGGTGGCGATCCTGTGGCCGGAGCGGTTCCGGCTCGACGCCATGATCAAGCTCGACGTCGGCGCCATCATGGGCGTCACCATCGCGCTGACCTTGAAGCTGATGGCCGCGGTGGTGGCGATGCTGGCGGCGGTAGCGATTGCCGACTTCTTCTTCCAGTACCGCACCTGGTACGAAAAGCAGAAGATGTCGCTGCAGGAGGTCAAGGAAGAGCACAAGCAGTCGGAAGGCGATCCCCACATCAAGGGCCGGATCCGGCAGATCCGCCACCAGCGGATGCGCAAGCGGATGATGGCGGCGGTGCCCAAGGCCTCGGTGGTGATTACCAACCCGACCCACTATTCGGTGGCGTTGTCCTACGAAAACGGCATGTCGGCGCCGATCTGCGTCGCCAAGGGCGTGGATTCGGTGGCGTTCAAGATCCGCGAGATCGCCAAGGCGCACGACGTGCCGATCATCGAAAACGTGCCGCTGGCCCGCGCGCTCTATGCCACGGTGAAGATCGACGAGGAGATCCCGGTCGAGCACTATCACGCGGTCGCCGAGATCATCGGCTATGTGATGGGCCTGAAGCGCGGCCTGTCCGGCCGGCGACGGTGAGATCGGCGGCGGCGCCGCGCCGCCGACGCCGCAAAACCGGCAAAAACCCCGCGATCGGGCTATGATCCGCTTGCGCTCGCGGCTCCGATTCAGGCACTCAGGGCCAGGCGCGCGCGGCTTTTGCGCCGCCATCGACGGGATGTGCACAGTCTCATGACCACCGACGCCACCAACGATCCGCCCGGCGATCCCTTGGCCGCCCAGGAGCCGGCCCGGCGCAGCGGTAGCATCGTGCTGGTGTTGCTGATCGCCGCCGCCATCGTCGCCGCCGCGGTGGCGTTCATGACGCTCGGCCGCGCCGCGGCGCAGCCCTATATCATGGGTTCGCTGGCGCTGTTGGCGATGGTCGGGCTGTTCACGCTGTTTGCGTTTGCCGCCGGCATCGTCCGCTTCGCCGACCGGGTGGCGGATGATCCGGTGATGCGGCCGATGGCCGACCACGCTTTCGACGGGCTGGCGGTGACCGATCCGCGCGGCCACGTCGTCTATGCCAACCACAATTACCTCAACCTGACCGGCGCCGCGACGCTGCAGGACGTGCGCCCGGTCGAACGGGTGTTCATCGGCAATCCGGACGTCTCCGAAGCGGTGTTCCGGCTGCTCAAGGCGTCGCGCGAAGCCAAGCGGCATACCGAGGAGGTCCGCGTCGCGGGAAGCGAGGGCGCGCCGGGGCGCTGGCTGCGGATGCGGGTGCGGCCGCTCGGGCTGTCGAAGCGCGAGGCCAAATTCACAGTGTGGTCGCTGGCCGACATCACCCGCGACCGCGAGCGCCAGGAGGACGTGTTCCAGGAGCTGCAGCACGCCATCGAATATCTCGATCACGCCCCCGCCGGATTCTTCTCGGTCGATGCCGCGGGCGACCTGGTCTATGTCAACGCCACGCTGGCGGACTGGCTCGGCCATGATCTGGCGGAAATCGGCTCCGGCGGGCTGAAGCTCAACGACATCATGTCGGGCGACGGCGCCTCGCTATTGACCTCGATCTCGGCGATGCCCGGCGAAGTCAAAACCGAAGTGTTCGACGTCGACCTGCGGATGCGCAACGGCAAGACCATGCCGGCGCGGCTGTTCCACAAGCTGGCGTTCGGCGCCGACGGCAAGCCCGGCGCGTCGCGGACCCTGGTGATCAGCCGGGCGCGCGACGAGCGCGCCGATCCGCAGCGCACCGCCGAAGTGCGCTTCATGCGGTTCTTCGACCACACCCCGATGGCGATCGCCACCGTCGACAAGACCGGCGCGGTGGTGCGCGGCAATGCCCGCTTCGCCAAATTGGCGCAGAGCCTCAATCCCGGCGGTGCGGTCAACAAGTCGGTGCTGGCGGCGGTCAGCGACCGCGAGCGCGGCCAGCTCTCCGACGCCATCAATCTCGCCGCGCAAGGCCAGGGCGACATTCCGCCGGTCGAAGCCATGCTCGACAGCGCCCGCGAACGCTGGGCGCAGTTCTTCGTCACCGCGATCGAGGAGGACGAGCGCGATACCGAAGCCGCGATCGTCTACATGCTGGAGACCACCGAGCGCCGCACCCTGGAAAACCAGATCAACCAGTCGCAGAAGATGGACATGGTCGGCCAGCTCGCCGGCGGCATCGCGCACGATTTCAACAACGTGCTGTCGGCGATCATGATGGCCAACGATTTCCTGCTGAACGCCCACAAGCCGACCGACCCGTCGTTCCAGGACATCATGCAGATCAAGCAGAATGCCACCCGCGCCGCGACGCTGGTGCGGCAGCTGTTGGCGTTCTCGCGGCGGCAGACGCTGCGGCCGCAGGTGCTGCATCTTGGCGACGCGCTTTCCGATCTGACCATGCTGCTGCGCCGGCTGATCGGCGAGAAGGTCAAGCTCGACCTGGTGCACGGCCGCGACCTGTGGCCGGTCAAGGTCGACGTCTCGCAATTCGAGCAGGTGATCGTCAATCTGGCGGTGAATGCCCGCGACGCCATGCCGAGCGGCGGCAAGCTGACGGTGCGCACCGCCAACGTCACGGCGCAGGAGGCCGAGCGGCTGTCCTACAAGGGCATGCCGCCCGCCGATTATGTGCGGATCGACGTCAGCGACACCGGCACCGGGATTCCGGCCGAGATCGTCGACAAGATCTTCGAGCCGTTCTTCTCGACCAAGGAGGTCGGCAAGGGCACCGGGCTCGGGCTGTCGACGGTGTATGGTATCGTCAAGCAGACCGGCGGCTTCATCTATGTCGCTTCCGAAGCCGACCAGGGCACCACCTTCCACATCTTCCTGCCGCGCTACAACGCCGAGCGCGACGTGCAGCCGGAGCCGGCCGCGGCCGTCGCTGCGGCCGTGGTGGAAGCCAAGCCCGAGGCCAAGCCGCGCGCCGCCGATCTCACCGGGCAGGGCACCATCCTGTTGGTCGAGGACGAGGAGGGGCTGCGCTCGCTGAACGCCCGCGGCCTGCGCTCGCGCGGCTACAGCGTGATCGAGGCCGGCAACGGGCTGGAGGCGATCGACGCCATCGAGGCGCAGAACGGCGCCATCGACCTCGTGGTGTCCGACGTGGTGATGCCGGAAATGGACGGCCCGACGCTGTTGAAGGAAATGCGCAGCCGCAATCCGGACCTGAAGATCATCTTCGTGTCCGGCTATGCCGAGGATGCGTTCGAAAAGAGCCTGCCGGAAAACCAGCAATTCGCCTTCCTGCCGAAGCCGTTCACGCTGAGCCAGCTGGTGGCGACGGTGAAGGAGACGATGGCGTAGCGGCGAGGGCGGCTACCTAGCGGCTTGTCCGGAAAACTGGCCTTGATAGCCCTTTTGCGGCGTCCCGAGGGTTTGTTCGAAAATCAACTGGCAAATCTTCATGTCCGGTCGCAGCGTGATCGGCAGATGGCCATGGTTGACGATCTCCAGCCGGATTTGCCCTTCGAAGCCGGCATGAATGGTCGGCGCGGTGATATGAACGCCAATGCCCATCCGCGCCAGGGAGCTTTTGCCCTCAACCCGCGCCGCGAGTCGAGCGTCGATGGGGAGGCGGACATACTCTCTCGTCCAGCCGAGGATGAGATGCCGCGGGATAAGATCGAAGCCGGTTTTTGCATCGATCGTATGGGACTTGGTCAGTTCCTTCAGCGCACGATCGGTATTGTACTGAGCGTGGGTCGGATCGACGACTTTCTTGACGTACTCTTCCCCGACATCGAACAGCGTGAGAACGGGGTCGAGCGTGAGATCGACGCTCGTCGAACTATATGCGTCGGATTGCGGCGCGGGATCGATGACGATCTGCTTTCGAGTGAGCCCTATTTGAATTTCCCGATCGGTAAGTATCACGCCCGCATTCGCTCCTCGGTCTCGACAAGCTGGTCAGACGGAACCCAGATGCGCCAAGATCCGGTCTCGGTTTCCCGGGGAAGTTCAATCAAGGTCAATGCGTCTTTATTGCCCAGCGGCCAGCCCACCGGGATGGAGTCTCCAACGATCGATCGGGTGGAAACCACGACGCGCTCAGAACCTGTGGGGGTCCTGATCGACACGATGGTCTCGCTGGGATGCAAGCCTTCGCCGATTTGTTCAACTTTGAGGCGCATCATCAATATTCTCCCGTAGCCGTGCTGTAATCAAGGTGATTCACCAACCCATTGTGTCGGCCAAAGGTCGCCCTCGTTACTGAACAAAAAGTGAACAAATAGGTTGTGCAGACGAAAATCTCGCTTTTCCGGCCCGATCGGTGTCGATGGCGCGCGCCCCGCGACCGAGGGCCGCAGCCCTGAGACATTATGACGGCTTCACATTTGGGCAGCTCTGCCCATCTAAGTGGCGCGTCCCCCTGCCGGGGAAGTGAGGGAAAGACCATGAAATTCGTCCAGCGCACCCGCGGCCTCGCCGGTGCCATCGCCATTGTGTTGTCGCTGGCGTTGCCGGCCATGCTCGTCGTCGCCTCCTCGGCCGACGCCCGCATCGGCGGCGGCTCCAGCTCGGGGTCGCGCGGCTCGCGCACCTTCTCCGCGCCGCCGTCGACCTCGACCGCGCCGAGTGCTGCGCAACCGTTCAACCGCACCATGACCCAGCCGGGCAGCCCCGGCATGTCGGCGCCGGCCGCGGGCGCCGCGCGCGGCGGCTTCTTCAACCGCCCCGGCATGGGCATGCTGGGCGGGCTTGCCGCCGGCTTCCTCGGCGCCGGCCTGCTCGGCATGCTGTTCGGCGGCGGGATGTTCAGCGGCCTCGGCGGTCTCTCCTCGATCTTCGGCCTGATCCTGCAGATCGGTCTGATCATCATCGTGGTGCGGCTGGCGATGTCGTGGTGGCAGCGCCGCAACGCCGCCGCTCCGGCCGCCGCCTCGGCCTATGCCGGCCCGGCCGCCGGTCCCGACGTCGGCCCCGGCGCGCAGCAAAGCTATCGCACCGGCTCCGGCTTCGGCATCGGCGCCACCGCAGCACCGCTGGAAATCGGCCCGGCCGACTACGAGGCGTTCGAGCGGCTGCTCGGCGAGATCCAGACCACCTGGTCGAACGGCGACATCGGCCATCTGCACACCCTGGCGACCCCGGAAATGGTGTCGTATTTCGGCACCGACCTCGCCGCCAACAAGGCCCGTGGCGTCGAGAACAAGGTGTCCAACGTCAAGCTGTTGCAGGGCGACCTCGCGGAAGCCTGGCGCGAAGGCGACACCGACTACGCCAGCGTGGCGATGCGCTTTGCGCTGGTCGACAAGACCATCGAAACCGCCACCGGCAAGATCGTCGAGGGCAGCGAGCAGCCGACCGAGGCCACCGAGGTCTGGACCTTCGCCCGCCGCCGCGGCTCGGACTGGGAATTGTCGGCGATCCAGCAGACCTGAGCGCTGCGGCAACGATAACGACAATAGGCGCCGCGGTTTGCCCGCGGCGCCATTTTTTTGTCCGCAGCCCGGCGCTAGGCTCGCCCCGCAACATTCGCGGCCGGCGCGCCGGTGGGGCGCTATCGCGTTTTCGAGCGCAGTGAATCCCGGTTCGCGTGAAGAAAACGCGTCAAGATCAGAATCTCGAGCTATCCCGGTTCTGATTCGATCAGAACCGGGATAGCTCTCGGCGTGATGCGAGCAGCAGCAAATCGGAGAGTGCGATGACGGCGACGTCCAGACTGATTCAAACCGCGTTGACCGCGGCCGCGCTTGTCGCCTGGGCGGCGACCGCGGCGCCGGCGCAAACCCCCGCCACCAGCTTCTTTGTCAGCAGCGCTTCGATCGGCAATGGCGGCAATCTCGGCGGGCTCGCCGGCGCCGACAATCATTGCCAGGAGCTGGCGCAGGCCGCCGGGCTCGGCACCAAGCCGGCGGGCGTGCGCACCTGGCACGCTTACCTGTCGACCCAGGCGGCCGACGGCAAGCCGGCGATCAACGCCCGCGACCGCATCGGCCGGGGGCCGTGAACGCCAAGGGCGTCCTGATCGCCAAGGATTTAGCCGAACTGCACGGCGGCAACGCCATCACCAAGCTGACCGCGCTCGATGAGAAGGGCGAGGTGATCAACGGCTTCGGCGATCAGCCGAACCGCCACGACATTCTCACCGGCAGCCAGCCCGACGGCACCGCGTTTCCCCCGGACACCGACCGCACCTGCCACAACTGGACCAGTAGCGTGCAGGGCGCGGCGATGCTGGGGCATTCCGACATCACCGGCCCGGCGGCGCTGCCGACCGGAAAATCCTGGAACGCGGCGCATCCGTCGCGCGGCCCGGACGGCGGCTGCTCGCAGGCCGACCTCAAAAGCACCGGCGGCGACGGGCTGTTGTACTGCTTTGCGACGAACTGAACTTCGCCGCGGGCGTTGAGACCTGCTGAGCGGCTGACTGAAAAGCAGCGGAAAAATCAGCGGGCGTCGTTGCGAGCCGAGGGCGGCGCGCAGCGCCGGCCGAATAGCGAAGCAATCCAGGGCTACACTTGCAGCCCATGGATTGCTTCGTCGCGAGAGCTCCTCGCAATGACGGGTTGAGCGTTTGATTTCGTTGCGGTCACGGTGAGCGGAGGACGCACGATGCGCTACGATTTGTACTACTGGCCGAGCATCCAGGGCCGCGGCGAATATGTTCGCCTCGCCTTGGAGGAGGCCGGCGCCGATTATCGCGACGTCGCGCGCGGCGACGGCGGCATGGCGGCGATGACCAAATTGCTGGAGGGCGGCGACACCCCGCCGTTCGCGCCGCCGTTTCTGAAAGCCGGATCGCTCGTGATCGCCCAGGTCGCCAATATCCTGCTGTATCTCGGGCCGCGCCATGGGCTTGCGCCGAAATCCGAAGCCGGACGGCTGTGGCTGCATCAATTGCAGCTTACCATCGCCGATCTGGTGGTCGAGATCCACGACACCCATCATCCGCTCGGGCCGACCTTGTATTACGAGGAGCAGCGCGCGGCGGCGAAGAAACGCAGCGAGGAATTCTGGGCCGAGCGGGTGCCGAAATTTCTCGGCTATTTCGAGAAGCTATTGGGCGACGGCAACTATCTCACCGGGCGGCGGGTCAGCTATGTCGACCTGTCGCTGTTCCAGATCGTCGACGGGTTGTGTTACGCCTTTCCGAAGCGGATGCAGCGCTTCGAGCGCAAGCTGCCGGGCCTGGTCGCGTTGCACGACCGCGTCGCGGCGCGGCCGAACATCGCGGCCTATCTCGCAAGCCCGCGCCGCATCGCCTTCAACGAGGACGGCATCTTCCGCCATTACAAGGCGCTGGATCGGTAGGGCTGCCCGCGGGCACGCTGCTATGATCATCGAACGCTGCGGCGAAGGTGCTCGCTCCGGATCGACCGCGCGCCGCTCGCCCGCGACAAATCGCTGCATCTCACCGGGTCGTCCCTGCGCACGCAGGGACCCATACGACGAGGAGCTGCGTTTTCGACGCTGTGGCCGAGGTCACCTCTCATCTCACGCGTCAGGGGTTATGGGTCCCTGCGTGCGCACTAAGGCATGCACACATCTTGGGTGCGACGGATTGACTCGGGTGTTGCTGGGGGGATTCCAGAATCGGGAATTCGTGTGATCTGTCTTGCGACACTTCGATTTTGACGGGG
>NZ_DASWPE010000100.1:0-24355 GCF_036404135.1 Rhodopseudomonas sp. | reverse complement strand
GACCTCACAACGCCGCGCCCTCGAACTGCCGGTCTGGCTGCATAGATACAACTGGCATCGGCCACACGGTGGGATAAAATCACAAACACCCATCAGTCGCCTCGCTCTGTCCGAGGACAACCTGTTGAGGCTCCACAGCTAAGTCGCCGGCCGAACCTTGTAATTATCGGAAAAGAGCTGCGATCATCGTTGTGGCGACGCTGGTGTTGTCGCTCGCGCTGGTGCTGCTCGATCGGCCGATCGAACGCGCCAGGGCAAAGCTCGGTGAGCACCGCTAATTGATCGGACCGCCGGCGGCCGGCAGCGGAGTGGCAATCGTGGCATGGCTCGGTTTGCGCGGGGCGGCCGGTAGCGCAAGGCTGCCCCATTTGACGATCGCCGCGCGGCAGGGGCGCTCGATTACCAGCCAGATCGCGGTGGCGGTGCCGAGCGTCACCGCGCAATACACGATCAGGCCGAGCGGGCCGGGCAGCGCCACCAGGCCCGGCAGGGATTGTAGCATGAATCCGACCACGGTGACGTGGACCAGATAGACCGAATACGAGGTCTCGCCGAGGAACACCATCACGGTGTTGCCGAGGAAGCGGCTGACACGGCCGCGCTGGCAGGCCAGCACGAAGATCAGAAATGCCGCGGGCAGCGCGCTCGAGCCGGCATTGCCGAACCACATCGGTCCGGCGCCGATCTGCATCCAGGGCAGCAGCATCAGCGCGTAAGGGGCCCAATACGACGTGGTGAAGAAGATCGTCACCGCCACGATCTCGAGCACCGTGCCGGACACCTCGCCGAGCCGAACGTAGCGGCCGAACCGTAGCCAGCCTAACGCAGCGCACATCCCGAGCACGAATTCAAAGAACCGCGGCAGCGGGCTGATGTAGAGCAACATCGCGGAGGTGACGCCCATGTCGCCGTCGGCGTAGTCCTTGATCGGCCAGACATAGCAGAACGCGATCAGGCTGAGCGCCAGCGCCAGCGATCCGGCCAGCTTGAGCCACCAATCCTTGCGAAGGTTGGCGATCAGAAACGGAAACAGCAGGTAGAAGGCGAATTCGGTCGAGATGCTCCAGCTCGGCCCGTTCAGCGACTGGCCGTACAAGGCGACCGGAATCCAGGCCTGGATCAGAACCGCGTTGGAAAACCAGCGCCAGGCATCGAACGGTTGCGGATAGATCCAGATCGCCAGCAATGCCGTCGCCGCGTAGGCCGGCCAGATCCGCGCGAACCGCGCCAGGAAGAATTTCCACTTGTCGCGGGCGGTAGCGAGTTCTGGATAGCTGTAGGTCAGGATGAACCCCGACAGCACGAAGAACATCGAGACGCCCTGGCCGAAGATGATGGTGTCGAACCGGGGTAGTCCGAACTTGCCCTGAATATGGCCGATCACGATCATGCCGGAGGCGAGGAATCGCAATCCCGTCAAGGCTCGCAGCTGGCGTTTTTCCATAACCCGGTGCCCCACAATTTCTGCGCGCACAATCCGGCTGAAAACCGCCGCATTGTCAAGCTGACCGCTCGGCACGCCGGCCGGCGGGTGGCGATTGGTTGCCGCACCGCGGATGGCCAGACTGTGTCGCCCGATGCTCTCCGGACAACAACGTCCCTTATCGAACCGTCCTTCAAATCAAGGAGTTTCGCATGAGCGCATCGTCTTTTGGCGAGGCATTGCTGCGGCTGTGGCCGGACGGCGACCAGAACGTCCCGGGGCTGCGCGACGGCATCGCGGCGGCGGCGCCGGCGGTGTTCGCGCGCCACGGCATCACCTCGCCGCTGTTGGTGGCGCATGTCATGGCACAGATCTCCCACGAATGCGGCGCCGGCCATGAGGTGGTGGAAAACCTCAACTACACGGCTGGCCGGATGATGCAGGTGTGGCCGTCGCGGTTTCCGACCACGGCGAGCGCTGCGCCCTACGCGCACAATCCGAAGGCGCTGGCCAACAAGGTCTATAACGGCCGGATGGGCAACCGGGCGGGCTCCGACGACGGCTGGACTTTCCGCGGCCGCGGCGCCGCCCAGACCACCGGCCGCGACGGCTATGCGCGGCTCGCCAAGGCGACCGGGCTCGACCTCGTCAACCATCCCGAACTGGTGCTGGCGCCAAAACATTTCCTGGACTGCGGCGTCGCCGATTTCATCGCCTGCGGCTGCCTGCCGTTCGCCCAGGCCGACGACGTGGTTGGCGTCACCAAACGGCTGAACGGCGGCAGCGTCGGGCTGGCGCAGCGCAAAGCCTGGCTTTCGACATGGAAGGCGGCGCTGGCCACCGTCCCGGTGGCCGCGAAGCCCGCGCCGCTCAAACCCCGGTCGGGCGCGGCGTTGCCGCGCGACCCGGTGCCGGCGATCGCGCCGGCGGCGGCTCCGGCCGCAGCGGTGCCGGCCCGGTCGCTGTTGGCACGCGTCGCCGCCGCACTCACCGCGGCTTTCAGGAGGAGCTGACTATGGACTGGAACGATCTTGCCAAACAGGTGATCGCGCAGGGCGCGCCGCTGCTCGGCGCCGCACTCGGCGGCCCGCTCGGCGGCGCCGCCGGAAGCATTCTGGCGCAGGTGCTGGGCCAGGCGGAGCCGACGCCGTCCGCGTTGCAGGCCGCCTTGCCGGCGGCCGATCCGAAAAAACTCGCCGAGGCCGAGGCGCAATGGGTCGAGATGATCCGCGCCGAGGCCGAGACCCAGCGCACCGCGATCGCCGAGACCCAGGCCACCATCCGCGCCGAGATCGGCAGCGACGACATGGTGCAGCGCTGGTGGCGGCCGGCCTATGCCTGGGAGCTGACGCTGGAATGCGCGGCGTTGTGGGCGGTGCTGATCCATGAATTCTGGACCGGCGACGTCGCCACCATCAACGCGCTGGTCGGCGCCACCGCGCTGTTGGTGACCTATTGGGGCTTTCGATTCGGCGTGCTAGGCGTCTACATCGGCGGCCGCACCCGCGAAAAGGTCTCCGCCGCCACCGGGCAGGACGTGCCCGGCGTGATCGAGAAGCTGGTGAAGGCCGTCGTGAAGAAAAAGTAATATTTCGGCGCGGTGTCGTTCATCGGTCATTCACGCCACCGCGTCTCATCTGCAAGCCGGCGTTTCGCCCGAAACTAACAACCAGCGGAGACGGTCTTGCGTTTGCTCGTCGTTGAAGATGATCCCGACCTCAATCGTCAGCTCACCACCGCGCTGACCGACGCCGGCTATGTGGTCGACCGCGCCTTCGACGGCGAGGAGGGCCACTTCCTCGGCGACACCGAGCCTTACGACGCGGTGGTGCTGGATATCGGCCTGCCGAAGATGGACGGCATCTCGGTGCTGGAAGCCTGGCGGCGCAACCACCGCGCCATGCCGGTCTTGATCCTCACCGCGCGCGATCGCTGGAGCGACAAGGTGCAGGGTTTTGACGCTGGCGCCGACGACTACGTGGCAAAGCCGTTTCATCTCGAGGAGGTGCTGGCGCGGATCCGGGCGCTGCTGCGCCGCTCCGCCGGCCACGCGCAATCTGAACTGACTTGCGGCGCGGTGGTGCTCGACACCCGCACCGGGAGGGTCAGCGTCAACGGCAATCCGGTGAAGTTGACGTCGCACGAATACCGGCTATTGGCCTATCTGATGCATCACACCGGGCGGGTGGTGTCGCGCACCGAGCTGGTCGAGCATCTCTACGACCAGGACTTCGACCGCGATAGCAACACCATCGAGGTGTTCGTCGGCCGCATCCGCAAGAAACTCGACGTCGACATCATCCAGACCGTGCGCGGGCTCGGCTATCTATTGACGCCGCCGACAGCGGCGCCGGCGCCCGCCGCCGATCATCGGTCTTGATCCGGCCGGCGGCTTGGTTTGTTGTGACGGGATGACGCGCCACCCCGTAATGTGCCTCTGGATCATGCGCTGATGCGCGGCAGCTCGCTTGCCACACGGCTGTTCCTGTCGGCCACCGCCTGGGTGGTGGTGATCCTGGCGATCACCGGCATCGTGCTGTCGTCGGTGTATCGGCAGGCCTCCGAGCGCGCCTTCGACCGCAGGCTCAATCTCTATCTGCGCACCCTGGTGGCCGAGGTGGCGACCCCGGACGAGCCGCCGGAGCGCCAGTTCCAGTCGCTCGGCGAGCCGTTGTTCGATCTGCCGCTGTCCGGCTGGTACTGGCAGATCGCGCGCACCGATACCGACAAGCCGGACTTGCGCGCCTCGCGCTCATTGTGGGACCGCAAGCTGTCGCGGCTGGAGGAGCAGGGCGTCGAACTCACCGCCGCCGGGGTCCGCCAGGGCTATGTCGACGGCCCCGAAGGCCAGAACCTGCGCATGGTGGAGCGGCCGGTCGATCTTGGCGCCGACGGCAAATTCCTGGTCACGGTGGCCGGCGACGCCACCGAGATCTTCGAGGAAACCCGCACCTTCGATTACTACCTCGCCGGCACCTTTCTGGCGCTGTCGATCGGGCTGGTGCTGACCACGATCTTCCAGGTCCGCTTTGGCCTTGCGCCGCTGAAACGGATTTCCGATTCCATCGCCGACATCCGCTCCGGCCGCGCCGAGCGGCTGGAGGGTGAATTCCCGGTCGAAATCGCGCCTTTGGCGCGCGAGACCAACGCGCTGATCGACGCCAACCGCAAGATCGTCGAGCGCGCGCGCACCCATGTCGGCAATCTGGCGCACGCCATCAAGACGCCGCTGTCGGTGATCATCAACGAGGCCGCGACCCATCCTGGCGATGCCTTCGCCGCCAAGGTGCTGGAACAGGCCGACGTGATGCGCGACCAGGTCACCCACCATCTGCAGCGGGCGCGGATCGCGGCGCGGCTGACGGTGGTCGGCACCGTCACCGAGGTCGCGCCGGTGATCGAGGCGCTGCGCCGCACCATGGACAAGATCCACCGCGAGCGCGGCCTTGCGATCGACGTCGAGGCCGCCGCCGCGGCGAAATTCCGCGGCGAGCGCCAGGACCTCGAGGAGATGGTCGGCAATCTGGTCGACAACGCCTGCAAATGGGCGAAAGCGCGGGTGTTCATCGAGGTCGCGCTGGAGCCGGCCGGCACCGCCGATCCGGCGGCGGTGCTGCGCATCGTGGTCGACGACGACGGCCGCGGGCTGTCGGCGGCCGAGCGCGCCCAGGTGCTGCGCCGCGGCCAACGGCTCGACGAATCCAAGCCCGGTTCGGGGCTCGGGCTGTCGATCGTCACCGACCTCGCCGCGCTGTACGGCGGCAGCCTCAAGCTCGGAGAGGCCCCGATCGGCGGCCTGCGCGCCGAACTGCTGCTGCCGGGGGCGTGAGGGTTAAACGCATCGTTTCGCCCCGATCCCGCCCGAATTGTCGGTTCCGACTGGTGCACTGCTTCGCTCGCCGGCCTGCGCCGCTCCTGGGACCCGTCATGATCCGCACCGATGCCGCATTGATCTTGCTTGCCGCAGTTGCGCTCGGCGGCTGCGACGTCACCAGCGGCGGGCTGGGCACGGGCGGCTTGACCCGGGCGTTCAGCGCGGCGCCGCCCGCCAATGGCCGGGCCAGCGAGCGCGATGCCGCGGTAGCGGTGACCGAGGCCGCGCTCGGCGGCATGATCGGGGCCAAGATCGGCGCCAGGCTTGACGACGACGACCGCCGGCTGGCCTATCAGGCGCAGATCGAGGCGTTGGACAATGGCGCCCCCGGCGCGCCGGTGCCGTGGCGCAATCCGGCTTCCGGGCGCTACGGTAATATCGTGCCCGGTCCCGCCTATGTCCGGCAGGGCGCGACCTGCCGCGGCTTTTCTCATACCGTGACCATCGCCGGCCAGCTCGAGATCGCCCGCGGCACCGCCTGCCACGGTCCCGACGCCCCCTGGACCGTCTCCAGCTATAGCGTTTTCGAGCGAAGTGGATCCCGGTTCGCGTGAAGAAAACGCGTCAAAATAACAATCTAGAGCTCCGGTTCTGATTCTCTCAGAACCGAAATAGCTCTCGCGCATCGCCGCCGGCGTTTCGCGCACCGCCGGCCGGGCCTGCCGGCGCGCGCGGGTTATCCGCCGGCGATCAGCACCCGGTCGTTGACTTCGGCGGCGTTATACGCTCCTCAAGAGCTTCTTAACGACGATCCTGTTAGAACTTGCGGTGACGCCGCGGGGCGTCGATCACATGGAAACGTGCGGACCGGCGCGCGCTGATGGGCGTGCGGAGCCTCAGCCTGCAGATTTGGGCGAATGAGTCAGACATCGACCGAGCGTCTCAGAGACTATCTCGCGCAGCTGCCGCCGCAGGCCCAGGCGCTGCTGATCCGGGAGTTCGAGCGCGCCATCGAGCGCGGCGAGGACGCCACGGTCGCCAATTTCGTGCTCGGCCAGTTGCGCCAGATCGTCCGCGGCACTGACGAGGAGGCGCCGGCGCGCACCGACGACCCGGCGCGGCTGCTGTTTCGTCCGCTGGAGCCGTTCCTGGTCGAACATTCCGGCGCGGTGCGGCCCGGGCAGATCCGCCGCGCCTCGCTGCTGCCGATCTGGCAATGGCTCGGGCGCGACGGCGCGCCTGCTGCAACCGCGGAGTTCGAGGCGACGCTGGCAAGACTGCGCGGCGCCGGAACGGCCGCCGAGATCGCCCAGGCGACCCGCAAGCTGCAGATGGCCGCCGGCGACGCCATCGCCGAGGCCACCACCGTCGCCCCCGGCGTCGACAACCAGCGCATGCTGGCCCGGATCGGTTCGGCCGCGGTGGTCGAGGATCTGCGCGCGATCGGCGCGGTGCTGAAAAACCGTGACGCGCTCGACGCGTTGTCCGAGAAGTTGCCCGGCAGCCTCGGCGCGTTCGGCGACGGCCAGGTCAATTCGGTGATCGCCACCCTCAACGTTCCGTCGCTGCAGACCCCGCAGGTCTTGCCGTTCGCGTTGTCGCTGGTGATGCAGCGGCTGTCGGCCTCCTGGCAGGTCATCCGGATCGCGGTGCGGATCGCCAGTTCCGACGACGAGGTGCGGGTTGCGGCAATCCCGCTCGGCGTCGCCGTCACCATGGCGCTGCACGATCTGTCGCAACTGGCCGCCGAGCTGCGCGCCCAGATCAAGCGCGGTCAGTTCGAGAATTTCGCCGAACGGCTGAAGGTGGTGCATGACGGCATGCGCGGCGTGCGCACCGAACTCGATCTGCGCAACGATTCGGTCTGGGGCCGGCAGATGGCGGCGATCCGGGTCGACATCTCCAATTCGCTGCAATCCGAGATCGAGAGCGTGCCGGGCCGGGTGCGCCGGCTGTTGCGGCAACGTCCCGACAAGGACATCGCGGCGACCACCAAGATCGATCCGGGCGAGGTCGACGAGGTCTTGGCGCTGATCGCCTTTGTCGCGGTGTGCCGCACCTATGCCAGCGAACTGGCGATCAACGAGGTGACGCTGCGGACCTATTCCGACCTGCAGCAATATGTCGAAAAGTCCACCGAGGCGCTGGTGCAGGCGCTGCGCGGCGGCGATCCCCGGGTGCGCGGCTTCCGGCAGATGCAGGTCAAGGCGGCGATCCGGTTCTGCGAGGCGCTGTTCGGCCAGGACTATGCCTCGCTGATGAGCCGGGCGGCCGACAACGCCATGGTCGTGGTAGAACGCAAGCCGAACCGGGCGAGCTGATCTAACGCCTTCATTCACAAGTATTTTCCTTGAGCACCGGGGCGCAAAAGGCAATTGCGCCGCAGCCTTGGTCATGGTGTAAACGCCATCCGGCGCCCGCGGGGCGCGCGCTTGCACTGGAACGGGCTTGCATGACGCTGTGGTTCGTGTTCGCGATGATGACCGCCGCGGCGATCTTCGCGGTGGTGTGGCCGCTCGGCCGAAGGCCGCGACCGCAGCGCGAAGGCACCGAGGCCAATGTCTACAAGGATCAACTCGCCGAGATCGATCGCGACGCCGCGGTCGGGCTGATCGGCGCGCCTGAGGCGGAGGCCGCCCGGGTCGAGATCAGCCGTCGCCTGCTGGGCGCCGCCGATACCGAACGGGCGCCGCCGGCAGCGACCCGCAACGGCGCGCGCCGCGCTGTGTCGGTGCTGGCGCTGGTCGGATTGCCGCTCTTGGCGGTGGCGTTCTATCTGCCGCTCGGCTCGCCGCGGATGGCCGATGTTCCGCTGGCGCAGCGCGCCCGCGCACCCAGCGCCACCGAGCCGCTCGACAATCTGGTGACCAAGGTCGAGGCCCATCTGGAGAAGAACCCGACCGATGCCCGCGGCTGGACCGTGCTGGCGCCGGTGCTGGCGCGGCTCGGCCGGTTCGAGGACGCGGTGCAGGCCTATCGCAACGCGCTGACCTATGGCCCGGACAGCGCCGAACGCCGCGCCGATCTCGGCGAGACCATCGCCGCGGCCGCCGGCGGCGTGATCACCGCCGAGGCCAAGGCGGAATTCGAACGCGCGGTGGCGCTCGATGCCGACGAGGTCAAGGCGCGCTACTTCCTCGGCCTGTCGGCCGAGCAGGACGGCCGGCCCAATGACGCCGCCGCAATCTGGCGCAAGATGCTGGACAAGGCGCCGGCGGAGGCGCCGTGGCGGCCGCTGGTGCAAAGCGCGCTGGCGCGGGTGAGCGGCGCGACCATGCCGCCGCCGCCCGACGAGGCCGTCGCCGCAGCGCAAGGCATGAGCGAAGCCGACCGCGGCGCCATGATCCAGGTCATGGTGGACCGGCTGGCGACGCGCTTGAAACAAAACGGTGATGACGTCGAGGGATGGTTGCGGCTGATGCGCGCCTATATGGTGATGGGCGACCGCGACAAGGCCAAGGGCGCGCTCGCCGAAGCGCGCCAGGCGCTCGCCGGCAAGGACGAGCGGCTGAAACAACTCGACGCCGGCGTGAAGAGCCTCGGACTGGACGGATAAACATGACGCGCAAGCAGCGGCGGTTGACGATGATCGGCGGAGCGGCGGCGGTGCTGGCCGTCGCGGTGGCGCTGGTGTTGAACGCGCTGCGCGATTCCATCGTGTTCTTCTCCACCCCGCAGATGGTGGCCGAGCAGCACATCGCCCCGGGCAAGCGGTTCCGGCTCGGCGGCCTGGTGGAACCGGGCACCCTGGTGCGCGGCGATGATCTCGCGGTGAGTTTCAAGATCTCCGACGGCAACGCCATGGTGCCGGTGGCCTACAAGGGCATCCTGCCGGATCTGTTCCGCGAAGGGCAGGGCGTGGTGACCGAGGGCGCGCTGGATAAAGCCGGCGTGTTCAAGGCCGACACCGTGCTGGCCAAACACGACGAAAACTACATGCCGAAAGAGGTTGCCGACGCGCTGAAGAAACAGGGCCGCTGGCAGGAGCAGTCCGGCGCCAAATCGGACGCCAAACCCGATGCCAAGCCCGACATCCGGTCCGACGCAACGCCGGCGCAAGGAGCCGCGCGATGATCGCCGAGGCCGGCCACTACGCGTTGGTGCTGGCGCTCGGGCTGGCGCTGATCCAGGCCAGCGTGCCGGTGCTCGGCGCGCGGCTGCGCGATCCCGCTCTGATGAACGTCGCGCGCTCCGCGGCGCTGGCGCAATTGCTGTTCGTCGGCTTCTCGTTCACCGCGCTGGTGATGCTGCACGTCAGTTCGGATTTTTCCGTCGCCAACGTGTTCGAGAACTCGCATTCCGCCAAGCCGCTGCTCTACAAGATCACCGGCGTGTGGGGCAATCACGAAGGCTCGATGCTGCTGTGGGTGTCGATCCTGGCGCTGTTCGGCGGCCTGGTTGCCGCGTTCGGCAACAACCTGCCGCTCAGCCTGCGCGCCCATGTGCTGGCGGTGCAGGCCTGGATCGCCACCGCGTTCTATCTGTTCATCCTGATTACTTCGAACCCGTTCCTGCGGCTTGACAACCCGCCGATCGAGGGCCGCGACCTCAACCCGGTGCTGCAGGACATCGGCCTCGCGATCCATCCGCCGATGCTCTATCTCGGCTATGTCGGCTTCTCGATCTCGTTCTCCTTTGCGATTGCCGCCCTGATCGAAGGCCGGGTCGACGCTGCCTGGGCGCGCTGGGTGCGGCCGTGGACGCTGATGGCCTGGATCTTCCTGACCCTCGGCATCGCGATGGGCTCGTACTGGGCCTACTACGAACTCGGCTGGGGCGGCTGGTGGTTCTGGGACCCGGTCGAAAACGCTTCGCTGATGCCGTGGCTGGCAGGCACCGCGCTGCTGCATTCCGCGGTGGTGATGGAGAAGCGCAACGCGCTGAAGGTGTGGACCATCCTCTTATCGATCCTGACCTTCTCGCTGTCGCTGCTCGGCACCTTCCTGGTGCGCTCCGGCGTCTTGACCTCGGTGCACGCCTTCGCTACCGATCCGACCCGCGGCGTGTTCATCCTGCTAATTCTCTGCGTGTTCATCGGCGGCAGTCTTTCGCTTTACGCCTCGCGGGCCTCCAGCCTGAAGCAAGGCGGGCTGTTCGCGCCGATCTCGCGTGAGGGCGCCCTGGTGCTCAACAACCTGTTCCTCACCACCGCCTGCGCCACGGTGTTCATCGGCACGCTGTATCCGCTGGCGCTGGAAGTGCTGACCGGCGACAAGATCTCGGTCGGCGCGCCGTTCTTCAATCTGACCTTCGGGCCGTTGTTCGTGCCGCTGTTGCTGGCGGTGCCATTCGGGCCGTTGCTGGCGTGGAAGCGCGGCGACCTGGTCGGCGCGGCGCAGCGGCTGATCGCCGCCGGCGTCGCCGGCTTGATCGCGATGGCGCTGCTGTGGGCTTTCGTGCATGGCGGTAGCACGCTGGCGCCGCTGGCGATCGGGCTTGCGGTGTTCGTGATCGCCGGCGCCTTGGTCGATCTGGTCGAGCGCATCGGCCTGTTCCGCAATCCGCTCGGCATCGTGTGGCGCCGCGCGGCCGGCCTGCCGCGCTCGACCTGGGGCACCGCTTTCGCCCATGCCGGCGTCGGTGTGGCGCTGATCGGGATCGTCTGTGAGACCACCTGGAACAGCGAATATATTGGCACCATGAAGCCGGGGCAGAGCGCCAGGCTCGCCGGCTATGAATTGAAGCTCGACGGCCTGCAGCAGCGCCAGGGACCGAATTTCCGCGAGATGCTGGCGCAGTTCACGGTCACCGAGGCCGCTCAGCCGGTCGGTGTGATGACGCCGTCGAAGCGCAGCTTCGCCGCGCGCGGCTCCTCCACCTCGGAGGCGGCGCTGCTGACTCGCGGCGCGAGCCAGCTCTACATCTCGCTCGGCGAGCCTGCCGCCGACGGTGGCATCGCGGTGCGGATCTATCACAAGCCGATGGTGCTCTTGATCTGGTTCGGGCCGCTGTTGATGGCGTTCGGCGGGCTATTGTCGCTGTCCGACCGCCGGTTGCGGGTCGGCGCGCCGAAGCCGGCGAAACAGCCGCGCGCGTTGCAGGCGGCGGAGTGATCAGGTGAAGCGATTTCGCGTAGCCGTTTTGACCGCGTCGCTGCTGATCGGCGGCGCGCCCGCCCATGCGGTGCAGCCCGACGAGATCATGGCCGATCCGGTCAAGGAGAGCCGGGCGCGCGATCTGTCGCGCGAGTTGCGCTGCATGGTCTGCCAGAACCAGTCGATCGACGATTCCGACGCGCCGCTCGCCAAGGACCTGCGCATCCTGGTGCGCGAGCGGATCGGCGCCGGCGACAGCGATTCCCAGGTGATCAATTTTCTGGTGGCGCGTTACGGCGAGTTCGTGCTGCTGAAGCCGCGCTTCGAGCTGCATACGCTGCTATTGTGGCTGTTGCCGCCGCTGCTGCTGGGCGGCGGCGTGCTGGCGCTGTGGCTGAACAGCCGGCGGAAATCCCAGGCCGCCGGCGGCAATGCTGACGCGCTGCTAAGACTGTCGCCCGACGAACAGGCGCGGCTGGAGCGGCTGATCGACGAGCAGCCGTCGCCGCGCGAGCCGGCGTAGCGCTCCCGCCCGCTGCGTTACCGCCGCTGTGCCGCCTTGCTGTGACGGCGGCCGTAGAAGGCGTAGATCGCCAGCCCGATCGCCAGCCAGGCGGCCAGCCGCAGCCAGGTGTCGAGCGGAAGCCCGAGCATCAGCACGAACGACACCGCGGCGCCCGCCGGCGCCACCAGCCAGATCGCCGGCGCTTTGAACGGGCGTTGATATTCGGGATGCCTGATCCGCATCGCCAGCACGGCGACGCAGACCACCGCGAATGCGAACAGCGTGCCGATGCTGACCAACTCGCCGACCAGGCCGATCGGCAGCACGCCGCCCAGCCCGGCGACGAAGATGCCGATGATGATGGTGGCTATGTGCGGGGTGCGAAATCGCGGATGCGTCGCCGCCGCGCGCTTTGGCATTAAGCCATCATGCGCCATCGCCCGCAGCACCCGGGTCTGCCCAAGCAGCAGCACCAGGATCACCGAGGTCAGTCCGGTCACGATCCCGAGCTTGACGATCGGCGACAGCCAACTGATGCCGGCGGCGTCGATCCCGACCGCGATCGGATCGGGCACGTTGAGCTTGTCATAGGGCACGATGCCGGTCAGCACGAAGGCGACCGCGACGTAGAGCAGGGTGCAGATCGCCAGCGAGCCGAGGATGCCGATCGGCAAGTCGCGCTGCGGATTCTTGGCCTCCTGCGCGGTGGTCGAAACCGCGTCGAAGCCGATGAAGGCGAAGAACACCACCGCGGCGCCGCGCAGCACCCCGGACCATCCAAAAATCCCGGTGCCGGCATTCGGCGGAATGAACGCGCCGTCGGGATTGCCCGCCGTCACCCAGTTCGCAGAACTCACCATCGGCGCAGCGCAGACCAGGAAAATTGCGATCACCGTAAGTCGGGACGGTGGAGGCCATCTCGGCGTAGCACAGGCCGGCAAAGGCGCAGGCGAAGGCGCCGAGCACGAAAGACAGCAACACCGCGGGGCCCGCATTGGCGGCGGCGGCGTGGCCGGTCAGAACGAAGATGCCGGCCCCGACGATGCCGCCGACCCCGAGCGCAACAAGATTGAGCGCCGAGAGCGACCGCTTGAGATGGCCGCCGTGCGCGTCCATCTCGGCGACAGCCGCCTCCGCGCGAAGATCGCTCAGCGACTTGCGAACCCATATATCAGCCATCGACGCCTGCTTGCCATGGAACCAGTTGCCGGACGTCAAGCGCCGCGACGACAATCCAGTTCCTTAGACCAGCGGCGACCGATTCGTCAGGGCGTGGCCGGCGTAAGCTCGCGGCCGGGCGATGTTCTTCGCCAGCCTGCCGGATGCTAGAGCTATTCCGGTTCTGATAGAATCAGAACCGGAGCTCTGGATTGTTGTTTTGACGCGTTTTCTTCACGCGAACCGGGATCCACTTCAGCGGCGGCGTGCCGGCGCTGTGGTTGGGACGGCGCCGCGTCCAGTCGGCCTCCCGTGGGGAGCCGAGCCGTCGCAGTGCCGAGGCGGAGGCGCTGCTCGCGCGACTGATCGGTGACGCTGCGGCCGATCGCAAAGCCTGATTCAAATCCACGACACCGACCAGTTGGCCGCGTCGACCGCCATGTTCGTCGGCGCTGTTCTGCTCAGCTGTGCGCACATGCTCGGCCGGGCTGCGACAACCGTCACCGACAAAGTCGGGTCGGCGACATCGTTGGTAGTCTTACGAGGCCGAAAAGAGTTATCAGTTTAATACAAAATTTGGGTCGCCAACACAGGATGACGTCGTTCGCAGACGAGCCGTATGGAAGTGTTCGGCGCCGCTTGGCGCCTGGTCGACCGCAGCGACATTGCGAGAGCTACTCTCAAGTAAGGACATCTTTCCCTATGTTTGGCATATTTCGCGACGCCGAGGATCGAGCCGCTGTAGCGCGGATGGCGTCATTGAATCAGTCGAAGGCGATCATCGAGCTGCAGCTCGATGGCACCATCATCACCGCCAATGAGAAATTTCTCGATCTCCTCGGCTATCGAATGGCGGACATCCAGGGCAAGAACCATCGCATGTTCGTGGTGCCGGAGGTGCAGAAGAGCGCGGCCTATCGCGACTTCTGGGCCGCTCTCAATCGCGGCGTATACCAGTCCGGCGAATTCCGCCGCATCACCAAGACGGGCGAGGAAATCTGGATCCAGGCTTCCTACAATCCGGTGCTGGACGCCGACGGCAAGCCCGCCAGCGTGATCAAATTCGCGACCGACATCACCGAACTGAAGATCAAGAGCCTCGCCGATGCCGGCAAGATCGCCGCGTTGAACAGATCGCAGGCGGTGATCGAATTCCAGCTCGATGGCACGATCATCACCGCCAACGATAATTTCCTCAAAACGATGGGCTACACGCTGGCCGAAGTCCAGGGCAAGAACCACAGCATGTTTGTCGGCGCCGCAGCTGGCGGCGCGGCCTATCGCGAATTCTGGGCGCGCCTGAATGCCGGCAACTTCGAGGCCGGCCGATTCAAGCGGTTCGGCAAGAGCGGCAGGGAGATCTGGATCCAGGCGTCCTACAATCCGGTGTTGGACGTCGCCGGGAAGCCGTTCCGGGTGGTGAAATTCGCCACCGACATCACTGCGCAAAGTCTGCAGGCGGCCGATTCCGACGGCCAGATCGCCGCGATCCGCAAGTCGCAGGCGGTGATTGAATTCGGCCTCGACGGAATCGTGCTGACCGCGAACCGGAAATTCTGCGACACGCTCGGCTATTCGCTCAGCGAAATCCAGAACAAGCATCACAGCATGTTCGTCACCGCAGAGGACCGCGCCAGCCCAGCCTATGCGGAATTCTGGACAAATCTGAAGGCCGGGCTGTACCAATCGGGTGAATTCAAGCGCATCGGCAAAGGCGGACGCGAAGTCTGGATCCAGGCGTCCTACAATCCGATCCTCGATCTCGACGGCCACCCGTTCAAGGTGGTGAAATTCGCCTCCGACGTGACCGCGGAAGCGATTGGCCGCAAGAAGGCGGAAAATGCCCGTGGCTTCATCGAGTCGGTGGCCGCCGGCAGCGAGGAAATGAGTTCATCAATCTGCGAGATTGCGCAGACGATGGAGAAATCCCGACACAGCGCGGACGCCGCCGTCGCCCAGGTCGAATCCGCGGAGTTGCAGGCCAAGCGGCTTGCCGACGCGGCCAGTGCGATGGGCGGGATTGTCGAACTGATCGGCAGCATCACCGGACAGATCAATCTGCTGGCGCTTAACGCCACGATCGAATCGGCCCGGGCCGGCGAGGCGGGTCGCGGCTTCGCAGTGGTGGCGTCCGAGGTCAAGACGCTCGCGACGCAGGCCAAGACCGCGACTGACAAGATCAACTTCGAAATCGGTTCGCTGAACGGCATTTCGGCAGACGTGGTGGGGGCGCTGCTGTCGATTCGGGCGGCGATTGCCGGCGTCGGCGAGTTCGTCAACTCGACCGCCGCCGCGGTGGAAGAGCAGAGCGTGGTCACCGCCGAGATGTCAGAAAACATGCAGCGCGCCGCGGCCGAACTGGTGCCCTGAATGGGCCGTGCCTGATCAGCTACGCGGATGGCAGCGGAGCAGTCCAGGTGCTATATGCGCAGCCCCGGATTGCTTCATCGCAAGCGCTTCGCGACGGCAGAATTCAGTGCCTGATGTGGTTGCGACCAGATCGGTCCCACCCTCAGAACGGCACGATTTCCTGCGGCAGCGCCTCGCCGGCCTTGTGGATGGCGATCCAGCGGTGCAGCTCGGCGACGTGACCGGCTTCCTCGGCGACGAACTCCTTGGCCAACGCCTTGATCTCGGGATTGGTGGTGGTGTCGAGCACGTTCTTGTACCAGTCGAACGCGCTGGTTTCGGCTTCCAGCGCGATCTCGAGGCCAAGGTCGCGGCTGATGAACGGGTCGGTGCCCCAGATCGCGGCGGTCTCCGGGCTCTCCAGTCCGGGCCATTCGAACTCGTCGAGCTTGATCTGCGGAATGTCGCGGAAGCCGGCGCGGGCCTGGGCGTCGGCCTGATGCATGCGGGAATAGTCCGACAACTGCCGGAACAGCTTTGAGACCTCCCGATTGCCGCAGGATTCCATCGCGTCGGCGAGCTGTCCGAACCGCAGCGCGGCTTCCTGTTCGAGCTTGATCGAGTGGGCGAGAAATTCTTCGACTGTATCCATTGTAGTCCCTCCGCGGTTCATTCCCTCTTAGCTTAGGTTCCGCCAAGGGGGGTAGCGGTTAGCAAAGGCATCCTGCACAAAAATTAGCGCGAGCGCGAAAAGCACGTCTGCGTGCTAATCGCGCTCCGGCTTGATCGACGCCGACCGGCGCTTCAGGCGTTCTCGTGGGCGTTGGCGTTCTTGATCGCCCATTCTTCCTGGGTGATCCAGGCCTCGAGAATCTTCACGTGTTCAGCTTCTTCACTGACGAATTCCTTGGCGGCGGCGGCGACGTCGGGGTTCTTCGAGGTCGCTTCGATGGCGCGATAGAATTCGTAGCCGCGGCGCTCGCCCTGCAACGCCACCTTGAGGCCGCCGAGCCGCGACATCGACAGATCGGCCGCCCACGCGGCGGTGCTTTCCGGGGTGGCGTGATTGGGCCAGGCGTAGTCCGGCGGCACGTTCTTGCTGAGATCGATCGAGCCGGCGCGGGATTTCACCTCGGCAAGATGCAGCCGCGAGAAGTCGGCGAGCTGCTTGAACAGCTTGGCGACCTCGGTGTTGCCGGCGCCCTCCATCGCCGTCGCGAGCTGATCGTAGTTCAGCGCGGCGTCTTCCTCGACCTTGGCGGCGTAGCCGAAGAACTCGTCCAGCGTGTTGATCTCGGTGCCGCCCTTGTAGTTCCTGGCGGCGCTGGTGACGTGCATGCGCTGCGCCGGCAGCGTCTTGTCGCCCTCGAAGGAAACCAGGATATCCTCGTTGCGCACGAAGCACTGGCAGGCCAGCCGGTAGCGCGGCGGCATGTCGTTGACTTCGGCGTTCTGGATCTCGTCTTTGGTGATCTTGCCGAGCTGCTTCAGCACCTCTTTCTCTTTTTCGGTCAGCGCCACGGCGTATTTGGCGCGCGGATTGAAATGCTCGACCTGCACCAGGCAGGAGCCGCATTCGCCGTCCTGGCAATCGAACGGGATCGGAATCTTGTGCGACTTGGCGACCGCCAGAATGGTGCCGCGGTCGCCGGCAACCGCATAGACAGTGACGTCTCTCGCCATCACTGGCGATGAGAAGGTAATATTGGCCACGACGCTCTCCGTTTCTTGATGACGATGACGCGGACCGCCTTGGGGGCGTCCCTCGCTCGCTGCTTGGCAAGAAGCAGGCCAAGGGGAATGCGCGTGAAATCAACGACTTGAGAGATTGTCGGAAATCGGCGATGCGACAATGCAGCCGCGATTCCCGACATTGCTTGTCCGAACGCGGACAAACCGCGGCACGCCGACCGGCGTGGCGGACAAAATTACAAAACTTTAATTCCCCCGCCAGCGCGCGGTAAGGCGCGACACCCCATCTTCAGAGCCACAAGGCGCGCTGCCCCCGCCGCGCCGTCGATTTCAAGGTTTTGGAGAAATTTCGAATGACCGACCGTCCCACCGAATTGCCCTCGCTTCCGTCGTATCGCCCGGCGCGCCGTTCGCTGTTTTCGGCGCGGAAATTTGCGCTGATGGCCTCGGTGGTCGCAGGCCTCGGCGCCGGCCTCTATGGCCTCAGCCCCGCCCCCGACCATTTCAACGTGTTCAGCACCGCCGCCCAGGCCCAGGTCAACAACGAGGTGCGCAAGGTGGCGCAGCCGATCGGCTTCGCCGACATCGTCGAGCGGGTGAAGCCGTCGGTGATCTCGGTCAAGGTCAACATCAACGAGAAGGTCGCCAAGAACGACGACAGCGCCGAGGATTCGCCGTTCCAGCCCGGCTCGCCGATGGAACGCTTCTTCCGCCGCTTCGGCGGCCCGGACGGCTTGCCGCCCGGTCTGCGCGGCGGTCGTGGCGGCCGCGGCGCGGTGACCGGGCAGGGCTCCGGCTTCTTCATCTCCGACGACGGCTATGCGGTGACCAACAATCACGTGGTCGACGGCGCCGACAAGGTCGAGGTCACCACCGACGATGGCCGCACCTTCAAGGCCAAGGTGATCGGCACCGATCCGCGCACCGATCTGGCGCTGATCAAGGTCGAGAGCGGTTCCAATTTCCCGTTCGCCAAATTGGCCGAAGGCAAGCCGCGGATCGGTGACTGGGTGCTCGCGGTCGGTAACCCGTTCGGGCTCGGCGGCACCGTCACCGCCGGCATCGTCTCGGCCTCGGGCCGCGACATCGGCAACGGCCCCTATGACGATTTCATCCAGATCGACGCTCCGGTGAACAAGGGCAATTCCGGCGGCCCGGCGTTCAACACCGAAGGCGAAGTGATGGGCGTCAACACCGCGATCTATTCGCCGTCCGGCGGCAGCGTCGGCATCGCGTTCTCGATCCCGGCCTCGACCGTGAAGACGGTGGTGGCGCAGCTCAAGGACAAGGGCTCGGTGAGCCGCGGCTGGATCGGCGTGCAAATTCAGCCGGTGACCCAGGAGATCGCCGACAGCCTCGGGCTGAAGAAGGCCGATGGTGCGCTGGTTGCCGAGCCGCAGCCCGATGGTCCGGCGGCCAAGGCCGGCATCGCCTCGGGCGACGTCATCACCGCGGTGAACGACACCCCGGTCAAGGATGCCCGTGAACTCGCCCGCACCATCGGCGCCTTTGCGCCGGGCAATGCGGTGAAGCTCAACGTCATCCACAAGGGTCAGGACAAGGTGGTCAATCTGACGCTCGGGCAGTTGCCGAATACGATCGAAGCCAAGGCCGATATCGACCAGGGCGATCACGGCGACCTGACGCGCGGCTCCGACATTCCGCGGCTCGGCCTGACGCTGGCGCCCGCCGGCTCGGTGGCCGGCGCCGGCAAGGATGGCGTGGTGGTGACCGAGGTCGACCCGAAGAGCGCCGCGGCAGAGCGCGGCTTCAAGGAAGGCGACGTCATTCTCGAGGTCGCCGGCAAGAGCGTCGCCAGTCCCTCCGAGGTGCGCGACGTGCTCGCCACCGCCAAGACCGAGAACAAGAACAGCGTGCTGATCAGGGTTCGCAGCGGCGGCTCCTCGCGCTTCGTCGCGGTGCCGTTGGCGAAGGGCTGATCGGCCCGGAGTTTACTGATGGGGCGCGTCGCCGGCTGTCGCCCCCGCCGACGGCGCACTCCGGGGGACGGGTTTTAGGCCCGTCCCCACCGATCCCTTCCGGTGGAGAATGCCCCCCTCCGTTGGAAGGCGCGGCGGGCGGTGAGGTTCCCCCAAGCCTCACCGCCCGTTTCTCCGGCCGCCGCGGCGCCCCGCTTGCATGGTGGGTCTCGCCGCGCCATGGTGATAGAAAGCAAACCCGCCTTGCCCCAATCCGAAACCGAGATGCGCCTGCTGATCATCGAGGATGACCGCGAATCCGCCGACTATCTGGTCAAGGCGTTTCGCGAGGTCGGCCACATCGCCGACCACGCCGCCGACGGCGAGGAGGGGCTGGCACTGGCGGATTCCGGCGACTACGACGTGCTGGTGATCGACCGCATGCTGCCGAAGCGCGACGGATTGTCGGTGATCGGCACGTTGCGCGACAAGGGCAACCGCACCCCGGCCTTGATCCTCTCCGCGCTCGGCCAGGTCGACGACCGCATCAAGGGCCTGCGCGCCGGCGGCGACGATTACCTGCCGAAGCCTTATGCGTTTGCCGAACTGCTGGCGCGGGTCGAGGTGTTGTCGCGCCGTCATGGCGGGCCCGCCGAAGAGACCAGCTACAAGGTCGGCGATCTCGAACTCGACCGGCTGTCGCACCGGGTCGCCCGCGGCGACGACGAATTGACGCTGCAGCCGCGCGAGTTTCGGCTGCTCGAATATCTGATGAAGCACGCCGGGCAGGTGGTGACCCGCACCATGCTGTTGGAGAACGTCTGGGATTACCATTTCGATCCGCAGACCAACGTGATCGATGTGCACATCTCGCGGCTGCGCTCGAAAATCGACAAGGGCTTCGAGCGGCCGCTGCTGCATACCATTCGCGGCGCGGGGTATATGATTAGGGATGGCGGCTGAGCTATCCTCCGATCGCGTCCGCGTCATCGCGGCCTCGCCTGCAGCTCGCAATTGCAGCTGGTAAGCGTAGTCGTTGCCGCCGCGTTTCTCGTCGCTTCTCTCCTGCGTGATGACGGTATTCCGCGCTGCCAATCTGCGCTGCTTGCGCGTGACGATCCGGCATCAATTCTTTCGAAAGACATTGCGGCGCATTCAGTCGCCCGAAAGCGCGTCCGATCCGGAGGCGCAAAACGATAATCCCGTTCCTTTCATCGATGCATCCAAACGACCTTGGCGGCAGACTCCCAAGCGAGTCTGACTAAACCTCTGACCGGGTTCTCGTCGATTTTGGAATTCTCAGAGGTTTGATATGACACCGACCGCCCCCCGCCGCCGTCTTTCGGTTTCCACTTCGATCGTGCTGTTCGGGCTGGTGACCGCTCTTGGGCTCGCCGCCATTCTGACCGTCAGCGAATACGGCAACAAGCAGGTCCGCGTCGGCGGTCCGCTGTACTCGCAGATCAAGCTCGGCAACGATCTGGTCGCCGATATCCTGCCGCCGCCGGAATACGTCATCGAATCCTTCCTCGAGGCGACGCTGGCGCTGCACGACCCCGCCAACCTGGCTGCGCATCGGCAACGGTTGGTCAAACTGCATCAGGAATACGATGAGCGCCACGCCGTTTGGCTGGACTCCGACCTCGAGCCGGCGCTGAAGCGGAAGCTGACGCGGACATCCGACGCTGAGGTGCGTAGCTTCTGGGACGCACTTGAAAACGACTTGCTGCCGGCGCTGCAGAAGCAGGATCGCGCCGCCGCCGACAAGGCCTATCTGCGGCTGGCGTCAGCCTACAACGCGCACCGCGCGATTATCGATGAGATCGTCAAGTCGGCCAATGACGGCAACGCCGCGCTGGAAGCTGCCGCGGCGCAGCAGGTCGCGGCCGTGACGACATGGGTCTGGAGCGTATCGGCCCTCGTGGTACTGATCATTGCGATCGGGATTTTCGGCATCGCGCTGGGTGTGATCCGGCCGGTGGTCCGCATGACCGCAGCGATGCAGAAGATCGCCGGTGGCGCTCACGACATCAGCATTCCCGGCGCTGACCGCGGCGATGAGATCGGCAGCATGGCCAATGCGATCGGCATGATCCGCGACAACGCCGAGCGCAAGGCGCGCGACGAGGCGGAGGCGCGGGCGCGGCTCGACCAGGTCGCAGCGGCGCGGCGCAAGCAGGACCTCGACACCCTGGCCGACCATTTCGAAGGCGCCATCGGCAACATCATCGAGACGGTGTCGTCGGCCTCGACGGAACTGGAAGCCGAGGCCAAACGATTGACGCAGACCGCCGAGAGCACGCAGCAGCTGTCGGTGGTGGTCGCCGCGGCGTCGGGTGAGGCCTCTTCCAACGTGCAGTCGGTCGCCGCCGCCACCAATCAGATGGCGTCGTCGGTCAACGAGATCAGCCGCGAGGTGCAGGAATCCGCGAGGATCGCGCATGAGGCGGTGGATCAGGCGCGCAAGACCAACGATCGGGTCGGCGAATTGGCCAGCGCCGCGGCCCGCATCGGCGACGTCGTCGAACTGATCAATACTATCGCCGGGCAGACCAATCTGCTGGCGCTGAACGCCACCATTGAGGCGGCGCGGGCCGGCGATGCCGGCCGCGGCTTTGCCGTGGTGGCCTCCGAGGTCAAGGCGCTGGCGGAACAGACCGCCAAGGCGACCGGCGAGATCGGCCAGCAGATCACCGGAATCCAGGCGGCGACCCAGGAATCGGTGAACGCCATCAACGAGATCAGCGACACCATCGGGCGAATGTCGGAGATTTCATCGATGATCGCCTCGGCGGTGGAGGAGCAGGGCGCAGCGACCCAGGAAATCTCCCGCAACGTGCAGCACGCCGCCGACGGCACCAGCAAAGTGAGCGCCAACGTCACTGACATGCAACGCGGCGCCGCGGCAACCGGATCGGTGTCCTCGCAGGTGCTGGCGGCGGCACAATCGCTGTCGCGCGACAGCGACCAGCTCAAGGCCGAGGTCAGCAAGTTCCTCGACACGGTGCGGGCGGCGTGACCCGGCACCGGCGCTGAGCGAGGTGGCGCGGTCAGCGGCGCCGTGCAAGCGCCGCGGGCAGCCGGTGAACAATTTGTCACTGTAGACGGCGGCGGAAAGCGGCTAAAACCGGCTTTTGGAATGACCTCAACATTCTCAATGGCTTGTAAGATCCGCCCGTGACCGCATTCGGCAAACTGATCCGCACCACGGCGTTTCGGCTGACGCTGGTCTATCTGTTTCTGTTCGCGCTGTTTGCCGCCTCGCTGCTGGCCTATTTCGCCTGGAACACGCACCGCCTGATCACCGACCAGATCACCACCACGGTGAATGGCGAGATGGAGGAGATCAGCGACATCTTCTCCCGCCGCGGCCTGCGCGGGCTGGTGTTCACCATCGAGAACCGCGCGCTGCGACCCGGCGCCAATCTCTATCTGATCACCACGCCGAACGGCCAGGCGGTGGCCGGCAATGTCGGCGAGTTGGCGCCCGGCGTGATGGCGACCACCGGCTGGTCGGAAACCTTTTATCGCAGGTTGGACGATTCCGACGCGCCGCATCACCGCGCGCTGGTACGCGTTTCCGAATTGAGCGGCGGCTTCCGGCTGTTGATCGGGCGCGATCTCGAGGAACGCCGGCGGCTGTTCGGCGTGGTGGCGTCGGCGGCGCAGTGGAGCGTGCTGATCGTGGTGGTGCTCGGGCTCGGCGGCGGCGTGTTCGTGGCGCGCCGTGTGTTGCGCCGGATCGACGCCATGACCGGCACCACGCAACGCATCATGGCCGGCGATCTCACCGGCCGGCTGCCGGTCGGGCGCAGCGGCGACGAACTCGACCGGCTGGCCGAGAACCTCAACGCCATGCTGGAGCGCATTGAGGCGCTGATGATGGGGCTGAAGGAAGTCTCCGACAACATCGCCCACGATCTGAAGACGCCGCTGACGCGGCTGCGCAACCGCGCCGAGGAGGCGCTGGCGAAGTCGCACAACGAAGCCGAATATCGCGCCGCGCTGGAACGCACCATCGAGGAGTCCGATGGGCTGATCCGCACCTTCAACGCACTGTTGATGATCGCGCGCGCGGAATCCGGGCAGGCGCGCGGCGATATGGCGGATTTCGACGCCGCCGAGATCGCAAACGGTATCCACGAACTGTATGAGCCGTTGGCCGAGGACAATGGCCTGACGCTCAAGGTCGACGCCGCGCCGGCGCCGTTGCACGGCAATCGCGAGTTGATCAGCCAGGCGCTGGCTAACCTCGTAGAAAACGCCATCAAATACGGCCGGCCGCAGCCCGAGGCGCAGCCGCTCGGCGCCGACGCGGTGCCACCCGGCGGCGAGATCGTGATCGAAGCGCGCCGCGACGGCGATCAGGTGCTGCTCGGCGTCATCGACCACGGACCCGGCATCCCGGCGCCCGACCGCAAGCACGCGGTGCAGCGCTTCGTGCGGCTCGAGGCCAGCCGCACCCAGCCCGGCTCCGGATTGGGGCTCAGCCTCGCCTCGGCGGTCGCCACCCTGCATGGCGGCGAATTGCGGCTGACCGATGCCGACCCGGGATTGCGCGCAACGCTTGCAATTCCCGCCCGCGCGGGTGATGGACTTGCCGTTCCAATCCATCATCCAGAACAGACAACGGCATGACCCTTTCCGCGACCGCCGCGGACCATATCGAGCTGGCAGGGCGTTTCGCAGCGGGGCCGCGGCTGTTCGCGCCCGAAGATGCGGCGCGGCGGCTCGCCGGCTGGCTCGGCGACCTCGACGCCGCGCTGGCCGAGGCGATCGCGGCGATCATCCAGCGCTGTCCCAAAACCAAGATCCTGCTGCAGTCGATCGCCGAGGCCTCGCCCTATCTGTTCGATCTGATCCGCATCGACCCGGCGCGGCTGCTGCGGCTGCTGCGCTGCGATCCCGACCTCCGGCTCGCCGAACTGATCGAGGGCGGCCGCGCCGCCGTCGCCGCGGCCGCGAGCGAGGCCGAGGCAATGCAGGCGCTGCGCCGCATGAAGTCGGAAGCCGCCTTGCTGATCGCGCTGTGCGACATCGGCGACGTCTGGCCGGTGATGCGCATCACCCAGGCCTTGACCGATCTCGCGGTCGCCTCGGTGCAATGTGCGCTGCGGTTCCTGCTGCGCCAGGAGGCCGCCCGCGGCCGGCTCAAGCCACCCTGCGCCGACCGCCCCGAGGAGGGCAGCGGGCTGGTGGTGCTGGCGATGGGCAAGATGGGCGCCGGCGAGCTGAACTATTCCAGCGACATAGACCTGATCGTGTTCTTCGATCTGGCGGCGCCGACGGTGGCGCCCGACTTCGAGCCGCAGCCGTTCTTCGTCCGCGTGACGCAGGGGCTGGCGCGGCTGCTGAACAGCCGCACCGCTGACGGCTACGTGTTCCGCGTCGACCTGCGGCTGCGTCCCGATCCGGCCTCGACGCCGGTGGCGATCTCCACCGCGTCGGCGCTGGATTATT
>NZ_DASWPE010000099.1:0-12441 GCF_036404135.1 Rhodopseudomonas sp. | reverse complement strand
ACGAAGCAATCCAGGGCCACGCTTGAAGCCCCTGGATTGCTTCGCATCGAAGTCGGCGCTGCGCGCTGCCCTCGGCTCGCAATGACAAAAACCCCTGATTTTGCTCGCTGCTTTTTCGGTCAGACACTCAGGATGACGGCGTCGCGATGAGGGGTGGCGGTCAGTCGGATCAAAATACTTTCTGACTTCGCAGCAGCTCTCCACCTTCGACGTCATCCTGAGGAGCCCGGCGCAGCGCGAAGCGCGCAGCCGGGCGTCTCGAAGGATGGGCCGGACGTGATAGGTCGGCCGCAAGCTGATCAGCCGCAAGGGCTCTGAGCCGCATTCTTCGAGACTCGCCTCAACGCAAGAGCGTTGTCGGCGAGCACCTCAGAATGACCACTCATCACTCGCCGCAACTGCAGCCCATTGCGCCGCATCCGGGGCGCGCACGCCACCAAAGGAGGCCGTTATTCCGGGGCGCGAGCCCCGTCTCGGGCGAGCGAACCCGGAATCTTGCGACGCGGTGAGGCGTCACGGTCTGACAGCGAGATTCCGGGTTCGCTCGCAGCTGTCGCTGCTCGCGCTCCGGAATGACGCCGTAATAACGCGCATCACCCGACGTTGCGGATCCAGCCGTGGCTGTCGGGCGCGCGGCCGTACTGGATGTCGACCAGTTGCTTGCGCAACCCCATCGCCACGGGGCCTGCTTCGCCGCCATTGATGACAAAATCGCCGTGCGCCGAACACACCTTGCCGATCGGCGAGATCACCGCCGCGGTGCCGCAGGCGAACGCCTCCTTCAGCTTGCCGGAGGCGGCGTCGGCGCGCCACTGCGCCAGCGTGTAGGGCTCCTCGCGCACCGTGGTGCCGGCCTCTTTCGCCAGCGCGATGATCGAATCGCGGGTGATGCCGGGCAAAATGGTGCCGAGCGGCGGCGTCGACAGCGAGCCGTCGTCGAACACGAAGAACACGTTCATGCCGCCGAGCTCTTCGATGTAGCGCCGCTCCAGCGCGTCGAGGAACACCACCTGATCGCAGCCGTGATCGATCGCTTCGGCTTGCGCGCGCAACGAGGCTGCGTAGTTGCCGCCGCATTTCACCGCGCCGGTGCCGCCGACCGCGGCACGGGTGTAGGTTTCCGACACCCAGATCGACACCGGCGCCGGGCCGCGCTTGAAATACGAGCCGACCGGCGAGGCGATCACCGCGAAGATGTATTCCGCCGACGGCTTGACGCCGAGGAAGATCTCGCTGGCGATCATGAACGGCCGCAGATACAGGCTGCCTTCGCCGCCCGGAATCCAGTCGCGGTCGATCCGCACCAATTGCTCGACCGCCTCGATGAACACCGCCTCCGGCAGCGCCGCCATCGCCATGCGGTCGGCGGAATTCTTGAAGCGCCGCGCATTGGCGTCGGGGCGGAACAGGTTGACGCCGCCGTCGTCGCGCTTATAGGCCTTCAGCCCCTCGAATATCTCCTGCGCGTAGTGCAGCACCGCGGTCGCCGGATCGAGCGGGAAATTGCCGCGGGATTCCACCCGCGCGCCGTGCCAGCCCTTGGCCTGATTGTAATGCACCAGCGCCATGTGATCGGTGAACACCCGGCCGAAGCCCAGATTTTCCAGCTTCGCCGCGCGATCGGTGGCGGAGACCGGGTTGGCCGCGGGCGCGATGTCGAACTTCAGCCAGATCGAGCCGTCGACCTTGTCGAACGAAACTCCCATGGGCTTATCTCCTGGATCGGCGAGCGCCGCGTGCCGCGCGGTGGCCGTTGGTTACATTCAAGGACGGGCCGTTGCCAGCCGGTCTTCAGTTCAAGTCCCGAGCGGGCCGGGAGCGGGCTTTTGCGCAACGCAGGAAGTCCGGTATGTTCGGCCTGGTCGCCCGAGGCAATGGCATGCGAGCCGTTGCAAAAAATTATCGGACCGCTCAGGCCATGGCCGCAAGCGGAATGATGTTATATTTCGTCTGGACCATCCGTTTTGTAACATAAAGACCAGATATGTCAACATGGCTGACATAAATTTCACGGACCGATCGCCAAGCGCCGGCCAGCCCGAGCCGGATGCGCCGCCGATCAGCGACGCCGCGCCTCCGCGGTGGGACGTCATCGAGCTGTTGTTCTTTGCCTATCGCGATTTCGTCGGCGACGCCGATCACGCGCTGGAGGGGTTTGGCTTCGGCCGCGCCCACCACCGCGTGGTGCATTTCGTGCACCGCTATCCGGGGCTGAAAGTCGCCGATCTGCTCGACGTGCTGCGCATTACCAAGCAGTCGCTGGGGCGGGTGCTCAAGCAATTGCTTGACGAGGGCTATCTGGTGCAGCGCGCCGGCGACAGCGATCGCCGGCAGCGGCTGTTGTTCTCCACCGCCAAGGGCGAGGCGCTGGTGGTGAAACTGGCGCGGCTGCAAACCGATCGCATCACCCAGGCGCTGGCCGATCTCGGCCCCGGCGACTCTGAATCGGTGCTGCGCTTTCTTCGTGCCATGATCGACCGCGATGATCCGGACAAGGTGCTCGAGCGCCTGCTCGGCGCCAATGGCGCAACCGCAAAGGACCGCCGGTGACGCAATTTGCAACCTTGGCGAAAAAGCCGCCGCGCCCGGCCGACGACGCGCCGCATCTGTTGCTGGTTGACGACGATCGAAGGATCCGCGACCTGCTGTCGCGCTTTCTCGCCAGCGAGGGCTATCGCGTCACCACCGCAAAGAGCGCGGCGGACGCCCGCGGCAAGCTCAACGGGCTGTATTTTGATCTGTTGATTCTCGACGTGATGATGCCGGGCGAGACCGGCTTCGATCTGGCGCGCGCCATCCGCACCACCTCCTCGGTGCCGATCGTGATGCTGACCGCGCGGCACGAGGCCGAGAGCCGGATCGAGGGCCTGCAGCTCGGCGCCGACGACTACGTCGCCAAGCCGTTCGAGCCGCGCGAACTCTTGCTGCGGATCGGCAACATCCTGAAGCGGGCGATGCCGGTCGCCGCGGTCAAGCTGGAGTCGATCAGCTTCGGGCCTTATGTCTATCATCTGGAGCGCGGCGAGTTGCGCCAGGGCGAGGAGATCATCCATCTCACCGACCGCGAGCGCGACATGCTGCGGGTGCTGGCGGCCTCGCCCGGCGAAACCGTGCCGCGCGGCGAACTCACCGGCGCCGGCGGCACCGTCAACGAACGCGCGGTCGACGTGCAGATCAACCGGCTGCGCCGCAAGATCGAGCAGGACCCGGCCAATCCCTTGTTCCTGCAGGCGGTGCGCGGCATCGGCTATCGCCTGGTCGCGGCGCCTTAGCCGATGACCACGCTCGACACCGGCTTCACGCTGATCCGCACCGCGACGCGGCGGGTGGCTTCGTTCCACGACTACATCTGGCGGCGCTTCAACGACTTCATGCCGAAGGGGCTGTACGCCCGCGCGCTGTTGATCATGATCGTGCCAATGGTGGTGCTGCAATCGGTGGTCGCCTTCGTGTTCATGGAGCGGCACTGGAACACGGTGACGCAGCGGCTGTCGGCGGCGGTGGTGCAGGACATCGCCGCGCTGATCGACGTCTACAAGGGCTATCCGCAGGACAAGGACCGCGCGCAGCTGCGCCGCATCGCCCAGCAGCGCATGGGGCTGGTGGTGGATTTCTTAGGCCCCGGCGACATGCCGCCGCCCGGGCCGAAGCCGTTCTTCTCGCTGCTCGATCAGTCGATCAGTAAACAGATCAGCCGGCAGATCGCGCGGCCGTTCTGGATCGACACCGTCGGCCGCTCCAATCTCGTCGAAATCCGCATCCAGCTCGACGACGCGGTGATGCGGGTGTTCGCGCAGCGCAGCGCCGCTTACGCCTCGAATTCGGAGATCTTCCTGTTCTGGATGGTCGGCACCTCATCGATCCTGTTGATCGTCGCGGTGCTGTTTCTGCGCAACCAGATCCGGCCGATCCTGCGGCTGGCGGACGCCGCGGAAAGCTTCGGCAAGGGCCGCGAGGTGCCGAATTTCCGGCCGCGCGGCGCCCGCGAGGTGCGCCGCGCTGCGCACGCCTTCATTGAAATGAAGAGCCGCGTCGAGCGCTCGATCGAGCAGCGCACCGCGATGCTGGCCGGGGTGTCGCATGATCTGCGCACCATTCTGACGCGTTTCAAGCTGGAACTGGCGCTGATCGGCGACGGCCCGGACGTCGACGGCATGCGCAAGGACGTCGACGAGATGGCCGCCATGCTGGAGGCCTATCTGGCGTTCGCGCGCGGCGACAGTGGCGAGCAGGCGCAGCCGGTCGACATGGCGGCGGCGCTCGAGGAATTGCGCAGCGACGCCGAGCGCAACGGCCATTCCGCCACCGTGGTGTTCCACGGCCAGCCGGTGGTGACGGTGAAGCCGGCGTCGTTCAAGCGCTGCCTCGCCAATCTGGTGTCGAACGCCGCGCGCCACGCCGATAGCATCGCCATCACCGGGCATCGCGACCATCGCTATCTCACCGTGACGGTGGATGACGATGGCCCCGGCATTCCGCAGGACATGCGCGAGGAGGTGTTCAAGCCGTTTCTGCGGCTCGACGACGCGCGCAACCAGGACGAGGGCGGCACCGGGCTTGGCCTCGCGATCGCCCGCGACATTGCCCGCTCGCACGGCGGCGACATCACGCTCGGCGACAGCCCGATGGGCGGCCTGCGCGCCACGGTGCGGGTGCCGGTGTAAGGCGGTGTTGCTTTCGCGAAGCGGCCAGCCACATCGGCAGCGCGCTCCCTCTCCCGCTTGCGGGGGAGGGGTGGGGAGGGGGCAATTGTCGCCCGACTGAAACGACCGTTCGCGCCAAGCCCCCACCCGCCCTCGCTTCGCTCGGGCACCCTCCCCGCAAGCGCAGGGCGCCGCAAATAGATTTTCGCAGGCCATTGCCTCGCAGTTCGCTTCACCCTCCCCTGGAGGGGGAGGGTCGGCGGGGACCGCGCGTAGCGCGGTGCGCGCCGGGGTGGGGTGTGTCGCGAGCATGGCGGATGACCTCTTCGCCACCCCACCCCGCTCGCTGCGCGAGCGACCCTCCCCCTCCAGGGGAGGGTGATCTTCGCAGCAACCGCTAAACATTCATATGCGATAGCCATGCCTGCAAGCGGGAGAGGGGAAGAGAGCTACTTCGCCAGTTCCTGCGAGCGACGCTTGGCCGCCGCCACCGCGCGGCTGAGCAGCGGCTGAAAACCGTCTTCCGCCATCAGCACGTCGAGCGCCGCCGCGGTGGTGCCGCCGGGCGAGGTGACGTTCTTGCGCAGGGTCGCGGCGTCGAGCTCGGAGCGATGCAGCAATTCGCCGGAGCCGGCGACGGTGGCGCGCGCGAGCTTGGTGGCGAGTTCCTCCGGCAGCCCCGCTTCGACGCCGGCGCGGGCCAATTCCTCGGCGAGCAGGAACACATAGGCCGGCCCCGAGCCGGACACCGCGGTCACCGCATCGATCAGGCTTTCGTCGGCCACCCATTCCACCGCGCCGGTGGCGCGCAACAGCGCGTCGGCGGTGGCTCGCTGCGCGGCGTTGACGTGGCCGCCGGCCACCGCGACGGTGATGCCGCGGCCGATCGCCGCCGGGGTGTTCGGCATCGCCCGCACCACGCTGCCGCCGCAGGCTTTGGAAATCCCGGCGATGGTCATGCCGGCCATGATCGAGACCACCAGCGTGCCGGGGCCGACGAAGGTTTTCAGCTTGGCCGCGGCATCGCGAAACATCTGCGGCTTCACCGCGATCACCAGCGCTGCGACCGCGCCGAGATCCTGCGCCGAGGTGTTGAAGCGGACGCCCCGCGCGCTGAGCGCTGCGATCTCGTCGGACGGATGCGGCTCGATCACCGCGACGTTGCAGCCGTCCAGCCCCTGCGCCAGCCAGCCTGTCAGCAGCGCGCCGCCCATCTTGCCGGCGCCGGCCAGCACGATGGTGCCGGTCATCTGCGCCAGCGGTGATTTCTTGGAAATGCTCATGACGATGTCCCGAAGTGAAGATGGCGGGACCCTAGCACCAGGCCGGGAGTCGCGCCCGGGTTTATGCGGGGTCCGCGTGTTGTGGCGATCTGAATATCAGCCCCGGGCTGTCGCGATCCGGCCAGTCGTGTTGCGATGCTACACATTCCGCCGTCATCCTGAGGAGCCCGGCAGAGCGCAGCGAAGCCGGGCGTCTCGAAGGATGAGCCGTCCGGTTGGGGCGGTCGCCGCGTCTCGCGGCCGCATCCTTCGAGGCTCGCGCGAAGGGCGCTCGCACCTCAGGATGACGGCGCAGCGGATGACGCTGCGCCGGCGTCGCTCACGCGTTGCGCTGTCTTACGCTTCGCCCATGGTGTCGAACATCGCCGCGGTCATCGCCTCGGCGGCCGACTTGCCGGCCCACACCACGAACTGGAACGCCGGATAGTAGCGCTCGCAGGCGTGGATCGCGCTGACCAGCATCGACTCGCATTGCGCGGGGGTCGCGGTCAGCCCGCCCGGCAGCACCAGCGCCTGCCGGTACATGATCATGCCGGTGTGGGTCCAGATATCGAAATGGCCGATCCACAATTGCTCGTTGATCGCCGCGATCAGCCGCTGCACCTCGGGTCGATGCGCCGACGGGATCTTCATGTCGAAGGCGCAGGCCAGATGCAGCGCCTCGATCTCGTTCATCCAGGTGAAGGAGAGTTGATAGTCGGTCCAGTTACCCTTGGAGACGATGGTAATCTCGTCTTCGCCGGAGCGCTCGAACGACCAGTCGTTCGTGGAGGCGATATCTTCGACCACCGCGAGCGGGTTGTTCCCGGAATCGATGACGCTTTCGAGCATGGGCATGCCGTCTCGACCTTACGTTTGAATGTGTTGATACGCACGCGGCAGGCCCACAAGCGCTAGCAGGACGCGCTGTGCGGATCGCTGGACTGAGCGAGCCAGTAACAATCCGAGGCTTGCAAGCATGAAATGATGTGATTTGCGGAATCCGCGCAACCGGGCTGCCGGCCCATCCACAGGCAAAGCGGGTGCCGTCCACAGTTGATCGTAAGATTTGCAGAACAAAACGGAATCGGATTCGCGCCATGCGAGTCCGCGGCGATTTGTTAACCTTTGCCGAGTCCGGCGGCGGCGTTAACTTTTTGAATCGCGACGCGCGAGAAGGCGCGGCCGCGCTTGATGGCGATGGGGGCTTTCGGCATAGTTCCACGACCTGATGATCACTGCGAAAGTCCAATGCCATGACCGAGTCCTTGAGCGATACCTCCGAGGTTGCCGCGCCGCCGGCGGCCGAGCGGCCGCGCTTCGCCAAGCCGCAGCGCATCGCCTTCGTGCAGTCGTCTTGGCACCGCGAGGTGGTCGCGGCGTGCCGCGGCGCGTTCCTGGCGGAGATCGAAGTCCGCGGCATTGCGCCATCGCAGGTCGATCTGTTCGAGGTGCCCGGCGCGTTCGAGATCCCGCTGCATGTGCAGACGCTGGCCAAGACCAGGCGCTACACCGCGATCGTCGCCGCCGGGCTGGTGGTCGACGGCGGCTTGACCGGCTTCGTCGCGCCGACGGTGATCCAGGCGTTGATGGACGTGCAGTTGCGCACCGACGTGCCGGTGTTTTCCGCCGTGCTGACGCCGCAGATGTTCGACGACACCGCGCCGGAATTCGGCGAATTTTTGGAGCTGTTCGCCGCCAAGGGCAGCGAGGTGGCGGGCGCCTGCGCCGACACCCTGCTTAGCTTCGAGCGGCTGCGCGGACAGGTCGCGGCGGGAATCGTTTAGGGGGCTTCCTTCCGCGGCTCAACGGCCGCGGCGTCATCCTGAGGTGCGTACTTTGACGGCGCTTGCGCCGTCGGAGCGCGCCTCGAAGGATGGGCAGCGGGCCTCGGACATCCAAAGGCTGTCATTCCGGGGCGCGAGGCCGACAGGCTGAGTGAACCCGGAATCTTGCGACGCGCACCTGTTGAGAGGCCGCGATCAGGTGTTGCGAGATTCCGGGTTCGCTCGCAGCTTGCGCTGCGCGCGCCCCGGAATGACGGTCTTCCGGTGTTGGCGGTCTCGGACGATCAGTCGAACAGGCTCGACACCGATTCTTCCGACGCGGTGCGGCCGATCGCTTCGGCGATCAGCGAGGCGATCGACAGCGTGCGGATATTGGTGGTGGTGCGCACCGCCTCGGTCGGCTGGATCGAATCGGTGATCACCAGCTCTTTCAACTTGGAGCCGATGATCCGGGTTGCGGCGCCGCCCGACAGCACGCCATGGGTGATATAGGCGTAGACTTCCTTGGCGCCATTGGCGAGCAGCGCGTCGGCGGCATTCACCAGCGTGCCGCCGGAATCGACGATGTCGTCGACCAGGATACAAGTGTAGCCCTCGACTTCGCCGATCACGTTCATCACTTCGGATTCGCCGGCGCGTTCGCGGCGCTTGTCGATGATCGCCAACGGCGCGTTGATGCGCTTGGCGAGGCCGCGAGCGCGCACCACGCCGCCGACGTCGGGCGACACCACCATCACCTTGCTGAGCTCGAAGCGTTCGCGGATGTCGCGCACCATCACCGGCGAGGCGTAGAGATTGTCGGTCGGGATATCGAAGAAGCCCTGGATCTGGCCGGCATGCAGGTCGAGCGTCATGACGCGGTCGGCGCCGGCATGGGTGATCAGATTGGCGACCAGCTTGGCGGAAATCGGGGTGCGCGGGCCGGCCTTGCGGTCCTGCCTTGCGTAGCCGAAATACGGGATCACCGCGGTGATGCGGCGCGCGGAAGCCCGGCGCAGCGCATCGATGATGATCAGCAGTTCCATCAGATGGTCGTTGGCTGGGAACGAGGTCGACTGGATGACGAAGACGTCGGAGCCGCGGACGTTTTCCTGGATCTCGACGAAGATTTCCATGTCGGCGAAGCGCCGAACCACGGCCTTGGTCAGCGGCAGGCCGAGCCAGTTGGAAATTTCCTGCGCCAGCGCGCGATTGGAGTTGCCGGCGACCAGCTTGATCGAGCCATTCTTGCCCGACATCGACGCCTCTCCCCGTGACTTGGCGGATACAACGTTCAGCATATCGGTCTACTCTTGCAACTGGTCTAACGGGCGAGCGAGGTCATAACAAGGACACGCCGGGGGTGGCAACCCGTTGGCTGCGGCTTTGACGCGCAAAATCCTGCTTTGTGGGTGGATCTGTCCGAATTGTTAACGCGCGGCGAAGCTCTCGGGCGCAAAGCCGAGCGCGTTGGAAGCCGCGGAAACATCCTCGCCGCTGGCGATCGCCGGACCGCGCTCGGGCACGGCGGGGCCGGGCTGCGATTCGCCGGGGGCTGCATTGATCAGGCCGCTGAGCCCGCTCAGTCCGGCCTGCGCGATCCGCCGCAACACCAAATCATCGGCCTGCGCCCAGGCGTCGCGTCCCGGTTTGCCGGTCGGCTCCTCGCCGGATAGCCGCAGCGCGCGCTGCTGGTTCTGGTCGTAGACGTCCCACACCCAGGCGATCATGGTGCGGCCGCCGCGGATCTGCGCCGCCAGATAGCTGCGCACGCGATAGGCGGCCGGCGCCTCGCGCGACACCACCGCGACGTTGCGCAGCTTGGATTCGCTGTCGAGCAAATTGACCATGCGGTCGAACACCTGCGGCGGCGGGCCGTCGATCGATTCAAACGTCACGGTTGTGCCGCCGCCCATCTGCGCGTAGGCGGCGCTGGGGCCGCCCGCGCCGTCGCTGACGCAGCCGCCGAGCCCACTCAAGGTCGCCAGCAGCAGAGCCGCGCGCATCAACCGCGCGGGCGTCAGATTTGCTGTCAGAGTTTGAAGTCGCATGCCGTCCGAATCGCTGGTGAGGGTCGGGCAGCGCCCGACATCAGCCCGCAGCGATATCGTTAAAATCCGTTAAGGTCTAGGGCGGGCAAACCCCAGCGGTCCGGCAAGCTCACCAAAGCGCTGCCGGAGTTTCGCGGATTTGATTTGAAATTGAAGCGGTTATGCCGATCGCGGGTGCAGCGCGATGGCATGGACGTGGCGGCCGTAATCCGGCTCTTTGCGGTGGACAGTGCGGCGATAGCTGAAAAACCGCTCGTCCGGATAGGTGTCGAGGCCGATGTCGTCGATCGCGCCGACCCCGGCCTGCTCGAGCCGCAGCCGGATCAGCCCGGCGAGATCGAACATGGCGTGGTTTTCGCGAGACGCCGCCACGAAGAACCGCGCGTGGCCCGGATCGGCGGCGACGAAACGCGCGACGAATTCGCTGCCGACCTCATAACTTTGCTGCCGGATCAGCGGCCCGATCGCGGCGCGGATGTTTTGGCGGGCGGCGCCCAACCCGACCATCGCGGCGACGGTTGACTCCACCACGCCGGTCAGCGCGCCCTTCCAGCCGGCATGCGCGGCGCCGATCACCCGCGCCTCGGGATCGACCAATAGCACCGGGCCGCAATCGGCGGCGGTGGCGCCGATCGCCAGCCCCTCGACCCGGGTGACGATGGCATCGACCTTCGGCCGCGACGCTGAGTCCCACGGCGCCTCCGCCACCACGACGTCGGGCGAATGCACCTGATAGGCGGTCAGAAAGCGCTCCGGCGCCACGCCGAGCGCCTCAGCCATGCGGCGGCGGTTTTCCGCGACATGGGCGGGATTGTCCTGCGAGCCGACGCCGGCGTTGAGCCCGGCGTAAATGCCCTGCGAGACGCCGCCCTCGCGGGTGAAGAAGGCGTGGCGCAGGCCCGGCACGGCCGACAGCAGCGGCGATTGAATCGTCATTGCGCGGCGGCCCGGGCGGTTTCGGGCAGGTCGCTGAGCCCGGCGATCTGTTCGAGCTCGGTTTCGGACACCGCCATCACCTTGAACATCTCGCCCATGCCGCCGCGGCCGCCTTCGACCAGCCGCTTCAGCGCGCCGGCGATTTGTTCGGAGACTTCGAGGCTGGCCTTGCCCATCAACGCCACGGCGCGGTTTTCGATGCCGAGCCGCTTGAGGAATTCGCCCTGTGTCACCGGCCCGTGCACCCGCGCGGCAACGGCTTCTGCGCCGCGCGCCAGCGCCTGAAAATCGACATGCGCGGTGACGTCGGCGCGGCCGGGATTCTGCAACGGATCGGCGAAGCTGTGCCGGGCGATCGCCTGGAAGGTGTCGCCGGCGTCGCTGCGCAGATGGCCGTAGTCGATGATCAGGGCGGCGCCGCCTTCGTCGCGCACCCGGCTGGCGAGTTTCATGATCTCGGCGTCCGGCCGCCACTCGAACACCGCGCCCAGCGGCGCGGCGCGCACCAGGGGCGGCAGCAGATGCTCGAAATGCGGGATCGGCTCCGGCGCGACGCCGAACGCCAGGCGGTCGGCGGCGTCGATCTCGACGGTGCGCTCGTGCCAACCGCGTTCGCCGCGCACCATCTGGTGGATCGGTAGCACGTCGAAATATTCGTTGGCGAAAATGATCGAGCTGCCGCCCGGCACCTCGTCGAGGTTGGCGTGCCAATGGATGTTGGAAGCGCCGGCCAGCGTCGCCTTCTGCTTCTCGCGCAGCACCGGGTTGATCTCGACCAGATGCACGTGCAGCGCCTGGAACAGCGGCGGCACCACCCGCAGCGCCCGCAGCGCGTCCGCCATCATGGTGCCGCGGCCGGGGCCGAGTTCGATCAGCCGCACCAATTGCGGCGAGCCGATCGACCGCCACACCGAGGCCGCCCACAGTCCGAGCAATTCGCCGAACATCTGGCTGACTTCCGGCGCGGTGGTGAAGTCACCTTCGCGGCCCAAGGGATCGCGCGAGACATAATAGCCGAACGCCGGATGGGTGAGGCACAGCTCCATATAGCGCCACACCGGCATCGGGCCAGTGGCGCGGATCAGGCGCTTGATCTCGTCGAGCAGCGGCGAAGTGTCGGTCACGGTCATGCCTTACCCGGAGTGAGTCTACTGCGGTCCGGCAGTCGCGAGGCGCGCAGGATGAGCACGAGGCCGACCACGATCATCGGCACCGACAGCAATTGGCCCATGGTGACCTGGCCGATCACGAAGCCGGTCGGTGCGTCGGGCTCGCGAAACAGCTCGCCCACAATACGTGCGCAGCCGTAGACGATGGTGAAGGCGCCGAGGATCAGGCCAGGGCGCTTCAGCGCGTTCATGCGGACCATGACGGCGAGGACGACGAACAATAAAAGGCCTTCGAGGCCGGCTTCGTATAGCTGGCTCGGATGGCGCGGCTGCGGCCCGGCATGCGGGAAGATCACGGCCCATGGCACGCTGTCGTCCGTGACGCGGCCCCAGAGCTCGCCATTGATGAAATTGGCAACACGGCCGAGGAAAATTCCGATCGGCGCCACGGCACAGGTGAGGTCGCCGAGCGACAGGATCGAGATGCGCTGCGACCATGCGAAGGCCATGACCGCGACGACGCAGCCGAGATAGCCGCCATGAAACGACATGCCGCCATTCCAGAGCTGAAAAATCTCCAGCGGGTGTGCGGCGTAATACGGGAAGTTCCAGAACAGCACTTCGCCCGTGCGCCCGCCGATGATGATGCCGAGAGTCACCCAGAGGATGAAATC
>NZ_DASWPE010000098.1:0-192710 GCF_036404135.1 Rhodopseudomonas sp. | reverse complement strand
AGTGCTGCGACCGAGGCCGCGTTCTGGATCGCCGCACGCACCACCTTGGTGGGGTCGATGATGCCCTTCTTGACCATGTCGCCATATTCGCCGGTCTGGCTGTCGAAGCCGTACGAATACTGATCCTTCTCGAGGATCTTGCCGACGATCACCGAGCCGTCTTCGCCGGCGTTGATGGCGATCTGGCGGGCCGGCCAGGACAGCGCCTTGCGGACGATTTCGACGCCGGTCTTCTGGTCGTCGTTCTGGGTCTTGATGCGCTTCAGCTGCTCGGAGGCGCGCAGCAGAGCGACGCCGCCGCCCGGCAGAATGCCTTCCTCGACCGCCGCACGGGTCGCATGCATCGCGTCGTCGACGCGGTCCTTGCGCTCCTTGACTTCGATCTCGGTGGCGCCGCCGACGCGGATCACCGCGACGCCGCCGGCGAGCTTGGCCAGACGCTCCTGCAGCTTCTCACGGTCGTAGTCCGAGGTGGTCTCCTCGATCTGCGCCTTGATCTGGGCGACGCGGGCTTCGATGTCGGCCTTCTTGCCGGCGCCGTTGACGATGGTGGTGTTTTCCTTGTCGATCGACACCTTCTTGGCGCGGCCCAGCATCGCCAGCGTGACGTTCTCGAGCTTGATGCCGAGGTCTTCCGAGATCGCCTGGCCGCCGGTCAGGATCGCGATGTCCTGCAGCATCGCCTTGCGGCGATCGCCGAAGCCCGGCGCCTTGACGGCGGCAACCTTGAGGCCGCCGCGCAGCCGGTTCACCACCAGAGTCGCCAGGGCTTCGCCCTCGACGTCTTCAGCGACGATCACCAGCGGCTTGCCGGTCTGCACCACGGCTTCGAGCAGCGGCAGCAGTTCGTTGAGGTTGGAGAGCTTCTTCTCGTTGATCAGGATGTAGGCGTCGTCGAATTCGACGCGCATCTTGTCGGCGTTGGTGACGAAGTAGGGCGAAATGTAGCCGCGGTCGAACTGCATGCCCTCGACGACGTCGAGTTCGGTTTCCAGCGACTTGGCTTCCTCGACGGTGATGACGCCCTCGTTGCCGACCTTCTTCATCGCGTCCGACAGGAACTTGCCGATTTCGGCGTCGCCATTGGCGGAGATGGTGCCGACCTGGGCGATCTCCTCGTTCGAGGTGACCTTCTTGGAGTTCTTGACGAGATCGGCGACCACGGCTTCCACCGCGAGGTCGATGCCGCGCTTCAGATCCATCGGGTTCATGCCGGCGGCGACCGACTTGGCGCCTTCACGGACGATCGCCGCGGCCAGCACGGTCGCGGTGGTGGTGCCGTCGCCGGCGAGATCCGCGGACTTCGAGGCCACTTCGCGCACCATCTGGGCGCCCATGTTCTCGAACTTGTCCTCGAGCTCGACTTCCTTGGCGACGGTGACGCCGTCCTTGGTGATGCGGGGCGCGCCGAACGACTTGTCGAGCACGACGTTGCGGCCCTTCGGGCCGAGCGTCACCTTGACGGCGTTGGCGAGGATATCGACGCCGCGCAGCATGCGGTCGCGGGCGTCGACGCCGAATTTCACTTCTTTAGCTGACATGGATGGTTTCCCTTGGGTTTTGAGGTTGGTCCGTCATCCTGAGGTGCGAGCCGACTTCGGCGAGCCTCGAAGGATGGCGGATGGCGTGGTCGTCGCTTGGTGCGTCATCCTTCGAGGCCCTCGCTGCGCTCGGGCACCTCAGGATGACGGCTACGGCTTACGCCGCCTTCTTCTTCGACGAGGGCAGGTCGGTGAGCACGCCCAGGATGTCGCTTTCCTTCATGATCAGCACTTCCTGACCATCGAGCTTGACCTCAGTGCCGGACCACTTGCCGAACAGCACGCGATCGCCGACCGCCAGATCGATCGGGATCAGCTTGCCGGACTCGTCGCGGCCGCCGGGGCCGACCGACAGGATCTCGCCCTGCGAGGGCTTTTCCTTGGCGCTGTCGGGGATGATGATACCGCCTGCGGTCTTCTCTTCGGCGTCGATGCGCTTGACTACAACGCGGTCGTGAAGCGGACGGAATTTCATGCAAGTCCTCCTAAGTTTCTGACGATGTTCGAATTTTGGAAATTGGCAGTCGGCGCTAGCGAGTGCCAGCCGACCGCCTGCAAATAAGCCAAAGCGGCTTCTTCGGCAAGAGCTTGTAGCAAACAATTTGGCACTCGAATATGACGACTGCCAGCCTTGCCGCGCAGCGTGAATCGCTCGAAGGCCTCCCCGGCGGCTACTAGCACTGACCCTAAGTCGCTGCTAACGCTGAATTTTTCAACACGTCGTTAAACTTTTAGGCTTGAGATGGATTGCCGTCTGACGTCAAAATTTTCATGCAAGCATGGAGGTTGGCATGGGCTCTCGGGTCGAGGTGTCGAAGGACTTTCGCAAGCAGGTGTTGGGCTATGGTCTGACCACGGCGGAGATTCTCTATCGCCGTCCGGATCGGCACTGGCTGCTGCAAAGCTACGTCTGGCAGGATTACGACCTGTTCCCGCATTTCCCGGCGCTGAAGGATTTTCTGAGCTTCTGGGAAAAGACCCTGGAGGGGCCGCTGTTTGCGGTCACGGTGGCGCATTCCAAGCTGATCAAGCCGGCCGAACTGCGCGCCATCGACGGCGTGTTCCGGCTGCATTGAGCGGCGGCCGAGAATGACCCATTCCCCGGACGCGGCGCAGCGCGTAGCTGCTCTGCGGTGCGGGGGCGATAGCATCGGACGCCGTTCGCGGCATGAGATGCAGCATCGGGCAGACGGGATCGGGGACTGGGGAGGGGTTCTCTTGTCGTGCGCCAAATCCATTCGAGAACGACGGCCAGCGACGCTTCGCGGCCGTTGCCGGCCGCATCGCCGCGCGGCTCAGCCTTTCGAAAGCAGAAACGTCAGCAGTGCGCCGAAGCCAGCGCCAGTGATCGCAGAGCCGACCGAGAACCAACCTTGGATCCAAAAGCCGGCAGGAGCCTGTGGGACAAATTTGACCATGCCGCCAGGCAACGTTTGGTAGTGGCCAAGGGCGCGCATCTTGATCGCGTCCGCCACGAACAAATCCCGTACCACGTCAACATAGGCGTCAAACGTGCCGTCGTCTGAATATATCTTGAAGTAGTGACGGAAACGCTGTTGCCATCCTTTGTGTATCCCGCGCAATTGGTTGAGGTCATCGGTCGTGCCAACGAGACAGAATGAAATGAACGGGTGTGTGACTCTGACATCGCCGATGAACGAAACAAGTTCGGCGGGATCGAACGCACGAAGCCAGATACAGATAGCGGTTACCCGTTGATTTCTGACAGCTTCAGCGCATTTTTGGATGGACCTGTAAGGAGTGACTTCGATCCGGCCCGCGTCTTTCTCGCTCCGGGTCAGGAATCTTTGCTCGATCCGAGCTGCTTCTGGTTGTGGGATCCCGACCAGCGCGGCCATGACCTGAGCCTCGACCAAGAACCGACCCATCGCTGCGCCTCTTCTATTTGCATTGGTAGGAGATTATTGCGTGGCCTCCAATCCGCAATACTTCGGAAAGCCGAATTTCGATCGCCTCGTCGATGCCAGCGATGGCCGCTCCTCCTACCATCGACGGCGTATCGCGACCGCCAAAAATAACCGGGAGGTGCTGCACGATGAGCCGGTCCACCAGACGCGCGCGGAACAACGCCGCAAGCAGGGTCGCGCCGCCCTCGACCATCAGCGAACGAATATTCAGGGAGTACAGATGGCTCAGGAGCATAGTCAGATCAATCTGTTCTGTTTCCATCGTGAGGACCGCGGCGCCAGCTTGGCGGAGCGCGTGAATGCGGGCGAGCGGCGCCGATGCTCCCACCGCGATCAACGTTCGTCCACCATCTCGCAGGATATTTGAAGTTGGAGGAATGTCGCCCGTAGAGACCGGTATCACCCTCAAAGGGCTGGTCCCCAGCGCATTGCGAACCGTGAGATGGGGGTCGTCGAGCCGTATTGTGTTGCTTCCCACCATGATCGCGTCCGACCTGGCACGAAGCTCATGTCGATATTTCTTTACCGCATCGTCTTCGAATACCATCATGTCTTTGCTGGAGCCGTTGCGACGATGGACTGACTTTCCATCCGCCGAAACCTCGCTGTAGACGGTCACGACCGGTCGCACGATTGTCATCCTCCAACGTTCGTGGCAACGCTCACCGGCCACCCTGGCGAGCAAAATCCCAGCAGGCGACGGCCGCAAGTGGCTTTGGCGGGTCCGCGTCTTCCGGATGTTCGACTCTGGGTATTCCTGTGGACCGGGCAGCCATAGGTGATGGTTCGGCACGTCTTGATTCTTATCAGCCGTAGCGGTGGCACGCGTCGCGGTGCCCAGCCCGCACCTCATGACGTGATTGGCGGCGGCCTAACTCACCACGCCGACGATCGCTCCGATCAGGCAGGTGGTCAGCGTGCCGGAGACGATCGACTTCAGCCCGAGCGCTGCGATCTCCTCGCGGCGCTGCGGCGCCATGGTGCCGAGCCCGCCGATCATGATGCCGAGGCTGCCGAAATTGGCGAAGCCGCACATCGCATAGAGCATGATTAGCCGGGAGCGGGCATCCAGCGCGTCGGGCGGCAATTGCGCGAATTGCACATAGGCGATCAATTCGTTGAGCACGGTCTTGATGCCCATCAGCGCGCCGGCCGTGACCGCCTGGTCCCACGGCAGGCCGAGCAGCCAGCACACCGGCGCCATCGCATAGCCGAGCAGCCGCTGCAGCGAGATCGCCTCGCCGCCGAACCAAGGCAATAGCCCGAGCCCGGCGTTGATCAGATAGACCAGCGCCACCAGCACGATCAGCATGGCGATGATGTTGAGCAACAGCTCGAGCCCGGCGCTGGTGCCCTTGACCACGGCGTCCATGCTGTTCGACGCCAGCCCGGAGGGATCGACCGCCAGGCCGCCGGTGCGCTGCGCGGTGGTCTCCGGCACCATGATCAGGCTGATCAGGATCGAGGCCGGCGCGCCGACCACCGAGGCGATGACGAAATGCACCGCGGCGTCGGGGATCAGCGGTGCCAGCAGCGTGGCGTACAGCACCAGCACGGTGCCGGCGATCCCGGCCATGCCGCCGGTCATCACCAGAAACAATTCGGCGCGGGTCAGTTGCGCCAGATAGGGCCGGATGAACAGCGGCGCTTCCACCATGCCGAGAAACACGTTGGCGGCGGTCGACAGCCCGACCGCGCCGCCGACGCCGAGCGTGCGTTGCAGGGCCCAGGCCATGCCGCGCACGATCGGCGGCAGGATCTTCCAGTAGAACAACAGCGTGGTCAGCACGCTCATCACCAGCACGATCGGCAGCGCCTGGAACGCGAGGATGAAATCTGCGCCCGGCGCCTTGGGATCGAACGGCAGCGTTCCGCCGCCGAGATAGCCGAACACGAAGCTGGTGCCGGCGCGGCTGGCGCTGGAGATCACCCCGACGGCGTCGTTGATGACGCCGAAGCCGTGGGCCACGATCGGCAGCTTCAACAGCGCCACCGCGGTGACAAGGCTGGCGGCGAGGCCGGTCACCACCTGTTTCAGCGACACCGCGCCGCGGTTTTCGCCGAACGTCCACGCCAGCATGAGCAGCGCGAAGACACCAAACGCCGATTGCAATTGCAGCATGATCACCCCGACCCCGGGGGCACGAGTAAGCCACCGAGGCGTGGCAGGCAAGCCGGCTTTGGGCGGTGCCGGGGCGGCTAAGGGCCGGCGCCGCGCGGAACCAGGGCGGTCTCGGGATCGCGCGGCGGCCGCGCAGTTGACGCCTGCCGGCGCCTCGTTCATCACTCGCTGCGAACAATGTCAGACCAAATTGCCCCTCCCGTCGCGCTGCTCGGCCACCGGCCGTTCCTGTTCTATCTGTGGTCGCGCAGTTTTTCCCGGTTCTCCAGCCAGATCGCCGCGGTGGCGGTGGGCTGGCAGATCTATGAACTGACCGGCAGCGCCTTCGACCTCGGCATGGTCGGGCTGGTGCAATTCGCGCCGACCGCGATCCTGGTGTTCGCCGCGGGCCACGCCGCCGACCGCTACGACCGCCGGCGGGTGGTGCAGCTGTGCCAGTTCGCACAGGGCCTCGCCGCGGCCTATCTGGCCTGGGGCAGCCTCGCCGGCTGGATCACGGTGCCGGAGATCTTTGCCGCGGTCGCGGTGTTCGGCGCTGCCACCGCGTTCGAAAGCCCGGCCGCGGCGGCGCTGTTGCCGGCGGTGGTGCCGACCGGGATGCTGCAACGGGCCACCGCGGTATCGACCGGCGTGTTCCAGATCGCCACCATCGCCGGCCCGGCGCTCGGCGGCTTCGCCTATGCCGCGGCGCCGGCCGCGCCTTACGCGGTGATGGCGACGTTCTGGATCGCCGCGGCGCTGTTCAGCGGCGCGATCGCGCTGCAGAGTGAGGTCAGCGTGCGGGAGCCGCCGACCTTCGCCGCGCTGTTTGCCGGGGTCGGCTTCGTGCGGCGCAACCCGGCGATTCTCGGCACCATCTCGCTCGACCTGTTCGCGGTGCTGCTCGGCGGCGCCACCGCGCTGCTGCCGATCTATGCCCGCGACATCCTCGACACCGGGCCGTGGGGGCTCGGCGTGCTGCGCGCGGCGCCCGCAATCGGCGCGCTGGCGATGACGCTGGTGCTGTCGCGGTTCCCGATCAATCGCCGGGTCGGCATGCGCATGTTCCAGGCGGTGATCGTGTTCGGCGCAGCCACCATGGTGTTCGCGGTGTCGCGCTCGATCGTGCTGTCGCTCGCGGCGCTGACGCTGATGGGCGCCGCCGACACCGTCAGCGTGGTGATCCGGCTGTCGCTGGTGCAACTGGCGACGCCGGACGCGATGCGCGGTCGGGTCGGCGCGGTGAATTATTTGTTCATCAATGCGTCGAACCAGCTCGGCCAGTTCGAAAGCGGCGTCACCGCAGCATTGTTCGGCGCAATGCCGGCCGCATTGCTCGGCGGCGTGGGCACGGTGCTGATCGCGCTGTTGTGGATGCGGCTGTTTCCGACGCTGCGCCAGGTCGAGCGGCTGGAGTGAGCGTGCCGCGCGCCGGGGAGGCGAGGCGGCTCAGCCGCGGCCGACAAACGGCATCTTGGTCGCCATCACCGTCATGAACAGCACATTGGCGTCGAGCGAACGCGTCGCCATGTAGACCACCGCCTCGGCGACGTTGTCGACGTTCATCCGCGGCTCCGCCATGGTGCTGCCGTTCGGCTGCAGGATGCCGCCGGTCATCCGCTCGGTCATTTCGGTTGCGGCGTTGCCGATGTCGATCTGGCCGCAGGCGATGTCGTAGGCGCGGCCGTCGAGCGCGGTCGCCTTGGTCAGCCCGGTGATGGCGTGTTTGGTCGCGGTGTAGGCGGCCGAGAACGGCCGCGGCGCATGCGCCGAGATCGAGCCGTTGTTGATGATGCGGCCGCCGCGCGGGCTCTGCTCCTTCATGATGCGGAAGGCGTGCTGGGTGCACAGGAACGGCGCGGTGAGGTTGGTATCGACCACCGCCTGCCATTGCGCCAGCGAGACGTCCTCGAGCGGCAGCGGCGGGGTGCCGACGCCGGCGTTGTTGAACAACAGATCGAGCCGGCCGAACGCTTCCATGGTGGTGGCGAATAGTTGCGCGATGGAGTCCGGATCGGTCATGTCAGCGGGCACCACGAGGCTCTTGCCGAACGCTTCGCCGGCCTTGGCGGTTTCGTTGAGCTTGTCGGCGCGGCGGCCCGCCAGCACCACGCAGAACCCTGCCTTCAGCAGCGCCAGCGCGGTGGCGCGGCCGACGCCGGAGCCGGCGCCGGTGACCAGCGCGATGCGATTGCCGCTTTGTGTGCCGTGTGTCATGTCGTTGCCGTCCCCGGATTTGTTGTGGTGTCAATCGCTGGCGCGCGTGCGGACCATATAGCAGGCGTCGGCGCCGTAGCTCGCGAGCTTTTGCGCCAGCGCGTCGTCGAGGTGGCTGTGAAACCCCTGCCGCCGCCAAAACTGGACCGAATTGTTGACCGCGACAAGCGAGATGTTGCCGGCGTTTTCCCCGCGCGCCTGGGCAACGACCGCGTTGAGTGCGGCTGCGGCGGCGCCGTGGCCGCGCGCCTGCGGCAGCAGCGCGAGGTCGTGGATGTAGTAGGTCGAGGCCGGCGCCGGCAGCGCGCCGAGCAGGACGTTGAGCGCCGGCGGCGCGGCGAATGTCCATGGATGGCTGATCAGATAGCCGATCGGCGCGGCGCCGGCGTGCAGCATGAAGCAGCCTTGCGGATACAGCGCCAGCCGCTCTTCGAACACCGCGGCGTCTTCCGGATAGGCGAGGTGGACGCGCGCGGCGATGGCATCGACCGCCGGCAGATCGCGCGGCGTCATCGGCCGCCAGCTCATCGTCTCGCTGGTCATGGCGCTGCGAGGTCGCCGCTTACGCCTCATCCTTGTAGGGCGGGCGCGGGATATTCTTGTGCGCGGCGCGCAACGCCGCCGACCAGCGCGAGCGCAGATCGTGGAAATACGGCTCGCCGGCCTCGATGCGGTGGTTGAGGTCGGCGTCGCAGACGTCGCTGCGCACCACCAGCACGTCGATCGGCAGCCCGACGCCGAGATTGGAGCGCATCGTGGAGTCCATCGAGATCAGGCTGGTCTTCAGCGCCTCGTAGAGTTCGACGTCGTAATGCATCGCGCGGTCGAGCACCGGCTTGCCGTATTTGTGCTCGCCGATCTGCAGATACGGGGTGTCGGTGGTGCATTCGATGAAATTGCCGGCCGGATAGACCATGAACAGCCGCATCCGCGAGCCTTTGATCTGGCCGCCGAACAGGAACGAGACGTCGAAATTGATGTCCTCGGATTTCAGCGCCACGCCCTCGGTGGCGTTGACGTGGCGGATCGCGCGGCCGATCCGCTGCGCCGCCTGAAACATCGTCGGCGCGTTCATCAGGGTCTCGCGTTCGCCGCTGGCGGGGTCTTCGAGGCCTTCGACCAAAGTGCTGAGCACCGACTGGCTGATCGCCAGATTGCCGGCGCTGGCCACCGCCATGATGCGATCGCCGGGCTTGTTGAAGACGTGCAGCTTGCGGAACGTCGAGATGTTGTCGAGCCCGGCATTGGTTCTTGTGTCGGCGATCATCACCAGGCCGTCGCGCACCAGAACTCCGCAGCAATAGGTCATCTCGGGCCCGTCCTCATCCTGTCATTGCCGTGAAGCGCTGCCGCCACGGCGCCGCAACGGCCATGGCCTCGCCTGAACCCGAAGCGGGCGCAACGATGGCCGCGGCGTCGAGCTGGCGCAAGGCCAGGACACTAGCCAATTTCGCCGGGTCGTCCAGCCCCAAGCGGCCTCGCCGAGCCTCGCAGCGAGGCCATGGCAATTCGGCGAGCGCCCGTGGGCCTGCGGCCGGCTGGGCTCGGGCAGGCCGGCCGGCGGCGTGCCGCGTATTTTTACGGGCGGTGAAATTAACGAGCGCGAAGCTGCGATTCGCTATCGCTGATTCTGGTGCATGTGCGGCCAACCGGCTCGCAGGCCGATAGTCTGGTGCGGGGTTGGCGATGTCGTGGCTCAATAATTTCAAGATCGTTTTCAAGATCAGCCTGATCGTGGCGTTGCTGGCTCTGGTCAATATCGGCAGCGTGTGGTTCGCGACCCGCAGCATGACCGCGATCGACGACGCTAGTGACGATCTGGTGAAACGGGTCGGCGGCTCCACGGCGCTGGCCAACCGCGCCTCGCGGTTCGTCGAGCGTTACGTCTCCTCGGCATTTCAGATGGCGGCCGAAACCACCGAGGGCAACGACGTCAAGTTTCTCGCGGACATCGCCGAAAGCCGCAAGAACTACGAAACGACGATGGCGACGATCCTGGCGCAGCGCCCGGAGATGTCGGGCGCGATCGCTCCGGTCAGCGCCGCCTTTGAAAAGGCCGTCGCAGCCTGCGAACCGGCGATCGCCGTTGTCGGCAAGGCGGTGACCACCGAGGACAACCTCAAGGCCACCGAGCAACTGAAGCGGGACTGCGTGCCGCCGGCCGAAGCTGCGATCATGCTGCAGGCCAGGCTGGTCGAAGATATGCAGGCGCTGACGGTCAAGATCGAAGACAGCGACAGCGAGAAGGTCGACGCCGCGATCCGCATGGTCTGGATCTCGTCGATGCTCGGCTTGCTGGCCGGACTGGGTGCGGCGCTGCTGATCGGCATCAACGGGCTGTCACGGCCGATGACGCGGCTGAACCAGGCGATGCAGAAAATGGCCGCCGGCGACATCGAGGTGGTGATCCCGGGCGCCGAGCGCGGCGACGAGATCGGCGCGGTGGCCAAGACCATCACCGTGATCCGCGACAATGCCGAACAGCAGGCGCACGCCGAAGCCGCCGCCAAGGCCGGTGCCGATGCCGTCGCCAGCAGCAAGCGCAAGTCCGACATGATGCGGCTGGCCGACAGTTTCGAGGGCGCGGTCGGCAAGATCGTCGAGACGGTGTCGTCGGCGTCCTCGGAGCTGGAAGCTTCCGCGAGTACGCTGACCTCAAGCGCGGAGCGCGCCGAGCATCTCACCGCGATGGTGGCCACGGCGTCCGAGGAAGCCTCCACCAATGTGCAGGCGGTGGCCTCCGCCACCGAAGAGATGTCGTCGTCGGTCAACGAGATCAGCCGGCAGGTGCAGGAATCCTCACGGATCGCCGGGGAGGCGGTCGACCAGGCGCGCAAGACCAACGACCGGGTCGGTGAACTGGCCAAGGCGGCGGCGCGGATCGGCGCGGTGGTCGAACTGATCAACACCATCGCCGGGCAGACCAACCTGTTGGCGCTGAACGCCACGATCGAGGCGGCCCGCGCGGGCGAGGCCGGCCGCGGCTTCGCCGTGGTCGCCTCGGAAGTGAAGGCGCTGGCTGAGCAGACCGCCAAGGCCACCGGCGAGATCAGTCAGCAGATCTCCGGCATCCAGGCCGCGACCCAAGAGTCGGTCGGCGCCATCAAGGAGATCGGCGACACCATCGGCCGGATGTCGGAAATTGCCTCGACCATCGCCGCGGCGGTGGAAGAGCAGGGCGCCGCCACCCAGGAGATTTCCCACAACGTGCAGCAGGCGGCGAAGGGCACCCAGCTGGTCAGCACCAACATCACCGACGTGCAGCGCGGCGCGTCCGAGACCGGCTCGGCCTCCTCGCAGGTGCTGTCGGCGGCGCAATCTCTGTCCGGCGAAAGCACCAGGCTGCGCCACGAGGTCGGCCGCTTCCTGGATTCCGTGCGCGCCGCCTGACGCCATCCGGGCCGCGCCGCCGTCAGGCTATGGGCTGGTAGTGCTACGTGGCTGCAAATTAAGGGATGTGTTGCAGCTGCGCGGTTAGTCGAGTGCGACATATCTGTGGTGGAGATTTCAATGGCGACGTTCTCGTTCAAGGCAATGCGATCGGTTCAACTGAAGATCGCGCTGATCTCCGGGGCATGCCTCGTGGGTACCAGCATTGCCCTGATCGGCTACAGCCTGGTTTCCACGCGCAGCACGATGCAATATGCCGGCAGCGAGGTGTCGCAACTGGTCGACCGCCAGACCAAGGAGAGCCTGCTGAACAGGGCCGCCAGCGAGGCCAAAGCGATCGGATCCGAGTTGGAGCTCGGACTGGATGCGGCGCGCACCATGGCACAATCCTTTGCGGTGCTGGCCGGCAGCAACACCGCGGCCACCCCGAGCGAGGCGCGCCGCGCGCAATTCAACGCGGTGCTGCGCAACGTCGTCGCGCTCAACCCCACCTTCAACGGCACCTATTCGGCGTGGGAGCCGAACGGCCTCGACAATAGCGACGCCGCGTTCAAGGGACGCGCGGATCTCGGCTCCGACGGCACCGGCCGGTTCCTACCGTATTGGACCCGCGACGCCAAGGGTTCGATCGCGGTTCAGCCGCTGGTCGAATATGAGAGCGCCGACCGCCATCCCAACGGCCTGGTGAAGGGCGCCTGGTATCTCAACCCGCGCGGCACCGGCAAAGAGAATATCCTCGGACCGTTGCCCTACATCGTTCAGGGCCAGCAGGTGTTCCTCGCCACCATGTCGGTGCCGATCATGATCGACGGCAAGTTCCGCGGCGTCGCCGGCGCCGACTACAATCTGGATTTCGTGCAGAAGCTGGCGCAGCAGATCGACGCGTCGATCTTCGAGGGCAAGGGCGAGGTCTTGATCGTCAACGACGCCGGACTGACCGTCGCCAACAGCGCCGACGCGGAATTGATCGGCAAGAGCGCGGGCAGCGGCGATCCGCGTTGGAACGAGGCGATCGCCAACATCGGCGCCGGCAAGGCGATGGTGCAGGACGATGCGCAATCGCCCAATGTCGTGGTGTATTCGCCGATCAAGATCGGCCGCACCGGCGCCGCCTGGGCGGTGGTGATTTCGGTGCCGCGCGCCGTGGTGATGGCCGGGGTGCGGCAGCTCGACGAGACGCTGGCTTCGCGCGCCGCGGTCACCACTTATTGGCAGCTCGGCGTCGGCGTGACCATCATCTCGATCGCGATCTTTCTGATCTCGCTGGCCGCCGCCAGCATCGCGCGACCGACCAAGCGGTGCGCCGAATTCGCCTCCGGAATCTCCAAGGGCGATTTCGAGCAGAAGCTGGATATCGAGCAGGCCGACGAGGTCGGCGTGCTGGCCGCGGCGCTGCGCAATATGCAGGACGACCTCAAGCGCAGGGTGGCGCAGCGGATCGAGGACCAGGCCGCCGCGGATACGCTGCGGCGCGACACCATGAACAAGCTGGCGTTCGAAGCCTCGGTCGGCGAGATCGTCGAAACCGTGTCGTCCTCCTCCACTCAAATGGAAGCCTCCGCCAACACGCTGACCGCCACCGCGGAACGGTCGCAGGAATTGGCCACCGCTGTCGCCGCCGCCTCGGAAGAGGCCTCCACCAATGTGCAGTCGGTGGCTTCGGCGACCGAGGAAATGTCCTCCTCGGTCACCGAGATCAGCCGCCAGGTGCAGGAATCCGCGCGGATCGCCGGCGAGGCGGTCGACCAGGCCAGGAACACCAATGATCGGGTCGGCGAGTTGTCGCAGGCCGCGAGCCGGATCGGCGACGTCGTCGAGTTGATCAACACCATCGCCGGTCAGACCAATCTGCTGGCGCTGAACGCGACCATCGAGGCTGCCCGCGCCGGCGAGGCCGGCCGCGGCTTTGCGGTGGTCGCTTCCGAAGTGAAGGCCTTGGCCGAGCAGACCGCCAAAGCCACCGGCGAGATCAGCCAGCAGATCACCGGCATTCAGGCTGCGACGCAGGGCTCGGTGGCGGCGATCAAGCAGATCAGCACCACGATCGGCCGGATGTCGGAAATCTCCTCGACCATCGCCTCGGCGGTGGAAGAGCAGGGGGCGGCGACGCAGGAAATCTCCCGCAACGTGCAGCAGGCGGCGCAGGGCACCATGCAGGTGTCGTCGAACATCACCGACGTCGAACGCGGCGCCTCGGAGACCGGCTCGGCGTCTTCGCAGGTGTTGTCGGCGGCGCAGTCGCTGTCGCGCGACAGCAACCGGCTGAAGCTCGAGGTCGGCAAGTTCCTCGACTCGGTGCGCGCGGCGTAAACGGCGTCGCCAGGCGCCTCCGGTTGCTCAGCACGGCGTCGGCTTGGCGTTGTCGCTTGCTGCGCCGTCGCCGTCCTGGGCAGTCATTCCGGGGCGCGAGGCCGAAAGGCCGAGCGAACCCGGAATCTCGCCGCAGGTGACGCGCTATGGTCCGTCGCAAGATTCCGGGTTCGCTCGCAGCTATCGCTGCTCGCGCCCCGGAATGACGACCAAAATGGCTTGCGCGCTGGCGTCAAACGCTGAGCCGCGCTTCGCCGGCTACGACTGGCTCTGCCACTGGCCTTGCCGGCCGGCCTGATCGACGGTGACCTCTACGCTCAGCGTTTCGGTGCCGCCGCCATAGCGGGTGCCGCGCACCGGCGCTGCCCCCAGATAATCCAGCCCGATGGCGACCCGGGCGTGGGCGTCGGTGGTGCAGATCGCGTTGGCCGGATCGAACCCGATCCAGCCGAGATCCGGCACATAGGCCTCGGCCCAAGCGTGGCCGGCCTGCTGGTTGACCATGCCGTCGGAGCGCAGGAAATGCCCGGCGACGAACCGCGCCGGCACCCCGCCGTCGCGCGCGCAGGCGATGAAGATATGCGCGTAATCCTGGCACACGCCGCGCTTCAGCGCGAAGGCGTCGGCGGCCGAGGTCCCGGTATTGGTCGGGTCGGCATCGAACGTCATGTGTTCGTTGATCTTCATCATCAGCGCGTGCAGGAAGCCGAGTACGTCGTCGCCGGCCTCGGCGCGCAGCTCGCGCACGAACCCCGCCATCGCCGGATCGACCGCGGTCAACGGCGAGGCGCGCAGGAACAGGCTCGGCGGAAACCGCTCGTCGGTGCCCTTGAGGATGCCGCCGGTGTCCTGGGTCTCGATCAGGCCCTCGACATGGATGGTGAGATCCGCGATCGGCCCATAGGTCAGCACGTGGGTGACGTTGCCGAACGCGTCGAGATGCATGTCGAGCCGGGAATCGGTGGAGACGTCGATCTGCCAGTTGGCGACGTATTGGCCGTCGTGGCTGCCCGGGGTCATCCGCAGGATCTGGATCACGCCAGAGGCCGGCGGCTCATAACGATAGATCGTCGAATGGGCAATTCGCAGGCGCATGGCTTTAGGCCGTCCGGTTCTCGCAGGCAGACAACGTCTGTAGCCTAAATCAGATACTGCTTGGAGATGATTTCGCCGAGCCGGGCGTTATCCGCAATAAATTCCTGAATGAATTCGTGCACGCCGTGCTGAAAAATGTCGTCCATGTGGCTGTGTTCCAGCCGGTTGCGGACGCCGCGGGCGTGGCGCTGTGCGGCGCCCTGGCGGCCATAGGCGACGCCGATCTGGTCGAGATTGCGCACCAGATTGCCGTAGCAGGAGGCCAGCGAGCGCGGCAGCGTGTCGTTGAGGATCAACAGGTCGGCGATCAGCCACGGCTTCAAGGTCTCGCGATAGACCCAGTGATAGGCGGTCAGCGCCGACACCGAGCGCAGGATCGAGGTCCATTGATAGTAGTCGAGCGGGCCGCCGACGTGTTCCTCCTGCGGCAGCAGCACGTGATATTTCACGTCGAGAATCCGCGCGGTGTTGTCGGCGCGCTCCAGATGCAGGCCGAGCCGGGAGAACCAATAGGCGTCGTTGCGCAGCATGGTGCGATAGGCCGAGCCGTCGAAGCGCAGCGAGATTTCCAGCACGAAGCGCAGGAAACGCGCCAGCTCCTCGCGGCTCTTGGTGCCCTTGCCCCAGACCTCCTGCAGGTCGATCCAGGCCGAGTTGATGGTGTCCCACATCTCGCTGGTTAGCGCGGTGCGCACCGAGCGCGAATTCAGCCGCGCGTTCTCGATGCAGTTGCGGATCGAGGACGGGTTGGCGGTGGAAAACGACAGATACTCGACCACGTTCTTTTCGTTGGCCTCGTCGTAGTGGCTGTAGAACGAGGCCGAGACGCCGGCGGTCAGCAGCGCGGAGTCCCATTCGTTGGTCTGGCCGATATAGGTGTTGGGCAGCGCGGTGACGCGCAACGTCGCCTCGATGGTGCGCGCGAGATATTCCGCGCGCTCGACGTAGCGGGCCAGCCAGTACAGATTTTCAGCGGTGCGCGACAGCATGGGGGCTTTTTCTTCGTTGCTACGAGCGGGGGGAGGAAAGCGCGAATTGCGAATGGCGAGTGGCGAATAGGGAAGGCGTCCGCAGTCGCTCGTTGCTATTCACCATTCGCTACTCGCGATTCGCTTCAAATCACTCATCCAGAATCCAGGTGTCCTTGGTGCCGCCGCCCTGGCTGGAATTCACCACCAGCGAGCCTTCCTGCAGCGCCACCCGGGTCAGGCCGCCCGGCACCACGGTGACGTGGTTGCTGCCGGTCAATACGAACGGCCGCAGGTCGACATGGCGCGGCGCCAGCCCCTTGGCGGTGCAGGTCGGGCAGGTCGACAGCGCTAGCGTCGGCTGGGCGATGAAGCCCTCCGGCTCGCGCTTCAGCTTGTCGCGGAACGCCTCGATGGTGGCCTTGGTGGCGGCCGGGCCGATCAGCATGCCGTAGCCGCCGGAGCCGTGCACTTCCTTGACCACCAGTTCGCCGAGATGATCCAGCACATAGGCGAGATCGGCCGGCTCGCGGCAGCGCCAGGTCGGCACGTTCTTCAGGATCGGCTCCTCGCCGAGATAGAATTTCACGATCTCCGGCATGTAGCTGTACACCGCCTTGTCGTCGGCGATGCCGGTGCCGACCGCGTTGGCCAGCGTGACGTTGCCGGCCATATAGGCCGACATCAGCCCGGGGACGCCGAGCGCGGAATCCGGCCGGAACGTCAACGGATCGAGGAAGTCGTCGTCGACCCGGCGGTAGATCACGTCGACCCGCTTCAGCCCCTCGGTGGTGCGCATGAACACCTCGTCGTTCTTGACCACGAGGTCGCGGCCCTCGACCAGTTCGACGCCGAGCTTGTCGGCGAGGAACGAGTGCTCGTAATAGGCGGAATTGTAGACGCCGGGGGTCATCAGCGCGACGGTCGGCTCCGACGAGGTGTGAATCGGTGCCACCGAGCGCAGCGCCGACAACAGTTCGTCGGGATATTTCTCCACCGGGGCGACGCGGTGCCGCGCGAACAGGTCGGGAAACAGCCGCATCATGATTTCGCGGTTTTCCAGCATGTAGGACACCCCGGACGGGGTGCGGGCGTTGTCCTCGAGCACGAAGAAATTCTCGGAATCCACCCTCACGATGTCGATCCCGGCGATGTGCACATAGACGTCGTGCGGCACGTCCTGGCCGTTCATTTCCGGCCGGAACACCGGGTTCTGGAAGATCAGGTCGTCGGGAATGATGTTGGCGCGCAGGATGTCGCGGCCGTGGTAGATGTCGCGCAGGAACATGTTGAGGGCGCGGACCCGCTGTTTCAGGCCGTTTTCCAGCAGCGTCCATTCCTTGCCGGAGAGGATGCGCGGGATCACGTCGAACGGGATCAGCCGCTCCTGGGCCTCGGCGTCGCCATAGACTGCGAAGGTGATGCCGATTCGCCGGAACAAAAGCTCGGCTTCCTGGCGCCGGTATTCCAGAGCGTCAGGGGGAGTCTCGCTCAACCAGCGGGAAAGCTCTTGATAGGCCGGGCGAAGGTCGCCGCCGGGGCCGTTCATTTCGTCGAACGCAACTGCCATATATTCCGACTGTTCCTGATGGTCCTGCGCGACAGTGCAACACGGAACTCAATGGTAGCAAGGCCCGGGCCACCGCGATATGCATTCGAACAGAGCATTTACCTGAACCGCCGGAAAGATTGCCGGAAAAAATAGCCAGCGCCTGCTCAAATTGACGGCAGGGCCTCGTGAAACCGAGGCCGGGCGTGCTAAGCGGATGCGTCACGGTTGAGGGAAGCCAATGAGCGAGATCATTACGGCCGGCATTGTGGTGATCGGCGACGAAATTCTGTCAGGCCGCACCAAGGACGCCAATATCGGTTTCATCGCCGAATACCTCACCAATATCGGCATCGACCTGCGCGAGGTGCGGGTGGTCGCCGACGACGAAGCCGCCATCATCGAGGCGCTGGACGCGCTGCGGCAGCGCTACACTTACGTATTCTCGACAGGCGGCATCGGTCCGACCCATGACGACATCACCGCCGACGCCGTCGCCAAGGCGTTCGGGGTCGGCATCGACCATCATCCGGAGGTGGTGGCGCGGTTTCGCGAGCGGTTCTCCGAGGCCGAACTCAACGAGGCGCGCTTGAGGATGGCGCGGATCCCGGACGGCGCCGAACTGATCCAGAGCGCCACCATTCTGGCGCCGGGTTTCAAGATCGGCAACGTCATCGTGCTGGCGGGGGTGCCCTCGATCATGCAGGCGATGATGGACATCGTGGCACCGAAGCTGAAATCCGGGGTGCGGATGCTGTCGGAATCGATTCGCGCCAACGCCCGCGAAGGCGACATCGGCGGCCCGCTGCGGGCGCTGGCCAAGGCGCATCCCGACGCCATGATCGGCAGCTATCCGTTTCTCGACGACGACAAGAAACCCAACACCTATCTGGTGGTGCGCTCGCGCGATCCGGAGAAGCTGCGCGAGGCGGTGGAGGGCGTCAGACAGATGCTGACCGCGCTGCAGGTGCCGCATTGACCCGGCGGCGGCGGCCGGGTTGCCCTGGATATAGGAAAGATTGATGATCGAAAGCGTGGATCTCAGCGCCCAGGAGCGGGCGGGCCGGGCGTTTCCGGTGTCGTGGGACCAGTTTCACCGCGACTGCCGGGCCTTGACCTGGCGGCTCAACGAGGTCGGACCGTTCGCCGCGGTGATCGCGATCACCCGCGGCGGGCTGGTGCCGGCGGCGATCGTCGCCCGCGAACTCGGCGTCCGTGTCATCGACACGGTGTGCATCGCCTCCTACGAGCACGACCGGCAGGGCGAGCTGCAATTGCTGAAAGGGATCTCGCAGAGCACCCAGGCGCTCGGCGGCGGCACCGGCAAGGGGCTGTTGATCGTCGACGACCTGGTCGACACCGGCGCTACCGCCAGGCTGGTGCGGGATCTGTTGCCCGGGGCGCATTTCGCCACGGTCTACGCCAAGCCGAAGGGCCGGCCGTTGGTCGACACCTTCATCACCGAAGTCTCGCAGGACACCTGGATCTTCTTTCCCTGGGATCTGGCGCTGACCTTCCAGCCGCCGATGAAGGACGGCGCGGGGTAGAACGCGACCGCGCGTTTACCTCTCCCCGCAAGCGGGGAGAGGGAGCGCGCCGCAAGCGGAGCAGTGACGTCGGCCAGCATGTGCCGGAGGTGATCGATGCCGCTGCAGAATCGCGTCACGCCCTGGGGCGACATCGTCGCGGTGCCGCAGCGCGGGCTGTTCACCGGCAATCGCGGCATCATCCATGATCCGGCGACCAGGACGCTGCTCGGCAGGCGCTGGAGCAGCAAGGCCTGGATCATTTGCCTCTGCGCATTTCGCGGCCGCCGCCGCGCGGTGATGGCGCGGCAGAGCTGGACCGAATTGTTCTTCCTCGACGAAGCCACCGCGCTCGCCGCCGGGCATCGGCCGTGTTTTTTCTGCCGACGCGACGACGCCTTGGCGTTTCAAGCCGCCTGGCAGCGCGGCAACGCTCTGGCACGGGCCGCGGCGAGCGAGATCGACGCGGCGCTGCATGCCGAGCGGCTGGATCGACGATTGAAGCGGCTGCATCCCTTGCCGTGCGCGCTGGCGCAATTGCCCGACGGCGCGATGCTGCAGGCGCGCGGGGATGACGCGGTCGCAACTTGTTATCTGGTGCTGCGCGGCCAGGCGCTGCCATGGAGCTTCGACGGCTACCGCGCCGCCGCTCCGCACGATGATGCTGCATTGCCCGGCGCCGCGCTGCTGACGCCGCCCTCGACGCTGCGCGCGCTTCTCGCCGGCTATCGGCCGCGGCTGCACCCGTCTGCGCTGCTACGCGGCGTCACGTCATCGTAAGTTGCAACATCCCGAGCAACGTTCCACCGTCATCCTGAGCTGCACTCCGGCGGCGGGAGCGCCAGCAACGCGCCTCGCCGACGGCATTGCCGGCGGTGCGGCGGCCGGGCTAGGATCGCGCAAAACGTGCCTCGCAACAACGGAGCCCCGCATGATCGAATTGTATTACGCGCCGACGCCGAACGGCTGGAAGATCTCGATCATGCTGGAGGAATGCGGGCTGCCCTACGAGCTGCATCCGATGCAGCTCGGCCGCGGCGACCAGCATCAGCCGGACTATTTGAAGCTCAATCCGAACGGCCGGATGCCGACCATCGTCGATCGCGCCCCCGCCGACGGCGGCGCGCCCATCACCATCTTCGAGAGTGGCGCGATCCTGATCTATCTTGCGGAAAAATCCGGGCTGTTCATGCCGCGCGATCTGCGCGGCCGCTTTGAGGTGACGCAATGGCTGATGTGGCAGATCGGCGGGCTCGGCCCGATGCTCGGCCAGAACGGCCACTTCCTGCTCTACGCGCCGGAGAAGCTGCCCTATGCGATCGACCGCTACATGCGCGAAGCCAAGCGGTTGTACGGCGTGCTGGATAGCAGGCTCGCCGGGCGCGATTATATCGCCGGCGACTACTCGATCGCCGACATCGCCTGCTTTCCCTGGATCATGACCCACAAGGCGCAGGGGCTTTCGCTCGACGACTATCCGAACCTCAAGCGCTGGTACGCTTTGCTGCGGGCGCGGCCGCAATTGCAGGCCGGGCTCGCGGTCGGCAAGCAGGAGACGCAGCCGATGGATCAGCAGGCGCGCAAGATCATGTTCGGCGTCGACGCGCCGTCGCATGCGCAGGCGCAGCAACAACAGTGAGGTGGGGCCGCCGTCATCCTGAGGTGCGAGCCGTCTTCGGCGAGCCTCGAAGGATGCGGCGTGCCACGCCCCGTCGCCCTTCGAGGCCTCCGCTTCGCTACGGCACCTCAGGGTGACGGGCTCAATCAACCGCGCAAATCAATCGAGGAAATCCCGATGATCGAATTCTTCTTCGACTGCTCGAGCCCCTGGACCTATCTCGCCTTCCACAACATCCAGCCATTGGCCGATGAGTTCGGCGAAACCATTGCGTGGCGGCCGATCCTGGTCGGCGGCATCTTCAACGCCATCAATCCCAGCGTCTATGCGCAACGCGATCAGCCGGTGCCGGCGAAGGCCGCCTACATGAAAAAGGACCTGGCGGATTGGGCGCGCGCCGCCGGGCTCGCGATCAGGATGCCGCCGCGGGTGTTTCCGGTGAACAGCGTCAAAGCGATGCGCGGCTGCCTGTGGCTCGACCGCGAGCGGACGAGCGCGATGCTGCCGTTCGCGCGCGCGGTGTTCGAGGCCTATTGGGGCGCCGACCTCGATATTTCGCAGGACGCCGTGCTGCACGAGATCTGCCTGCGCCTCGGCGTCGATCCGGATGAATTCCTGGCCGGCATCGCCGCGCCGGCGATCAAGCAGAAGCTCAAGGCCAACACCGACGAGGTGATGGCGCGCGGCGGCTTCGGCTCGCCGACCATCTTCGTCGACGCCACCGACATGTATTTCGGCAACGATCGGCTGCCGTTGATTCGGCTGGCGCTGGCGCGCCGCCGCGCCAGCGCCGCCTGACGAGCCTGACCGAAAAAGCGATCAATGAAATCAGACGTTCAACGTGTCATTGCGAGGAGCTCTTGTGACGAAGCAATCCAGGGCTCCGCGCTCAGCCCCTGGATTGCTTCGCTGTTCGGCCGGCGCTGCGCGCCGGCCTCGGCTCGCAATGACAAAGACCGCTGATTTTGCTCGTCGCTTTTTCGGTCAGACTCTGAGGGGGCGTCGCGCGCGGGCTTTGCTTTGCGCCGCGCGCTCGACTATGGATGGTGCCGCGTCCAGCCTGGGGCGGCGGCCGAGGCGGCAGCAGGGCTGGACGACACTGCGGACGTGGCGGAATTGGTAGACGCAAGGGACTTAAAATCGAAAACTTCGATCCACGATATCAAGAAATAGCGAATAAAATCAAATACTTAAAACGAAATTGACAATCTCGAAAAGCTAGCACATTATTAGCACAGTTAGCACGGCCACAAATGACCGGCTATTGCGCACATGACAGCACGGCACGAGATCCTCGGTGGCAAGGTTCAGCTCTACAAGCGGCCAGGTGGTCGCTTCTGGCAGTGCTCGACGTCGATCGGTGGGAAGCAGCACCGGGCGACAACCCAGAAAGAAGAGCTCTCCCAGGCCGAGGATGCGGCCGAGGACTGGTACCTTGAGCTGCGCGGCATGTTCAAACGCGGCGAGCTGGGCAAGCTCCTCGCCGTCAATGCCGAAAAGACCTTCTCAGACGCCGCAGAACAGTTCTTGCGTGAGTTTCCCATCATCACCGAGGGGCAGCGCAACGCCATTTACGTCAAAGGCCATGAGAGGCGTCTGCGCAATTATCTGATCCCCTTCCTCGGGGCGCTGCCGCTGTCGGAAGTGACGGCGGGCGCCATTCAGAACTATCGTATCGACCGGATCGAGAAGGCGAAGGCCAAGTGGGGCAAGCCCCCGGCGCGCAGCACTATCCACCAGGAAATCGTGGCGCTGCGGCAGACGCTCAAGACGGCCATGCGGCATGGCTGGCTGAAATCGATGCCGGACCTGTCCGAACCCTACAAATTCAACACCAAGATCTCGCACCGGGCGTGGTTCTCGCCCGAAGAATACCGAAAGTTGTATACGGCCACGCGAAAGAGGGCCAAGCACCCCATCCGTGACCGCTACAAGTGGGAAGGCGAACAGCTTCACGACATGGTGTTGTTCATGGCCAACACCGGGCTCCGCCCGGACGAGGTCATGCGCCTGGAATACCGCGATGTAACCGTCGTGGACGACGACGGTAGCGGGGAGACCATCCTGGAAATCGAGGTCCGCGGGAAGCGCGGGGTCGGATATTGCAAAAGCACGGCCAACGCCGTGCCGGTTTTCCAGCGCCTGAAAAAGCGCAACAAGCCATCTCCGGAAGACCGGCTCTTCCCCACCTACCAGCACGAGCTGTTCAACCGCATCCTGGATGAGGAAGGGTTGAAGTTCGACCGCGAAGGACAGCGGCGGACGTTCTATTCTTTACGCCACACCTACATCTGCCTGCGGTTGATGGAGGGGGCCGACATTTACCAGATCGCCAAAAACTGCCGCACCAGCGTCGAAATGATCGAGAAATATTATGCCTCCCACATCAAGACCCGCCTGGATGCGGCGGCCATCAACGTCCGTCGACCCCGTCCCCCCAAAAAGGAGGTGCAGGAGGTGCGCAAGGGCGAACTGGCGTAATTGTCTTGGCGGCCGAGTCGCCTCGGGTTATGAAGACCCCGGCATGCGGGCGTGGCGGAACTGGTAGACGCAACGGACTTAAGCCAAGATTGAGTGCTCCCGGGGAAACCCGGGATGCAGAACTGCTCAAATTCGGGGAAACCTTTACTGGCAATCCCGAGCCAAGCCCTTCGGGGAAGGTGTAGAGACTAGACGGGCAGCACCTACAGCGGCAACGCCACGGTGAAGGGATAGTCCAGACCACAAACGTCATGCACATGACGGCGGCGAAAGCCGTAGCTGGTAAGAAAATCCGTTGGGCATTGCCCGTGCCGGTTCGATTCCGGCCGCCCGCACCAAACTTTTTGCTCCCACTTATCGAAAGTGACGCCGGTCGGCAGGATGATGTCGGGACCAGGTGCGATCCGGTGTGATTCGTGATATGAATGCGTCATGGCTCCAAAGAAGACATCACCGAAAAAGGGCAAGGCGGGCGGCTTCGTGATCGGCAGCGCCCGGTTCAGGAAAATCAGCGCCGTTGAAGGCATAGCTTATTCACCCAAGATGAAGGGGAAGGTCGAGGCCATTAAGAGCAAGGCCTCCAGTCCCGAGGAACGCCGGAAGGCGATCATCAAGGCCTATCGCAAGGCGTAGCCTCCGATGTACGACGCCGTCGCCGACGACTACTGCTATCCCGGCACAACCGTCCTGAAAAACAAACTAGACTTGAGAGACGCCGCCGAGCTTGCGGATTTCGAGGCTGAAGTCAGCGACGCAAGGGCCGATGATGAAGCTCCCGCCGGTGACCTGGATTTCAAGCACTTCAAGGCCATTCACCATCACCTTTTCCAGGACGTTTATGACTGGGCAGGAGAGATCCGCACGGTGCGCATCTCCAAGGATGGCAGCATGTTCTGCTACCCCGAGAACATTGAAAGTGAAGCGAAGAAACTCTTTAAAAAACTAGAAAAAGACAAGTACTTAGAAGGCCTCTCTTCAGATGAGTTTGCCAAGAAGTCAGCACATTTTCTCGCAGAGTTGAACGCCATACATGCCTTTCGTGAAGGAAATGGCCGCGCGCAGATTTCATTCTTCTTGTTGTTGGCAGAAAGGGCAGGCCATCCGCTCGATTTCGATGACTTCGACCCAGATATGTTTTTGAAAGCTATGATTACGAGCTTCAATGCTGATGAGGCGCCACTTGCAACCCTAATCAAGCAACTTGTTTCGGACTGAAGCCGCAAAATTCCCAAAACAGTTTCATTTGCGGAATTTCGGCGTCCAGCTCTCAATCAATTCATCGTCTTCGCTATCATATTCAGATTCTTTTTCTGCACTGAGGCCTTCGCATGTTAGTACAGTGAGCGTGCGGCCATACTGACCAAGCCCGAGTACATCTTCGCGAACGCGATAAGTTCGCTCGCCGCCCATCCAATCGTTGAGGCGACCATCACCGCCGTCTCGCTCGCCTGTACGCACGTTCTCTGGTCGGGCGTTGAACGCTGATGTTACCGTACCGTCCGGAACAGGTGTACCCTTGCGTATCCAGCTAATGCCTTTGGCCTCCTTGAGTCCTTCGGACATGAAGCAATAATCGACCGTCTCACCGGAGCTTAGAATGACTGCGACGCCATCGCGGGTGAGCCCGGCATAACGAATGGCGGTTGCCGTAAGCGAGGTTTCACAAGCCTTTCTGAGCGCCTCGATACATGCCAGCCCCGGATCGTAACGGTTCATTTCCTTGCGAAAAGCCAATTCCGGCATAAGCAGCGCGGCGGCAAAATAATCGGCCTCCTGTTCGAATGGATCCGATGAACGAAAGCCGGCGTGGGAACAATGGACGCCGTTGGCAAGTAATGCGTCGGAATGGCCGTCAATGCAGTAGTGGCCGAGCTCGTGGGCGATTGAAAATTTCTTGAAGCCCTTGCTCGGGATATTGGTCGCGTACATGATTCCAAATTCATCACCGGCCTTTACCAGCATTCCAGAAACGCCGGCGGCGGTGTCGGGTTTTGCCTGAACGAGGATTCCCTTGCGGGTCGCAAGGTCGGCCGGATCGACGCGCAGTCCTTCGATTTTCATTTCACGCAACACAAGACTGGCGGATCCTTCCGCCAGTGACTTTCTTGCGAGGCGAGGCTTTGCGCTCACTCGTCATCCTTTTTTTGCGCGCCGCGCTTAAGCAGCATCTCAACAAATTGCTCCGTTAGCTTCAGATCCTCGGAGCTAAGCTTGTGCTGGTCGCGGTGCAGCCGGCCGACTGAACCCGATGCATCAGGGACATCCGATCGGCCTAACAGGTAGTCCGTCGTCACGCTCAAAGCGCCGGCCAGACGCTTCAGGTTGTCGAACGACGGCTTTCGTGAGCCGGACTCGAAATGGGACACTGAACTGGCCGGAAGCCCGGCGCTGGTCGCGAGCTGGGTTTGGCTCAGAGCCCGCAGGTCGCGGGCAAGCTTAAGTCTTTCCTGAAAGATATCAGTATCTTCTCTTGGGTTCATGGCGCTTTCGACATTGACGTATTGACGGGTTCGCCATTTCGAGTCATCATGGCGGTGTCGTCAACTATGCCATGGCGGAATCGCATGGCGCAAGGAGAAACGAAAGGAGAACTGAAATGTCAAAAGATGGACACTGCAAGACCGGCCTTGATGATCGTTGCCGGGATCTTGATGGCGAAATTCGCCAGAAGCGTGGGGACACCTTGGTGGGGACGCTGCGCAAAACCTACGGCCCGGATTTTGCGCCGGGCGTCAGGAGCGATATGCGCCTCGACACCCTCCGCGACCGGAACGGTGCGTCCCTCTCCAAGATCATCAAGGGGGAGTAACGAACATGCCCGATTATCGCATCGATTGCGTCACCAAGCCCCATCGCGATAGCCCGCACGAACATATCACCCACGTCGGCGGCCAGAATCCGAACGGCGTCGGCAGGTGGGAAGACACTGTGCCGAACGTGGTGCGGTTCATCGAAACCAAGCAGCACCGGTTCTATACGCGAGAAGGCAATGCCACGGCTTGGGTCGGGGTGCGTACGAGTCCAGCCGGCCGCAAATTCCTGCAGACGTATGCCGACGGGATCTGGAAGGATAATCTTCTGGCGCTCAACGAGTGCACCGTCTAACCCGAGGGAACGCCCAATGGTAAAAGTCACAGGCTTCGATAATCTTCAAAGACAGCTTGATGAAGCGCAGCGCGCGTTTAAGTCCCTAGATGGACAGCTCGCTACGGTGCACTTCGACCCGGAGAACACAGAAAGTATCAACGCGGCGATCCAAACCATGGAATCGGCAATCGATGGCAAGGTTGCTCCTTACCGAAACAATCCCTTCGTCGCACCGCTCATTCCAAAGATGAAAGCGAAGTATCGAGAACCGATTCTTGAGCGGGCGAAGACCGCAGGTCAACGTCGTGATATTGTTGCGGCTGAGGCCAAAGACTAGCCGAAAGCGGGCCAAGGACCGAAGACATGCACGTTGAGCGCCGCGGCGGCCCCCCGGATTTGCAGGCGGCGTTCGCACACTTCGTTGTCCACCACCTGCACGGCCGGCTCCTGGATGATCAGAAAGATCTCGAAGCGAAGCTCGGGAAATTTCCTGACTTCGCTTGCTACCGCGATCTCATCCTTATTGAAATGAAGCATCTTGAATCTGAGCAGAACGAGCGGGTAAACGACGCCTTCAAGAAGAAGGTCATTCCCGATGAAGAGCCATTGTTTTACGGCACCCGCCGTGTCGATTTAGGCAAGCTCAGCAACGGGGATGAAATCAGGCTGGCCATTCTCAACAAGCTTGCGAAAACTATTGAAACCCACCTGAGCAAGGCTAGTCAGCAGTTTAGTGAGTACCTGGCTCGCAATCCGCGCAAGAATTCCGTTTCCATCTGTGTGATTCTCAACTCCCAGGTCGATGAATTCAGCCCTGATGTCGTCATGCACGCGGTTCATCGCAAGCTGAAGCCAACGGCTCAGGGCCAGCGATTTTCGAATATTGATGCGGTTGTTTACGTTTCGGAGAAGCATTTCCAGAAGTTGCCTGACGGCCGTATCGCATTTGCGATCGTCAACGTAATCAACATGCCCGCCATCGAGCAAGCGTGGAAGATGGAGATCGTGGACGTCGTTGGCCAAAAATGGTCCCAATTTCGAACGGGAGATACCCCCGTCACCGGTAATCCTGATCAGTTCGAGTCGATTGAGGATATTCCAGAGTCCATGGCGCGTCATGAAGCTTGGAAGCTGGCTTACAGACGCAATCCCTACCTGCGGTCCAAGTCGGATCACGAGCTCAAACTGCATTTTCATCGCTGCGTCGCCTTAAATTCGCTTTCCTTTCTTAAAGGAGGGTGGCCTAAACCGGCCCCCGATCAGACCGAGCTTCATTTGCGGAGGTTTGACGACTCGATAAGTGAAATGAATTTTCGAAACCTCGATTTGCGGCAATTCAGTCCGCGGCTTCTCACAAGTAATGAGCGGCAGGTGATTTATGCAGGTCTGCCTGAAGAACTGGTTCGGGTTCTTTCGTCGCAAACTCCTGATCCCGCGGATGTGAAAACGAAATAAAGTGCCACATTTCTGTTCAGACAATTTTACTAACGTGTTTCTCGCCCAGGTTGTTGTCGTAGAATCTTGATGACCGCCAGCCGGAAGTAACCGGCGCAGGAAACGTTTCACTCCCGCCGGAATCCGTCGCTTGTGGCGACAACCAGCAGGAGAAATACGATGCCATCCAAATCGAAATCCAAGAAGCCGAGTCATGAAGCTTTCGTTGTAACTGGGGAAGGCGAGACCGCCTTCTGGACCAAGATCGGTGCGGCGTGGCCAAATGAAGATGGCAAAGGGTTCAATGTCGAACTGACAGCGTTTCCGGTGAGTGGCCGCATGGTCATACGGGAACGCAGGGAAAAGGAGTCCTGACCTCGGAACTGCTCGCGATCGCGGGTGCCCCCTCGGGGGCATTTCGCATTTTGCGCGGTAATGTTCTTGGCGCGTCAGCAAGCTGACCGGGCTCTACGCGCAAGCGCGCCGGGCCAGCGTCCCGGCCTTCGGTGACGATCCCTCGCGGAAGGAGGCGCGCCACTCGCCAGCCGCCGTCGAGAGTCTTGTTGTTTCGACAGTTAACCGTCGAACGTTACGATGCTATAGGCTGCGCCATCCCAATGAAACAACACTTCGCCTTGGTTAGTCTGTCTTCCAAATTCATGCAGGAAGGCGCGAAGCTCAGGAAGCTTATCGATAAAACTTTGCGGCTTCACATAAGAATACACAATTGTGGTGTACTCACGGATGAGCACCTTCGTCTCTGGATTTAGCCAAGCACCCAGCACATCTTCGAAGGCACTAGCTCCTCCTCCGATCATGCTCAGCAACTCTAATGCTTGGCTGACCCAGGCTTCGTGATCAGTTATCTCGTTGCCATCGCGATCAGTGTCCGGAATGTAAATGGCCAGCTGTTGGACCGAAACCGAGCTGGTGGCGCCAACCATATCCCGAATTCCGACGATAATGCCGTCTTTTCCTGCTTGTGCCATGAGTGCTTTTCAAAAAAGGGCTCTTGCGATTGCAAGAGCCCTACGGACATTAATCGGAGTGTTTTGATACTAAAGCCGACTGGCTCCAATAATTTTCGCAATATCGATCTTTGCTGTTGGGGCCGCTTCGACTGCCGGGTCAACAATTCGATTGACTGCAGAAGCAGAGATGCCTCCTTCGAATTTTACATCGCCATGCTTGGTACGCCAGTCCGCCGCCTTCTTTGCGATTTGTCGTCGAATCTGTTCTTCCCTAACGGTCGCATCCATCGTTTTGTTAGTGCCCGTAACGCCACCTTCAAATTCTGCAATGACGAATTTGGTGGGGGTTGAGTCTGAGCTGCTCGAACGTGTCCGGTAAATTTTTGGAGTCATGATGTCCCTCGTCTTTGTTAGACGGGGGAGTGTAACCCTACTTCCGTGTTTTAGGAAAATAATCTTAACTGTCTTATACTTCGATATTGCGGCAACGCGCACGTGCATAAACTTCGCGATTTCGGCTGTCAGCGTCTGATAGTCGCCAAGCGATACTGGCGTCTTGTCTGTGCGGGTCGTTTTCAATGTAAACAACCTTTTTAAGTCGGGTTAGGGAACTCTAGCGTCGAGTCTTAAATATAGGGTTGCTTTATGGCAACACATGGCCACAAAGGCTGCGCACTGTGCCACGATCTCGGAATCGGTCGTGCTGAACCCTTGGCCGGCGCAGTCGATCCCGCGTTCCCGCCTCCCGGGGCCAGGCTGACGCTCCTACGGCTGCGATCTTCGTGCCAAGAATGGGGTTCGCTATGGTGCGCGCCATGCCCCTCTCTTTTCGTTTTCCAATCGGTTGAATATCTGGAAGTGCTAAGGGGCGCTGCCCCTGGCGCCCGCAAGGGATCGCTGCGCTCGGCCGCAGCCGTATCCCCGGTCTTCCGCGCAACGCTTGTGCAGACCGGGTGATCCCCCTCGTCTGCGTCCGCCCTTGCAGTTGCCACCCCCGGTCTCGCCGACGGGCAGAGGTTCAGCGCGCCTTTTGCGCTGAAACCTCAAACCCGAAAAGGAGACCAGACATGACCAAGACCACCAAACCGAAGAGCGGCACGGAGATTTTCGTGCCGCTCAACAAGCTCAAAAAATCCCCCCGCAACGTGCGCAAGATGCCGCACACCCCGGCGGAAGTGGAAGCCTTGGCCGCCAGCATCGAGGCCAACGGCATGCTGCAAAACTTCGTTGTTGAGCCCGAGCGCAACGACGCAGGCCGCGAGACCGGGTGCTACCTTGTCACCATCGGCGAAGGCCGCAGGTTGGCGCAGCTGCTGCGCGCCAAGCGCAGGCAGATCACCAAGGCCGAGCCCATCCGGTGCGTGCTCGATACCGGCCACGATGCGCAGGAAATCAGCCTGGCCGAGAACATCATCCGTACCGCGATGCATCCGGCCGACGAATACGAGGCCTTTGCGTCGCTGCACAACGACAAGGGCATGGCGGCGGCGGATATCGCCGCACGCTTCGGCGTCACCCCGGCGGTCGTGCGCCAGCGCCTCAAGCTGGCGGCGGTCAGCCCGATGCTGTTGCAGGCGTACCGGGCCGATGAACTCACCCTTGAGCAGGTGATGGCGTTCACGCTCACCGACGACCATGCCCGGCAGGAGGAAGTGTGGCAGGGCTTGGGTTGGGATAAGGGCGCCTATGCGATCCGCCGGGCGTTGACCGAGGGGCAGGTGCCTTCCGGTGACCGGCGCGCTCGCTTCGTCGGCGCCGAGGACTACACCGAGGCGGGCGGCGTCATTGTGCGCGACCTGTTCGATGCCGACAATGGCGGATATTTCGCCGATGCGGCGTTGCTCGACCGGCTGGTGCTGCGCAAGCTGGAGCGTGAAGCCGAAGGCGTCCGTGCCGAGGGCTGGGCATGGGTACTGGTGGCGCCGGAATTCGACCACCGGGCCACCAGCGACATGCGCCGGGTCCACCCCGATGCCCCGGAGATTGCGGCGGAGGTGCAGGCGCAGATTGACAAGCTGTTGGAGGAACTGGAGCAGCTGTCGGCGGCAGCCGAAGGGGACGAACTGACTGCGGAAACCGAAGCGCGGATGAACGAACTGGACGCGGCCATTGAGGCGTTGAAGGGCCAGCCGGTGTATGACCCGGCGGACATCGCGGCAGGCGGGGCGTTCGTGTCACTGGGCTATGACGGTGGCTTGCGCATCGAGCGCGGGTTTATCCGCAAGGCGGATGAACCCCCGGCACCCGTGGCATCTGGTGAGGCTGGCGAAGGTGAGGCCGAGCCTGACAACCACGCAGAAACCTCCACCACGCTCCCGGACAGGCTGGTGGCGCAACTTACCGCCCAGCGCACGATGGCGTTGCGCGAGGCGGTGGCGACCCGTCCCGACGTGGCGTTCCTCGCGGTAGTCCATGTGCTGGTGGCGTCGACGTTCTACGTCGGGACGCGGGTCAGCTGCCTCGACATCACCGCGCGCAGCGCGTTCCTGTCCGGCTATGCGCCCGGTATCGATGAAAGCCCGGAAGGCCGCGCGTGCAGCGACCGGCAGGCCGAACTGGCGTTCGGGCTGCCGGAAAGCATGCAGGACCTGTGGGAGGCGTTGCAGGCACTTCCGCAAGAGCGCCTGATGCGGCTGTTGGCGCATTGCGCGGCCCTGACGATCGATAGTGTCGTCCGGTCGGGCGGAAACTTATCCGCACCCCTCAAACACGCTGAAAAGCTCGCTGAAGCGGTCTCGCTGGATATGGCCGCGCATTGGCAGCCCACTGCGGCGAATTACCTTTGGCAGGTCACCAAGGCTGCTATTCTTGAAGCTGTTCGCGAAGGGGTCTCCGAGCAGGCGGCGCAGCAACTGGTGGAGTTGAAGAAGCCCGCCATGGCGGAAGCGGCAGAGCGGTTACTGGCGGACAAACGGTGGTTGCCGAAGCTGTTGCGGTTGCCGCAACGTGGCGCCGACGCCAATTGCGCCGCCGCTTAGCGGTCGCACCGCGCAATAGAAGGGGCCGCGTTTGCGGCCCCTTCTCGTTTGCGAAAAATCCGCTGCGCGTCCATAGCGCGCAGCGGAACCCGCAACCCGAGGGAAGCCGGGTAGGTGGCACATTTATTGTTGGCAGACTGCTGAAAGCTAGTCGAACCTGCACTTCGCGGTTCTCATGCGTCGGACCCGACGGGACGATGCATGGACACACTCGCCGTCGCTGGCCAAGCGGCGTCTGCTCCCTTCCGGTTCCGTCGCATGTGAGACCTGAATGCTCCAAAAGACGCTCCCGCATGGGGACGCGATGGTTGCATTATGCGGAAATGTACCCCAATATTTCTACCAGGGGGAGAAAATGGGCCTTCGCTTTCGACGGTCGATCAAGGTACTTCCGGGGTTGCGCCTGAACGTCGGGTTGAGGCGAACGAGTGTCTCATTTGGCGGCAGGGGCTTTATCTACAACATCGGTTCAAAAGGCTCGCGGGTTACAGTGGGGATTCCCGGATCGGGAATTTCCTATACCACGAATGTGTCCCATCAAAATCCGGCAAACCTGCTTGCCAACTCACTGCCGTCCCGGAGGCGCTATTCAGCTACGCCACTTGTGATTGCCGCATTCGTGTTAGGCCTGCTGTACATCGCAACTCAGTCCACTGGGCCAACGACTATGTTGCACGAAAGCGCGTCGCAGCCTGCATCAGGAGCTGCGGACATCACGGGCTCCATCGCAAAAATTAGCTCTGAAAACGTTACCGCAGTCGATGGGCCAATTCCGCTTCCACGCCCTCGTCCGAAGGCGAAAGTTGAAGGTGTTGGTCCGCCACTACAAATACTGCCCCGAGAATGATTTGGAGCAACAATGTCCGGTTTTGAGCAAGTCGCTTTTGGAAGTGAAGTCGAGTTCGTTGGCAATCCGGAGCCCCGATGCCCCTGCCTGCTGCTCTTGGATACGTCACATTCGATGCAGGGCCGCGCGATCTCCGAACTTAATCGCGGCATCGCCACCCTGAGAGATCAACTTGCCACCGACGCGCTGGCGATGAAACGCGTCGAAATTGCTGTGGTCACATTTGGGCCTGTAAATATTGAGTCTGGCTTTCAGACACCAGATTTCTGGCAGCCCGTCACTCTATCGACGACGGGTGATACGCCAATGGGGTCGGCTGTCGAGCAGGGCCTCGACATGCTCAAAGAGCGCAAGGCGCGATACAAGGAAAACGGAATTTCATACTACAGGCCCTGGATATTTCTGATCACAGATGGTGCTCCGACCGATAGCTGGCAACGAGCCGCACAGCGCGTCCGCGAAGGCGAAGAGAAGAAGGAGTTTTCGTTCTTCGCTATCGGGGTTGCAAATGCGGACATGGGAATCCTCGCCCAACTGGCGCCACGAGGCCCCCTCAAGCTGGATGGGCTTAACTTCCGAGAGCTGTTTATGTGGTTGTCGGGTTCTCTGAGTCGTGTGTCCGCCTCAAACACCGGAGATCGCGTGTCGTTGGCGCCGCCTACCGGTTGGGCTGAAGTCTAATTACATGACATGGCGAATTGCCGCTGCGTCGGTGGCGGGCACGTCACATGCGAAAACAGGCCGACCATGTCAAGATAGCGTGCGTGTGAGGTTAGTGAAGGCAACGCGAGGGCCCGCTCTGGTCGTTGCGGTTTCGGACGGTGCAGGTAGCGCCGCCCATTCTGAAATCGGATCAGACAATGCGGTTGCGACAGTGACCGACCTGATTGCCAACTACCTTGAGACAGGTGCCGAAATCGCCGGACTTGAGCGGGAAGTGGCCCTTAACTGGCTGGCACAAATTCAATCGAAACTATCAGGCATTGCCGCTGAGGCTGAGACGTCAGTAAAAGAGTTTGCCTGTACGCTTCTGATTGCAATAGTTGGCACCGAATCCGCAGCGTTCATACAGGTGGGTGACGGGGCGATGGTGGTTCGCGAGGAAGGTGATGATGGGTGGTCTTACGTGTTTTGGCCTCAGCACGGCGAGTATATCAACAGCACGAATTTTGTAACATCCCCTGATGCGGCCGCAGCGATGGAGTTTGCCTGCGTCAATCGGAAGGTCGTAAGCATTTCATCATTTTCCGATGGGATCGAAAGTCTTGTTCTTAACTATGCGACGAAAACGGTTCATGACCCCTTCTTCAATGCGATGATTGGACCTGTAAGAGAGGTCGCAACCGAGGGATTAGACCACGGCCTCTCAGAGAGTCTGGCGCGCTATCTTGGTTCAGATCGCATCTGCGAACGGACCGATGATGATAAATCACTGGTCATCGCGACCTGTGTTCCTTCGACGTCGAGCGATACAAATGCAGCTACCTAGTCTTATCGATACGTCCGGCCGGGAAGTCCGACTGGCGAATATCGTCGGCAAAGGCGGTGAAGGAACCGTATACGACGTGGTAGCGTCGGACGACTTGGTGGCCAAGGTTTATCACAAGCCGCTCTCTGCCGATCGCGCTTCCAAGATTGAAATCATGGCCTCTTACTCAACCGGTGCCCTTCAACAAGTTTCGGCTTGGCCCATAGGACTGTTGCTGTCGAAGTCGAGTCGAGCGCCGGTCGGACTTCTCATGCCGAAGATCGGTAACGCTAAGGACATCCACAAGCTCTACAGCCCTAAGAGCCGGCTTGTGGAGTTCCAGAGGGCCGACTGGCGGTTCCTCGTACGAACATGTGCGAACACAGCGCGCGCTTTTGCAGCAGTTCACGAGATTGGCTGCATTATCGGTGACATCAACGAAGGGAGCGTTTTGGTCGCAAACGATGCGACAGTGAGGTTGATCGATTGCGATAGCTACCAGGTAATCGCGAAAGGCAAGCGATACCCTTGTGAAGTGGGAGTGGAGACATTTACGCCGCCCGAACTCCAAGGAAAGAACCTCCGGGAGGTCGTGCGGACCGTCAATCACGACAATTTCGGGCTTGGAATCGTCGCGTTTCTTCTTCTGTTCATGGGACGTCATCCCTTTGCGGGACGTTTCCTCGGACGGGGTGACATGCCAATCCCGAAGGCGATCTCAGAGCTTAGGTTTGCATATAGTGCCATGCGAGCCGACGTGCAGATGGACAGACCGCCACACACGCCTGCCCTGTCAATCGTAGGTGACGAGGTCGCCTTTCTGTTCGAGCGGGCATTTGCTAAGCAAATGATCCAGGGCGGGAGGCCTGAACCAAGAGAGTGGGTCGAGGCACTGGTCAGGCTTGAGAAGAATCTGAAGCAGTGTGGCGCGAACGCCTCTCATTGGTATCACAAGGACATCGCATGCCCGTGGTGTCCGATGGAAGTAGCGACTGGAATTGAGTTATTTCCATTCGTGTCGCTTGGAACCGGCACGCCTACTGGGGATCTAACCACACTGTGGCGTCAGATTGAATCATTGGCCAGTCCCGGTCCCGCGCCGGACATTCATATGCCCAGTCCTGCCCCAGATTCCGAGGCCATTTCTGTGGCCAACTCGTTCAAGAGAGCGAACATCATTGCCTTCGGATTGGCTCTTTTCGTTGGCGCCGTGGGAGTCTTCGCAGGGTTCAGCGCTCCTACGCCACTCCTTTTGTTGATAGCGGCCCTCCTAACGTTCTTCGGCGCGCGCAGATGGCTCGATAAATCGACGGACGTCTACAAATTTAGACAAGCGGAAGCGGCGGCAAAGGAATCATGGAAGCGTGCAGAGCAGCAATGGGCCGAACGGGCTGGATCGGCGAGTTTTGACCACAAGAAGCAGGAATTATTGGGCTTGAAAGTTGCTATCGACAAGCTGCCGAGCCAAAAGAAGTCCAAGCTGGATCATCTCCGGAAGTCGGTCAAGCAGGTTCAACTGGCACGGTTCCTCGATAATTTCGAGATCGAGAAAGCGAGCCTGGACGGAATAGGCGATGGTCGCAAGCGCACGTTACAGTCTTACGGTATTGAGACGGCAGCCGATCTTCTCAGCCCTGCGGTTGAGTCCGTGCCTGGCTTCGGGCCAAAGCTGTGCGCTGTGTTGTATGGTTGGCGCCGGTCAATCGAAGCGCGGTTCGTGTTCAACCCCGCCACCGGCATTGATCGGCGCGAGATCGACAAGATTGAGCACGCGATTGAGCTGGACCGTCGAAAGATCGAGCAGGCGATCCGAGCCGGATATGAAGAGCTTGGTCAACTCCATGCGAGAATTCTCAGCGCTCGATCGCAATTAAGGGCTCCAGTCGAGGCTGCTCACGCAACATACCTCCAGGCGGAGAAGAACTACAGGGCCGTTTCCAGCTAACGGTTACTCCATTTTATTGCTTCCAGCCAACGACCATACCGTTCTCCAAAAAAACGCGATTGCGAAACCGGTTGCGTCCGTACTGTTGGTATTTCCACGTTTCTTTCGTTTTTGACTTCATGATCTCGTGATCCCTATCCGCGGGGGCACCCCAGGAATCTACGAGCTGTTCGCCTGTCATTCCCTGCCAAATCTGCCTGGCCAGTATGCGATTTGCGATTCCCTCGCCATATTTTGCGATTAGGCTTTGCCGGAGTGTGCGCCGCCGAATGCTGTTTCCGACGGTGATGCCGCCGATGATCGCGCCCAACACAAAAATGACTAACAACAGCGGGTTTGTGCCTTCTGAGGTTGGATTGGCCGGGGAAGAGTTGGAGTTGGGGACTACTGTGGTCGCCGGCCCATTTTGCGGTGCAGGCGGTTGGCTGCTAGTCGCCACATCCTGTCCCCGAGGTAGTAAGGTGGAAGAGGGCTGGGACGTAAGGTTTGGCGTGTCGGTTGGCCGGGCAGGGTTTGAGAGAGCCGCAATGCGCTGCTTAGTCATTTCTAGAATGCAAGACCAGATGGCAGTCCCGGGGATCCCGCTACAAGCGCCGTTCCGACGCTGAATCCATAAACGTTGGGCCTCAACGAGCGACTGGATTTCGGATCCTTTTCGCGACCGAAGTGCTTGTTGATATTGCAGCATCATCCGGGCGTCCCACTCGGACAAGGTTTGATCTCCGCAGATCGCGCGTTCGATCGATAGGGTTGCTGCCCGACAATCGAAGCTGGGGCCGGTCGTGGCCGCTCCGGGTCGAAGAGAAGGTGCAGAGACGCCTGGTCGCGCTCCGCCGCTTTCAAGACAGTCGACCCGCTCATCGATATCCTGAATGGATAAGCATCTTCCGATTTGACCGCGATCCTGCGCTTTGGCCGTGTCGATGCTCACCATCCCGGTCAACAGCAAGGCGAAGACGATCTGTTGGGTAACGGACATTCTTGTAACCAGTTTAATATGATTGCCTCCAGAGGGGGACGTCACCGATGAGGTGCACCCCAGACATTACATCGGAGAACTATGATCTCAAATGGGTTGGCTCGCTTAATGAGAAATGTCTTCGGCTTCGTGTAGCCGTCGTTCTCGCGGCTCTCTCTTCAGCGTTCGGCGCGCTTCGGAGAGGAACGGCAGCTTTCGAACGTAGACCTCTTGCTCCAACGCTGCAATCCGGTTGGCAATGGTGGGGTGTGTGGCAAACCATTCCCTCGGATTTGACCGGATCATCAGCCGGGCATAGGCGAGCTTTGAGGCGGGCGGCTCGATGGGATCTCCATCGAGGCGGCGCAGGGCTTCGATCATCGCCTCTTTCCCGAGGAGTGCTGCCGCCGTCGCGTCCGCCCAAAATTCGCGCTTGCGGGAAAGCTTCAGGATCAGGATTTCGCCAAGGGTGCTCAGTAACCAGCGGACCATTGTGCGCGCGCGTTCGAACATCATGTACCAGGTCAGCGCATTCTGGAATGACCACGCGTACTGCATACGGCGCATGTCGTTGTTGGCGATGTGTGCCAGCTCATGCGCGGCGATGGCCAGGACTTCCCTGTTGGTGCAGCGATCAAGGAGCCCCTGGCTGAAACTCACAACCGCCTTCTTGGGTCCCGATCCGGCGGCGAATGCGTTGATGTCGTTATCTGGATAAACGCCGACCTTTGGCATTGCAGATAGGTGAAGCTCTTGGGCCATGCCGTGAACCGCTTTGGTGAGCGGATGGTCGTCGGGCAAGAGGTTAGTCGTCGTTGCCTTGACGATCCTGTCCCTTGCCCTGCTGAGGCCGACGAACCCCAGGGTGAGGCCGAACAACGGGACGACCAGAAATCCGGCCAGGAGCGGCGTGCCCACGCCGCCGCTGAAGATCGTACCCATGACAAGCCCCATCTCCGCGCTGAAGATCAGGACGATCTTGTGCCAGAATCCGCCGCGTTTGAGCCGGGACGGATCAAGCCTTTGAAGGCGCGTTTGCTCCTGTTGCATGTGTTTTGCCCCCCACACGGTATGCGCCCAGCCGTGACCGGCAGGTCTCGCTGAAATCGTAGGGCACCAGCCGGGCCTTGAAGGCGCGCGGGCCGCGAATGTGAATGATGCCGGTGCGCGTGCCGTCGGCATGCCAGTCGGAAAGTAGGGCCATGACCTCATCCGGTGTCATCAGCGGACGCCCGAGAAACTGGATGCTCTCGCCACTGGAGAAGGCCACGCCCGCCGACCCGTCGCTGGTCCAGTTGCCCATCTGCGCCGAGACGTTGGCGCCGCTTTGGGTGCTGCGATAGGCGACAGTCTGGTTGCCCAGGTAGCGGCCGACCAGTTCGGCGGTGAAAGGATCGTCAATGCCGAAGAACTGCTTCACCGAGGTGTTGAGGAACGCATGCCAGGCCTTGCCGGGGTAGTGCTCCTCCAGCGTGCCCATGTCCTGGAGGAAAAACCACAGCCGGACGCCCGCGGCGGCATGGGTGCGGATGGCATTGCGGAAATCCGCGAACGGACCGAGCGAGAGGAACTCGTCGAGAACGAAGAGGACAGGGATTTTCGGTTGGGCGGGATTGTCGAGCATGGCGTCGAGCGCCGCCTTGAGCAGCACCTTGATGAACGGCGCATAAGCCTCGTGAAGGTTCAATGGTACGGTGATGTAGACCGTGGCGGGACTGTCCTTGAGCTTGGTGAAGTCGACGTCGTCGCGGTCAGTGGCGGCAAGCAGGGCGGGATCGCTCCAGAGCGCCAGTTTGCTATGCAGGGTGTCCCGCAGGTTCGGCAGCCCGCGGTCACCGGATTTGCCCAGCACGTTGTTGGCGGCTTCCCGCACCGCCACCAGCGGCGATGACGCCATGTGGGTGGCGAGGCTTTTGAAACGGTCGATCGGGGCGGAGGTAGCCTCGCGTACCGTGCCGAGATTGCGGCGGTCGGGCGGCGCGGCGTTGAGGATGTATTGGATCAGGCCGGTCAGGAAACTGACAGCGTCGTCGTTGAAGAACTCCTGACCGTTCGGATCACGTGGAAACATCAGCTGCGCCAGCCCCCGCGCCTGGTGCTGGGAGCGGAGGCGGAAGAGCGGGTTGAAGCCGTGGCGCGGGAAATTCGCCGTCCGGGCATCGCTGCCGTCATCGAACGGGGCGATCCGGTAGACCGGACCGACGTTGGCCGCGCGCCAGGCCGAAGTGGCCTCGTAGAGCTCTCCCTTCGGGTCGAGCACCACGGCACTGCCCCGGTAGCGCAGCAGGTTCGGGATGATCGTCGTCACCGACTTGCCGGAGCGGGTCGGGGCCAGGGTCAGCAGGTGGCCATCGCCATCCCAATGCACGAATCCGCTCGGAGCTTGACCGCCGTCCTCCAGGTAGGTCCCGAGCAAAATGGACGACGGCGTATCAAACCCGTCACGGCCCTTGAGGAAACGCGCGAGGTCGGTCGGCGCCGCCCAGGCCGCGGAGCCATGGAGCGGGGGTGGGTGACTCAGAAGTTTGTCGCGGTGGGCCTCTTCCGCCTTGCGCTGCCTGGCGCGTTCAAGGATCGGCTCAGGGTTCCGGCCGGAAGTGATCGCGGCGGCGACCGCCTCGGCGGTCTCGGCATCGTACTCCGCCTCGATCCGCGCACGCACCCGGCTGGCCCGCCAATGCCGGCCCGCCTTCAGTCCCCAGCGGCCCCACTTCGCGGCCGACCGGAAAGCCCCCAGCTCCCTGGACAAATCGAACAGACTACTCACGCGACACCCCTTGCCCGTCCATCAAGCTAACGGGAGAAATCTGGTGACACAATCGCAAAGTGTGACACTATCTCCGAAGTAACAGCGCACTTACGCATCGCCGCCAACATGTACGCATTGAGTTTTGGAGGTGGCGGCGACGCGTAGCTCGGTTTTCTGACCGACGCGGAGAGGCGCGTCGGAGAAAACCGGCTAGTGCGCCAGGGACACCCTGGACCCGGCGCGCCCCAAGAGGGGGCGCGCTGCTATCGTGCCAAGTGAGATGCCCGTGGCCATCTACCACCTGCACGTCAAGAATATCAGCCGCCGGGACGGCCGGTCGGCCGTCGCCGCCGCGGCATACCGGGCAGGAGAGACCCTGCCCAACGACGCGGAGGAAAAGGACAGCGCGTTCGGCGGCAAGCGCGACGTAGTGTTCACCGAGATCAGGCTACCGCCGGGGGCGCCTGCCTGGATGTCCGACCGGGCCAAGCTCTGGAACGCGGTCGAGGCGGCGGAGAAGAGGAAGGACGCGCGACTCGCCAAGGAAATCGAGTTCGCGCTGCCGGTTGAACTCCCAAGGCGAGCCTGGGAGGAGGTCGCCCGGTCGATGGCCGACGTGTACGTGACCCGGGGTCACGTCGTCGACATCGCCATTCATGACGATGGTACTCTGCGCAATCCCCACGTCCACCTGATGCTGACCACCCGCGCCGTCGGCGCGGACGGCTTCAAACTCAAGATGCGCGAGGCGGATGGCCTCGCCTTCGTGACCGAGGCGCGGCAGGCCTGGGCGGTTATCGCCAACGACGCCCTCGGCAAGGCGGGCGCAGGCGTCGAGATCGACGCCCGCAGTCATGCGGCCCGTGGCATCGACCAACTACCGACTGTTCATCGAGGGCCGGACCCGGCTGAACGCCGGGCCCGGCGATGGGGGAGACCAATGATCGAGCATGATACGCTTGAGGCCCGGCGCGAGTTGTTGGGCGAGGCCAGGGTGCGCGACCGCTTTCCCTTGCTGTCCGGGCGGCCCGATTGGCCGCCGGAACGGCGGGAGCCCGTTCCCGGACTCAGTCCGGACGAGGCCAGGGAATGGGGCACGTTCTGGCGGGAGGTTGACAAGCGGCTCTGGGGGCCCGAGCTTTATCCACCCCGGCCTAATGAAGACCGCATCCGGCTTGAAAACCAGGATCCGATCCGGGTCGGGGAGGCCGCGAAAAAGCTGCTTGCGGATGTGGAGCGCGGGGCGGCCGTTCGGGAGGAAGTCCTTGAGGATCTCTTGCCGGTCTGGCGCGAACTGCATGACGCGGTGCGGGAGCGCATGCAGGCGGACGGCTACCGGACAGACCATCCGCTCGATGACTGGAAACGGGTCGAAGCCAGCCTGCGGGAATTCGACGCCAAGCTGACTGAGCTCAGGCTTCAGGAAGCGGAGCGGACTGGGCTTGAACCGGTGCCGGATCCGGATGGGCGGCCTCTGCATCCACGTGAACTGGAAGAGGCGGAGGAGAGACTTATTTTCGAGGAGCGGCGGCCGGCATCGCGCGCGGCTGTGCCGCCAAGGCCGGAGCGCATGCCCGTGGAAGAACGGGTGGAGGCCCGCGCCGCCGTCGATCGGCAGAATGATATCGAGGTGTCAGAGAGAGGAACGGATAAATATCGGCTGGCGCCCCATGAGGATCGGCTGGATTGGTTGGATGCGGCCCATTCGCCAACGCCGGCCGCGGCCAGGCGGGAGGATCGGCTGGACTGGCTCGGGGACCGAGAAACCGAGCGATCGCGGACCGACGGGCCTGAGCGCGAGCGCGATCGGTGAGCTTGCTGCAAGAGTGATGACTTTAGGGGACGATGAAAATGAAGAGCGTCCTTGGGTTGTTCGTCATAACCATTGGCCTGACGCTGATCCTCAAATACGTGATCACGCCAAAATATGGCGAGGATGTCAGCGGCCGATTCATTGAGCGGATGAACTATATTCCTTCCCAGAAACCGAGGCTGCTGAGTCGGGAAACGCTCTCCCAATGGTTATCGGAGCCGGGTAATCACGACGCCATCGCAGGTTATGTCTTTCCGACCCTTATCCCGCTCGATATCGCCTTCCTTGTCAGTCTTGGTCTCCTCCTGGGGCTTTCCTCCCTGGCGCTGGCGGGGTCATTTCCTTTCCTCTCCAACGTTCCGGCCTGGGTCTGGTGGCTGTTTCCGGTTGGATACATGGTCTCAGATCTTGCCGAGGATGCCGTTGTCGTAGCAATTTTCAAATTGTTCACGCCGCTGACCGACGCAACGTTCGGTGTGCTGAAAACCCTCACCGCCATCAAACTCGCGTCTGTCAGCGCGGCCATCGGGCAGGTCGGATTTTTGAGTGTCCTCTACGTTGTTCTGTGGCTCTTTCCTGCCAGCAAGTCGATTTGAAATTCGTATTCATTCAGCGCGCCGATATTCAGATTCTCATTTGAGTATTTTAATTGGGAGATTGCGATGGCAAAGAAGATTGTTCTTCTCTCCGATGGGACAGGCAATGCCGCCGGAAAAGTATGGCGGACCAACGTCTGGCGACTGTTCCAGGCACTGGAGTTGAAAGGCTCGGATCAAATCGCCATTTACGACGATGGCGTCGGAACGTCATCGTTCAAGCCATTTGCGATCCTCGGTGGTGTGTTTGGCTGGGGCCTCAAGCGGAACGTCATCAACCTGTACAAATTTCTTTGCCGGAATTACCAGTCTGGCGACCAGATCTTCGCGTTTGGCTTTAGCCGAGGCGCCTTTACGATCCGCGTGGTTGTCGGACTCGTCTTGAACCAGGGGCTGGTGCATTTCGCCAACGAAGCGGAGCTTGACAAAAAAGCCCGCGCAGCCTTTCGCGCCTACCGCCACAACAAATACCCGATCTGGAATCTCCAATATCCATTTCGTCTGGCCCAGATCATCCTGGACAAGAGGTTCTACAAATCCTGTGAAACCCCCATCTCCTCAATCGAGTTTGTTGGTGTCTGGGACACCGTTGCGGCATACGGTTTGCCCATCGATGAAATGACCCGGGGCGTCAGTGAGTGGCTTTGGCCGCTTGAATTGCCCAACAAGAATTTCAACACAAATATCAAAAAGGCGAGACACGCCCTCGCGATCGATGACGAGCGCGCGACCTTTCACCCGGTCCTGTGGGATGAGACGCCCTCCAATACCCAGCCGAGCGGGGTGAGCCGACCGACCGACAAAGAGCAATTGCTGCAGGTCTGGTTTGCCGGCGTGCATTCCAACGTCGGTGGGGGGTATCCCGACGACTCCCTCGCCAACATCGCCCTCGCGTGGATGATGGCCGAGGCTAAGGATGCCGGACTTCAGTTCAAAGACATGCCGGATGCTGAACCCGACGCCCTGCTGAGCACCGACTCGGCCAAGGACAAGGATGGGCGGCTTTACGATTCCCGCAGCGGACTTGGTGGCTACTACAGGTACAGCCCGCGCAAAATGGCGGATTTTTATGCGGCGATGCCGAAACACGAAAATTGGGCGCCAAAGCCCAAGATTCATGAGGCCGTGTTCGGCAGGATCAAAGTCGGCGCCCATTTCTATGCGCCCATCGTTCTCCCAGCTGACTATGAGGTAGTGACGTCAACGGATGTCCTGGTGAGCCCCAAACCCCCGCCGCCCATTGCGCCTATCCTGACGAACGTTGAACCAAACAGCGCCGCTCTTGCCGAGGGAAAAGATAGCGGCACGCTACGACATGGAGCTCAAGAGGAGGTCTGGGATTACGTCTGGCGCAAGCGAGCCATCTACTTCCTCACGGTCTTTGCCACGGGCTATCTGCTGCTTTATCCCTTGTTCCGGGACAGCTATCCCTTCCAGGAACTCCGAACACCGTTTCGCTGGGCGTCTGACACCATCAGGTTGGTCGGAACCGTCCTTCCTGGGCTGGCCTCCCGATGGATCGATGCTTACGCAAGGGATCCGGCATGGTTCCTGGTTTGGGCTCTCCTTGTTGCATTTCTTACCTGGGTGAGTGCCAAGCTCGCAGGCTCGATCAAGGACCGCATGCGGCTCCTCTGGATCAAGTATCTGCCTGCGAGCAACAGTCCCGCGGCGCCGAAGTCGCCGCCGGTCTCATCGCTGCCAGCGAGCACGCTCTTCGTCGGCGTGATCCTCTATCTGCTTTGCTATCCTCTCTTCGGCTGGGGGTGGGGATTGGGGTGGCTGGCCTTGCCCGAGCCTGCGAACGACATCCTGCTCGATTATACGGCCCAGCCCGTGCGAGTCGTTCTGGCAACGTTTTTGGTGGTCTACTTCCTGCCCGGTGCCGCTGTCAGAAAACTCAGGCAAGCGCCCTGGTATCAAGCCGCCCTTCACGCCTTCAAATACGGGATCGCGCCTGCAGTCTCAGCCGTTGGGTTGCTCTATCTCGCTGTCGCCTTCGGCAGCCATTACCATTTCAATATGCGCGACAGTCTTGGCAGTTTTTGCACTGAAAATACGCAGCTGAACACCGGACATGACGGTTTTCAGCGGGTCGGAGGCAAGGAAAAGGTTGAGTTGGTCTTTGATACGGCGCGCGAGGCAAGCAACCTGCCGAACAACATTTGCATTTCAACCGGCGTTTTCCTCAGGACCGGCGAGAGATATCTCGTCTCGGTCAAGCGGCTTCCAGAGGAAGACAATGTTTCAGCCACCGGCAAGTGGACTTTCTTCGGCGAGGAATCGTACATGGGAGGTCAACCGGTCTCTCACCTTTCATTTTTCAGGTCGGTCGCGCTCGCGCTGTTGTTTCCGCTGCGACGAACCTTTGACCGTCCCTGGGGAAGCATCATTCTCCGGATAGGCGGCAAAGGAAACGAAGAGGATTTCCTCGACCGGCCGCCGCCCGAACAGACGGACGACCGGTCAGCCTATGACATCAACCCGCCGGTGCCGGATAAGGCGGAATTCGTCTCCGAAGGTTTCCGTCCCAAACGTGATGGGGAGCTCTTTATCTACCTCAACAAGCCAATGCTCGGGTTCTGGGGATACGAGACGCTCGTGGCGGATTGGATCGGCAACACGGGCAAAGCGAAGGTCACTGTGGAGAAGTAGCTAATGCCGCGGATCAATAGACGTGTCTTTCGGAGTATGGAGAAAGCCATGAGGCGATCGACGTTTCTACTGACATTGCTGGTCGCAGCGCCCGTTTCGCAAGCTTGGGCATGGGGTCAGGAGGGGCATTCCATAATCGCGGAAATTGCGCAGCGGAGACTCACCCCGCAAGCGACGGCGCAGGTCAGCGAGGTGCTGGGGACCGGGCATTCGCTCGCATCGGTCGGCAGCTGGGCGGACGACGTCCGTGACGCACGGCCCCAGACGTACAATTGGCATTTCGTGGACATTCCGATCGCGCTGAATGCCTATGATGTAGTGCGGGACTGCACGAACGATCCGGCCAAGGGCGATTGCGTTGTGGCCGAACTCGACCGTCTCAAGAATGATCTCCGCTGCGCGCCTGACGATTTGAAAATCGAGGCGTTGAAATTCGCGGTGCATTTTGTCGGCGATGTCCATCAACCGCTGCACACCGTGCTTGAAGAACGGGGCGGCAATGGTGTTCAGGTGGACGTGTTCATGGCGGGCCTGACCTGCACCGGCACCTGTCAGCCGGTGCATGCGCATTCCAATTTTCATGCGGCGTGGGACACTGGCCTGATCATGAAAACCGTCTGGGACTGGGGCGCCTATGTAGATCGCCTGGAAACCGGCTGGCTCACGAGCGCCGAGGCGCAAGCGCCGGGCATCGACGCCGGGACGACGGCCGACTGGGCCATCGAGACCCATAAGGCGGCGCAGACCGTGTGGAATCTTGTACCCGCGAGTAAGGTGCTCGATGACAGTTACTATACCTTGATCCTGCCGATTCTTGACCGCCAGTTGGGCGTCGCGGGATTGCGTTTGGCCCGGTTCCTCAACGAGGCGTATTCATCCAACCAGTGCCCGGTGCCGTAGCGCTCTTCACGAGGCAGGCATCTCGAAGCGCTTGGCCTCGTTATCTGACCGTCTGCCACCGTAGATACCATGCGGAATCGTTTCGAGCGAGGTTTGGCGTCGTTCATTCATCTCCCGCCGTCCACCACCACGCGGCCGTTCTTTGTCGTGAGTTAGTCCCGCAGCGCAAACGCGCAAGGCATCCAGCCGTATCCCCGAGGGGCCCTCGGCCGGACCCTCCGTTGCGCGTCCGCTCGTTCCTGCGAGCCTCTGAAACTCCCGACCGGCCGCGATGGATGTGGCCGGAAAAACCAACGGGAGACTACAAACATGAAACGCAAACCGAAAAACATTCTTCCGCACGGAGTATTCGTGGTGGACGGCGAAGGTGACAACGCCTTCTGGACCAAGGTCGGCGCCGCCTGGCCGCACGAGGACGGCAAGGGCTTCAACATCACGCTGACGGCGACGCCCGTCAGCGGTCGGCTCGTGATCCGCGAACCCAAGCCGGTGGAGGGGCACCGATGATCCAGGCCGGCATCTTGCCGGCCAAGGGAGGCTCGCACACGAGCCTTCCAATGAAGGGCCACCTCCAATGCGCGTCATACTGGGCGCAGTTTATTGAGAGAGAGTCTCGATATCTTCGTTCATCGCTTGATACGAAGACCTGCAGGGAGGATGTCGTATCAATTTCCTGCATTCAACTTTGTAGTAAGGTCATTTGCCACACTTTTAAGTTGCTTGCATTGATTTTGGTATGATAATTGGAATATTGGGGAGGGCGCGATGAGGCGACGTGTTTATTGCTCTGGCAGCATCCAAAAGGGACCTGCTGATACTAAGAAGCTCTGCTGGTCTGATACTGAGCGAGCCCAAGTAAACCATGGCGCGAGACCGGTTGAGATTGACTTTCTGAACCCAGACGATCCCGTAACGAATCTGGATGATCATCTGCCGCTATTTGGACGCGACATGTTTCAAATTCAACAATGCGATGTTGTAATCATCGACGCGCGAGAGCGTCGAGGTATCGGTATCGGCGTTGAACTTTTGGCCGGTCGGCACTTTTCGCGCGCGGTGATTGGTGTCCTTCCTCCCTCCTCGTATTACCGGCAATCGAACGTTGAGTATAGAGGGGGGGTGGCGAAAAACTACGTTCATCCGCATTTTATGTCACTGCTTGACGCCGTGGTTGACGATTTCACCTCGGCAGGCAGATGGATAAGAGACGAGCTACCGACGTTCCAGCCGCGTATCAGCGATTCAGTACTCGAAGAAGCGATCGCCGCCTATCGAGAACGACTATTGCCAAACGACCTTCCAATGAGATTGTTATTTCCAAATTGAATGTCGTTTTTCCCTCTCACCCTTGTTTTCAATGATTGATCTTACTGTCCAAGGTAGTGCGGCCTACGCTCCAAGAGTTGATGGAGTTGCCAATCTTTTCGTATGTGAGAACGCTCCCTTGGAGCGTTTGCTGTTCAACCGTAAGAACCTTGGGCTGGACTTTGTCCGCGAATGTCGCGAAGCAAGCGTACTATTTTTGCGTCATGTCAAACCACTCTTGCCAGCGGAATCGTCAGATGTTTCCGAGATGATGATCCTTACAAAGGGGTACTACTACTTTCTTCATGCAGCGTATGAGTTAGCTTTTAGAAGAAACCTGCCAATCAACTTCGTTGCTACCAATAGAACGAACGTTTCGGAGGAAGGCGTAACCGTAAAGGTTCACTTCGCTAATTTTGATGCGGCAACGGAGACCCTTCTAATTGGCGACACTATTGCGAGCGGTGAGACGGTTCGCGTAGTGCTTGAAGCATATCTGGAAGCCCATTCGCTGAGGCGAGTCATAATTCTATCTTATGCTGGAACGATTGTCGGAGCGCAGCGTATCACTTCGTTTTGTCTGACTCGCAATATCGAGCCAATATTTCTATTTGGCCTCGCGGCATTTGGAATAGCACAAAATGGATTCGATATTGCCTTTTTGCACAACCAGACGATTGCATCGCCAAAATATCTTGAGCGCGCACGGTCCGTTTATCACGATCGCGGCATCTCGGTAGCGGGTTGGGATTTTGGTTCGCAGGCACAGGCGCCAAAAAAGTATCACGCGCTAGCTCGGATCGAAGCACATTATTGGGACCTGCCACAAAGCGGATTATTTCCATCCGCCGACGGACCGATAGATGGTTCGCTGGTCGTGAAAGAGCGTTCGGCGTACGCATCAAAAATCTCAAGAATTGATGAGATCGAATGACTTCGAATTACAGCGGAAATCGGCCTTTTCGATTTGCGATCTCTGGCATACACGGGAGCGGGAAGACGACCTTATGCCACGCCGTAGTGGCAAGGCTACGTGAAAGCGGTCTCAATGCCGTGGTTGCCCCAGAGTCTGCCCGGCAGTCTTTGCTGCTAGCTGGAAGGCACCTTTCGATAGAAATGGAAATTGAGGTTCTTGGCCTTCAAATTGCGGAAGAAATGCGTGCGGGCCTCAGCGCACAGATAGTCGTAGGTGATCGTAGCGTCATCGATACATATGCCTATTCGCTGGCGCGCTTTTCAGAGCTTGACGCCCGTGGCTGCAGTTTTATGGACGCAATTTTTGACTTTGGGAGATCGTATGTGAAGACCTATGATTTAATCTTCTATCTACCGGTTCGAGCTTTTCCAAAAACTATGAATGACGCTCTCCGAGATACGGATCCGGTCGTTGATCTTGAGGTGCTGTCTGGATTTGAAAAAGCGTTTTCAGGTTGGAACGTCGACGCTATTCAGTTGGAGCCCAACCGCGCCGTCGAAGCCATAATTCAGAATATTGAAAATACCTACAAAAAGAACTCAATAGTCTCGGAAGTAAACTCATGAAATTGGGAACAATTACGGCACCAGATGGCACGTCAATTCTTGTAGAACTCATAACTCGAGATGATCTACCTTCTTACGGGATTGAAGATCTTCCTGAAGGGGCGGTACCCACCGGCGTAGCCGACGATGTCGAGGACGCAATTGGGCGCCTTAATAAAACAATTCGTAGCGTCGTTAACGTCGGAAGGGATGCTCTTCTTGAACATGGACCTGATGAATGGAAGGTGGAATTTGAAATCGGATTCGCGGGAAAAACGTCTCCCATTCCAGTGCTGGTAAGCTCGGAGGCGAAGGCTGTATTGAAAATAACAGCGACTTGGAAGAAGGAATGAATGCGCGAGCCGCAATGGGTTAGGTCTGTAGCCAGAATTTGGAAGGGGTCAAGCTATGCATCCGAATCGTTTCGCGGTTCTGGATTTCAGATAACCCCGCATTGTCTGCTCACCGCCAAGCATGTTGTCGGCCGTTTTGAAAATGATTTGTTTGTCACAGGAGCGTCGTGGACGGGAGTAAGAAAGGTTATCAAGACCGTAAATCACGAAAGTCGAGACATAGCTCTGCTATATGTCGATGGTTCGTTAGGTTCGCACGGTTGGCTTTTGCGTCCTCGAATGGAGTTATTCAATTTAGGGCCGGAGTTGTTGCGTGGTACCCTCGCAGGTTATGCAGATCATAGAACCGATATTCACTTAAGGGAGGCCGCATGGCAATCCTTTTACGGGTTGACGAACGCGCTAGCGCTCTCAACTCCCGTAGCTCATGGAATGAGCGGTGGGCCATTTGTGGTTGGTGGTCGCGCTGCTGGCGTCATCCAAGGACGCGACGAAGAGAAGGCCGTTACATATATAATTCCGTTGTCTGCTATCTCAGATTTCCTCCGACTCTACGTCGGGGACGAGTTGGCCGACACTCCTCAGTTGGATGAGACCGGCAGCCGCATTTTCGTCCAGGTTCTAAACCCCGAAATACTTCGTCTTTACGGTTTGAATGCCGACATCAAGCTAATCGGCGACGCCATTTCCATCTATTTCAGGTATGCATTTCTTTTCGCTACAGATTGCGTGATTATGCCGGCGTCGTACCTTTTCGAACTAGACGGCTTGAGCGATATACTTAGGCCGATCGAGCCACTTCTACGCAATGGCATGCTACAACTAGCCAATCCGACATTGAGCTTGGACGGATATTTTGAGCTCAAGCAGAAGAGAGAGTATAGGGATAGACCGAACTATGGCTCACTTCCCGAAGTTGTCAGCGCTACCTCCATCCCAATCATTCCGCGAGTATGGCGTTCGACAGCCAATGACATTGCCCAATCTTGGAAAACGGGTGTAGGCGACCCGTCATCGTGGTTTTCGACAATTTTTGACCGTCTGACAAGGGAGGGACACACTGCACAATCCATAGAATACAGGTTTGCAAATTTGCCCGCACTGCTCGACAACCGCGCCTTTATACAGGAGTTCGTTGAGCGCGAACTCAGGGTCTCTCTGCTCCCACACGAGCGGTCCCAACTCGCGTTTTTTCTCTCGCGCGAATATTTGCTTAGTTATCTTCAGGAGTACCGCGCGTTCATTCTCAATGACACAGCTATGGGCAGGCTAGATTGCGGCCTTAATCGCCGCACTGTGGATGGTCAGAGATTGACGTTGTCGCTTCGGCAAATCAATGCGCTATTCGATAGACTCGGTATTCGATCACTTTTCGAACGGAGTCTAAGCTGGGACGGGCTGCGTTCACTAAGGTCTCATCCAACTGCGTCTCGATTTGTCGAAGTAATTCTTGGCGATGTTCATCCGAGTGCTGGTGTGGTGCGGCCGAATGATGAAACTCAGCTGCGGGTTCCTGATGATGGCGTGGTAGATGCAATACTAGGTGCCATGGAGGTGTACCTAAAGTGAACTTGAGAAGCGCAACCGACCAATACGCCCATAGGTGCGATGCAGCGGCGGTATTGAGGAACGTCAAACGATATATCCCAGTTGAATAGCGCACTTATACATTGGCTGCGCCAACATAGGTGCCGCGTCTCAACGCGTGGCGGCCAAGTCACAGCCGGTGTTGCGGCCTGAGCTTTGTCCGACAATTCATTGAAATATTTGACATGTAGTCGTGCGGCGGCGATCCTCTGCCTGTGGCGAGCTACCACTTCTCGGTACAGATCATTCGGCGGTCGCAGGGGCGATCGGCCCTTGCCGCAGCCGCTTACCGGGCCGGAGAGAAGATCAGGGATCGCCGGACGGGCGAGGTTCACGACTACAGCCACCGCCGGGGTGTCGTATCAGCTGAGATCATCCTCCCTCTCGGCGCCGATGCTCGATTGGCTGACCGGTCGTACCTGTGGAATCTGGTCGAGCGGATGGAGGGGCGCAAGGACGCCCAGCTCGCCCGGGAAATCAATTTGGCACTGCCGCATGAACTGGATGCCGTCCAGCGGCGGGAACTGCTTTTAAGCTTCGTCCAGGCGGCCTTCGTCAGCCGCGGCATGGTGGCGGATGTCGCCATTCATGCGCCTGTTCTGGAAAAGGGCGACCATCCGCACAACCACCACGCCCATATCCTGCTGGTTTTACGGCAGGCGACACCGGCGGGGCTGCGGGCGGTCAAGACGCGGGAGTGGAACAGCGACCGGCTGCTGGTGGCGTGGCGGGCGATGTGGGCCGAGCACCAGAACCGCGCGCTGGCGCGAGCGGGGATCGGCGCGCAGGTCGACCACCGGACCTTGGAGGCTCAGCGGGTTAGCGCATCTCAGCGCGGCGACCGGCTTGCGGAGGCTTCGCTGCGGCGCAGGCCGGAAATCCATCTCGGCCGCGAACAACGGCGATTTACCGTCCGCAGGCCGGCTATCCGCAAGGATCAGCCCGACCGGGCGGAGCGGAACGCGGCCATCCTGGCCGGCAACGCCGAACAGGCGCGCGAGCGGTTGGAGCGCTGGCAGAAGGCCTACGTCCGCCATCTGCTGCAATTGGACAAACCGAGGAAGAGAGCGCCGCCGGTTTGGGAGCCGGGCGCGCCGCTCCGGTTGAAGAAAGTCAAGCCGGACCGCCCGCTGCCGGTGGGTATCCCGGCGCTGCTGCGGCGCATCGGGGACGGCATGGCCCTTTGGCAGATCATCCTGGGCATGCGGCTTGGCCGTGAGGGGGATTTCCGGCGGCGCTACCTGGCGGAAACCCTGGTCCGGGATTTAGTCGGGGTCGGCCGTCAGCGCCTCCGCGTCAGGCAATGGGACCCGCCAGGGGTCCCACAATCCCCGCCACTGCCGCTCAAGCCAGTAGCGTACCTTGGTGGCCAGGATCGGGTAGGTGACCTGTCGCGGCATCAGGATCAGCGCCCGCCGGTCAGGCAGCCGCATGATCTCCGCGGGATCGAGGAGATAGCGCGGCGCCTCGCTCACGCCCTCGCTGAGATTATGGCGTACGACATCCACATTCGCCTGTGAGCGGCCCGCCGAGTGGCTCAGGATGGTGGCGTGGCCGATGCTGTCCGCCAGCATGCGCGCGGTGTCGATGTCGCTGACGTTGAACGCCACCTTGCAGCCCGCGTTGGCGATGATGGAGCGGGCGCGGCTGTAGGTGCGTTCGAGCTGGTCGAGATCCTGCCAGACCATGATCATGTTCATGTAGGCCGCCAGGTAGCCGACACCGTCCTCGATCGGCTGGATGCGGCCGAGGGCTGCCGCCTCGTCCAGCAGGAACAGGGTCTTGATCGGCGGCAGGTGCTGCTTCTGGCGGGTCATGGCGTAGATGGCGCAGCCGATGATGGCGCGCAGGAAGCCGCGGTAAATGGACAGCTTCTCTTCCGGCACCATGACATAAACCGTGCCGGTCTGCCGGTTCAGCTGCTCAAATTTGAAATCCGACCGGAGCGACACGATGCCGGCGGGTTTATCGACCGACCAGATCGCGGTGGCCTTGTCCATGGTCGACTTGATCGACTTCATTTCGTCGCTGCGGTCCATCGCCAGCAGGCTGGTGGCTTCCTCGCGCAGGCTGATGGAGGCGAGCGTGGCGGCGTCGCGCAGCGTGGCCTCCAGTCCCGGCCAGTCCTGTGCGGCCAGGGCGCGGACCTGCGCCAGCGTGCGGAGCTCGGGGTCATCACGGTACTTGTGGCACACGTAGAGCATCACGGTGGCGAGCAGGGCGCGTGCCTTCTCGTCCCAGTGCTCGCCGTCGTGGGTGGGGATGATCAGCAGGTCGGCGAGCTGCTTGGCGTCGTCGGCCTCATGCCATGTCCCGGTCTGGATCATATCCAGCGGGTTAAAGGAATCCGAGGCGGCCGGATCGAGGACGTTGAGGGTCCAGACCGGGCCCCTTCTCGCCCGGGCACGGGCCGTGACCGCCTGGTTCTCGCCCTTGATGTCGATCGCGATGATGGACCCGGGATAAGTGAGCAGGTTGGGGATGACGACCGAATAGCCCTTGCCGGTCCGTGTCGGGGCGAAGAGCAGCACGAACCCGTCGCGGTTGAACCGGACAAAGCGTCCCCACTTCTTGCCGACGATCAGGCCGCGGCCGCCGAGTGCGCCGCTGCGCAAAAGCTCCCACGAGCTCGCCCAGCGGGCCGATCCATGGGTCATGGCGGGGGACATAAAGCACGCGATAACGATCCGACTAAGCGCAAACAGGATCGAACACTGGACGCGGACGATCAGCAGCCCCAGCCGCACGAGAACGACGGCCAACCGGAATGAAGCGCGTAAAACGGCCATGCGCAAAACCTGTCGGCCGGGCCTTCGCCGGTCAACGGCGCTGCCCGCGAGGCGGGCGGCCTTTACTGTCCGATGTCAGCCGTCCGACAAGGTTTTCAGTAGCTGGAGAATTTGCGCATGACCCGCAGGATGATGGCGCCAACAACCCAGATCGTGACAACGCCGATCACCGGCATGATGGTACGGCCGTTATCATGGGCGAAATTGCCGGTCACCGGCTCCGAGAATGCGCCGCCAAACGCCATCACGACCAGTAGCAGCATCAAAATATGAAATCCGATCCAGACGTAACGCATCTCGACTCCCTTTCGAATTAGCTCTTGCATTGGGAGAGCATGAAGCTGCGCACCTTTGAAAACCCGCCCATCTCAATGGTCTGCATCCCGGCCTCCGGCCCATCGATGCTCATTTCCATCCCCCAACCGGGTCTGTTGTCGCGCTTGGCGATGCCTTCCATGGTCAAGAATTCCTTCGACAGCAGGACGTTGTCGGCGCCCGTCACGCGGCCTTTAACCAACGGGATGGTATGGAGGGTGTCGTCGATGCCGTTGACCCAGAGGGTATCGAAGCCGTTTCTCGCGGCGACCGCGACATACTCAAGGCGACCACCCGCGGCACATTCCAGTCTCAGGGCGGCGAGATGGCTGCCGTCCGGTTTTTCGCTCTTGGCCAGGGCGACCGGACGGCCATTCTCGACGGTGAACCGCCACGCGCCTATCGGGGGCGGCGCCGTTAAGGCTGCCTGTACGGGCTGCGCTGGGGTCGACGTCGCGGCAGGCTTCGGCGAGTCCACAGGGGGGGCGGGCGGCGTTCCCATGCCGTCGGCGATTTCCTTGATGCGCGCCGCGTAGGGCAGGTTGCCGCTATCGACCACCGCGTCGTAGAACGATTTGTAGTGGCAGAGGATCTGGCCATTGGGGTTTTCCGTGTAGCCGTATTTGGTCGTCGGCGAATAACCGGCCTTGGCAAGCGCGCTGACAACCCTCAAGGCGGCTTCCACGTTCCGCGAATCCACGTAGTTGAACATGGCGCCATAGACCGAGCGGCTACGCCGGGGCTGGCAGCCTTCGGAGGGATTGGTGTGGTCAAAGGCGTTGGTGCGCACCACGAAGTTGAGTTGGGCGCCGTCGCGAAGCAGGCGTTCGACGATGCCGGGGTAACCCAGCCGCAGCGCGAACTGGATCGGGCGTTCGGGACCGTCCTCGGTATTGATGTCCGCGCCCGCTTTCAGGATCTTGGTGATGAGAGTGTCGTAGACGTACTCATTCTCGTTAACCACCCCGTCCGACAACGACGCCGCGTTGTGAAAGAAGCAGGAAATGAATATCTCATTGATGATGGTCTTGTCCCGGAGGCCGTAGCCGATCAGGGAGTCGAACGCCGCGGCCATGTTATCGATATGGGGCTTTTGCTGGTTGAACCTTTGTGTTGCCAGCATCCGCTGCTCGTCGGCATTGCCGAATTTCATCATCGGATTGTCATTGTACGGCGCGTAGTTGCAGAACCTGGCTATCGCGTTCTTCTGGATGCTCGGCGGATTGGGGTTCTGCTTGAAGGTCTGAAAGACGATCCGCTGGACGTTCAGTCGCCGCTGAATGGGCGTGCCACCGCGGTTCGGGAACATGGCATAGAACCAGCTGCCGAGAGGTTCCCCGGCAATCGAGTTCGGGTTGATTTCGGCGACTTTCGCGTATTCCACCGCCTTGGCCTCGTCTCCGACCTCGATCAGGTCGAGAAAGGTGCGTTCGCGCTGCGAGAGCTTTTCCGGTGATTGGGCATGCGCATTGGCCGCAACAAGGCAGAATACCGAAAGCAGTCCGATTCCGCGCAGCCACGCGCACCGAATCTTCAGAAAACCTGGACGCATCACAAAGACCTCCGAGAAGAGTGTCCACAGTAAAAGACCCACCTGACGCTCAATGAGGCACACAGGAGTCACTGACGAGGCTGATCATTGCGCTGTAGCCGCGCTGATCCTCTTCCTGCTGACCGTTGGCGCCGAGCGCCGGGCACGATCGATAGGCGACAAGCCGCCGGGCCTTCTCCTGCGCGGACGCGAAATAATAGACGCAGGCGTCCGCATGCTGCACGTCGTTGCTGTCAGGGCCGCCCGTCACCACGCCGAGCGCACCGGTGAGGACGCCGAGGGCGAAATCCTCGGCCCGGTTGGCCGGACGTGAGGCGCGCCACTTCTGGGTATAGTCCTTTTCGGTGGCGCGCGATTTCGCGACCACCTGGGACCAGCTGGAGCAGGGCACGTTCTTGTTGCCCTGTTCGAACGTCCGCCCGGGAAACAGTTCGACAATCTCGCCAACGGCTGCCCGCCTGACCCAGGCGCAATCGGCGCCGACCCTCGGCCGGAGACAGACGTAGTTGCCCCGGTAGCCTTCAAGGAACATCCACTGGCCTTCCGGGGCGTTTCCGCATTCGCCCGTGAACGCCGACATCGAGTTGATGCCCGAGAGGGTTTCACCACGCTGCTCACGGATAAGACGATCGCGATATTCCAGGCTCGCCAGGTTGCGGCACGCCGCCGTCGTCTCCTTGACGTACACCGGCACGAAGAGCCGTTCCGCCTGCGCCGAAGTGATGACCGCTGAAAGCAACAGTCCAAGAACGATCCTCATGACCGTTCTCCGCGCACGGCATTCAGCATCTCCTGATGCCGCCGCTCCTGATTGTCGCTATTGACCACCACGATCGCCCAGACGGCGGCGGGGATCCAACCGATGACCGTGATTTGCAGCAGGAGGCAGAGGATGCCCTGGCCGATGCGGCCACGGATGATCAACGCCAGCCACGGCAAGAGAATTGCGACGGCAATCATGTAGTTATTCCTTCGGCTGGGAGACTATAGGGCGGCGTATGCGGGCGGCGGCAGCGACGGGCCGGGCGGCCGCGGATGATGAGCTGCGCGGGTCGCGATGAGCAAAATGTCGGTGGGAGAGTAGACTGCGCCGGCGAGACTACGCATGGAAATCCCCTGAAAAACCCATGCCGACGCTATGCAGAAATTCTGATTTACGCATGTCAGCGGTAAGCGCATATTGAAAGGGAAGGGACGACTGAGAAGATTGTTTGAATGATTTTGATAAGTGCCAGACGCGACTCGAAAAATTGTCTCTACGCAGAAATTTTCGTCAAATACCGCGTGAGCCTTGCAAAAATCAGGACTTCTGCATGGGCGCGCGGGAGGTAGCCGGTGGCGGTCCTAGGCTACGCACGGGTCAGTACTGTCGGTCAGGAACTCGATATCCAATTGGAACGGCTGAGGGAGGCCGGGTGTGAGTATGTCTTCTCCGAAAAGGAGAGCGGCGCAAATGATCATCGGCGGATCCTGAACCGGATGCTGCGCAAGTTACGGTCCGGGGACGTCGTGATTGTTTCTGCCCTGGACCGATTGACCCGGGGAGGTCCCTTCAAGATGCTTACTGTCCTTGATGAGATCACCAGGCGTGGCGCAAGCTACAAGTCACTGGCAGAGCCATGGGCCGATACCACGCACGACTTCGGTGAGGTGCTGGCGGCGCTGATCGGTTACATTGCGCGCAAGACCCGGGAGGACATCATCAGGCGCACGAGCGCAGGCCGCGAACGGGCCCGGGCGCTTGGTGTTAAATTCGGCCGCCGCCCGAAAATGACCGCGATGGAACGGAAGGATGCGCTGGAGCGATGCCTGGCTGGAGAGTCCCAGAAGGCCATTGCGCGGGACTACAAGGTCAGTTGCTCGACAATCTCGCGGCTGAGGTCAAAAGGCTCCCGTCGGCCGGGCATGGCGGCGAATGGGCCTTCGGACGAGCCGCGAGGCGGTCCCTGTCCGCTTGCAGGCCTAAGTGATGCTCGGCGCTAAAGGTGTACGCGCTTTGGCGTCGGCTAAAGCCGGCGGCCAAAGGCGAGCAGCAATCTTATCGGCGGACGGCCTTCTCCAAAGCTGAGGCTACGAACTTGTTGAGACTGACGCCGGCACGTCTGGCGGCGGTGGACACGTCCTTGTGCAAGGCTGGGTCGGTGCGCACGACGAACTGGCCGGAGAACGGTTTGTCTGGCTCCTCGCCACGCTCCTTGCAAAAAGCCAGGTAATCGTCAATGGATCCGGCAAGAGCCTTCTTCAGCTCGGCCACGGATTTGCCCTGGAAAGTGATCACGTCGCGAAGGTCGGCGACTTCGCCGTGAAAAATCTCGGCATCCTCGTCGTATTCGACTACTGCCTCATACCCTTTGTAACTCATCGTCGTCATGGCTCTATCCCTGATTCAGTCAGAAAGCGGCGCACGGATTTCACGGCACCCTTGTCGGTCTCCTTCTGCGGGTGCGGCCGGTGAAAAACCGCGCGCACGTCGTTAAGGGCGACCCGGACTCGCGACCCGCTCCCTTCGCTGATCTCAGCGCCACAAGCCCGGAAAAGGCCTTCAATGTCGCTCCAGGTAATGCTGGCGCGCTCGGGCGAGGCAAAGATCGCGTCCAAGGTAGCTCGGTGCTTCCCACTTAACTCCACATAGTATCATATTCCAGTATCGCGGCAACAGTTCCTGACAGGGATCCTCTTTGCGATGTACCGGGTGGCGACGTGCCTGCCCGAACGGCAGGCAGGCATGAGGTTACTTGGCTTCGACGATAGTGTCCTGCCAGCAGGCGTCTTCCTGCGTTAGTTAGAGTGATGGGACTCCTCGTGACAGCTGCCGTGTTCGTGCAGAACGTTGCTTCGCTTTATGAGGATTGGAGGCGCCAACTACCCAACAAAGATCCTTATTGAGTGATGCAAGCCTGGAGCGCGTCCGCAAACCGTTGGCGCAGCCGTTCCACCTGCCCGGATTGCAGGGCAGGCGAGTCCAATGCGAAGCGCATCGTTGTCAGGCCGAGAACGCACGCCGCCAGGAGCGCCGCCCGGCCTGATGCGTCCTTGCCGCCGAGGTGTTTAGCCAGTGGTGCGACGAAGCTGGCGTGCAGGCTCGCGGAGAGGATTGGCGCTGCGACAGGACTGGCCGCGGAGCGCAGCAGAAAGCGGAAAGCGTCGAAATCGTCCGGCGTGGAAGGCACAACGTTCGGCCCCAGCAGGAAATCCGCGACCAGCCGCCCCAAATCCTCTTTTGGCCCTTGGAAAGCCGGCTCCAGTACGAAGGCATTCCCGGCGACTTCCCGAAACAGGGCCTCTTTCGAACCGAACAGCCTGATGACGATGGCCGCATCGGTGCCGGCACGGGCCGCGATCTCGCGCAAACCGACATGATCGAACCCGGCCTGGCAGAACGCAGTTCGCGCGACCTGGAGCACCCGCGTGCGGGTCTGCGCGGATGAGGATCGCGGAGGCTTTGTCCGATCCCGTTTCGGATTATCAACGGCCGTTGACAATGACTGGTCCTTCCTGCAACGTGAACATCAACACCTGTTGATAACACATTCGACGGCAACCGCCATGCCGCAAGAGGCATCATGAAGATTATCCTGACCGGCGCCACGGGCTTCGTGGGCTCCCATGTCCTGGCACACCTCATCGCCGATCCGCATATAACGGGGGTGACCTGCATCAGTCGTCGCCCGGTGGCGTCGGATTCGCCAAAGGTGACGACCATCCTGCAGGACGATTTTCTGTCATACGGTCCGGCACTGTTCGACCGGCTTGCCGAGCACGACGCCTGCATCTGGGCGCTGGGCGGCAAGGCATCGGATCTCGGCGAGCCCGAGGCGTTTGCCCGTATCACCCATGATTTTACCCTGGCACTGGCGGAGGGCATCGCCGGGCGAGCCCGCGGCACATTCACGTTCTGCTACCTGAGCGGGATGGGTGCCGACCCTACGGAGACTGCCAAGCTGCCGTGGGAAAAGCTGACCCGCCATTTCAAGGGGCGGACGGAGAAAGACCTGTTTGTCCTGCAGCAGCGAAACCCGGTCTTTTGTACCCACGCGTTTCGTCCGGGCGGCATCCTGCCCGACCATGCGAACCGGTTGCTGCGGTTCGGCCTGGCGCCCATCGTGGTCAGCGTCGGCGAACTCTCGGAGGCGATGATCGCGGGCGCGGTGGATAAGCGCCTGTTCCGGCAGTGGCCGGTCATCGGCAACGGCGACATCAAACGGCTTGCCAAACACCGACTGCCGGCCCGCTCTCGCTGATCGGCGCTCCGTTCATCAGACCATCCAGCCGTACCGACCTTCGTCAGTCACTGGCCGCGCAACAGGATCGCGGGGATTAACCGCGGCAGTCATCTCATGAGCGGTCCCCCACCGGTGCTGCTGCGGACGCGGTGATCTGCCGGATGGTTCGGCCATTCCATCGATGGACCCGCACTCAGCCGCGATTGTGCATCCGGATCGTTCCTTCCTGTCTCTCCGCGGGGCCCCTGACCTTGCTTGTCGGCTGACCTGACGGAGATTTCCGTCCGCCGCAAGGGGCAAGCCCTCGCGCAGGCGCGCCCTGCGGGTGCGGCGGCCGTCTCTCCCCGTCTCTCCGGTCGCCGGCAAGGCCAGGGGGCCGCCAGCAAAGGAGAGACAGATGAGCAAGGAACGTTTCGATATTCACCAGCACCTGACCGACCGCATCGTCGCGGCGATCGAGGCCGGGGCAGGCCAATGGCAGATGCCGTGGCACCGGGGCAGCGGCGGGCGTCATCCGGTCAACATTGCCTCCGGTAACAAGTACCGCGGCGTCAACGTCCTTGGCCTGTGGGTCGAGGCCCAGGTGAACAGCTATGGCTCGCATCTCTGGGGCACGTTCCGCCAATGGCAGGCCGCCGGCGCCACCGTCCGCAAGGGCCAGAAGGCCTCCTACGTCGTTTTCTACAAGGAGATCGAGGTCGACGCCGATGATGAGTGCGAAAACGATTCCAAACGCCGCCTATTCGCCCGGGCGACACCGGTGTTCAACGCCGATCAGGTCGATGGCTTCGGGGCGCCCGCAGTTGAAACGCCGGTCGAGGGCGTCGGGACCGCTGATGCCTTCATTGCCCGCACCGGCGCGACCATTGTCCACGGCGGGAGCAGGGCGTGCTTCATTCCGTCCCTGGATGAAATCCGGATGCCCGAGCGCACCGCGTTCACGGGATCTGCCACGTCAACGGCCACCGAGGCCTACTACGCGACGGTGCTGCATGAGCTCACCCACTGGACGGCCCCTTCCCATCGGTGCAATCGCGACCTGTCCGGCCGGTTCGGCACCGAGGCCTACGCGATGGAAGAGCTTGTCGCCGAGCTGGGCGCCGCTTTTCTCTGCGCAGAGCTCGGGATCAGCGTCGAGCCGCGTCCTGACCATGCGCAGTATCTGGCGCATTGGCTGAACGTCCTGAAGGCCGACAAGCGGGCCATCTTCACCGCCGCGTCCAAGGCCGCCGAGGCCTGCGCGTACCTGACAGGGTGAGCCGGGGAGATACCTTTTCCCGGCAGATCAGGTACAACTACCGCTCGGCATACCTGTGGTCGAAGAGTCGAATGACACCTTTCACGAAGCGCTTGGGAAATCCTGTCTTTTCAGCGGGGGGCGCGTAAGCCTTGATCCGTTGCGTTGTAATGATCGCGTAGAGTTCTTTCGGTGAACGGCTTCCCAGCTCCTGCAGGTCGCGATAGTTCGCCAAAAAATCCAAAATACCCGGTCGCAGTCGACTCTTGTCGTTGGGGTCGCGCGTCTTAAGCCGACGCTCGAGATCGAGCTTGGTCAGCTCTATGGCGTGCTTGCGCCATTCCGCTTCCCGATCCTGTTTGTCGCGGGCTCCAAGGAACGGCGTGACGACCAGTTTTCCGATGACTGCCGTTGCGATCGCACCCGCGCATGTCGCCAACGACGAAAACGCCGCGAGCGTGCCGGGGCTCAATGTCCCTAGTTCCTCAAGGAAGGTCATCGCAAGTCACGCGGTACTGAAACCGGAGTTGTCCGTGGATGCTGCGATCGTGAATTCCTGTTGTACAAATTCTCCCCGGGCGTCCTTTGCGGTGATGGTCAGTCTGGCCCCGATAGCGTCGGGAATCTCGATGGTCTCGTGGCAAGGAGGATCGGGACAGTCGATTGAGTAAATTTGCCGGCCGTTGATGAGGACGGTGATTTCGATCGGTGCCGTCCCGTCGGTTATGGAAAATCTGAAAGTTCGGTTGGCGTAAGGAGGTGATAATGTCGAGATTTCCATGGCGGACCTCGCAATCGCTAGATTCAATATTTCAGGGTACAAAATCCTCTTCGTCGTGAACCCCGTCCAGGGTCTGGACCTGTGAGTTTAAAAAGTGGGGTTAGCTTACATATACCGCGCGGCCGGTAAAAGCTCAAAACTGCAAACAGACCCGGCGCTGTCCAGATCGGGCCCCCTGATTTGTCATACAGGAAGCGCGTAGCTTAGACGTTGCGCAGCCGGATATCCGGTACGTTTGATGCCGTGCTAAAGAGGAAAGCCGCGAGGCATGGCGCTGCCAGATACACAACCAAAAGAAGGAGCGATGCCATGCACCTGTGCGGTACGCTCGCTGTGTGGTGGCGACGATTGCAGGTCTTCCTCGCAATCAGCGTTCGCCTCAAATAGCGAGAGGGGCCGCTAGCACGGCCCCTTCTCATTGTGCGGTCGTGATCTGTGGGGCCGGTTAGATACTTAGGCGTATGCCAGGGGAGCGCAAATCTCCAAGCGCGGCCCCGCGTTCCTGTGCACCGAGTTCGGGGGGCGTTGAGCCGCCACCTCACCATCCGCAGTGGCTGGCGCATTGGCGGGAAGTCCTGAAAACCGATGAGCACGTTATTTCCGCTGCCGTGTCCAAAGTCAGGATGTATCATTGTACCGAGATAGAGGTGCGACTTACCGTTGTTGTCGTTCGGCGCGACGCATAGATCGAATTTGTTTGTTCCCAAATCGCTTTGAAATAAAACGAGATAGGTTAATGCAGCCGTTACGGGACATGATTCCCACCGGGTCTGGAGATCGCCAAATGGATAACATCTTCAGTAACGCGAATGCCGTCTCTTTCAGCATTGGTGTTGTCTCTGGCATTGCATCAAACCTGATTTTTCAAATATTTTGGAGCATGTATCAGGTTCATAAAATTAGAAAGAAGCAGATCCCAATCGATATTGAAGGCGATTGGGGAGAATACATTGAACATTCCGTAACGGAAGGCGGCCTAGCTCACCAATACAGTTTTGGAAAAATATACCGTGATGAGTCTAGGGGTATGTATTTATTCGACGGGACGAATTATCGAAATGACGGTAGCCAATTTTGTCACTGGCAGACAATTACGAGTTACTTAGATATTCAACAAAAAAGGTACCTCTACATCTTCGCTGCTCAAATGGATGGGGAGTCCGACAAAACCTATTACGGATTCGGGGTTATCAGTCTCGCCCAGGACGCGCAGGGGCACCTTGTCCCGATCCAGGGGCATTATAACTCAGCCAACATCGACAACAAAACGATGCCTCATACGATGTTGAGGGTGAGTGGCTTTGGTTACTCGGGAGAGGAGACTGGACAAAAAATAATCGATTTCATCAATACGCGGAGATGTCCGGATTCGCCGAAAATCATCAATATGTCGCGGCCGTGATCTGAGAAGTCGTACGTTAAGAACGCCGGTATTGAATGCGCGATTGAGAACTTGCGCAGACATACGTCCACCGCCGTCGACAGCGTGGCAACAATGGGCGAGGCATGGCGCTGCCAGATACAACCAAAAGAAGGAGCGATGCCATGCACCTGTGCGGTACGCTCGCTGTGTGGTGGTGACGATTGCAGGTCGTCCTCGCAATCAGCGTTCGCCTCAAATAGCGAGAGGGGCCGCTAGCACGGCCCCTTCTCAATACACAACCGCTTGAAGCGATGTTTCCCCTATGAGTCAAAATTTTGTATACGTCAAGATGTTGACGATCTGCCCCGGGAGCGGGTCATGGTCTTTGGGTGGCTGAAGGCGCGCCGCGAAAAGGCCGCGCTGGTCGAGGCGGATGCGGACGCACTTCTGTGCGGCTACAAGGAGCTCGCGTACGAGGAAGCGCGCCGCCGGGCGCGTGAGGCTGAGCACACCGCCGTCGTTGACGGAAACCGGCCTCGCGGTCATTGGGACCGCGTCAGGGACGTCATCGCCCGCCGCACCGGGCGAGATGGCCTCGATACCGCAACGCGGTATGTCGGGCATTAGCCTGGCCGACCGAAGGCGGCAGAATCCGCCGTTCAATTCCCCGCCCTAAGTTGCCTTGCGTCTGTCCCCCGGTTGCGGTTGGATCGGTGCTGGTACCGAGCGCGGGAGAGGGCGAATGCGCCGGGTTGTGTCATGGTTAGCTGGGAGTACGTGCCTCGCGGGGCTGATCGCCTTGGGCATCGGGGTTGGCGCGCCTCACTCAACGCCGCCGCAACCAGTGCCGCCCGTCAAATACCTGGCCACCCCCGGTCTCTCGGCTGCCCCGGCGAAACAATCACCCGTGGTCCAAAGAGCGGATGTCGCGGCCGCCACTCCGCGTCCGGTTACGGTTTTGCCGCCTTCGATCGAATCCCTTCCCCCGCAGAAGTCAGGGGAGAAGCAAGAGGGGGCAGTGGTCGCAAAACCCCCAAAGGAACTGTTGACCGCCGCCGCTGTCGCGGCGCTGATCATCGCCGCAAGCCGCAGTGCCTATCATGCGACGGGCCGTCCCTGTGCCTGCCCGGATGATCGAATGCGGAACGGCCGAGCTTGCGGCGGCAGGAGTGCATATTCCCGACCAGGGGGCGCAGCACCTCTTTGCTATGCCCACGATGTCACGGCATCAATGGTTGACGAATACCGCAAGAGGGTAGCGTCACGATAGGACGAGACTCCCTCCTGCGCCCCCGGCGCTCGACGGCGTTATGGATGAACAGGCGACTCGGCCGATGGGCTGTCAAGCGAGGCCGAGGATACGATCGATCGGAACCGCTCAAGTATCTCACCGTGGTTTTGGGCCAAATAGCGCTCGATCTTGCGATTGCTGATCAATTTCGACAGGTAGCCAGAGGCGATCACGAGGTTCAGGATGTCCTCGCCGTACGAGGTCTCAATCGCTTTAAAATCGCGTTGCAGAGTCTCCATCTCCCTTTCCATCCGGGCCATTTGCTCTGAGGTCATTCCCGCGACTTTCTTCGGAGTGTCCGGCTTCGCAAGATCAGCTTGCTTCGTCGCAGCTAGAATGGCCTTCGCATAGCTGGATGAGAAGTTCGATGCGGATTGCATGAGTTCGGCGGCCTCGATTTGCCGCATGGGACGCATCTTGCGCAGGACATCGAAGGTCACCGGGTTCACGGCCCTATCCTTGAGCATATCGACAACTTCGGGACAGACGCCATTCAACAGCGAGCGGCGCCGCTGAATATGCTGGATATTGACGTTCAGGGCCTTGGCAAGCTTCTCTTCGGACACCCCGCGTTCGAGGGCGCGTGTGATCATGAAGTGCTCCTGGACCGTGGCAAGATGGTTGATACGCTTATTGTAGGTAAATGCCTCATCATCAAAAGCCATGATGCAGCGGACGGATGTCTCGCCGAGGTCCATCAGGATCGCGCGACGGGCGTGTCCATCGAGCAACAGATATTTGCCGTTTCCATCAGGACGCTGAGACACGACCAGAGGCTCTATGACGCCGATCTCGGCGACGGATTGCGCAATCCTGCGATACTTGGTCAAACTCTTGATCGCGTCAGGCACCTGCTTGAGCGGCAAAATCGACGCAATGGGAAGCACCACGATATTTTGCTCGAAGGCGATTTTTACATCCGGGGGCTCTGTTTTCATATTCCCGTTCCTCCCACCCGTTCGGCCAACGGACGTGGCAGGCTGTGCAGTTCCTCTGCGCGCAGCAAAGTAACAAATGGCGTATCGTTCAACAGGCTTTTCATGGCGTTGACCACGAAAAGCAAACGTCCCTGCGCCAGCGTAGCCCTCTTGATGAGCAATTTTTGACGATCGGTTTCCTTGCGGTAGGCTCGAATGAGGGCGCCGGAGGTAACCGATCTTTTGAATGGCGGCCGTTTGCCGATCGAATGAAGTCCCTTGCCGGTCAAGTTGCGCTGCTCGATGATTTTTCGAATGGCAAGTACCTGCTTTCCGGGAATTGATCCGTTTTCGTAGGCGTCGGCCAAGGCGGTCTGAACGTCACTCTCTTTGGCCCGGGCAATTTCGATCGCGATGGAGTACGGAATGACGCCTTTCTCGACGCCGGTGAGGATGCGTTCCTCGCCATGCTCGAGCAGATAGCAAAGGGCATAGACATATTCCGCGCTGAAGTCCGTCTTGGCCGCGATCTGGTTGATCGAATATCCGCGTTTCTTGAGATTGCCGATCTCTTGGATCAACTCCATGGAAGAATGGTGCCGCCGCGCCAGATTCTCCACCAGACTCATGACGAAACAATCTTCCTCGGAGGCTTCGACCACCACCGCCGGAATTTCCTCCTGGCGTAGGGCAATAAAGGCCTCCAGGCGTCCCTGGCCACAGACAAGATCAAACCTGCCGCTGCCATTGCGCCGGCTGACGGTGATAGGCTTTTTCAGACCAAGATTGGCAATGCTGGTGACCAGCTCTTTGAACCCGCGCTTGTTGCGGACCCTCGGGTTGAGGATCGTGATTGCCGAGATCGGAACTTTGACGATGGCAGGGGTGATGTCGTTCATGCGGCCGCTCCCAGGTCGTCGCGGGTGCTCAATCGAAAGAGCATATCGAGGTTGTCGAACCGATACGCGTCCAGACGGAGGCCGTTTTCCTCAGCCAGTTTCAGCTTATCGGTCGTGATATCAATGCTGGGCAGGAGATAGTAATCCAACGCCGTCTCATTGGTTCCATCCATGCGTACTGCGATACTGATGTCGGGTCTCAGGCTGGCGTCGAGACGAATTTTCCACCTCAAAGAACCCGCGCTTGTGCGAAGGGAACGAGCGATAATGATTGAGGCGGTGAACTCGCCGTTGACCGTCAGAACGTCAGTCAACGGATCCAGCTCGACGACGCCTCCGCAATCTCGGATCCCGGCGATGGTCTGTCGCAGGATATCAGGATACATCGAGCGAAGTGCGCGGTTCGTTTCCAAGTATCGGAAATCGCGATCCGGCTTGTAACCCACCAACTGGTAGGCGCGAAGAAGGCTGCCAAAACGCGCGCGGTAGATCGAACTGGACGGCATGTCGTCAACCTCGTCGATGACGAGACCTGACAAGTATCCTTTGTCACTCAGAAGCGACGATAAGCGCCTCAACATGTCCTCGTCGCTGAAATGCTTGCAGCGTTCGTCGATGATGCTGCTGGCGGCGGCGAACAGACCGGCCTCTATCACGCCCTCAAAGGCATTCTCGGCACGGACCCATATCTCTTGCGGATTAACCACCCGCTTTTGCTTCAATTTGAAAGATACGCGGTTATAGACGTTGTTTCCGATATACTTTTCGTTGGTCAGGATCTGGTGGATCGTTCCCCGCGACCAGGGGCGCCCGAATTCATTGGATATTCCTTCCCGATTCAATTCTGCCGCGATCTCAGATTCCGCGTTACGTCCGATCACGAAGCTTTGGTAGATGCGGCGAATGATCCCGACCTCATTGGGCGGACCCGGCGTGAGGATGACCCGGTCTGTCTGGAGGCTCTTGTATTCCCCTCGGGCCAGGTCTGCCTTGGGGCGCCCGTGTTCGTCGATCAGTGTCCGGCGTAGGCCATATCCAGGTGAGCCGCCCTGCCGGTAACCAAGAGTCACCAGTTTGCATTGTCCTTTGAAAACCCTCGCTGACAGGTCCCGGCTATATTCGCCGGCCATCGCGCGCTTCATGTTCTTGATGATCGTCGAGGTGAGACTGCCGTCATTCTCGAATTGCTCGGCGCAGTATAAGACGCGGATGCCCGCTTCCTTACAGATGTACTCGTAGTAGGCGCTTTCGTCCGCGTCCTGAAAACGTCCCCAGCGGCTGATGTCATAGACAAGAATGGCGGCGAAGCCGGCCGACCCGTCGCGAACGTCCTTGATCAGGGTCTTGAGCGCATCACGGCCGTCGAGGCTCAGGCCGCTACGCCCCTCGTCGGCGTAGGTCTTGATGATCGTGAATCCACGTCTCGCCGCATAGGCGGCGATGACGTCGGCCTGATTTTCAGTTGAGTATTTTTGATGCTCGGTGGACATGCGCACGTATTGAGCGGCTGGGATTGGGCCGTCCGGAAATGCGTCGGCCGGTACTTGCCTGGAACGTCGCACGTCATGGCTACTCGGTCATCGATCAACCGGAATTCCAGTTGAGCGTCCTTTGGGTTCCTTCAGCGTAACCAAGGGAGACGCCGAATGTCGCCTACAAAAACAGACCGAAAGAGTCAGTCCGGGCCCGGAAAAGAGATTCCGGATCAAAAGGAATATTTTCAAAACACGCGATTCGCTCAGGTGATCGCAGACGCGCTGCATCGGGAGTTCGGACAGCACAACTCATCAATCAAAGCAGTGGTCAACCTGACTCACGCCAATGAACGGGCCGTCAAAAACTGGTTTCTGGCGAAAAACGGTCCGACTGGTGAACATCTGGTCGACCTGGTCCGGACCTCTGATGCCGTTTTGGAGGCCGTTCTCCAGCTTTCCTGCAGACAGGACCTGGTGGTGGCAAAGAAGCTCGCCGATTCAAAGGAGGTCTTACTGGAGATCTTCAAGCTGATAGGAGAGTTGCAGGCCGTTGCCTAACGGATTTGAGCAATTTTTTTTGCGCGCCTGCGAGGCGGGTCGAAATAAGCCGAGATCCGTAGTTTCCGACCTGCCATCGCAAGTGCTCCAGAGAAGCTCTTATGATGACGCTCTCAGGGCTCATGACCCGCGGGTAAAATGAGCTATGGTCGGGCTTGGTGGTGAAGGGCCTCGAAGCAGCAAAACATCCGGCAATATTGGCGGTCTGTGGAGGCTTATGCCACTGATTTTGGAAAAATTTATCGTTCGTACGAACCGCAAAATCACCATTAGGTATTTGAGCAACGGGGTCTCCCCGATAGACAGCGATTCTATTGAAGTCGTGTGTTGGACATGTCGGGGCCTGACGATGGTCAAGCAAATGATAACACAGGTATTTTTCAACGGCTTTGCCGTATGACGAGATTAAAGCCTCTATTCTCTGCAAAAAATGAATAGAATATTGTTGCGCTTGAGGAGAATTGGTTCCATATTCTCTGCAAAGGATGCAGAGAATAATGGCATACATTCACGAGATTCAGGGGTGGCCGGAGTTAACCTGGAGCGGCGAGCAGCTTTCGGAGCAGCTTGCGGCTGTACGCCATAAGCAGGGCAGGCTCATCGGACGGATGGAGCATTTGGGCTTCAACCTCAGGGCTGAAGCCGCCTTGCAGACGCTCACTGAAGAAGTCGTCAAATCCAGCGAGATAGAAGGCGAGGTTCTCGACAGGGAGCAGGTTCGTTCATCTATCGCGCGACGGTTAGGGATGGATATAGGCGCGCTCGCGCCCGCAGATCGACACGTTGAAGGCGTCGTCGAAATGATCCTCGACGCCACGGAAAAGTACAGCGAAGGCCTCACAGCGGAGCGCCTGTTCGGCTGGCATGCGGCGCTATTCCCTACGGGGCGCAGCGGAATGAGTAAAATTGTCGTTGGGGCATGGCGTACCGAACAATCCGGTCCCATGCAGGTCGTATCCGGCCCTATTGGTCGTGAAAATGTTCATTACGAAGCCCCGGCTGCTGGTCGGCTCGAAACTGAAATGCAGCGCTTCCTGGAGTGGTTTAACGCCTCTAGCCGCATTGACCCTGTCCTGAAGGCCGGGGTTGCCCATCTGTGGTTTGTGACGATCCACCCGTTCGAGGACGGCAATGGGCGCATTGCACGTGCGATTGCGGATCTGGCGCTCGCAAGGTCCGAAAACAGCGTCCAGCGGTTCTACAGCATGTCCGCGCAGATCCGGAAGGAACGCAAATCCTACTACGACATTCTAGAGCACACACAGAAGGGTGGGCTTGATATCACGCCTTGGCTGGAGTGGTTCTTTGGCTGCCTGGACCGCGCGTTTGATGGTGCGGACGTCATATTGGCCAATGTCCTCGGTAAAGCTCGGTTCTGGGAGCTGCATGCAGGGCAGTCCTTGAACGATAGGCAACGTCTCGTGATCAATCGGTTACTCGATGGATTTGAAGGCAAACTGACTTCTTCCAAATGGGCCAAGCTGGCGAAGGTCTCCCAGGCGACCGCAGCTCGTGATATTGATGAACTCATCGCGCGTGAGATTTTGCAGAAGGATTCAGCTGGTGGTCGAAGCACGAGCTACTCGCTTATTGTCCCAAAGGGAGAGTATAGGTCATGAGCAGCTTCCCGTAAGAGGAATGCGCGCTGCCTGCGGCAATCCGTTTGCCAACCTCAAGCGACAAGACCTGGAAATGTGTGTTTTGCCTGAAGGGCGGCATTTAGTGAGCGCAGAGCGCCTTGCACGCAGTTTGACAATAAGTCATCATCGACGACAACGACACACTCAGGAATTGATCCGCGTGAGCGTCAACAAAGTTATATTAACGACTGATCGCCGATGAACGTTTCTTCTGAGCTAAGTCGACAATTCCAGGCCATTTGGAACCGGGCTTCCAACACTTATGTTAGACAGGAGATAACTTCAGCCCTTGTTGAAAAGTGGGCGACAGCCTTTGGTATTCATGATGCGATCGTCGAGGAGTCTTCGGTGGGCCGCTTCGTTGCCATTCCGGTCGTTGTCCTGCGGACGGGTGACACGCGGGCCATCTTCCCGAAAGTGCCATACCGCAAGGATTCAGCCTGGCAATCGCGAAGGTTGGCCATGGATGCTCAGGCGGCCCTATGGGCGAAAGCTGAGTGGTTTAGTCCGCTGTGGGTAGGGATGGCTGATGCCAGCAAGCTCCTTCGCGATATTCGCCAAGCTTCCGGGGAGCGGGCGATCAAACTGTTCCACTATCACACATCAACCCTCTACACTGTGCCTTTCCAAGCTGTGTGCATTGCACAGATACTCTCCCAGGCCCCCAGCTTGAAGGAGCTCGTTCCCCTCGCGCGCGAGGCATACTTGGCGTTCTATAGCGGCCATCGTGCGTCGAGCATCGCTGCCCTGATCCCGGCGCTTGAGGGTGGATTGTCGCGCATCCTGCCGCATGCAGGCACCGACCCGCTCTTCGTCAGGATTGATCGAATCTTCGATAAGGCCATCGACACGGCGAGCGAGTGGCATTTTGAGATGCGAGGAGAAGATAGAACGTGGGTACCTCGGGAGTATCTGACTTGCGATTATTTGTTTTCCCAAGACGAGGTCGTGTTCGCTCTTGAGACCTATCGCCGTTGGCTGAAGACCTCATTCTTCGCGGATACGGAACGTTATGACGGTCCGACGGCGCTCAACCGGCATATGTTTGCGCACAACACGCATTTGTCCTGGCAGCAATCGTCGAACTTTGAGCGGTTGGTTGTCGCTTTGGCGACGCTTGGATTCGTTGAGTCCTGGTATGACGGCACGCACGCCATTTCTCCATTCTTCCCGAAGATGAATGAGGATAGCAAACTGCTCTGGCAACAAGCTCTGCTGCGCGGCAATCTGCAAGGAGCTGTTAAGCGGATTGAGGAGAAGCACTATCACGAGAGCGGCCGCCTGGTGCCAGAATTGCCGACCGACGACGGCGTCCTTCTCCGTAAGGCAGTCTTGGTGCAGGAGTGTATGCGTGACCTTGTCCGACCGTTGCGAGACGCCGGCTGGAGCATAGAAGTTGGAGATCCGGACGATCGCGCGCTCTTCATGATTGTGCGGGCTAGGGCAGTTGATCGTCGTCTAAAGGTGGCACTGCTTTACAGCTGTGCGACAGCGAATACTCTTTACCAAGAGCTTGCAGAAACGTGCGATGCGATCTTGTATGTGGGTGCGCCGTATAACCAGTCTCAGTATGCTTACAACATCTCTGTCCATGTTGGGCCGGTACTTGGCTGGCAACCGCCGCGCGCGTCCGGTCGACGAAAGCCCATTTGGAAGATAGGAGAATGTTTGTTGCGGGCTCTCCGGGCAGTCTTTAGATCGATGCCGCGACGAACGACGTCCGAGCGCCACTGACCGCTTTGCAAGCCGGAATCCGCTTGAGCCGATGGGGCATGCCTTCGCCTTGACGTTCAGCACATACAGGCAGTGATGCTGGTCGCTGATGAATCAGACAGATCGTTGCTAGATGTGGAGCCTCAACAGGTTGTCCTCGGACAGACCGAGTTGGGTGATTGGTGTTTGTCATTTTATCCCGCCGTGGGGCCGATGTCAGTTGTATCTGTGCAGCCAGACCGGCAGTTCCTGGGCGCGGTGTTGTGAGGTCGGATAGGCCTGGGCATAGGCCCATTCCCTGAGCGCGCTTGGAATCAAACGTTCGGCCTTGCCGTTGGTCTTGGGCGTATAGGGCCTGGTGCGGATATGCTTGAGGCCGAGCGCCCGGCATGCGTCGCGGAAATCGAAGGATTTGTAGCAACTGCTGTTGTCGGTCATGACGCGGCTGACGGTGACGCCGAGGCTTTCGTAATAGGCCAGCGCGGCGCGCAGAAACGCCACGGCGCTGACGGCCTTCTCGTCGGGCATGATTTGCGAGAATGCGACGCGCGAGGCGTAGTCGATGCAGACATGGACGAACTCCTAACCCTAGGGAAGGTGTAGAGACTAGACGGGCAGCACCTAAAGCGACTCAGCTACGGTGAAGGGATAGTCCAGACCACGAACGCCAGGTGGCGGCGGCGAAAGCCGAAGTGGCACGAAAATCCGTTGGGGATTCCCCATCCCGGTTCGATTCCGGGCACCCGCACCAAGTTGGTAAGTTCATAAAATAACTGAAAGAAGAGAAATGCTAACCAGCGGTTAGTCTCGGACGATTGCTGCTCACGAGCGGGCCAAACAAATCTGCGTCTTCAATCCTCATTCAGCCGCCTCTCAACTTCGGCTACGAACCGAGACTGACTACGTGTAGAAAATACCATGTGCAATTCGGTCTTTGCGCGAGTAAAACCGACGTAGAAGAGACGCCGCGACTCCACCAGATCGCGTGGAGTTGGATTGTTACGGGGGATGCGTCCCTCGTCCATCCCGAACATGATGACCACAGAAAACTCGCGCCCCTTTGAACTGTGCAGAGTTGAAAGCTTTAAACAATCACGACCTTCTCCTTGTCCCGCAAATTGGCTGAGTAGCATTTGGTTACAGTCGCCTGTCGTGCAACGCTCGATAAACGTGGCCAGAGTATCTCCTTCATCCTGCATGGTGCGGCAGGCGGTGAGCAGATCTCCGATCAGACTATCGTGTATTTCCTCGAACCACGTCTGAAGGGCTAATGTGCCGTCCCTGCGATTCCACAGAATTTCGACGAGCCGTCTTTGGAATGATATCTGACCTTCTTCGGCCGTCAGAGCCTCCGTGAAAAGCCGCTTGCCTTCATTGACGAGTCGACTGAAGCGCGGCGAGCCAGTCTGCCAACCGCCGCAACACCATTCCGCGCATTGCTCCAACCATCTCATCAGACGGCTCGACCGCGGATATAACGCGTTCGTGTCGCTTCTGAGCGTCGAGAGCCCGGCGTCTATAGCCGCACTCGCGAGAGCATCGCCGATCCATGCCGTAGGATACAATATGGCTATATCTCCGAGACGAATGTCGAGATTTCTAGCCTGAATCTCAGGTAATATATGAGTAAATAGACAGTTGGCCTGACCTGGGTATTGTCCTGTCAAAGGATGAAAATAGATTGTGCCATCCGAAGCGCCTTCAGCGGCTTCGTAGTCACGTTCCTGCCCGAGCGCGTAGGTTGACGCGGTAACGATGCGAGCGCCGCATCTGTAGTTCAGGCGCAGCCTAACGGTTTGAACGTCGTCGCGTTCGGACAACCGCTGTAGCAGTTCTGGATGAGCGCCCGTGAATCCATAAATGGACTGGTCTACGTCGCCAACTGCGAACAGCCGCATGCCTGTACTGAAGCAGAGTCCCATCACCATTTGATGGAGAGCTCGACCGAGATCCTGGTACTCATCGACGGCCAAAATGGGAAACTTCGCGAGAAGCGCCTTTTGCAGCCAAACATGCTTCCTGAGGGCGCGGACCGCCAGGAGCGGCATATCGTCAAAGTCGATTCGCCCAAGGGCGCGAAGTTCAGCCTCGAAGGCCTCAACAAGGCGAGCTAGTTGAGGGTCGCCTTCCCATGCCGCGCTTTCCCGGTTGAGAATCGATCTCCGATAAGTGCCCATCCGAAAATCCCAAGTTTGAGGATTTTCGGGGCCCCCGATCGTCCGGCGGAATGCTCGTTCAAGCGCAATTGCTCGTTCAGCCCTTGTGGCGACTTTGAACTCCTCGGGCAGTCCCATCTGCGCTGTCTTGGCATACGGTAGGATGATCTGAGTAAGCGAAAAGGAGTGAACCGTCCCTATGAAGACGCGCCGCCCGCCCTCCACACCGAGCGCTTCAAGGCGGTCTTCAAGTTCCCTCGCGCACTCGTTGTTGTAAGTGATGCAAGCAATACCCCTCGGATCTTGAACGTCCTCCGCCAACATCCGAGCAAGCTTAATGGTGAGGGTCTTTGTTTTGCCACTTCCAGGACCTGCTAAGACGACGCAGTTTCCCTCGGAGGTGTATGCGTCCCATTGCCCCTGGTTCCGTCTCAGTTCTTCGGCGGTGCGGAGATAGAGTGCTCGGTTAGACACGGTCGACCACGAATTGGATAGCGCCGCTAATATATTCCGGAGGAGCTATGCCTCCAATGCGCGTAGCCAGTCGCTGCGCAAAACGACCTTTCCCGATTGCCTCAATCATCTTCAGATACTCCACGGACTCAAGGGTATCATTATCTGCAGCCCAGCTATCAATTAATTCAACGCGTTGCTTGCTAAAATTGTGCTCTCGTAGAGTTTCAACAACGTGCCCCGCGAAATCCGCTTCAAACAGATCAATTTCCAACGTATGGCTGTTCGTGAAAACTCCGTGACCATTGCATTGTTGGTCGAGGGTAGTCCAATCACTCTTGTCAATTGCTTCAACAAGGGTGTCTTTTAGTTTTTTAGACTCCCTTCCACTGCCTGTTTTTTCCGCGAGAAACGCTAACCTCGCGGCTCGCGTCGCCCCGAGAGGCGTCTTTCCGTCAATTGGATCCCAATCGGTGACTACGGAGAATGGGATGCTTAGGGCGGACAGCAATTTCACATAAGGAGCAAAGTTTGTTCCGCGGACCGAGCAGACGGTGATGCCGAGATGGTCAAGGCGGTGGCCCATCGTTTCTGCAAAGACAGGGAGCAAGTACTCTTCGGCATCTCCTTCAACAAGAATAATCCCCCTCGCAAAGAGCATTTCGGCTCGGGTCACATCAAGGTAGCGAGTGAGATCTTCGACGTCATCGTCAGTGAGCGAAATATCGGCGGTGGAGCGCCCAACGGTACCTAAATCGCCGCTGTCTTTTAGCAATACAAGGGAACGTAGCGGCGCGATGCTCGCAATATGGGGGGAGTGAGTCGTAAGAAGGATGGAGAGTGGCCTCTCTTCTCCATGGGCGGCAAACTGAGTGAAAAGATGCCGATAAACGGACCTCTGTAGATGTGGGTGGAGGTGAGCTTCTGGCTCTTCGATGGCAAGGAACGTATGATCGCGCCTGTTTTCATCTATCTGTCGTTTCAGGTCCAGTGCCTTTAGCGTAAGAAATAGGATATTGGCAGACCCCAAACTGGCATCGGAAACGGTGCGGTGTCCTTCGTCGATGAGAAGTCGGAGGTTTCTGTAGATTCGGGCTATGTCAGTCGCGCCAAATCCAAGTGTTGGTTTGACGTCTTGCTTTGGTCCGGTCATCTCCACGGTGAGTTTGCGAAGTGACTCTTCCAGAGCATCGACGGAGTCGAATTCGGTGAGCTGGTTTGTCGCTGCTTCAATACTTTGTTTGATCGTTTCAAGTTCGGCACGATCAACGCCAGCAAATGCAGCTTCAACGAGAGGCCGTAGCGGCGATCGACGCCAATTGGCGAGATCCCCTTCGGCGTCCCGGAGCGCCGGAAGCAGGTCCATTTGAATCCGCCGACGAAGATCATGTCCGAATCTCTTGGCTTCGTTCTCACCGCCATAGCAGAGGAACTCGTAGTCGTTGTCAGATGACGGGGCGCCAGCAAGATCAGCGACAGGGCGGAACTCGTAAGTGAGTTTTACGGTGTGTGGGTCTGCATCGAGTCGAAAGTCGGTGAGAACAGCTAGAATATCAGAGTCTCTCTCGAAATCGGTGATTTCTGCAGAGATGGTGATTTTGTTGTCGGGGCCCGGCCTGCCAAGCCCATCCCAAAAATCGGCGAGAATGAGTTGGCGAGCGCTATCTGGCAACGCAGGATCAAATAGAAGCCGGAGGGCATACAGAAGGTTGGTTTTGCCGACTCGGTTCTCGCCGACCACCACGACATTTCCTGAAAGGCGCACATCTAGCTCGGCAAAATTGCGAAAGTTGCTGATTTGTATTCTAGAAAGGAACATCCAATTACCCCCTGTCTCAATGGACAATGATAGCAGATGCTGGACGATGCAATGACCACGCGGAAGGATAACGCGAAAATATACTCGCGATGCTAGAAAGCTGAACCTTCACGGGGGTGCCGTGTGTTGAACAGATAGTCCCGCAACACGGCAAACACGCCTGCGGTACGACAGATTCGAGCCATGGAATATCGTCTGCTGTGGTAAGCATAATCTGATACGCTCCCTAGGAGGCGTTTTGCCTAGCGAGTTGATGATGCCCTTATTTCCTGGATGTTTTCCAAACAGCAGGTTCGGGCGGCGGGGCACGCATCATTTTGCGCAGGCCGTTCATAACCTCTTCAAACGGAATGGAAGGACGCGAATCGTTAAGGGTGCGCTCGATCGAACGTCGCAGAATTTCCTGCCGTAGGTCTTTGTGGGGCGCCAGATCCTTAGCCTCAGAGAGAAGAGAGAAAGCGGCTTCGGCGGGTGAATCAAACGTACCGGACTCCACCAGGCCAAGCAGCCATTCAGCCAAATCCGGCGGCAAATAGAGTTCAAAACGTAGCCCACCTACACTGGCTTGCTCCTTCAAGGATTTGGCTTGGGTCACCGCCGCGGCCTGATCGTCAATCGGCTGTGAGACCATGGTTTTCTCTCCTGTCATCTCGTGCACGCGACGCAGAGTTCAAGTTCAAATCTCTCCTTGTCGTTGGTCGCCGCATTTTGCTGGGCAATCAGTGCTTCTTCCCTCGCCCGGAGTTCATTGATTTTGGTTTTCAGGGCTGCCGCGTCCATGGGTTCAACCTTCCGCAGATGACAGAGCGGGGGCAAGGGGGATGTTCAATGAGTGAGCAATTTCGTCCTGCTTGGGACTCAGTTGAAGATGTGGTGAGCGTAAGTAGTTGTATTCGAAACAATGACGAGATTAGGCGGGCTAATCTCGTCATGCGGCAGAAGAAGCAGCAAAGTTATTCGACCGAACGCGACAAACCGCCCAGCCACCGGGTAATCTGACCTTGAACGAAACCGGCAAAAACCCCCGCCGAACGTTCGTCGAAGAAGGCTGGAGTCCCCTTGACGATAGGCCGCGCCGTTTGGGAGAGAATCTCCGCGGTCGAAGGCGTACACCTGAGCAAGGAAGCCAAGCAGATGGCTGAAGAGTCCGACCGGCTCGGGCTGCCGGCAGATGAACGCCGCAGTCGCATCATTGCCAAATACTTCGGCCGTGGTCGGTCCAAATAAAAAGGGCCGCAGAAGCGACCCATGCCACACAACCATTTTGAGCGACGGGCAAATATAAATCCACACGTGCGCTCCGTCAACGTGCTCCAGCGCCCGCCCAGGCTGGCAACCCTCCGTTAGGGGATCCTGAGTAGTCTCAAGGCAAGGTCTGGCCACTTCGTCCTTCCGCTGGACGATAGCGCTCTTGCCACCCACCTGGGGGCAGGGTCAAGCGGGCTGCATACGCTGTGTACAATGTAAAAATTCCTAGCACGGTTTGTCTGACAAAAACCTATGCCGGGACTCATTTTCAACACGCCTTTTAGCACACAGGCGACTAAACTAAAAAAATACGTTGCAGTATCAAGGTGATACGCTATACCCATTAGGACTTAAAATCCCTCGATGGCAACGTCGTGCGGGTTCGATTCCCGCCGTCCGCACCAGCCGCCGCGTGGCGCGCCGGCCCGCAGGGGCGGGCGCCGGCTCGGCCACATTGCGGTCATCCCGCCATGTGCCTTAGCGGCGGCAACACAGAATGGGCAACACGACATGACCGACCGGCCGCACAGATCTCGTTTCCTGCCGCGTTTCCTGCCGCATGCCGGTTATGCCGCGTTGCTGGCGCTGGCGGCCGGTCTCGGCGGTTGCGCCGGGCTCGGCGACGGCGCCACCTCGGTGGCGTTCGCCGATCCGGCGAAATACGATCTGTGGGATTGCAAGCAATTGGAAACCGAGCGCAAGTCGCTGGCGGTGCGGATCGCCGAACTCGACGGGCTGATCGCCAAGGCGCAGACCGGCACCGGCGGCGCGGTGATGGCGGAGATCGGCTACCGCAACAGCTATATCACGCTGCGCGCGCAGGCCAAGCTCGCCGACGAGGTCTGGGCCCGCAACAAATGCGTCAGCGCGCCGACGCCGCCGCCGCCGGCGGCTGTAGCGGCGCCGCCGCGTCCGGGCCATGCCAAGCATTGACGACGCCGGCCAGAGCTGTTCCGGTTCTGATAGATCAGAACCGGCTCTCGATTGTTATTTTGACGCGTTTTCTTCACGCGAACCGGGAGCCACTTCGCTCGAAAACGCTATAGAGCCGCTGCGGCGCAAGTCACACCCGCCAGTCATAGATCCAGTTTTGCCGCGCCAGCAGCCTTGGGCCGCCGAGTGCGCGCATCGCCAGGTCACGCGCCAGCGCCGCGGCGCCGGCGAGGTGATAGATCTGGCCGTTGTGCCGCGCGGTGCGTTGCACCCGGATGATGCGGGGCTGCCGCAGTTCGGCATAGCGCTGCAACGCCGCCGGCACCGCCTCCGGCGCCGCGATCTCGCCGAGGCAATTCGCCAGCACCGCGGCGTCCTCGATCGCCATGCCGGCGCCCTGCGCCGCGAACGGCAGCATGCCGTGCGAGGCGTCGCCGAGCAGCGCCACCGCGGCGCGATTCCACACCCCGCCATCCTTCATGGTGAACAGCGCCCAGCGCCGCCAGCCGTCGACGGCGTCGATCATGCTGCCGGCCGCCGCCGGCCAGGCCGGCGCGGCGAACAGGCTCTTGATCTCGGCGGGTTCGCCGGGCGCGCTCCAGCCCGGCCGGTTCCAGCTGCTGGCAACGATCGCGACGATGTTGATGCGGCGTCCGGCGGAAATCGGATAGGCGATCAGATGGGCGTCGCGGCCCATCCAGATCTGCACGTTGCGTGAGGCGGTGCCTGCCGGCAATTGCTCGGCGTCGAAGGTTCCGCGCCAGGCGATCAGCCCGGAGAAGGTCGGCTGCGCATCGGCAAACAATTGGCCGCGCACCGTCGACCAGATGCCGTCGGCGCCGACCAGCGCCAGCGCCCGCTGCTGCGACCGCGACACGCCGCTGCGCCGGGTCACCACCACGCCGCCGGGGTCGCTGCCGACCTCTTCGAACTGACAGCCGAGCTGCAGCTCGATGTTGGGATGACTACGCACCTGCGCTGCCAGCGCGTTCTGCAGATCGGCGCGATGCATCACCCAATACGGCGCGCCGGCGCGAAACGACGCCGGCTCGCCGAGCGGCAGGCGAACGATCTCGCCAGGGCCGCGCGCGCTCATCATGGAGACGGCGTCAGGGGTGACGGCGTGCGGCTCCAGCCGCGGCCGCAGTCCGAGATCGATCAGCACGCGGCTGGCGTTGGGTGACAGTTGCAGCCCGGCGCCGGCCTCTTCCAGCCGCTGCGCCCGTTCCAGGATGATAACGTCGAAGCCCTTGGCGGCCAGCGCCAGCGAGGCCGTCAGGCCGCCGATCCCGGCGCCCGCGACGACGATGGTTCGTGAAGCGGTCAATGCCGTCGATCAGGCTACCTTATCCTGCAGCACGCATTCGGGAGGCCGCGCTTCGCCCGGCGCCAGGTCGGCGGCGTAGCGATACAATGTGGAGCAATAGGGGCAGATGATTTCGTTGTCGTTGCCGAGGTCGAGAAACACATGCGGGTGATCGAACGGCGGGTTGGCCCCCACGCACATGAATTCCTTCGAGCCTATTTCGATGATCGGAACGCCGGCATCATTGTGGAAGTGAGGGACGACGTGGTCGGACATGTTCTTCACCTTATGGTCGCGACGAACGAAGACAGCATGGTGCGCGCACCATACTGTTCACGGTTCTTGATTCCTAGAGCGGCCGGCGGCCATTCGCCCGCGGAAATTCGACACAATCCCGTGGCGTTGGAGAAGCCCTTCTTTCGTCGGGGCGGTTGTGTCCGAAAAATGACGCACCACCTTTGAGGATGTGGCCGCGAGGATGCGATGACCCGGTTGCAAAGCGGATCGGCGTTGGCAGGAACTGCGATTTGCATCGCAGCGTTGCTGCTCGCCTGGCCGCAGGCCCGACACGCCGGCGCGTTGTGGGATGCGCAGGACGATCCGGCGGAACTTGCTGACCTGCAAGTTAGTTCGGCAGTGCAGCAGGCGCCCGGCCTGATCGAACACAACATCGAGGACGCGCTTGCGCAGAACGACGCCGAGCTTGCGCAGAGCCTGGTTGCGCTGGCCGCCGACCGAGGCATCGGCGTTGCTGAGGAATTGACAAGCCGCGTTGACACCGCGCTGCGCGCCGAGCACAGCCCAGCGCAAGTCGCCAAGCGTTTTGCATCCGGGTTGCTCACCGGCAATGCCGAGGACGCGGCGAGTCTGTCGGGCAGCGTGGCCGGCGATCTGTTGGTGTTCGGCGACGTGCGCGACGTGGTGCAGCAAAGCCAGCGGCTGGTCGCCGGCGAGGAACCGGACCGGGTGATACTCGGGCTGGCGGCCGCCGGGCTTGCGGTGACGGCGGCGACCTTTGTCTCGGTCGGAGGCACTACGCCGCTGCGCGCCGGGCTGACGCTGGTCAAGGACGCCCGCAAGGTCGGGCGGTTGGGCGCCGGGCTGTCGCGCTGGGCCGGACGCTCGGCGCGCGACGTGGTCGATACGCCGGCGTTGCGTAACGCGCTGTCGCAGGGCGCGCTGAACCGGCCGGCGGAAACCGCCGGCGCGGTGAGGGCCGCGTTCCGTGCCGAACAGGCCGGTGCGCTGCTGCGCGTCGCCAAGGATGTCGGACGGATCGGCGAGAAGCTCGGCACCCGCGGCGCGCTCGATACGCTGAAGATCGCCGAGGGACCGAAGGACATTGCGCGCGCCGCAAGACTCGCGGAGTCCAAGGCCGGCCAGACCCGCGGCATCCTCAAACTGCTCGGCCGCGGCGCGTTGTTGCTGACGCTCGGCGCCTTCAATCTGTCGTGGTGGATGCTGTGGGCGGTGTTCGCCTTGTTCGGCGTGCTGGCGTCGATCAAGGCGACGACGGAACGCGCGACAAGTTGGTGGCTGCGCCGCCGCCGCAAAAGCCGCGCGCGTCGGCAAGCGGCAAAGGCTGCGGCCCGCGCCGCCCGGCCGCAATTGCCGCCGTTGCCGCTGGCGGCGTTGAGCGCGCCGCGCTAAAACCTCATGCCTCACCCCTGGCGCTGCTGGTGCTTCCACCAGCTCATTCCCCGCCTGCCATTTCCTCAGCAACGGACGGATCGATGCCGAGCTTTCACAACGGCCGTGTTGAAATCGCCTATCTTGACGAAGGCGAGGGCGAGCCGATCATTCTGGTTCACGGCTTTGCTTCCAACAAGACCGTCAACTGGATGTATCCGAACTGGGTCTCGGCGCTGCAGAAAAGCGGCCGTCGCGTCATCGCCTTCGACAATCGCGGCCATGGCGAGTCGAGCAAGCTGTACGATCCCGAGGACTATCATCTCGGCACCATGGCCGGCGATCTCGCCGCGCTGATGGATCACCTGCAGCTCGCCCGCGCCGACGTGATGGGCTATTCGATGGGCGCGCGGATCACTGCCTATCTGGCGCGCAGCCAGCCGGAGCGGGTGCGCTCGGCGATCTTCGGCGGTCTCGGCATCGGGCTGGTGAAAGGCGGCGGGCCCGGTGAAAACGTCGTCGCCGCGCTGCAGGCGCCGTCGCTCGACGACGTCACCGATCCGGTCGGACGCACCTTTCGCGCCTTCGCCGAACAGACCCGCTCCGATCGCGCGGCGCTGGCGGCCTGCCTGCGCGGCTCGCGGCGGCTGATGTCGCCGGAGGAGGCGGCCAGCATCGCGGTGCCGGTGCTGATCGCGGTCGGTACCACCGACGAGATCGCAGGCTCGGCGCGCGACCTGCAGGCGATCATTCCGGGCGCCGAGGTACTGGATATTCCGCGGCGCGACCACATGCGCGCGGTCGGCGACCGGGTCTACAAGGACGGCGTGCTGGCGTTCCTGTCGCGACGGCCCTGAGCGCGCTCGCCGCCGCCGCAATGCTAAGGGGCGGCAATCAGCAGCGCGCCGCTGGCCGAGCGCAACACGCCGCGAACTACTTGGCGCGATGCGCAGACCGCTATGCGGGACTGATCCCGCGTCGCCCGACGTCAGCGATGTCGCGCATCCGCGGCAAAGCCGGCACCCCTTGCGCGCCACCGCTTGATTTATCCGAATTCGGCGCCACCTGTTGCCTGAGAGCCAGGCGCGGCGCTGGCGACGGATCAATAACTTGTTCCGCGTCAACCATTTAGTGCAAAGTTAACCGGCCGCGGCGGGCCCATTGTGGCGGCAGGACAGCGACCCGGCGGCCGTGCTATAATGCAACTGCTCACCTCGAAATCGCGAGAACCGCATGTCGATGCATCAGGTCAATCCGCAGACCCCCAGGCTGACCGCGCTCGACCCGGTGTGGGATCGCGTGCGGCTCGAGGCCGAGGACATCGTGCGCCGCGAGCCGGAATTGGCCTCGTTCATCTATGCGACCGTGCTGCATCACGACCGGCTGGAGGAGGCGGTGGTGCATCGGGTGTCGGAGCGGCTCGACCACGCGGCGCTGTCCGGCGACCTGATCCGGCAGACCTTCGAGGAAGCGCTGCGCGACGATCCCGATATTGGCAACGCGTTTCGCGCCGACATGGTGGCGGTGTTCGACCGCGATCCGGCCACCGCGCGCTTCATCGATCCGTTGTTGTACTTCAAGGGCTTTCACGCCTTGCAGAGCCACCGCCTGGCGCATTGGCTGTATCACAAGGGCCGCAAGGATTTCGCGTTCTATCTGCAGAGCCGCTCCTCGGCGGTGTTCCAGACCGACATCAACCCGGCCGCCAAGATCGGCCGCGGCATTTTCCTCGACCACGCCACCGGGCTGGTGGTCGGCGAAACCGCGGTGATCGAAGACGACGTCTCGATCCTGCACGACGTGACGCTGGGCGGCACCGGCAAGGAACACGAGGACCGCCATCCGAAAATCCGCCACGGCGTGATGATCGGCGCCGGCGCCAAGATTCTCGGCAATATCGAGGTCGGCCATTGCGCGCGGATCGCCGCGGGCTCGGTGGTGGTCAAGGCGGTGCCGCATAACGTCACGGTGGCGGGGGTGCCGGCCAAGGTCGTCGGCGAGGCGGGCTGCGCCGAGCCGTCGCGCACCATGAACCAGATGCTCAACGCGATCGGGCTGTGATTGTCCAAATCTTTGTGGTCGGGCGCGGCACAAACGGCTAGCCGCGCGCGAAGTCCCGCACTAAAGCATCGCCAACAGTCAATCGCATTGGAGACATCCGTGGACGTTCAGGAAGTCAGAAAGCTCGACGCCTATCTCAAGCGCCTGTTCGGCAACCAGAAGATCCGGGTGGTGCCGCGGCCGAAGAAGGACGACTCGGCCGAGGTCTATATCGGCGAAGAATTCATCGGCGTCTTGTTCGTCGACGACGAGGACGAAGACCGTTCGTTCCAGTTTCAAATGGCGATTCTCGAAGACGATCTCGCCGACGTCGGCTGATAGCAGCCCCGCGTTGCGACGCCATACTCGGTCGTTGCGGTTTTCGCGCGGCCCCTGCGCCCTTGCGTGTTCGCTGGCCGATCGCGCAACTCAGCCACGCGGCCCGTGCAGCAGCGTGGTCAGCCGCTCCAGCGCGCCGGCGACGTCGCGCCATTGCGCGAGCCATTGCCGCGGAAACCGAAACGTCAGATCGGCGCCTTCGATGCGCCGCTCGGCCAGGCACATGCCCGGCGTCTTGCCGTCGCGGGTGCAGCGGGCGGCGAATGGCGGATTGGCCGCCACGAACAGGTCTTCGTTGCTGTAGGGCGAGCCGTCGCGAAACGCCCGCACCGTGATGTCGTCGGCGCCGGGGACGGGCGCCGCGGCGAGATAGCGCGGCAGGATGGTGCGCAGCCTGGTGTCCGGCGACATCGCGTCGTGGTGCGCGATGATCGACAGGAAGATCCGGTCGATCGGCTGCGCCACCTCGCCGTCGCTGTCGACGCTGAGCTTCTTGGGCGGCTGCGGCGGCTGCAGCGACGGATAGCTGAAATTCAGATCGACCCGCTCCTGCGGCCCGGAGTGCTTCTGCACCTTGATGCGAAACGCCTCGGTCGGCACGTTGAACAGCGTGGCGCCGACCTCGATCGGCAGGCTTGCCGGATCGCCGATCTGCTGTACCCGCCAGGTCGGCCACAGCAGATAGGCGATCAGCGTCACCGCGGCGGTCGCGATCAGGCCCGCCGCCAGGATCGGCCCGGGGTGGCCAGCGCCCGCCCGGCGCGGGCGCGGCGGAGCCTTGTCAGCCGATGAAAGCAGGGCCATTGCGAAACGTCAAAAGAGGGGAGGGTTGGGCGAATCACCCGGGAATATGCCACGCGCGGACCCGGTTTCCGCAGGTTTTTGCGCGGTAAACGCGCGTCGCGACCGCCGCGGCGGGCCTCCACATTAACCCTTTCTTAAGGATGCGGTAGCGGCCGCCGCCACATTCTGCGATCAACGCCGCCGGGACTGTGGAGTTGACGCGATGTCGCCGGATAGCTGGAACAATCTCTTCTCGCTGTTGATCGGGTTTGCTTTGGCGGGCGCGCTGACCAGCGGCTATCAGGCGCTGGCGCGGCGCCCAGCCGGCTTCGGCCTGTTGCAGGATGGCGCCGTGCCGAAAACCTTCGCCACCGTTCCGTTCCTGGTGTTCGCGGCGCCGTTCATCATCATGCGCAACACGCTGCGCGGCCGCCAGATCCAGCGCCGACGCGCCGAATTCGTGATGATGGCGACGGTGCTGGCCGGGTTCTGGAGCATGATGTCCGGCACCGTGGTGATGATGACGCTGCAAGCGCTCGGCGTTCTGGCCTGAAGCCCGCCGCGGGCTTTGAATCCGGCGGCGAAGTCGTGTAGCGCTACCGCGCATCGATTTCCAGGAACTCATCATGGCCATCTATCAACTCGACGGGCAAAGCCCGGAATTGCCCGCGGACGGCAGCCATTTCATCGCCGACAATGCGGCGGTGATCGGCAAGGTCCGGTTGCATGCCTCGGTCAATGTGTGGTTCGGCGCGGTGCTGCGCGGCGACAATGAATGGATCGAGATCGGCGCCGGCTCCAACGTGCAGGACAACGCCACCTGTCACACCGATCCCGGCTATCCGCTCAGCGTCGGCCGCAACTGCACGATCGGCCATAACGTTATCCTGCACGGCTGCACCGTGGAGGACAACGTGCTGATCGGCATGGGCGCTATCGTGATGAACGGCGCGCGAATCGCCTCCGGCTGCGTGGTCGGCGCCGGCGCGGTGGTCACCGAGGGCAAGGTGTTTGCCGAACGCTCGCTGATCATCGGCTCGCCGGCCAAGGCGATCCGCACGCTGGAGCCCGAGCAGGTCGCCAAGCTGACCGCGGGCGCCGGCTTCTACGTGCTGAAAGCCGCGCGCTACAGCAAGGGGCTGAGCAAGATCGGCTGAGGCGCCGCACTGATTCGCGGCCGCCGCCTCGTCGTCGGCAACGCGAGGCTATAGCGTTTTCGAGCGAAGTGGATTCCGGTTCGCGTGAAGACAACGCGTCGAAATTAGAAGTCTAGCGCTCCGGTCCTGATCGATCAGAACCGGAACAGCTCTAGGTGCCCTCGGATTCGCCGGCCTCGAGTTCCGAGGCGACGCGCTCATGCCCCGCGGCCCACAGCGAATTCTCGTCGCTGCCCTCGCGATAGGGATTGGCCTCGGCCGGGATGTTCTTGCGCGCGGCGCGCTGGCCCTCTTCAAACGGATCGGCTGTCATCGCTTGGCTCCCTTCTGGCTGCGCTTTGCGCGCGATGGCCTGCTCAAGACACCGGCGCTGCGGCGCAGGGCGTCCTTCAGGTCGATCGGAATGCCGTGTTTCTTCAAGAGGTCGGCGAAGGCTTCGTCGGCGAGCTCCTGAAAGCTGGCCATGCGGTCGCGGCCGAGCCGGGTCAGCTTGTCGAGCGTGTCGTCATCGAAACCGATCAGCTTGCGCAAGCCCCGTCCGTCCCACTGCGTCGCCGCCTCGCGCGGCGCAGATTAAGCGATCTCGCCGAACATTGGTTCCGGCGGCGAATCGCGGCGGCGATCGGAACCAGCGGCCGCGGCCCCGGTTGTTCGGGAAAGGAGCCCCGCATGCGCAGCCCACAGCTGAAGATTGTCATCATCCTTGTCGGCCTGCTGCTGGCGAGTGCCGCCTCGGCCCAAGGTAGCGGCGGGACCGGCGGTGGCAGCGGCGCAGCCGCGGGAGGCAGCAGCGGCAGCCTCGGCGCTGCGCCATCGGCGCCCGGCACCAATTCGCTCGGCACCGCAAATTCCTCGGGTGGCGCGGCGTCGCGCGGCACGGCGGCGCCCGGCGCGGGCATCGACGGGGCGCCGACCACCGGCAACGCCAAGGTTGATGCCGAGGACCGCGCCGTCGACCGCAAGGTCAAAAGCATCTGCAAGGGCTGTTAAGCGCCGCAGAGCGCCCTGGGGCGGCTTGCAGCGCGTTTGTACGGCCGATCTGATTCGGCGCTGCCATCAACACAAAGAAAAACCTCCGGCGGGGCATCGCCGGAGGTTTCTTGGAGGTTCACTAAAGAGAGGAAAGTCTCCTTTCGTGGTCGTTTAGCTTAGAAGTTGCGCTGCACGCGGACGGCGCCGGTCCAGGTGTCCTGATCCTTGAACTCGTAACGAACGCCAGCAGGCTTCGATCCAACTGCGGACGTCGCGTTGCTGGTGAGGCCTGAGTAGTTCTGATCGAGCAGGGTGTACATCACTTCGCCCGAGAAGGTCAGGTTCTTGACCGGGGTCCAGCGGGTGACGGTACCGATCTGGGCGACGTTGAAGTTCGGGTTGCCGGTGAAAGTACCGCCAACCGCATTGCGCAAACCGGTCGTGTAGAGGGCGCCACCAGCTCCGCCGAAGTCGACGGCGGTATAGGAGCCGAACAGCGAGGTCGACCAGTAGGGGTTCCAGTTATGATTGAACGCACCGCGAACGCCCCAGGCCTTGGTGGTCTGGATATCGCCGGTATTACCGAAAACGCCGTCCACCGAAGTGCCGAGAGCAATGCTCTGGTACGCGCCGACGGCGCTGGTTCCGCCGAACATCGCCATGTTGTTGATGCTGTTGGTGCCCGAAATCACATAGCGGGTGGCGCCATCGGCATAGGTACCGTCCACGTTGATAGTGTCGCCGGGGCCGGTGGGCAGGTTCTTCAACGACAAGGCGGCCAGCACGGCGTAGCCCCACTTGTCGCCCGGATGACCGCTGGATTCGGCGGCGGTGTAGTAGCTGGCGCGGATCTGGTGGGCCGCGGCCGACACCTGGAACAGGCCCCAGGCCTGGTCGACGCGGACCTGACCGACGATGTCCGGAATCTGGGTGCCGCCGACGTAGTTGATCGAGGTGCCCGGACCGGTACCCAGCAACCAAGTCGCCGCGGTGGTGCCGGCCTGGGCGGCGTTGAAGACATTCTGCACGCCCTGCGCCTGCCGATAGCCGTACGGGTCTTCAAGGCTGATCGACGCCGACACGCCGTTGCCGAACTGTGCGGTGTAGGAGACCTGACCGATGCCGGTCGAGGTGTCGTCGCCGCCGATCAGGTTGGAACCGATGTTGCCGGGGGTGCCGTTCCACGGGGTCGAGAACTGCGATACCGCCTTACCGAAGGTGAAGCCGGCGAACTGCACGAAGGCGAAGTAGACGCCGAGCTCGCCGCCGGCGACGGTCGAGTTCGTGCCACCGGTGGTCCAGGTAAACACCGAGTCGAAATAGGTGCGGACGACGCCATATTCGGTGGCGGTCCGGGTATCGAGGGTCAGGTCCTGACGGGCGCGGTACTGGGCCTGGTTCTGCAACCGATTCTGCTGGCCGGCGTTGCCGTTCCACGCCGGACCTTCGGTCGCGGCAGAGGTGTTGAAGCCGACTTCAGCGCGCATATAGCCGCCGAGCTTGATGCAGGTGTCGGTGCCCGGGATGTAGTAGAAGCCGGCGCCGTACAGCGAGCAGACCTTGACGTATTCGACCGCTTTGGCCTTCAGGGGAAGGTCGGCCGCCTGTGCACCGGCGGTGGCGACGAACGTCGCGGCTGTGCCGAGCAAAAGGCCCTTAACTAAATTCATTTGAAACCTCCAAGTTTGCCTAGTGGACCTACCAACGAGGGAGCTTTGCCCGTCGAACCTGGTTTGCCCGTTTACCCGCCGGTAAGCTCGTAGTGAGCCGTGCCGCCGGGACGACTTCGAGGTGCCCCCCTCCGTCCGCAGGTTGGAACATACAGAAGGTACTCGGGCAAAGAAATCTCGAACATAAATACATATTGTGTTTGCGAGGATTTGTTGTATTCTTGCAACACGTTGTTACGCGAGCGTCATAATACGAATAGGCGACAGTTGAGGGGATTAACCGGCAGTTGTCTTGATGCTAGCCCGAACGGAATAGGCGGCTTTCAACTCGGTGTTGGACAGCAAAAAAGTTCGCAAATGTCGCGCAAGCTTAACGACGCGGCGCAAGGCGAGGCCGATGACGAATCTGCGGTTCGCTCTTCGACGGCCTGAATAACAAGATCAAGTCGTGCGGCGCTGCGGCCTCGGCCCCAGCCGCCTGCAAACGACGGCCACAGGGACGAATCGGTGGAGGTTTTGCGCAATGCCGACTGTGCATACTGCCCAGGATGACCAGGGCGAAGTTGCGGTTTCGACAAAGCCCGGCGAGCGATTAGAGCCGGCTCAACGGCATCGGGATTTCGGCCTGTCGCACCAGATCATCTGGGACTTCGTCTCGATCAGCAATCATCTCGAAGACATTCGCCGGTCCTGGGCCAAGCTGTTCGGGATCAGCGGCTCGCAATGGCTGATCCTGATGGCGATCAACGATCTCGACCAGGGCGGCGGTGTCTCGGTGGGGGACGTCTCCGCAAAGATCCACGCCGTCTCGACCTTCGTCACCACCCAGACCAAAGTGTTGGAGCGGCTCGGTCTGATCAACCGCGTGAGCTCGGCGACCGACGGCCGGGTGGTGCTGATGTCGTTGTCGGACCGCGCCCGGCAGCAGATCGCCGGCCTCTCGGCGCGCTGGGAGGCGCTGCACGCTTTCATCTTCCGGGATTTCGACGCGCAGTCGATGAGCGACGTGAAAAGCAAACTCGAAATGCTGAAGAAGCGGGCCAAGACCGCGGTGGCGCGGGTCGCGGTCGAACCCTGAGCCGGCCGAACCGCGAAGCCATCCGGCAGTTGCACGCGATGTCCCGGCGGCTGCGCCGCAACCCCGCGCCGGCGGCCGTCGATCTGATTGTGAAAAGCTGTTTCAAAAAATTGCGGCCAGCTCTTTGGGGGAAGAGCTGGCCGCGCACGATCCGGTCGGGGACGGGGAGGGGTGGGGTGTGACCGGGTCGCGATTCTCCGGGACGGTTTGCGCTACGATGAGCCGTCCGATTACTTGCGCTGTTGGGCGCTGGCGGTTGCCACCGCCGGCTTGGAATCTCCCAGGGCTACCCAGACATTCGGATCGCTCTGCGATTGACGTTTGACGAACCGATATCCGGTCTCGGTCCAGGCCACGACCTCTTCGTTCTGGTTGTCGAGAATGAATTCGCCCTTGTCGCTCTTGACCGTCAGCACCGCGTGGCCGTCGCCCTTGGTGTCGCGCACCACGGTCACCAGCAGCGCCTCGCGCGGCCATCCGGCGTCGATCAGCATCTTGCGTTTCAACAACACGTAGTCTTCGCAATCGCCGTAGCCGTCGGTGGGGATCGACCAGCGCTCGACCACGCCCCAATGCTCCATGTCGGTCATCGGCTTGATATTGTCGTTGACCCAGCGGTTGATCCGCAGCAGGTCTTTCCAGGTGGATTGCGACATCACGATATCACGCGGCTGGGTCGCGCCGCCGCGACATTCCTGCGGGTTGTCGGAGCAGAATTCGACCCACCCGATCGGGGCCCGCGTGGTATCGCCGAGGCTGGCATACATCACCCGCTCGCCGGCGGCGTAGGCTGCGGTGGTCATTGCGAGCACGGCGGCGGCGACTGCCAGCGCGGTGCGTGATCCCCTGTTGCTAAACATTGTGGCCCCCGTTTCTTGTTGGGACCATGTTTTGCACAGACGCTTTGCGGGGCCGCTAAGTACACCAAGTACAATTGAGCCAAGTGCGATTCAAATCAGCGGTTAGTTTGAGTTCTACTTGAATCGAATAAGCCTAAAATTGCGCATTCCGGCATTTGATTCAAATTGTCTGTATTAACCGCGGCGGCCAGCAAAACCGCGGCCGCAAGCCGCGCCATGGCCGCGGCGTTAACCAGCCGGTCGACCCGGCGCGGCGCCGCGCCGGCGCCGCGTGGCAACCGCTAGGCCGTTCATCGGGCAAAGGAATCGGGGTTTGGCAGGCGTCGCGGTTTACCGCGCAGTAACACTGTCTTCGAGTGTCTCGGCAATCTGCTCGTGAACGAATTCAAGCGCGAAGCCGTCTTCGAGGTGGCGGACCACCCGGGCCTGCACCCGGCCGAGCGCCACTTGCGAATTCAGCGGCGGCCGGAACTCGGCGGCGATCGCCGCGCCGGAGCGCGACATGTCGATGATCCGGCAGCTTTGCTGGCTGCCGTCCTCGAGCGTGAGCAGGCAGATCGGATTGCGCGGCACGATACGGTCGTGACGGCGGTCCTCCGGCAGGTTGAGAATGTCGCGGTTGGCGAGCCAGGTCAGTTGCGCCGCAAGCTTGTCGCGTTTGCGCGGCGTGGCGCCGACCGTCATCGCAAAGCCGTTGTCGATGATCCGGGTGATCTTGCCTTCGACCCGACCGATATGGTCGAGATAAACGATCACGCGGTCGCCGACATTGCCGATGCCGGGCGCCAGCATGGCCAGGCCGCCGGGCGACATGTTAATGACCTGGCAGGGGAATTCGCGGCGGTCCGGCAGCATATAGCGGCCCAGCAAATGCACCTTGACGCGCTGAAAGCGGCGCCGCTCTTCGGTTGCCGGTTGAACTGATTGTTTCTCGGCCAACGCCATCATTCCACCGGGTCGCAGTATTGTCGGGACTCGTTACAACCGTAGGACTGGCAGAGTTAATGCCGCGTTAGCGGTGGGCGGTGCGAGCGGCGTCGGGTCGCCGGCACCGCGGCGGCTGGCGTCCGGCGCTCAGTGCAGCACCGCCGAGCCGTCGATCATCTGCCGCAGCCGGCGGGCGAGGTCGGCCTTGCGGTACGGCTTGGTGAGGATCACCGAGCCGTCGCGGATGCGGGCGCGCGAGGTCATGGTCTCCAGCGCATAGCCCGAGGTCAACAGCACCCGCATCGCCGGCCGCATCTGTCGCGCCCGCTCGGCCAGATCCCAGCCGTTGGTGCCGCCCGGCATCACGATGTCGGTGAACAGGATGTCGATCCGGGCGTCGCTGCCGAGGGTTTGCAGCGCTTCGTTGCCGTCGACCGCCGACAGCACGGTGTAGCCGAGGCTGCGCAGGCACATCACCGCGTAGGAGCGCACGAAGGGGTCGTCCTCGACGATCAGGATCACCTCGGTGCCGGTCGGGTGAAACGGGGCGATCGAGGTCTCATGCCGGACCTCCAGCGTCTTGGAGGCCAGCGCCGGCAGATAGATCCGCACCGTGGTGCCGAGGCCGGGCTCGCTGTAGATCGAGACGTGGCCGTTGGATTGCTTGACGAAGCCGTACACCATGCTGAGGCCGAGCCCGCTGCCTTTGCCGACCTCCTTGGTGGTGAAGAACGGTTCGAACACCCGGTCGAGCACCTCCTTCGGCATGCCCTCGCCATTGTCGGTGATCGCGATCAGCACGTATTCGCCGGGCCGCACCTCGGGATGCGCGGTCTGATAATGCTCGTCCAGCGACACATTGGCGGTGCTGACGGTGAGCCGGCCGCCGCCGTCCATGGCGTCCTGGGCGTTGAGCGCGAGGTTGATGATGGCGGATTCCAGTTGCGCGCGGTCCGCCATCAAGGAGTGCAGCTCGTCCTCGAAATCGGTCTTCACATCGATGTCCTCGCGCATCGTGCGGCGCAGCAATTTGTGCATCGAATGCAGCAATTCGTTGCAGTCGATCTCGACCGGCCGCAGCGTCTGCCGGCGGCTGAACGCCAACAGCCCCTGGGTCAGTTCGGCGCCGCGTTCGCCGGCGCGGCCGATGTCGTCGGCGAGGTTGCGCAGGTCCGGCCGGGTCTTCAGCTGCTCGCCGAGAAACTCGGCATTGCCGACGATCACCGTCAGGAGATTGTTGAAGTCGTGGGCGATGCCGCCGGACAATTGCCCGACGATTTCCATCTTCTGCGCCTGCACCAATTGTTGTTCGGTGCGCTTGCGCTCGGTGAGGTCGTGGATCACCCCGACATAGATCACTTCGCCGTCCTGGCGGGCTTCGCCGACCGACAGGTCCATCGGAAACGACGAGCCGTCCTTGCGCAGGCCGCTGAGCTCGCGCACCGTCCCGGCGAGCTGATGCTGGCTGGCGAGCAGCGAACTCAATTCCACATCGTCGGAGCGATCGATCAGGATCCTGAGGTTCCGGCCGACCACGTCCTCGACGGGATAGCCGAACAGCCGTTGGCAGGCGGCGTTGAAGACCTGGATGCGGCCCTGCGAATCGAACAGCAGCACGCCGTCGACCACGGTTTCGATCAGCGTATTGATGCGGTCGTCGGCCTCGCGGATCACCTGCTCGGCGCGGCGGCGCTCGGTGATGTCGCTGGTGACCTTGGCAAAGCCGATCGGCTGGCCGCGCTCGTTGCGCAGCGGCTCGATCACCACATGGGCCCAGAACTGGCTGCCGTCCTTGCGCCGCCGCCAGCCCTTGGTCTCGCAGCGTCCCAAGCGCCGGGCGATGTCCAGATTGCGTTCGGGATCGCCGCGCTGGCGCTCCTCCTCGGTGGAGAATTCGCTGAAGTGCCTGCCGAGGACTTCCGACGCGGTGAATTGCGTGATGCGATGCGCGCCGCTGTTCCAGCTGGTGATGCGGCCGTCGAGATCGAGCATATAGATGGCGTAATCGGTGACGCCTTCGACCAGCAGCCGGTAGTTGCGCTCGCTGTCGCGCATCGCCTGGGCGGCGCGCCGGCGCTCGGTCAGATCGCGCACGATGCCGACGAAGCCGATCGCATGCTCGGACTGCGCCTGTCCGACCGACAGGTCGAGCGGGAAGATCGAGCCGTCCTTGCGCCGTCCGAACCCCGAGGAGACGCTGCGGTGCTGCCACAGATAGTCCTGGCCGGGCATCAAAAGCGTGACCTTCTGGCCGATCACCTCCGCCGCCCCGTAGCCGAACAGCTTCTCGCAGGCTGGGTTGAATACCCGCACGCGTTCGTTGGCGTCCACCACGACGATGCCATCGGCGGCGACTTCGGCGACGGACCCCAGCCAGAACGCGTCCTGATCCGCCACCGGCCAACTATCGCGCACTGGCGACATTCAAAGTCGGCGCGGCGTGTTCCTGCAGGCAGGCCTCGATCACCGTCAGCAGCGTCGAGGGCAGGAACGGCTTGCGCAGACAGCGCGCTGCGCCGAGCTCCAGCGCCATCGCCAGGAAGTCCGGCGCCGGCGTTCGCTTTTCCGCGAACACGTAGCCGGAGATCGCGATCAGCGGCACCCGCGGCGCGCTTTGGTGAAACACCCGGACCGACTCGAAGCCGCGCATATGCGGCATGAAGATGTCGACGATCATCAGATCGAACTCGCCGTCGTGCAGCGCGTTCAAGCCGGTGACGCCGCATTCGGCGGTGACGACGTCGTGGTTCTCGGCTTCGAGCCAAGCCCGGATGCCGGAGCGGATCAGCGGGTCATCATCGACGAGCAGAATACGTGGCATGGTCCACCTCCCGGTCGCTTTTGGCTTACGACGGGATGACGGAGCTGTCCGAATCACCCCGCTCCACTCTCCGACCGCGCCATTTTTGTGTCTGCCAAAAATGGGGTATATGAGTGCTATTGCTCTCACAGGTTGTTAAAGCGGTTGTATGCTTGACGCCACGGCAAGGCATCCCGGCGACCGGCAAACCCGTCATGGCCTCCTACAACGGATCACCGAATGAGCTTTTGGCATCGCTGCCGGCGGCCGGGTTCGAGTTGCTGCGGCCCGAATTGCGCAGCGTCGAGCTGGCGTTCGGCGAGGTGCTGGTGGAGTCCGGCGGCCTGCTGACCACGGTGTACTTCCCGCATAGCGGGATCATCTCCAGCATCGTGAATCTGGCGGATGGTGAGAGCATCGAGGTGGCGATGGTCGGCCGCGACGGCGTGTTCGGCGCCTCGGCGGCGATGAATGGCGGGATCTCGCCGACCGGCGCGGTGGTCGAATTCGCCGGCATCGCCAGCGCCATCGATGCCAGGCGCCTGCAAGTCGCCATCGCCCGCAGCGAGCCGCTGCGCAGGCTGCTGATGCAGCATCAATGGGTCGATTTCGTGCAGACCGAGCAGCTCGCGGCATGCAACGCCTCGCATGACATCGCCGCGCGGATCTGCCGGCGGCTGTTGCGGATGCGCGACCTGGCGCTCAGCGACAGGTTGCCGCTGACCCAGGAATTGCTGGCGCGGATGCTCGGGGTGCGGCGCAACAGCGTAGCGCTGGCCGCCGGCGCGCTACGCGCCGCAGGCGTCATCCGCTATACCCGCGGCCGGATCGAGATCCTCAATCGCGACGGGCTGATCGCGCGCTGCTGCGAGTGCTACCAGATCAACAAGTCGCAGAGCCAGAAGCTCAATCGCGACGTGCAGGGGCTGCCGGGGCCGGCCCCGGCGTTGCCCGATCAGTTCAGCCCCTCATAGACCACCAGGCCGCGGCTCACCGCCCATTTGCGCAGCGCGCGGCGGCGCTGGCGCGGCCGCGGCGGCATCGTCCGCCACGAGGTCAGGCGCAGTTCGCCGAGATCGCGGCCTGCGCGGTCGAGCGGCGCCAACAGCCCGGTCATGGTCTGCGGGCTGTGGGCGCGGGCGTTGAACGGCAACAGCAGCAGTTCGAGATGCGCCGCCACGCCCTCGGGCGTGGTGGCGCTGACGCCGGCGACGGCGGTGAGCGTTTCCTCGGCGACGAGACCGAGCAGGTCGGCGATCTCGCCGCGGCTGTCGGCGGCAAACAGCGCGGCAAAGCCTTCGCCTTCGAGCTTGCGGCCGAGCAGCGCGCTGACCCTCGTGCCGGCGACCCGGAACCGGCCCTCGGCGGCGGCGTCATAGGACAGCACGAAGATGTCGCCGAGCAATTCCCGGATCTCGCCGGGCTCGAACGCCTGACGATCCGGCGCCCGGGCGTCGCCGCGTTTGTCGTCCCAATAGGCGAACAGCGCCTGGCTTGCTGGATGCTTCATTCCGCGACCTTGACCCGGGCGCCGCGCCGCCGGGACAGATCTGTCCCGTTTCCGCCACGCCGACGTCCTTTCGATTGTTGCGGCAACGGCACTGCAGCGTCCATGCCGGAAACGCCATTCCATGAAGCAGGGCAGGGATTTGCGATGTTAACCTTAAGTTAACCATGGGATTGCCGGCGGGTATTGCTCCGCGACCTTGCGGCGGCGGCGCGGCCCCGGCAGCAACGAGGCTGCGGCTGCTGGTATTTCAACGCGTTATTTCCGGCCAGACACTCAGGTCCTCCCGCTTTTCGTGCTATGTCGGGATTTCGGGGGGCCGGCTCATGCTTGCGCTTGCACCGCGATGCCGGGCCGCCTATGGGGGCCCGGCGCTTGGTTTTTCACGCCAATTCTGATCCGATCCACACGCCGATCCTGCTATTCTGCTGTCCTGTCGAAGCCGACCTTGGCGATGCCAGCCGCGCTGGCGAGGGACGTCGGAAAGCGGGACACGCGAGCCCTGAAGGCCTGACCTTGCAAGCCGTCGATCCTCCGCGCGAACCGATCCTGACCCTGCCGGGCGCCTTGACCGCCTACGTCGCGCTGCTTGCGGTGATCCATCTGCGCGTGCTGCTGCCGCCGGAATGGGACTATTGGACCATCGAGGCTTTCGGCTTCATCCCGATGCGGTACGATTCGACGCTGCTGGCGACGCCGTTTCCCGGCGGCACCGCCGCCAAGATCTGGTCGTTCGTCAGCTATTCGCTGCTGCACGCCAATCTCAGCCATCTCGGTTTCAACGTGCTGTGGCTGCTGCCGTTCGGCAGCGCGCTGGCGCGCCGGTTCGGGGCGCTGCGGTTCTTCGTGTTCATGGCGGTGACCGCGGTGGCCGGCGCCCTGGCGCATCTCGTCACCCACGAGCACGCGATGGCGCCGATGATCGGCGCCTCGGCCTCGGTGTCGGGCGCGATGGCGGCGGCGATCCGCTTTGCCTTCGTGCAGGGCAGCTTCCTGTCGTTTCGCCGCGGCGACGCCGAAACCGCCGCCCTGGTGCCGGCGCAGTCGCTGATCAGCGCGCTGCGCGATCCGCGGGTGCTGGGCTTTCTCGCGGTGTGGTTCGGCATCAACATCGTGTTCGGCGTGGGCTCGATCGCAATCGGCGCCGAGGGCGCCAGCGTCGCCTGGCAGGCGCATATCGGCGGCTTCTTCGCCGGCCTGTTGCTGTTTGCGCTGTTCGATCCGGTGCCGCGGGCGCGGCCCGCCGCCGACGCCTCGTTTCCCGAGAACTAGAGCTATTCCGGTTCTGATCGATCAGAACCGGAGCTCGAGATCCTTATTTTGACGCGTTGTCTTCACGCGAGGCTGGATCCACTTCGCTCGAAAACGCGATAAGCAAATCGGTTGTTCGATACCTTGCGCGCCGCGCCGGTTTGATCCATCATTGTTGCAAGTTAGTTGCAGTAAGTGCGCGCGGGCGTCTGCCGTTGTGGCGCATGATCGCCAATAGCGACGCCCGGTGTCGGGAAAACATCGCGCTGCAACAACAGCCTGCAGCCGGAATGTGATGCTTGCTCTCGGCGCCGGGGCAGGTTCGCGGCGAGCGACGCTGAACGAACTCGCGGCTGATCTGTTGCTAACTGATTGCAAGAAAGACAAACCGCGCCAGCAAGGCGCGGTCACACGGGAGGCGACCATGACGGTAAGCGCAATTCTGGAATCCAAGGGGCGGCAGATCGTCGGTGTCGAGCCGGACACCCCGCTTTATGCCGCGGTCAAGGTGCTGGCGGACCGGCGGATCGGCGCCGTGCTGGTGCTGACCCGCAGGCGCATCGAAGGCATCCTGTCGGAACGCGACGTGGTGCGGGTGCTGGGCGAACGCGGCGCCGGGGTGCTCGAGGAGCCGGTCAGCGCGGTGATGACCCGCAAGGTGATCAGTTGCCGGCCGACCGACACCGTCGCTGCGATGATGGAGCTGATGACCTCGGGCAAGTTCAGGCATATCCCGGTGATCGAGGACAACGAGATCGTCGGGCTGATCTCGATCGGCGACATCGTGAAGTGGCGGCTGCGCGAATATGAGCACGAGCAGCAGGCGCTGCAGGACTACATCAAGACCGCCTGACGGCCGATCCCGCGGCCAGGGCGCCAGTTATGCTAAGCGCGAAGTTTGCGCCACAGGCCCTTGTTCGGATAAGGTTTTGTCCTACGCTTTCTCGGTGTTGGCGAGCGCCTCCGCCGCGGTTTCCGGGGCGATGACCTCGATCGCCTCCTGGATCGATTCGATGGCGCGCTCGGCGGCTCTGGCGCCGTGGCCGATCATCTCGTCGGCGCGGTGGAAATCGAACCAGCCGATCTTGCCGACCCGCGGCGAGATCAACAGGTCGGGCGGGTCGCCGGCGAGCCGCGCCCGCGTGATGCGATCCTGCATGATGTTGAAGGCGTCGACCATCACCGTGGAGATGCCGGGCCGCTCGCTGGTGCCGAACAATTCGCGCTTCATGAAGCGCTCGGCGGAGAAGAACCGGCCGAAGCCGCGCCGCGGCGCCGGGCTTTCGATCACCGTCTCGATCTCCTCGATCGGGGTGCCGTGCGAGAAGATCGTGGTGCCGTGGCCGACCACGTCGCTGGAGACGTTGGCGGCGATGACGATTTCCGCGCCGAGCGCGCGCGCCGCCGACACCGGCACCGGATTGACCAGCGCGCCGTCGACCAGCCAGCGGTCGCCGATCAGCACCGGGGCGAAGATCCCGGGCAGCGCGTAGGAGGCGCGGACCGCGTCGACGATGCGGCCCTGGGTCAGCCAGATTTCGTGGCCGGTGCGCACCTCGGTGGCGACGCTGGCGAATTTGATGATGAGGTCGCTGATCTGGATCTGGCCGAGCGTCGCCTCGAGCTGCGCTGCGAGCTTGTCGCCGCCGATCAGCCCGGAGCCGTTCAGCCTTATGTCGAGATAGCCGAAAATATTGCGCGGCTGCAGGCTGCGCGCCCAGTCCTCCAGGCTGTCGAGATGGCCGGCGGCGTAGGCCGCGCCGACCACCGCGCCGATCGAGGTGCCGACCACCACGTCGGGGACGATGCCGTTGGCGAGCAGGGTGCGCAGGATGCCGATATGCGCAAAGCCGCGCGCCGCGCCGCCGCCGAGCGCCAATCCGATCACCGGACGCCGGATACTGCCGAGGCCGACCTTGTCACGGCCGCTGACCCCCTGCTGGCCGCGTCCGATCAGGTTTTCCAACACCAAACAGCCTCCTCATCCGGTCTTAATTCGAGTTCCCAATCGATCTAATTGCCGCAGCGCAATCCTGCCAGTCCCACATACAAGCACGATTAATGCGGCTGGGGACAAGGCCTGCGCGGGATTCGCTGAAAAGCCGGTGGATGGCGCGATATCCGCGCGATATCTGCGCGAAATCGCCGTCTTGCGCGCGACCTGCATGGCTTGCAGGTCGGCCCGGCATAATGGCGCGGTCGCTGGCGCGGCTAGTTGCGCGGCTTGGTCCGGTTTCCGGCAAATTCCCAGGCGAATCGCCGGGCGCCTGCGCCGGGGCCGGCCGGTTTGCTGCACAGGCTTGAATTTGCCGCGTTTTCAGTGAAAACCATCGGCATGATGTCATCGCACCCAGCCGGCTCGGGATCCGGCCGCAGCCGCGGCCGGCGGATCGCGTTCGCGCTGGCCGCCATGCTGGCGCTCAGCGCCCCGCAATTCGCCTTCGCGCAGTTCTTCAGCGACCGCCCGCCGCCGATTCCGCCGGCCTCGGTGCCGGAGCCGCCGGCCGGCGGCGCGATCAGCCTGGCGCCGCCGTCCGGTCCCGCCGCGGCGCCGCCCGGCTTGCCACCGACGCTGACCCAGCCGCCGGTGAGCGCGGTGACGCCGCCCGCGGTGTCGCCGTTGCCGGCCACCCCCGCGGCGCCGCCGCAGGCGGTGCTGGCGCTCACAGCGCGCTATGGCAAGGATCTGCCGGTGATCGGCAACAACCTGATCTGGCGGGTGTATACCGACCGCCCGGACGACACCGGGGCGTTCAAGCTGGTCCGCGAGGATCGCGGTGCCACGCCGAACATCGTGCTGCCGCCGGGCAGCTATGTGGTGCATGTCGCCCACGGCCTGGTCAGCGCGGTGCGTCCGGTGACGCTGAAATCCGAGACCGACCGCGAATCCTTCGTGCTGCCGGCCGGCGGCCTGCGGATCGAGGGCCGGGTCGGCTCCAGCAAGATCCCGCAGAACCAGATTTCGTTCAGCATCTACAAGGGCAGCCAGTTCGAAATCGGCGAGCGCGCGCCGCTGTTGCCCAACGTCGCCGCCGGCGACGTGGCGCTGCTGCAGGAGGGCACCTACTACATCATCTCGAATTACGGCGACGCCAATTCGGTGGTGCGCTCCGACATCCGGGTGCAGGCCGGCAAATTGACCGACGTGATCATCACCCATCGCGCCGCGGTGATCACCCTGAAGCTGGTTAGCGACAAGGGCGGCGAAGCCTTGGCCAACACCGCGTGGTCGGTGATCACGCCGGGCGGCGACGTCATCAAGGAATCGATCGGCGCGTTCCCGCGGGTGGTGCTGTCGGAAGGCGAGTATCGCGCCATCGCCAAGAACGAAGGCAAGATGTTCGAGCGCGCCTTCAACGTGGTCAACGGCGTCGACGGCGAAATCGAAGTGATCGCCCGCTGAGCGGCGAACCGCCTTGTCGCAGATTTGTCGTGCGGCTGTCACAGTCGCTAACGCGAACTAACCATCGCGTGACTTAAAACCTTCATAATTCACGGTTTTCGGCGCCGGCGGCGCAGCGTTTAGATTCCCTTAATGCGGCGGCGAGCCATGTGGCGGCACTGGAACTTGCTGTGCTGTGGGGACTCAGCCGTGACTGCTGCGAAAAAACCATCCGCCAAATTCGACTCCGCGATGTTCGGCGATATCCCGGTCTTGAAGCGCAAATGGCAGGCCGCGCTGAAGCCGGGGCAGACGCTGCCGCGCTACGAAGACGTCATGCTGGGCAGCCTCGGCCGGCTCGCCGACCATATCGTGCTGCTGAAGGGCGAGGGCGCCTCATTGGCGGTGTCGCGCAGCGGCCGCTACATCCAGGACTGGCTCGGCCAGGACGCCTGGGACGTGCCGCTCAGCGCGGTGCCGGCGGATTGCGCCACCGCGCTCGCCGAGGCCGCCGCCTGCGGCATCGAGACCGGCCGGCCGTATCTGGCGGTGGCGCATTGCGTGCGCGCCGGCATGGTGCGGACCTATGACGTGGTGGCGCTGCCGACGGCGTCGCGCTGGGGCGAGAAGCTGATCGGGGTCTATGTCAACGAGCGCGGCGCGCAATACAATCTGCTCGACGCGATCTTTTCCTCGACCGACGACGGCATTCTGTCGCTGGCGGCGATCCGCAATGCCGACAACCGGCCGTTCGACTTCCAGATCGTCCATCTCAACGAGGGCGCCTGCCGGCTGCTCGGCGAGCCGTCGACCGCGTTGCAATGGAGCCGGCTGCGCGGCGGCGGGCATCTGTTGTGTTCGCCGGTCGTGGTGGCGCGGCTGCTCAACGTGATCAGCAGCGGCACCAGCGACGTGCTCGAAATCGATCGCGGCGCGCAGACCATCCGGCTCAGCGCCACCGCGTTCGGCGACGTGGTGTCGCTGACGGTGTCCGACGTCACCTCGCTGAAGAAGCGCGAGGATTCGTTCCGGCTGTTGTTCGACAACAATCCGATGCCGATGTGGGTGTTCGACGCCAAGACCACCGACTTCCTCAGCGTCAACGACGCCGCGGTGCAGCACTACGGCTTTGACCGCGAGACCTTCCTGCGCATGAAGCTGCAGGACATCTGGCCGGAGGACGAGCGCGACGAGCATCTGCGCAGCGTGCTGCAGGTCGGCGAGACGCATTACTCCGGCCGCAACTGGCGGCATCTGAAGGCCGACGGCAGCGAGATCGAGGTGTTGACCTTCGGCCGCCAGGTGGCGTTCGACGGCCGCGAAGGTTTTCTCGTCGCCATCGTCGACATCACCGAGCGACGCAAGGCCGAGGCCAAGATCGCCTTCATGGCGCATCATGACGGGCTGACCAACCTGCCGAACCGCGGCTCCTATCAGGAGCATCTGCATCAGGCGCTGGAGCAGAGCCGGCGCAGCAACAGCAAGGTCGCGGTGCTGTGCGTCGATCTCGACCTGTTCAAGAACGTCAACGACTCGTTCGGGCACCCGACCGGCGACCGGCTGTTGCAGAAGGTGGCGGACCGGCTGCGCCAACAGGTCAGCGGCGCCAATCTGGTAGCGCGGCTCGGCGGCGACGAATTCGCCATCGTGCTCGGCGCCATCACCTCGCCGAACGAGGCCAGCGATTTCGCCGCAAGGCTGATCGAGATTCTCAGCGTGCCCTACGACATGGACGGGCCGGAAGTGGTGATCGGCGCCTCGATCGGCATCGCGCTGTCGCCCGGCGACGGCGAGGACGGCGAGGAGTTGCTGCGCAACGCCGACATGGCGCTGTACCGCGCCAAGGCCGAGGGCGGCGGCGCCCACCATTTCTTCGAACGCGAGATGGACCGCCAGGCGCAGAAGCGCCGCGACATGGAGATCGACCTGCGCCGCGCCTTTGCCAAGGGCGAGTTCGAACTGCACTATCAGCCGCTGGTCAATCTCGCCGAGGACCGCATCACCGGCTTCGAATCCTTGCTGCGCTGGCGGCATCCGCAGCGCGGCATGATTTCGCCGGCGGATTTCATCCCGGTCGCCGAGGACATCGGGCTGATCGTCGGGCTCGGCGAATGGGTGTTGCGGCAGGCCTGCGCCGAGGCGGTGAAATGGCCCTGCGACATCAAGGTCGCGGTCAATCTGTCGCCGGTGCAGTTCCGCTGCCGCAACCTGGTACAGGTGGTGATCGCAGCATTGGCGCAATCCGGGCTGGCGCCGACAAGGCTGGAGCTGGAAATCACCGAATCGGTGTTTCTTGCCGACACCGAGGCCAATCTCGCCACGCTGCATCAGCTGCGCGAACTCGGGGTGCGGATTTCGATGGACGATTTCGGCACCGGCTATTCGTCGTTGAGCTATCTGCGCAGCTTTCCGTTCGACAAGATCAAGATCGACCGCTCCTTCGTGCAGGATCTGGCGGAGCGGCCGGACTGTCTGGCGATCGTGCGGGCGATCTCCGGGCTCGGCCGCAGCCTCAACATCACCACCACCGCGGAGGGCGTCGAGACGCTCGATCAGTTGGACTGGCTGCGCGCGGAAGGCTGCAATGAGGTGCAGGGCTTCCTGTTCAGCGCGGCGCGGCCGTCCGCCGATATCGCCGGGCTGTTGTCGCGGTTCGGCGCGCGGGCCTCCGAGGCGGCGTGAGCGGTTCAACGATCCTCGAGCTGGATCGATGCGCTTTGCGATTCCCGGGCTGTCATTCCGGGGCGGGCGCAGCGTCAGCTGCGCGCGAACCCGGAATCTCGCTGCAACACGACCGGATGGCATCACTTGGCGCTAGATTCCGGGTTCGCTCGGCCTAAAGGCCTCACGCCCCGGAATGACAGCTGCGTTCGAGTTAGTTGCGTCGACCCTGAGCGAAAACGACTATACTAGAACCGCGTCACGATTTCGCTGAGCGCGGGGCGGGGGCGGTCGTCGACGGCGCGTGACGGCCTGCTGCCGATATGGATGAAGCCGGCGAGCTTTTCCTCGGGCGCCAGGCCGAGCGCGGTCATCACCTCGCGGTCATAGGCCGCCCAGCCGGTCAGCCAGTTGGCGCCGTAGCCGAGCGCGGTCGCCGCCGACACCAGATTGAGCGCGCTGGCGCCGGCCGACAATTGCTGCTCCCATTCCGGCACCTTGGGGTGCTGTTTCGGCGAACTGACCAGCGCGATCACCAGCGGCGCTTCCGTCAGGTAGTTCTGCTGCGCGGCGACGTCGTCCGGCGAGGCTGCCGGATGCTTGTCGGCGAACGCCTTGGCGATCAGCGCGCCGGCGCGGACGCGGGCGTCGCCCTCGAACACGATGAAGCGCCACGGCGCCAGCTTGCCGTGATCCGGCACCCGCGCGGCGATGGTCAGGATGGTGTCGAGCTCGGCCGGCGAGGGCGCGGGCTCGGTCATCTCGCGCGGCTTGATCGAGCGGCGGGTCTTGAGGAATTCGACGACGTCGGACATGGGCAGGCTCACTTTGCTTCAGGCTTCGTTTTCGCCGGCATCTTGGCAGCGCGGTCCAACAGATCGCGGCCGAGGTCTTCCAGGATCGGCCGGGTCGCCAGGAACAGGCTGTGGCCCTGGCTGGTCTCGATCGCCAGCGCCACCACGTTCGGCTGGTTGGGATCCGGGATCAATTGATAGGCCCGGATCGGGTATGCCGGCAGCTCCTGTTCCTCGGTGATGACGGGCTCTGCCATTACCCCTCCGCCTGCGCGCGCTTGACGTCCGGCGGCACCGCTTCTTCGACCAAGGCGGCGATCGCCTCATTCGTCGGCAGCACGGTCTGGCCCTCGCTGCCGAGCCTGCGCACCGAAACCTGATGGCTCTCGGCTTCCTTCTTGCCGACTACCAAGAGCGCCGGGATCTTGGCCAGCGAATGCTCGCGCACCTTGTAGTTGATCTTCTCGTTGCGCAAATCGAGCTCGACGCGTAAGCCGGCCTTCCGCGCCGCCGCCGCAACCACGCGGGCGTAGTCGTCGCCTTCCGAGGTGATGGTGGTGACCATCACCTGCACCGGCGACAGCCACAGCGGGAAGTGGCCGGCGAAGTGCTCGATCAGGATGCCGGTGAAACGCTCCATCGAGCCGCAGATCGCGCGGTGCACCATGATCGGCGTCTTCTTGGTGCCGTCGGCGTCGATGTAGAACGCGCCGAACCGCTCCGGCAGGTTGAAGTCGACCTGGGTGGTGCCGCATTGCCAGTCGCGGCCGATCGCGTCGCGCAGCACGTATTCGAATTTCGGGCCGTAGAACGCGCCTTCGCCGGGATTGATCGCCGTCTTGATGCGGCCGCCGGAGGCCGCTTCGATCTCAGCCAGCACGGTGGCCATCACCCGTTCGGCGTGATCCCAGCTCTCGTCGGTGCCGACGCGCTTCTCCGGCCGGGTCGAGAGCTTCACCACGATGTCGCCGAAGCCGAAATCCGAATAGGTCGACAGGATCAGTTCGTTGATCTTCAGGCATTCGGCGGCGAGTTGCGCCTCGGTGCAGAACACATGGGCGTCATCCTGGGTGAAGCCGCGCACCCGCATCAGGCCGTGCATCGCGCCGGACGGCTCGTAGCGATGCACCACGCCGAATTCGGCGAGCCGCAGCGGCAGGTCGCGATAGCTCTTCAGCCCGTGCTTGTAGATCTGGATGTGGCCGGGGCAGTTCATCGGCTTCAGCGCGAACCAGCGCTTGTCCTCGGCCTCGTCGCCGGCCGACTGCGCCGCGAACATGTTTTCGCGATACCAGTCCCAATGCCCGGAGGTCTCCCACAGCACCTTGTCGAGGATCTGCGGGGCGTTGACCTCGTCATAGTCGCCGGCGAGCCGGCGGCGCATATAGGCGATCAGGGCCTGGAAGATGGTCCAGCCCTTGGCGTGCCAGAACACCACGCCGGGGCCTTCCTCCTGGAAATGGAACAGGTCGAGTTCGCGGCCGAGCTTGCGGTGGTCGCGCTTTTCGGCTTCCTCGATCTGCTTGAGATAAGCGTCGAGCTCTTCCTGCTTGGCAAACGCGGTGCCGTAGATCCGGGTCAGCATCGGGTTGTTGGAATCACCGCGCCAATAGGCGCCGGCTACCTTCATCAGCTTGAAGGCGGTGCCGATTTTGCCGGTCGAGACCATATGCGGGCCGCGGCACAGGTCGAACCAGTCGCCCTGGTAATAGATCTTGATCGGCTCGGTGCCGGGAATCGCGTCGACCAGCTCGACCTTGAACATCTCGCCCTTGTCGCGGAACACCTGCTTGGTCTTCTCGCGGTCCCAGACGTCCTTAGTGAACGGTTTGTCGCGGCCGATGATCTCGCGCATCTTTTTTTCGATCGCGGCGAAATCCTCCGGCGTGAACGGCTCGTTGCGGAAGAAGTCGTAGTAGAAGCCGTTCTCGATGGTCGGGCCGATCGTCACCTGGGTGCCGGGCCACAGCGTCTGCACCGCTTCGGCGAGCACATGGGCGCAGTCGTGGCGGATCAATTCCAGCGCGCGGGCGTCGTCGCGGGCGATGAAATCGATCTTGGCGTCGCGGTCGACCGGATCGGCGAGATCGGTCAGGACGCCGTCGAGCGCCATCGCCACGCTGCGCTTGGCCAGCGACGGGGCGATGCTCTTGGCGATCTCGAGGCCGGTGGTGCCGCGCGGGTATTCGCGGCTCTTGCCGTCCGGGAAGGTGACGACGGCGTGGGTCGCCGAGGCCGGCTTCAGATTGGACAGGCTGTATTGGAATCCCTGGGCGGGCGAGGACTTGTCGGGCATCATGCTCTCCTATGGCTCACTCCTGCGAACGAGCGCAGGTAAGCTGATTTGAGCGGTATAGCAGCGGAATCGGGCGTTGCAACGGCGGAAAGACGCCGTCGCGGCGGGGCGCCGGTTTTCGACCACGACGCCTGCGATCGATCGGGCGCGCGCTGCGGCCGGAACTACGGCAAGAGAAGCGCGCGTTCGCCGGCGGTCACGCGCGCCAGTTCGCGCGGCAGCCGCGGCAGCACGCTGTCCCAGTCGCGCGGCCGGCGCTGCCGGAACAGCCGCATGGTGGGATACCACGGGCTGTCCTCGCGCTCGCGCATCCAGCGCCAGTCCTGCGCATAGGGCAGCATCACCCAGACCGGGCGGCCGAGTGCCGCGGCAAGATGCGCCACCGCGGTATCGACCGCGATCACCAGGTCGAGCGCGGCGATCGCCGCCGCGGTGTCCGACAGGTCGGCCAGCGCCGGGCCGAGATCGGTGATGGCCTCGCCGAGCCGTGCCAGCACCGGCCGATCGGCCGCCGGCGGCTCCTTCTGCAGGCTGTAGAGCTGCACGCCGGGCAGCAACAGCCGCGGCAGCACCGCCTCGGCCGACAGCGAGCGCTGCGCATCGGCGGAATGTTTCGGGTTGCCGGCCCACACCACGCCGACCTTCAGCGCGGTGTCCTCGGCCGCCAACGCCCGCTGCCAGGACGCGAGCTTGCCCGGTTCGGCCGACAGATAGGGCACCGCGGCCGGGATGGTCTGCAGGGTGGTGCCGAGCGCATGCGGCAGGCTCAGCAGCGGCAGATGCAGGTCGAACGCCGGCAGCTTCTCGCCGCGCGCCAGCACGGTGACGCCGAGGCTGTGGCGCAACAGCCGCACCAGCGCCGGCTGCACCTGCAGCAGCACGGTGGCGCCCATCGCCATGATGATCGGCACGTAGCGCGCCATATGCAGCGCGTCGCCGAGCCCGTCGGCGGAATGCAACAGCAGGGTGCGGCCGGCCAAAACTTCGCCGCGCCATTCCGGCACGCTGAAGCGCTGCTGGTTGGCGGCGACCTCTTTGCAGCGCCGCCGCCATTCGTATTCGTGAAAGCCATGGCCGAGGTCGCCATTCAGCAACAGGAAATGCGCATGATTGAGCCGGGCCTGCGGCTCCTCAGGGGTGAGCGCGATGGCGCGTTGCGCTGAGGCCAGCGCCTGATCGATCAGGCCCAGCCCATTATAGGTGACGGCGAGGTTGACATGGGCCTTGGCAAATAACGGGTCCGCGGCGATGGCGCGCTGAAGCATCGCGGCGGAGGCGTCGAACGCGCCCTGCGCCTCATGGATGATGCCGAGATTGGTCAGCGCCGGGGCGTGATCGGGGTTGACGGCGATCGCGGCCTCGCAGGCGGCGGTCGCCTCGTCGTAGCGTTTCAGCTTGAACAGGCAGGCGCCGATGTCGTTGAGGATCGCCGGATTGTCGGGGTCGAGCGCCGCCATCCGCCGGTAGGCCTCCAGCGCCGCGGCGAAGCGGTCGCTGCTGAAATGCGCCAGCCCAAGCAGTTTCAGCGCATCGAAATGCGCGGGCGCGCGGTGCAGCGCGGCGCTGGCGCAGTCGATCGCCTCGGCGAATTGATCGAGGCGGTGCAGCGCCACCCCGATCCGGGTCAGCTTGTCGGCGTCGTTGGATTGCAGCGTCAGCGCGTGGCGATAGCTGGCCAGCGCCGGCTCGGTCTGCCCCAGCCCCTCCAGGATCTCGGCCAGCGCCAGATGCGATTCGACGGCTTTCGGCTGTAGCGCGATGGCGCGGCGGCAGGCCGCCAACGCTGCGTCCGGTTGCTCACCCTGCGCCAGCGCCAGCGCCAGATTGCGATGCCCTTCGGCGAACTGCGGATGCGCCGCCACCGCGCGGCGATAGAGTTCGCAGGCTTCGTCGCGCTTGCCCTGATCCTGCAGGATGTTGCCGAGATTGAGCAGCGCCTCGTGCGAATTCGGATCGCGCGCGATCAACTCGCGATAGACGTCGGCGGCTTCGCCCATTTTGCCCTGCGCGGTCAGAATCCGCGCCAGCCGGAAGCGCGCCGCAACCAGCGCCGGATCGAGCGTTACGGCGCGGCGGCAGGCCGCCTCCGCCTCATTCAGCCGTTGCAGATCGTGCAGCGCGGCGGCGAGCTTCAACTGCAATCCGGCGTGGTTCGGCCGCAGCCGGGTGCCGCGCTGCAACGCCGCCACCGCGCCCTCGGCTTCGCCCTTCTGGGCCAGCGCGTCGCCGAGCGTGGCGAAGGCGTGGGCGTTGCCGGGATCGAGGTCGAACACCCGGTGCAGCAGCGCGGCGCCCTCCGCCGGGCGGTCGCTGGCGAAGGCGATCACCGCGGAGAGGTGCAGCGCGTCGACATGGTCGGGATCGGCGCCAAGGATTTCGGCGCACAATTGGCCGGCCTGGCGGGTGTGGCCGGCGCCGTAGTGGTCGATGGCCTGCGCCAATGCCGCATCGGCCGCTGTGCTGCTCATGTCTCGTCCTTGGTGTTGTGGGTCGAGAGTTGAACGGGCGGGGCGGCGAATTCCGGCAGCAAACGCCGCGCCGCGAAAAGTAGATGCAATTGCATGATTTCCGTGTTAGCCACGAGCGATGTCGCGCTCACTCGCCCCCACCGCCCTGATGCTGGGTAATTTCGTCACCGGGACCTCGGTGCTGGCGCCGGCCGGCATGCTGCCGGAGCTCTCCGCCGCGCTCGGCGTCTCGATCCGCGAGGCCGGGCTGCTGATCACCTTCGGCGCGGTGGTGCTGTGCCTCGGCTCGCCGCTGATGGCCTGGCTGACCAGCCGCTTGCCGCGGCGCAGCCTGCTCGGCGGCACGCTGGCGGTGCTGGCGCTGGGCAATCTCGCCTCGGCGCTGGTGCCGAGCTACGCGGTGCTGCTGGCGATCCGGCTCTCGATGCTCGCGGTCGGCGCGCTCTACACGCCGCAGGCCGCCGGCGCCGCCGGGCTGATCGCAGAGCCCGAGAAGCGCGGCGGCACCATGACTTACGTGTTTCTCGGCTGGTCCTTGGCGGTGGCCTGCGGGCTGCCGCTGGTGACCTTCATCGCCAGCCGCTACGGCTGGCGCGCCGCCTATGCCGGCGTCGGGCTGATCGGCACGCTGAGCTGCGTGCTGCTGGTCTGGCGGCTGCCGGGCGGATTGATCGGCGCGCCGGTCAACCTGAAGACCTGGGCCGATGTCGGCCGCAGCCGGCTGATCCTGCTGCTGCTGCTGGTCACCACCTTGCAGACCTGTGGGCAGTTCGTGGTGTTCACCTATTTCGGCCCGCTGCTGGCGCGGCTCACCGCCGCCGGCGCGGACGCCATCAGCCTGGTGTTCGCGCTTTATGGCATCGGCGGCTTCGTCGGCAACGTGATCGCCAGCCGCATCGTCGATCTGTGGGGCGCCTACCGGACCTCGCTGCTGGCGATCGCGGTGCTGTTGACCGGCGCCAGCGTCTGGGCGTTCGGCGCCGGCAGTTTCATGCTGATGGCGACCGGCGTCGGGATCTGGGGGATGGGCTTCACCTCGACCAATTCGATGCAGCAGGTGCGGCTGGTCGGCGCCGCGCCGCTGTTGGCGCCGGCCACCATATCGCTCAACACCTCGGTGATCTATATCGGTCAGGCGGTCGGCTCCGCGATCGGCGGCACGCTGTTCGCCGGCTCCTTGTTGCAAGAGGCGGGCTATGTCTCGGTGGGCTTCATCGCGCTCAGTCTTTGCAGCGCGCTTATCACCGGCCGGATCGCCGCGCCGAAGAGTTAAGCGGCGCTTGCCGGCCGGCTTGATCGTGGTCGCGACCCTGCTGCTCGTCGGGCTCGGCGGCTGCGCCTCGTGGCCGCGGACCTGCGCACAGCCGGCAGAGCCGATGCTGCGCGCCGAACTGCTGTTCGGCCGCACGCTGCGCGATCGCGCGCTGGTCAGCGAAGCCGCTTTCGCGCGCTTTCTTGCCGAGGAGGTCACGCCGCGGTTTCCCGACGGGCTGACGGTGATCGACAGCAAGGGGCAATGGCGCAACCCGGCGAGCGGCGTGCTGCTGCGCGAGCCGGCAAAAGTCCTGCTGATCCTGTTCGCCGACGATCCCACCAAGCGCGCGGCGCTGACCGCGATCGCCGAAGCCTATAAGCACAGGTTCCAGCAGCAGTCGGTGCTGATCGCGCTGCAGAGCGCCTGCGTCAGCTTCTGACTTTTATAGCGTTTTCGAGCGAAGTGGATCCCGGTTCGCGTGAAGAAAACGCGTCAAAATAACAATCTCAAGCTCCGGTTCTGATTCTATCGGAACCGGAGCTCTAAGGCCGGCGGTTCGCTCAGCCGTTGACGCCGCGCCAGCGCGCGTAGCGCCACGGCAGATACCAGCGCGCCCCGGCGGGCGCCGCGAGCGGCACGTTGTCGATGCCGTGGGTGCCCCAGGGCTGGCAGCGCAACAGCCGCGCCAGCGTCATCCAGCCGCCGGCCCACAGCCCGAAGCGGTCGATCGCCTCGTCGCCATAGGCCGAGCAGCTCGGCAGATGCCGGCAGTGATAGCCGACCAGCGCCGACAGCGAGTGGCGATACAGCCAGATCGCGCCGCGGCCGATTCGGCGCGGCAGGTTTTGCAGCAGGGTCCTCGCGGTCATCGGCATCGCGGCATCGGGGTCAGGGCAGGGGTCCGCAGACCATTCCAAGGCAGCTGCATATCCACTGGGCGGTTTGTCAAAACACTGTGCTGCGAGCTGCCCAGTTTTGTCGCGCGGAACTGGTAAATACGTCACAGCGCGGCAAATATCGTAATGATACGGAGGCCTTACAACCAAAAGTGCGCTGGACAGGATGGCTCACAAAGTTAACCATTTGCATATCGGTGTCATGACAGAATTTTGTCAGTGCTCTGGGATCGTTACCGTTGCTCATCGGGCGAGGCAAGGAACCACATGGGACGCGCGAGGTGGCTGCAATTCGTCGGTCTGGCGGTGGTGTTCACCGCGGCGGCGACCATCGTGGCGACAAACGTCGCCAATGTCGGCGGCACCTCGGCGCAGGCCGGCGCCGGCGGGCAGCTTGAAGAGCGCAAACTGCCGATGCGGTTCAACTGGGTGGCCTGCGAGCCGAATTGCCGCGGCTGGATCTCGGCGGTCGGAATTGTCACCGCCGACACCCCGAAGGATTTTGACGAATTCGCCCGCGGCCGGCAGCTGGCCGGCTCCACCGTCGTGCTGGACTCCAGCGGCGGCTCGGTCAACGACGCCATCACCATGGGCCGGCGCTGGCGCAAGCTGGGAATGCGCACCACCGTCGGCAGCACCATCGAGGTCGCCACCGCAAGCGGCATGCAGACCACCATCGCGCCGCAGGCCTATTGTGAATCGATGTGCGTTTTCCTACTGTTATCAGGCAACGTTCGCTACGTGCCTGAAGGCGCTCATGTGCGGGTTCACCAGATCTGGATGGGTGACCGCGCCGACGACGCGCGCGCCGCCAGCTACACCGCGCAGGACATGATGATCGTTGAGCGCGACATCGGCCGGCTGGCGAAATTCACCTTCGACATGGGCGGCACCGGCGATCTGTTGTCGCTGTCGCTGAACGTGCCGCCGTGGGAGAATCTGCACGAATTGTCGCGCTCCGAATTGCAGCTCACCAATCTGCTGACCACCGAGGCGATCGCCGAGCTGTTGCCGCCGCTCGATCAGGCGCCGGCGGCGGTCGCGGTCGCCGGGCTGAAAGCCAAGGCGGTACAGGATCGCGTCGCCAACGAGGCGCCGGTGGCGTCCGACATCGCGCTGCCGGTGGCGAAGCCGACCAAGACCGCCGAGGTCAGCCTGCCGACCGGCGGCCAGGGCGGCGCCGCGCAGCCGCAGCGCTAGGTCGATCCCGAGCGCTCTTCTCACCTGATCAGCGCGTCATTCCGGGGCGCGAGGGCGCAAGCCCAAGCGAACCCGGAATCTTGCTGCGAGAAGTGAGGTCTACCGCCGCCAAGGTTGCCAGATTCCGGGCTCGCGCGCAGCTGCTCGCCCCCGGAATGACGGCTGCGGTTGAACCGACGAACCGCGGAGAATCTAGCCTTCCGCCGGGGCGAATTGCCCGAGCTTGGCCTCGATCTGGCCGATCGCGTCGACCACGGCGTCGAAGGTCAACAGCGTCGAGGCGTGGCGCGCCTTGTAGTCGCGCACCGGCTCCAAGAGCGCGATGTCGGCCCATTTGCCCTGCGGCGGCGCGCCGTTTTCTTTCAGCATTTTGCGCACCGTCTCGCGCAGCGCGCGCAATTCGCCGGCGGTGGAGCCGACCACGTGCTGCGCCATGATCGAGGAGGAGGCCTGGCCGAGCGCGCAGGCCTTCACGTCATGGGCGAAATCGATGACCACCGGGCCGTCCATCTTCAGCTCGACCTTGACGGTGGAGCCGCACAATTTGGAATGCGCGGTGGCGCTGGCGTCTGGCGCGGCCAAGTGTCCCAGCCGCGGGATATTGCCGGCCAGTTCGATGATGCGCTTGTTATAGATGTCGTTCAGCATCGGCTCTGCGGTTCGGATCGGGAGCGCCTTGGCGGGCTCGACTGGCCTACTTATATAGGACCAGGGCCGCGGAAATACAGTCCGGCCGCTCTGCTTAAGCGCGCGGAATTTGCAATTCACATCGCCGGTTCCAGTGTTTACACTTGCGATGTGAGGGCCTCAGGCGCCCGGCGGCAAATGCCGCCCCGTCTGCCCGGTGACACTCCGGTCTGAAACGGCCGGTCGAACGGAGAAAAGATGGACGCATTGATCAAGCCGCTGCGCGCCGGCAAGCCCGACGGCAAACCGGCCGACGCCAAGGTTGCGGGTGCTCGCCCGGCCGAACTCGATCCCGCGGAATTTCTCGCCGCCGCCGTCAAGCCGGACCAGCCGCGACCGTCGCGCGGCGAGGCCGAGCAGGCGGTGCAGACGCTGCTGGCCTATATCGGCGAAGACATTTCGCGCGAGGGGCTGCTGGATACGCCGCGCCGCGTGGTGGAAGCCTATGACGAATTGTTCCAGGGCTATCACCAGTGCCCGGCCGAGGTGCTGAACCGCACCTTCGGCGAGACCGCGGGCTATGACGATTTCGTGCTGATCCGCGACATGAGCTTCACCTCGCATTGCGAGCATCACGTGATGCCGTTCTACGGCAAGGCGCATATCGCCTATACCCCGGTGGAGCGGGTGGTCGGGCTGTCGAAACTGGCGCGGCTGGTGGATATTTTCGCGCACCGGCTGCAGACCCAGGAGCATCTCACCGCGCAGATTGCCGCTGCGGTCGACGAGGTGCTGAAGCCGCGCGGCGTCGCGGTGATGATCGAGGCCGAGCATACCTGCATGTCGGTGCGCGGCATCGGCAAGCAGGGCGCGGTGACCTTCACCAGCCGCTTCACCGGCATGTTCCGCGACAATCCGGCGGAGCAGGCCCGCTTCATGTCGATGATCCGGGGGCAGCGCTAAGCCGTTGCATCGCCTGCCGCTTTAGTCGCGAGCTGAGGTTGCGGGAGCCGTCATCCTGAGGTGCTTTCCGGCAGCGCGTCAGCGCTGCGGGGGAGCCTCGAAGGATGACGCCGCAAGGACAGCGGTCGGACGGTGTGCGGCTGCACCCAGTGCCCGCGGCCGATCCTTCGCGACGCCCGGCTTCGCTGCGCTCAGCCTGGCTCCTCAGGATGACGCTGTGTTGTATGACGCCGAATGTGGATGGGCGTTTTTTCCAAGAGGTCTGCCGATGTCTGCAACAACCACGCCTGCCGCCACCGCTGCCGCCGCGCCGGACGACGTCGAGGAAGGCGTCGTGCTCAGCCCGAAATTCGACGCCGCCGGGCTCGTCACCTGCGTCACCACCGATGCTCTCGGCGGCGAGGTGCTGATGGTCGCCTTCATGAACCAGGAGGCGCTGCAGAAGACTATCGAGACCGGCGAGGCCTGGTACTTCAGCCGCTCGCGCGGCCGGCTGTGGCGCAAGGGCGAAAGCTCCGGCCATGTGCAGCGGGTGCTGGAGATGCGGGTCGACTGCGACCAGGACGCGGTGTGGATCAAGGTCGAGCAGGGCGGCGGCGCGGCCTGCCACACCGGGCGCAAATCCTGCTTCTATCGCCGCGTCGACCGCGACGCCAAAGGCGAACCGCTGTTGTCGGCGGTCGATGCCGAGCGATTGTTCGATCCGGCCAAGGTCTATCGTTGAGCGGAAACAGCCTGACGGAAGACAGGCAAGCATCATCGGTGGTGTTTCGTCATTGCGAGCCGAGGACGGCGCGTAGCGCCGACCGAGACGCGAAGCAATCCAGGGGCCTCGCGTCGAGCCCTGGATTGCTTCGTCGCAAGAGCTCCTCGCAATGACGGGGTTAGCGCCCCGTCCTTGATTGCTTCGGTTGGCCGTGCCTTACGCCAGCCGGTGGGCGACGTCGCGCTGCTTCTCCGCGGCATCGGCGCCGCTGGCCTCGGCGCCGGTCGGATCGGCGATGGCGTCGATATAGTCGACCGCGGCGCTGCGCAGCTTGCCGTCGGTGAGACTCATCACCCCGCTCAAGGTCTGGATGTTGATCGAGCGGACATTGTACTTCGACCAGGCAGCTTGCTGCTGCTTGCTGCCGGCGGTCTCGCCCTTTTCCTTGTTGTAGAGGTCGAGCGCGGTGGAGGCGGCCTTCAGCGCGTTGAGCCCGGCCACCGCCTTCAATTCCTTGGCGACCTCGGGATTGTCGGCGAAATATTTTTCGATCTTCTTTTTCCACGGCCCTTCGGTGGTGACGTTGCCGAATTTGTCGACCTGCAACCGCACCGAATCGTCGAAATTGACGTGGAAGTCGCTGAACGCTTTGGTCAGCTTGTCCGCCAGCGCGTCGCTGCGCTTCTGCAGCCGCTCGTCGAAGCTCATTTTCAGGTCGGCGACGGCCTGCGCATCGGCCTGCGCCTTGGCCAGCATCGCCTTGGCGTGGTCGGAGAGTTCGACAGTATCAGCCGGGGCGGTCGCGCCTGGCGCGGCGTCGGCCTTGACGGCGGTTGCGGCTGCGTCCGGCTTGAACCCGCTCTGCAACAAGCTCGCCGCGGAATAGGAATTGCTGCTGGTGGCGATCGCGTTCATGTCGACCTCCCGCGCGGCGATTGTTTCGGCGCGTGCGATTCAGACATGATTGGAAACATGTTTGGGTTAACTGATGGTGTCGAAGCAACCGGGCGCGCGGTCGCGCCATCCGCTCGCCCGGGTCGTTAATCCTGCATTAACCATAGTGTCTGAAGGTAACTTCGCAGGAGCGCTCAATGGCGCCCGAACTAACCGCCGCCGGTCGAAGGCCGCGGGGGGCCAGCGATGACGGTCGACGCTTCCACCAGCTCAGCAACATCCGCCGCGGCGTCGCGCGCGCAGATTGCCGGCGCCATCAAGCAGGCGGCCGGCTCGACCGGGACCAATTTCAGTTACCTCGTGACCACCGCGAAGATGGAGTCCAACTTCGACCCGACCGCTGCGGCGTCGACCTCGTCGGCGAAGGGACTGTATCAGTTCATCGAGCAGACCTGGCTCGGCACCGTCAAGGAAGCCGGCAGCCAGTTCGGCTACGGCCAATATGCCGACGCGATCTCGAAATCCGCCTCCGGCAGCTATTCGGTGAGCGACCCGGCGGCGAAGGCCGCGATCCTCAAGCTGCGCGACGATCCGGTGGCGAGTTCGGCGATGGCCGGGGTGCTGACGCAATCCAACAGCTTCAAGCTGACCGGGGAGATCGGCCGGCGGCCGACCGACAGCGAACTCTACATGGCGCATTTCATGGGGGTGGGCGGCGCCGCCAAGCTGATCAGCAACGCCGAGAACAACCCCAGCGCGTCGGGCGCCGCGCTGTTTCCCAACGCGGCCGCCGCCAACCGCTCGATCTTCTACGATCGCTCCGGCAACGCCCGCAGCGTGTCGCAGGTCTATTCGGAACTGGCGTCGCGCTACGATCAGGCCGCCAATTCGCCGTCCGCGCTGGCGACCATGGCGGCGGGCGGCGGGGCGCCGATCAGCCTGGTGGCGAGCGCCGCGGCGCCGGCCGACAGCGGCGCCTATCTGTCGAGCTTTCCCGACCTGCGCTCGGCGACGTCGGCGAGCGCGACGTCGGATTCGCCCACCACCACGGCGCAGTATCAGCCGGGCTTTCGCTCACTGTATCAGCCCGGCGATCGCGCCGAGCCGGTGTCGGCCACGGTGCAGGAATTGTGGGGCAACCGCGCCGCGACCGCGTCGGGCGCATCCACCGCGTCAAGCAGCTCGGATAGTTCGGTGTCCTCGGCGCTGGCGCAGACCCCGAATGTGCGCCCGCCGCAGCCGCTCGATCTGTTCAGCGATCGCGCCGGCACCTTCAGCGGTTAACTTTCCCCGCCTGCTATTTGGCAATCGCAAGCCGGCTGAAGCTGCGCCCGCCGCAGCCATTGCAAGTATTTCCGTCTGCGTCTGGGCCATTAACGAAACGTCAATAAACCCAAACAGTTATGGTGAACCCTTTGTTAAGCGTCATGGTTTATTTTTGCTGACGTTGGCGCCGCGTCGCGGTGTCTTTGCAAGTTGCGTAAGCCGGCAGCCCCATGATCGTTCGGCAGTTCATCAGTTGGATCCGCACCGCTCCGGCGGGCGAACGCGCAGAGGCCACCCGTTCATTGGCGCGGGCCTGGCTGGTCTCAGACCTTTCCGATGACGATCGCGCCGCCGCCGAAGGCGCGCTGTTGATGCTGCTCGATGATTGTTCGCCGCTGGTGCGGCTGGCGATGTCGGAAGTGTTCGCGCGCAGCGCCGATGCGCCGGCGGCGATCATTCGCGCGCTGTCCGCCGATCAGCCGAGCGTGGCGCTGCCGGTGCTGGAATTCTCCCCGCTGCTGATCGACGCCGATCTGGTCGACATCGTCGCCACCGGCAATTGCCAGATGCAATGCGCGATCGCGCGCCGCGCCGCGTTGCCGGCCTCGGTCTGCGCCGCGATCGCCGAGGTCGGCTCGCCGTCCTCGGCGCTGGAACTGATCGAGAATCCGCACGCCGAATTGGCGCCGTTTTCCTGGGACCGCATCGTCGAGCGCCACGGCCATCTCGCGGCGATCCGCGAATCGATGCTGGTGCTGGACGATCTGCCGGCGGCGACGCGGCTGGCGCTGGTCGCCAAACTGTCCGACACGCTGGCGCAATTCGTGGTGGCACGGCGCTGGCTCAGCGCCGATCGCGCCGAACGCGTGGTCGCCGAGGCGCTGGATCGCTCCACCGTGGCGATCGCGGCGCGCTCGCGCGACGACGACATGCGCGGGCTGATGCAGCATCTGCGCGCCACCGGACAACTCACCGCCGGCTTGATCCTGCGCGCCTTGTTGTCCGGCAATCTCGAACTGTTCTATCAGGCGCTGGTGGAATTGACCGAGTTGCCTTACGGCCGCGTCGCGGCGTTGCTGCATGACGGGGCGGGCGCCGGCCTCGACGCGCTGCTGCTGCGCGCCGGCCTGCCGGACTCCGCGTTCCCGGCGTTCCGCGCCGCGCTCGACGCGGTGCGCGAAACCGGCTTTGCCGACAGCCCGGAGGGTGCCGCGGGGCTGCGCCGGCGTATGGTCGAGCGGGTGCTGACGCGCTGCGAAAGCGGCAGCGATGCCGCCGCACCGCTACTGATCCTGCTGCGGCGCTTCGCCACCGAATCGGCGCGCGACGAGGCCAGCCAGTTCCGCGACGACGTGCTGGCGGAAGATTGGGTGGCGCGGTTCGAATCGGCGGCGCTCGCGGCGTGAGCGCTAGCGCGGCGCAGCCTTTAGGCATTCGGATAGCTGCAGACAATTCGGATAGCTACGTGGAAAGGGCGCGCGCTCCGGACGCAGCACAGCGGTCCGCTTTATGGGCGGCTTGGTGTATCAAGCCCGCGCGTGATGGGGCGTCGAAGTGATTTGAAGCGGCGCGGCATATGCACCCTCTCCCCGCAAGCGGGGAGAGGTGAAGGCCGTGCCTCGCAGATCGGCGCAGAGCGCCGTCCTCGCCTCGCAATGACTCAGCAACAACCCCGAGAAAACTCACTCCGCCGGCGCGATGCCGGGCGCGAGGATCGCTTCGAGGTGTTCGGGGCGGTCGTGGTTGACCGCGGCGAGATATTCGTCGGCGATGGCGCGCAGCCGCCGGCTCAGTTCGCGTTCGACGCCGGCCTTTTCGATTTGCGCGTGTTCGCGCACGATGGCGAGGATCGCCTTGATATGGTTGGCGATCAGATCCGCCGGCACCTGTTCGAGCTTCGGCGCGTGCTCGATGATCCGGCACAGGCTCTCGGCGGCGACGCTGGCGGCCGGATAGCCGAAGGTGGCGGCGTCGCCCTTGATATCATGCGCGGCGCGAAACAGTTCGTCGCGGGTGGTCTTGGTAAAGCCCTGCGCCAGCACCGCTTCATGCGCCGCGCGCAGCCGCTCGCACTCGGCAGCCATCCACTGTTCGAATTCGCCCGACAGCCCGGCCAGCGCCTGTTCGGCGCGCGCGATCGGATCGTCGCGGTCTTTGTCGTCGACCGCATGCAGCACCCTGCGCAGCGGATTGGGCTGGGTGATGACGTGGTGGTCGAGGAAGGCTTCGACGTGCAGCGGTGATTTCCTGGCTTTCGCCATGGCGGAGCAAAACCTCGTTCTATCCCGCGACGCGGGCCTTATCGAGCAGCGACGGTTGATGAATGACGTCGGCGTCGCCGCCGCTGCGGCGTTCCGGCCCGATATAGGCGTTGGCGGCGCTGTTGCGGCGGCGGTCGGGGCCGAAATAGCTCTTGGTCTTGATGAAGGGGCGCGGATTGGCGACCACGTTGAGCACCCGCTGATACAGCGCCTTGGCGGAGATCGGCTTGGCGAGGAATTCGGTGACGCCGGCGTCGCGCGCCACGGTGACGCGGCGCTTTTCGGAATGCCCGGTCAGCATGATGATCGGCGCGAACGGATTGCCCTTGGCCTCCGGCTGGCGGATCATCTGGGTCAGTTCGAGGCCGTCGAAGATCGGCATCGCCCAGTCGGTGATGACGATGTCGGGGGCGTAATGGCTGTACATTTCCAGCGCGGTGGCGCCGTCCTCGGCCTCGTAGACCTCGCGGGCGCCGAACGAATGCAATAGCGTGCGCAGGATGCGCCGCATGTGCGGATTGTCGTCGCAGACGAGAAAGCGCAGCTTGTTGAAATCGATCCGGAACATGGCTCGGCTCTGACGTCGCACCGACGGCGTCGGTATACTCCGCGTTAACTCTATGCAGACGTCGTTAACGAAGGGTTGCGGAGGGGGCGGGGAGCGAGAGGCCACGCCAGGCGCGATGTTCTCGGCGGCGGTTTCCCGCTGGTCCACGCCGGATCCAGTTTTCACGCCACAAGCAAAAGAGGAGCCCAAACCCGCAGCGCAACATGCCGACGATGCTTCGTATCGCCAGGGAGTGATATTGACCCTCAAACCAGCCAAAACTAACTGGACAATCCGACTAAGTCGATGAATAATTGAAAGGTAGATTTAACTAATTACACAGCCGGAGAATTTGACTGATTACACAGCCGGAGAGATGTGATGATCCATAATTCCAAGAATCTCATTGCCGCTGCAGCTTTGATAACTAGCTTATCGTCCGGGAGCTTGGCGCAAGCGGCTCAAGGCGCCGTTGTTTGCGATATCCCCACAAATGGCATTATCGAGAATAAGGATGCTGGAGCCCTCAGTGGACCTTTCCTCGTCACCAGCCTCGTGAACCTCGTTGATCCCGCAAATCCAATAAAATCGTTTGTCGTTTGGACTCCTCATAACGTTTGGTTCGATTCCGATAATTTCAAAGGCCCGTTCTTTCTTGAAGCAGGACAGCGACTGTTTGCAAATCCGGACAACTGGACGAAGCGCGGCGTTGCATACTCGGGCTACAGCTGCAGATGATGCTGCCTAGCGGCATCATTTGGCTGGCGACGTTTTCGGACTGATAGTTATTTGACGCGGTCATTCACCATGGAATGTTGAGATTGAGAACGCTGCTATCTGGGATAGCAGACTTCTCAAGTCGTTCGCATGTGGATGCATTCGCCGCGTAGCATGTTAAGCGCTATAGAATGTTAAAAGGATCGACGGGCCGTTTGCCTAAACCTTCGCCGCCGCGGTCGTTGATTGGGATAGTGATGGAGTTATTCGTTCTCTAGTTTGGTGCGATTGTTATGAATAAAGTCATTTTGATGACTTTTTCATGGCGTCGACGCTCGGAAGAGCCGGCTCCAAAATAAGGCGATAGACACAATGCCGCCGCAACGGATTCGCGCGCCGTCGGCCGCTGCCGTAGGTTTGCCACAGCGTTTCGCCAGCAAATTATTCAATGAAATCAATGAATCCGGAAAGTGCTTCGTGCGGTCCGCTAAAATGTCTCCGCGTTGCCGCGCATTTCCCGCAAGTCTCTGACGCGATGAGGAATTTCTCCGCCGCCCGCGGCGTCAGTAGCCGAACTGCTCGCTGAGGATGCGTTCTTCCAGGCTGTGCCCGGGGTCGAACAGCATGCGCATCGAGATCGTCTTGTCGGAGATCACTTCGACGCGTCGGACGTCGCGCGCCTCGTCGTGGTCGGCGACCGCGGCGACCGGGCGCTTGTCGCCTTCCAGCACTTCGATCACCACGAAGGCGGTGTTCGGCAAGAGCGCGCCGCGCCAGCGCCGCGGCCGGAACGCGCTGATCGGCGTTAGCGCCAGCAGTGCTGCGTTGATCGGCAGGATCGGGCCTTGCGCCGACAGATTATACGCGGTGGAGCCGGCCGGCGTGGCGACCAGGATGCCGTCGGCGATCAGTTCGCTCATCCGTTCGCGCTCGTCGATGATGATGCGCAGCCGCGCCGCCTGATGGGTCTGGCGAAACAGCGCGACCTCGTTGATGGCGTGGTAGATATGCACGGTGCCGTGAACGTCAGTGGCGCGCATCAGCAACGGATGGATCACGGTGTCGCGCGCCGCGGCGAGCCGGCTGCGCAGGTCGACCGCGCTGTACTCGTTCATTAGAAAACCCACGGTGCCGCGGTGCATGCCGTAGATCGGCTTGTTGCTGCGCATGTGCTGATGCAGGGTTTGCAGCATCAATCCGTCGCCGCCGAGCGCGACGATGACGTCGGCGTCATGCGGATCGACATTGCCATAGGCCTCGGTCAGTTGCAGCAGCGCGGCCTGCGCCTCGGCGCTGGGGCTCGCGACGAAGGCGATCCGGGAATAGCGCGAGGGATGGGTCATGAGGGCGGCCTCTGCGAGCGTGCGGCGCGAATGGACGATGTCGTCTATACGACCTGTCGCGCGATTGTCGAGGCGCCACTTCGCAGCGCTGCGCGGAGCCGCGCCGCCGCGCCGGCTGACGAACGGTTCATCCCGATGAACGAAAGCCGTTGCCGCGCTTCAGGATCGGTTCAGCACGCCGTCGTTACGCTGGTTGCATGATCGATGAGACGGCCGACCGACCGCTCGCTTTCACCACCCGATCAAGAGGAGACCACCATGATCAAGACAATGTCCGCGGCGCTGCTTGCGGTTTCGATGTTGGCGGCGCCGGCGCTGGCCGCTGGCCCCGCGCATCAGACGTCGGCCCCGGTCGCCAAGTCGGAGACCGCGAAGCCGGCCGTGCTCAACGCCCAGGCCAAGATGGTCCGGCATCACCACGTGGTGCGGCATCATCGCGCCCACAAGCGGATCGGCGCGCATCGGCTGCATCACGTTTCGCACAACGCGGTCAAGTCGCTCGGCCACACCGTTCGGCACGGCTGACGCCGCCGGCCTCGGCGGGCCTGTAACACCCGCCGCGGCGCTTGCTTTGGCTTCGCCGAGTTCGCAATTCCCTTCCGGCAGCGGAGCGGTTAAGACATTGCCGAACCGCCGATCGCAACCCGCGAGCCCGACTTGAGACCGTTGAATCATCCCGCGACCTTGCCCGCGACTTTGCTGCTGCTCGCCGTGGCGCTGGCGGGCTGCGGCGGCCTCGGCAACATGACCTTCACCGACGATCGCGGCACCGGCAACCAGCCGTTTCCGACGAATTATCGCGCGGAATTGCTGGCGTTCTTCAAGACCTATCTGACCGATCCGGTCGGCGTGCGCGAGGCGGTGATGGCCGAGCCGGTGCAGCGCAACGTCGCCGGTCGGCAGCGCTATATCTCCTGCCTGCGCTTCAACGCCAGGCAATCCGATGGCAAGTATCTCGGCCTGCGCGAACGCGCTGTGCTCTATGTCGATGCGCGGCTCGACCACGTGCTGGAAGAGCCGGGCGACGCCTGCGCTGGCGTGAACTACCTGCCGTTCCCCGAGCTTGAGAAAATGACCCGCTAGAACGGCCTCGCGCCGCATCGGAACCGGGGTGTGGCCGGCTTGTCACAGTAACGAACCATCGTTGCTGTGGTCTCGCCGCCAGGCAACCAAACTGGTGCCACGTTGTTTTCCGACATATGGGATCGCAACCAGGGGAACCAAAATGAGAAAGCTTCTGCTCGGCACGGCCGCCATGATGGTTTTCGCGGCGCCCGCCTTCGCCGCCGATTTGCCGGCGCGGACCTACACCAAGGCGCCGGCCTACACCGCGCCGGAGGTGGTGTACAACTGGACCGGATTCTATATCGGCGGTCACGTCGGCGGTGCCTTCGCCGGAGACAACAACATCGGCGGACGCGACGGCCAGTTTCTCGGCGGCGTGCAGGCGGGTGCCGATTATCAATTCGCCCGCAACTGGGTGGTCGGCGTCGAGGCGCAGTACAGCTGGTTGCCCTCGAACGACAATGGCGGCCTGCTGTTTCCCGGCAACAGCCTGATCACCCAGGACAATCGCGGACTGGGGTCGGTCACCGGCCGGCTCGGCTATAGCTGGGGCCCGACGCTGCTCTACGCCAAGGGCGGCTATGCCTATCGCGACTCCAGCCTCAACGTCAGCAACACCGGCGTCGGCGTGCCCTTCACCACCAGCGGCAACCACCGCGACGGCTACACCGTGGGCGCCGGTCTCGAATACATGTTCGCGCCGAACTGGTCGGCCAAGCTGGAATATCAATACTACGACTTCGGCAACACCACCTTCAACGGCGGCCCGCCGGACATTCTCGGCGCCACCGTTCGCAACGACGAACACACCGTCAAGGCCGGCCTGAACTATCGCTTCGGCTGGGGCGGCCCGGTGGTCGCCAAATACTGAGGTGTTGTCGCGGAGCCACCAGCGTGCAGAAGGCCGGCCCCGCGCCGGCCTTTTTGCTGCACCGGCCGCAGCGGGGAGGAGGGCGGCACGCCAGCGCTGCGGAGAATCAATCGTAAACGAGTCCTGAATCGCCCTGAAAATAACCCGCGGGACTCCGGGGCGCGAATCGCCCGATGTTGTCGGTGCGATGAACATGATCCTCAACACCCACCGCAATGGCGTTCAGACCGTGCTGGCGATCAGCCTGTTGGCGGCCTGCGCGGTCAATCTGATCGTATTGTGGAGCTTGGTGTAACGATCTTGGTGCAGCGGCTGTAAGACATCGGCAGACCGCCGGGCTCCGCGAACCAGTCGCAACCGCCACGCCGGCGGCCAGCGGCGCGGCGCGAACCATGGTGCCGGTTGAGAGGATTGAACTCCCGACCTTCGGTTTACAAAACCGCTGCTCTACCGCTGAGCTAAACCGGCATTTCGCCGAACAGCTAGCAGCGCCGCCGCGCCGCCACAAGGCCGCCCGGCAAGATTTGTCGCGCCCGGCCGCGGGCCGCGGCCCGCCATTAAGCTCGGTCACCCAAATCCTTGCAATTGCCCGCCGCGCTATCCTTGTGCGTTAGCCTTACCGGCAGATCGGGCGGGGACCTTAACCCATCGTCGCGGGTTTTCGACTAGCTTGGCATCATCAAGGGGGCGGCGACCATGCGTGGGACTTGTGCATTAGCCATTCTGATCGGGACGACGTGGAGCGCCGCGGCGCTCGACAGCGGCCCGTCGATCGTGATTCCCGGCCGCCCCGGCGTGCCGATCATCATCAACGGCCGCGACGCGTCCTATGCGGTGAGCGAAAGCGATTGGGGCCTGGCGCGCGGCACCCACGTGCAGCCGACCATCTATGGCGGCCGCTATATCGATCCGGTGCCGCATGTCGGGCACTATTATCCGGGTTCGAGCCAGCTGCCGGGTTACGGCCGGCTGGAAATCGAACCGCCTGAAAACCGCAAATTGCCGCAGCCGGCCGAGAGTTTTCATGAGTCCTGGTCGGCGCAGTCGGCGCCGCCGGCGGCGCAGCCGGAGGTGCCGTTGGATCCGCCGCCGGTGGTCCTGGCGCCGGATTTGTCGCGTCCGAATTTCCGCAGACCACGATACTAACCCGACCAAAAAAACGTCTACAGGAGAGCGTTATGCGTTTGTTGATTTCTGGAGTGGCGGCGGCTGCCGCCGTGTTGGCAGTCGGCTCCGCGCCGGCGATGGCGTGCGGCGGCGGCCTGTTCACCAGCTGCTCGCCCTGCGCGCAGGCCTATGTGTCGCCCTGCGGCCAGCCGGCCTATAGCGGCTATTACGGCTACGGCGCGGGGTACGGCGTCGGCGTCGGTTATGGCGCAGGCTACGGCCTGGGCTATGATATCGCCACCAGCTACGAGCGGCTGCCGGACCCGTCGCCGCAATACTACTATGTCGACCAGGGCCCGGTGTATTCCGGCCCCGGACGGCTCGCGCCCGAGCCGTATTACCAGGAAGCCACGGTGTCGCGCGGCTATTCCTACGGCTATCGGCATCACCCGCAATATCGGCCGTGGCGCGGTCACGGCCATTACGGCTACGCCCGGCCGGGCGCTCGCTATGGCTACGGCTATGGCTACGGCTATGGCTACGGCCATTCCGGCTATCGCGCCGGCTATGCGCGGCCGGGCTACGCGCCGCGCTACGGCCTGACCGCGCCGCGATCCTATCAGCACAGCCTGCGCTATGGCGGCCAGCATTACGGCACGCCGCGTTACTCTTCGGCGCCGCGCGGCTATGGCTATGGCGCCCCGCATTACGGTCCGCGGCATTATCGCTGACCGAATATCACCGATCGAACTGGGTCCGGAACCCGGCGCCCGCCCGCAAATCCTGCGGGCGGGCGTTGTCGTTTCGGCGACCGGCGCCGCCAAAAACCCCCGCGAAAAATCTTGCGGCAAACCCGTGGCAGATTGAGCGGCGGCAAAAAACGGCTATGCTTGCGCGCAAGCCGCCAAAGAATGCGGCCGCGACAGGGAGAGACCGCATGACAGCCAGCATCGTCGGGTGGGCGCATACGCCGTTCGGCAAACTCGAGAGCGAAACCGTCGAGAGCCTGATCGTAAGGGTGGCGACCGACGCGCTGGCCGACGCCGGGATCGCCGCCGTCGATGTCGACGAGATCATCCTCGGGCATTTCAACGCCGGCTTCTCGCCGCAGGACTTTACCGCCGCGCTGGTGCTGCAGGCCGACCCTGAGCTGCGCTTCAAACCGGCGACGAGGGTCGAGAACGCCTGCGCCACCGGATCGGCGGCGGTGCATCAGGCGGTCAAGGCGGTGGCGGCGGGCGCCCGGATCGTGCTGGTGGTCGGCGTCGAGCAGATGACCCGAACCCCGGGTCCGGAGATCGGCAAGAATCTGCTGCGCGCCTCCTATCTGATCGAGGACGGCGACACCCCGGCCGGCTTTGCCGGTGTGTTCGGTAACATCGCGCAGAAATATTTCCAGAAATACGGCGACCAGTCCGACGCGCTGGCGCTGATCGCGGCGAAGAACCACGCCAACGGCGTGGCCAATCTCTATGCGCAGATGCGCAAGGACATCGGCTTCGAATTCTGCCGCGCCGAGGGCGAGAAGAACCCGTTCGTCGCGGGTCCCCTGAAGCGCACCGATTGCTCTTTGGTGTCGGACGGCGCCGCAGCCTTGGTGATCGCCGACGCCGACACCGCGAAGTCCATGGCGAAGGCGGTGACCATCAAGGCCGCCGCGCACGCCCAGGACTTCCTGCCGATGTCGAAGCGCGACATCCTGCAATTCGAGGGCTGCGGCGTGGCCTGGCAGCGCGCGCTGCAAGCCGCCGGCGTGACGCTGTCCGATCTGTCGTTCGTCGAGACCCATGACTGCTTCACGATCGCCGAGCTGATCGAATACGAGGCGATGGGGCTGACGCCGGCCGGGCAGGGCGCCCGCGCCATCAAGGAAGGCTGGACCCGCAAGGACGGCAAGCTGCCGGTCAATCCGTCGGGCGGGCTGAAGGCCAAGGGCCATCCGATCGGCGCCACGGGTGTCTCGATGCACGTGCTCTCGGCGATGCAGCTGTTGGGCCAGGCGCCGGACGGCATGCAGATCAAGGACGCCAAGCTCGCCGGCATCTTCAACATGGGCGGTGCCGCGGTCGCCAACTACGTCTCGCTGCTGGAGCCGGCGCGCTGAGCGCCGGTGGCGGCGGTATTGCGATAAAATCCGCGGCAAAAAAACTTTGTATCAGACCGCGTCGATCGCACGACGGGATGTTGTCGATGCAGATCGCCTGATGTAGCGTGATGCCCAAGTGGAATTACATTCCACACTGCGGAATGAGAGCAATGCGCCGCGACGCCCCGATGGGCGGGGCGACGCGAGCGCGACGGGCTCTCACAATCACGTGGAAAAAACATGGGACGACGCTCGGAACGCTTAAGCAAACAAGGCCTGATCGCCGGCGATCTTTCAGGAGAGGGCGACGTGATTCAGGTGGTGTCGCGCGCCTTCGACGTGCTGCGCTGCTTCGAGGGCCACGAGGCCCGGCTCGGCAATTTGGAAATCTCCAACCGTTGCGGACTGCCGCGCTCGACGGTGTCGCGACTGACCCACACCCTGACCCGGATGGGGCAATTGGTGTATCTGCCGCGCGATCAGAAATATCGCATCGGCCCGAGCGCGGTGGCGATGTCGACCGCAATGATGTGCGGGCTGCAGCTGCGGCATCTGATCCGGCAGCGGCTGCAGGAGGTCGCGGAACACATCCCCGGCACCATCGGTTTCCTGCTGCCCGACCGCTTCCATCTGGTCTATCTGGAATTCGCCCGGGCGCCGAACGCCTTAGGGCTGCATTCGATCACCGGCAGCCGGATCGCGATGACCCGTACCGCCGCCGGCCATGCCTATACCGCGGCGCTCGACGACGACGTCGCGGCGGCGCTGCTCGCCGAGATGGAGCGCGAGATCCCGCACGACGCGCAGGCCTTGCGCGAGCGGATCGAGGGCAACCGCGCGATGCTGCGCGAACGCGGCTATGTCACCGCCTGCGGGCTGTGGAGCCCGCATATCAACGGCATCGCCACGCCGATGTGGTCGCCGCAATATCAGAGCCATGTGGTGGTCACCATCGGGCTGTTGTCGGCGATGTATGACGAGCAGCGGATGCACGACGAGGTCGGGCCGGAACTGGTCAAGCTCGGCGCTTCGATCAGCACGCTGATCCACAACGCCGAAGGCGGGCTGTACGACAACGGCAGCGAACTGACGCTGCGCCCGGCGATGCCGCACAAGACCATCGCCACCGGGGAGAGTTACGGCCGGGAGGCGGCCACGCGGCGCAGCGCCGCGCCGCAACGGCTTCGCGCGGCAGACGGGCGGCGTGGATAAAGTCGCCGTGAGCGGGGCTGCGTTCGCAGAACCCGGGTCTTAACGCGGCGCCGTTATCCTGAGGTGCGCGCCGGGCAAACCGCTGATGCACGGAGTAGCGTATCGTGGCGCGCCTCGAAGGATGCGGCTCAAAAGCGTTGCGGCTGATCGCGGCTTGCGGCCCATCCTTCGAGACGCCCGGCTTCGCTCTACGAGCTACGCCGGGCTCCTCAGGATGACGTCGCGTTTGGAGTTGTCGCAGCAATCGCGTGGGGCAGACTACCCCGCCACGGGCTTCGGATGCCGCGCGATCAAGAGCACGATGATCGCGGCAATGATGCACAGCGCGCCTGCGGCGAAGAACGCCGGCAGATAGCTCAGCAGCAAGGTGCGCGACAGACCGGCGCCGAACGCCGCGGTGGCGGCGCCCAATTGATGCCCGGCGAAGATCCAGCCGAACACCAACCCGGCGCGCTCGACGCCGAATGTTTTGGCGGTGAGCCGCACCGTCGGCGGCACCGTGGCGATCCAGTCCAGCCCGTAGAACAGCGCGAACAGCGACAGGCCGTAGAACGAGAAATCGGAAAACGGCAGGAACAGCAGCGACAGCCCGCGCAGGCCGTAATACCAGAACAGCAGCCAGCGGTTGTCGTAGCGGTCGGACAGCCAGCCGGACATGATGGTGCCGAAGAAATCCAGAATCCCCATCGCCGCCAGCAGGCCCGCGGCCTGCACCTGCGGGATGCCGAAATCCGCGCACAGCGGAATGAGATGCACCTGGATCAGGCCGTTGGTCGAGGCGCCGCAGATGAAGAAGGTGGCGAACAGGATCCAGAACACGCGGGTCTTCGCGGCGTCGCGCAGCGTGCCCAGCGCCGCCGCCAGGATCGGCGCGTTGGCGGGCGGCGGCGCCGGCAATGGTTCGCTGCCGCGGTCGCCATACGGCCGCAAGCCGACATCGGTCGGCCGGTCGCGCATCGCCAGCACCACGCCGCAGGCGGCGATGGCGAGCGCCGCGCACAGCAGCAACAACGCGGCGCGCCAGCCGTAACGCTCGGTCAGCATCGCCAAGAGCGGCAGGAACACCAGTTGTCCGGTAGCGACGCTGGCGGTGAGAATGCCGACCACGAGGCCGCGGCGCTGCACGAACCAGCGCGCCGCCACCGTGGCGCCGAGCACCATGGCGGTGAGCCCGGTGCCGATGCCGACCGCGACGCCCCACAGCAGCATCAATTGCCAGAGCTGGGTCATCGCCACCGAGGCGATCAGGCTCAGTGCGATGATCAACTGCCCGGCGAGCGTCACGTTGCGCAGGCCGTAGCGGTTCATCAAGGCGGCGGCGAACGGCGCCATCAGCCCGAACAGGATGAAGCGGATCGACAGCGCCGACGAGATTTCCGCGGTGCTCCAGCCGAATTCCTGCTGCAGTGGCACGATGAACACGCCCGGGGCGCCGACCGCGCCGGCGGACACCAGGGCGGTGAGAAACGTCACCGCCACCATCACCCAGCCGTAATGGATGTCGCGGCGGGCGAGCATGGCGGCGAGCCAGGTCGAGATCATCAGGGGTCCTGCCTGGCTGCGCCGTCGCGACGGCGACGATCAATCTAATGACGGGTATCATATGATGCGCTGCGCAAGATGCAACCGGCGGAAGCGCGATAATGCCAACGGCCCCCTGAACGGCATCGGGTTTCGCCGGTGGGGCGGTTTTCAGCCGCAGGCAATGGCCGGATTTCGCCAAAAGACTGCAGCATTGGGCGGCGAATGGTGCCATTATATGATTTCAGACATTCAATGGACCGGCCATGCGCTATTCCAAGGACCACAAGCAGGACACCCACGCCCGGATCGTCAAAAGGGCCTCGGTGCGGCTACGCGAGAAGGGCGCCCACGGCGTCGGCGTCGCCGACCTGATGAAGGAGGCCGGACTGACCCATGGCGGGTTCTATGCGCATTTCGACTCCCGCGAGGCGCTGGTGGTGGAGGCATTCGGCTATGCGATGGACCGTTCCACCGCGCGCTGGCGCAAGCTCGCCGCCGAGCTGCCGCCCGCGCAGCGGCTGGCGGCAATCGTCGAGGCCTATCTCACGCCGTCGCATCGCGACGACCCCGGCCGCGGCTGCGTGGTGCCGGCGCTCGGCGCCGAGATCGCCCGCGAGAGCCCGAAAACCCGCAAGGCGTTCGCCGCCAAGCTCGCGGAGATGATCGAGATGGTGGCGGAGCAGATCGTCGACGCGCCGCCCGAGGCGGCGCGCCGCCAGGCCATCGCCACGCTGTCGACGATGATGGGCACGCTGCTGCTGGCGCGGATCGCCGGCCATGGCGAGATGTCCGAGGAGATCTTGCGCGCCGGCCGCGAGGCGGCGCTGCGCGCGGGCCATTCAGCGGTCAAGCCACAGCCGAGCCGCAAGGCCGCGGCCGACTGAGGCGTTTTTCGCAACGCCCGCATTCGCGTTCGCGGTTTGCCGCGGCTTCGCCCGCGCGATAGTCTGCCGGGGACCGGCGGCGGAAGCCCTTTCCAAACGCCGCAAAAGCCTGTTCAAGATAACCCCAAAATCAGCTTCTGGAGGAACGTATGCGCTCAATCGGGCATTTCATCGCTGGCCGCGAAGTGGCCGGAACGTCGGGCCGTTTCGCCGACGTGTTCGAGCCGATGACCGGCGAGGTGCAGGCGCGGGTTGCGCTGGCCTCCAAATCCGAGCTGCGCGCCGCCGTCGAAGATGCCAAACAGGCGCAGCTCGCCTGGGGCGCCACCAATCCGCAGCGCCGCGCCCGCGTGCTGATGAAATTCCTCGAACTGGCGCAGCGCGATTACGACAAGCTCGCCGAGCTGTTGGCGCGCGAGCACGGCAAGACCGTGCCGGACGCCAAGGGCGACATCCAGCGCGGCCTCGAAGTGGTGGAATTCGCCTGCGGCATCCCGCATCTGATGAAGGGCGAATATACCGAAGGCGCCGGCCCCGGCATCGACATCTATTCGATGCGGCAGCCCTTGGGCGTGGTTGCCGGCATTACCCCGTTCAATTTCCCGGCGATGATCCCGATGTGGAAATTCGCGCCCGCCATCGCCTGCGGCAACGCTTTCGTGCTGAAGCCCTCGGAGCGCGACCCCGGCGTGCCGATGGCGCTCGCCGCCCTGATGATCGAGGCCGGACTGCCGCCAGGCATCCTCAATGTCGTCAACGGCGACAAGGAGGCGGTCGACGCCATTCTCGACGATCCGGATATCAAGGCGGTCGGCTTCGTCGGCTCCTCGCCGATCGCACAATACATCTATGAGCGGGCGGCGGCGACCGGCAAGCGCGCGCAATGCTTCGGCGGCGCCAAGAACCACGCCATCATCATGCCCGACGCCGACCTCGACCACACCGTCGACGCCTTGATCGGCGCCGGCTACGGCTCCGCCGGCGAGCGCTGCATGGCGATCTCGGTCGCGGTGCCGGTCGGCAAGGCCACCGCCGACGCGCTGATGGAAAAGCTGATCCCGCGGGTCGAGAGCCTGAAGATCGGGCCGTCGACCGATCCGTCGGCGGATTTCGGCCCGCTGGTGACCAAGGCGGCACTGGAGCGGGTCAAGGACTACGTCAAGGTCGGGATCGAGGAGGGAGCGACGCTTGCGGTCGACGGCCGCGACTTCAAGCTGCAGGGCTATGAGAACGGCTTCTATATGGGTGGCTGCTTGTTCGACAACGTCACCAAGGACATGCGGATCTACCAGGAAGAGATTTTCGGCCCGGTGCTCAGCGTGGTGCGGGCGCACGACTACGCCGAGGCGCTGGCGCTGCCGTCGGATCACGACTACGGCAATGGCGTGGCAATCTTCACCCGCGATGGCGATGCCGCGCGGGACTTCGCCGCGAAGGTCAATGTCGGCATGGTCGGTATCAACGTGCCGATCCCGGTGCCGATCGCCTACTACACCTTCGGCGGCTGGAAGAAATCCGGCTTCGGCGATCTCAACCAGCACGGCCCGGATTCGGTCCGCTTCTACACCAAGACCAAAACCGTCACCGCGCGCTGGCCCACCGGCGTCAAGGAGGGCGCAGAGTTCTCGATCCCGACGATGAAGTGAGGTAGGATTAGCGTTCAGATCCCGGAGCGGTGCCATGGCAGAGACAACAACCCGAAGTCGTGTGCAAGAACTGGACGAGTCGTTCGAGCGCCGCGCTCGGGCCAACAATCGCACGTTCGAGCAGGAAGTCGAATTCCTGCTCGAACGCAAACAGCCTCTCACTCGGGAGGAGGGCGTGGCTGTTATTCGATACCTGCATTCCCGTTGCAACGGTATTCAGCCTTCCCTGACGCTCGATGAGATCAGGGAAGGCCTGATGTGACGACGCTGGTCATCGACGCCAGCGTCGCGGTCAAATGGCTTGTACCCGAAGAAATGTCGGATCTTGCAAGAGACATCTACGGCGCCGAAGACCGCCTGGTCGCGCCGCGGCTCATCATGATTGAAGTCGCGAACGCCCTTGCCCGCAAAACGAGGCAGGGATTGCTGAGTCAGCAGGAGGCAACGTATCACTTCGGCACATTGCCCGTATTGTTGCCGGACCTGGTCGACGTCGATGACCTGATCGAGCCCGCTTTGCGGAACGCCTGCGCGCTACGGCATCCGGTCTATGATCTGATCTATCTCGAAGCCGCGCGTCGGTTGGATGCGCAGCTGGTCACGGCGGATGTGCGATTTTTAGCGAAGCTCGCCGGCACGGAGCACGCCCGTTTTGTGACCCTGCTTTCCGATTGGCGGCCCGAATGAACAGCTTCGCCCTGACCGATGACCAACTCGCCGTCCGCGACATGGCGCGGGCGTTTGCTGCCGAACAGATCGCGCCGCACGCTTTGCAGTGGGATCAGGACAAGCATTTCCCGGTCGAGGTGCTGCGGCGCGCCGCGGCACTCGGCATGGCGGGGATCTACATCCGCGACGATGTCGGCGGCAGCGCGATGACAAGGTTCGACGCCGCCTTGATCTTCGAGGCGCTGGCGCAAGGCTGTCCCACGGTGTCGGCGTTCCTCTCGATCCACAACATGGCGTCGTGGATGATCGACGCCTATGGCAGCGCCGAGCAGCGCAACAAATGGCTGCCGAAGCTGTGCAGCATGGAGCTGATCGCGAGCTATTGCCTCACCGAGCCGGGCTCCGGCTCCGATGCCGCGGCGTTACGCACTCGCGCGGTGGTCGACGGCGATGCCTACGTGCTTAACGGCCAGAAGCAGTTCATCTCCGGCGCGGGAGCAGCCGGGCTCTATGTGGTGATGGTGCGCAGCGGCGGCGACGGCGCCTCCGGGATCTCCACCCTGGTGGTGGAGCGCGATACGCCCGGGCTGTCGTTCGGCGCCAACGAACGCAAGATGGGCTGGAACGCGCAGCCGACCTGCGCGGTGATGTTCGACAATGCGCGGGTGCCGGTCGCCAACCGGCTCGGCGACGAGGGCATCGGCTTCAAGATCGCGATGGCCGGGCTCGACGGCGGCCGCATCAACATCGCGGCGTGTTCGCTCGGCGGCGCGCAATCCGCGCTCGACAAATCGCTCGCTTACATGAAGGAGCGCAAAGCCTTCGGCAAGCGGCTCGACGAATTCCAGGCGCTGCAGTTTCACCTCGCCGACATGGCGATCGAATTGGAGGCCGCGCGCACCTTGGTGTGGCGCGCCGCGGCGGCGCTCGACCGCAAGGATCACGACGCACCGATGTTGTGTGCGATGGCGAAGCGGTTCGGCACCGATGTCGGTTTTGAGGTCGCCAACCAGGCGCTGCAATTGCACGGCGGCTACGGCTATCTTGCCGAATACGGCATCGAAAAAATCGTGCGCGATCTTCGCGTGCATCAGATCCTGGAAGGTAGCAACGAGATCATGCGGCTGATCGTGGCGCGCAGGCTGATCGAGGGCGCGCGATGAATGCCCCGCTGAACGAACCCGAACTGATCGTGCGGCGCGAGGGCACAGCCGGGGTGATCCGCCTCAACCGGCCGAAGGCGATCAACGCGCTGACGCTGGCGATGGTGCGCGGCATCGACGCCGCGCTCGACGGCTTCGCGGCCGATCCGGAGGTGGCCTTGGTGCTGCTGGAAGGCGCCGGCGAACGCGGGCTGTGCGCCGGCGGCGACATCCGCACGCTGTATGACAGCGCGCGCGCCGGCGGCGATCTCGGGCCGGCGTTTTGGCGTGAAGAGTATCTGCTGAACGCGCGGATCGCGCGCTTCGTCAAACCCTACGTCGCCTTGATGGACGGGCTGGTGATGGGCGGCGGCGTCGGACTCAGCGCCCATGGCAGCGTCCGCGTGGTGAGCGAGACCACCAGGATCGCGATGCCGGAGGTTGGCATCGGTTTCTTCCCGGACGTCGGCGGCAGCTATCTGTTGTCGCGCGCGCCGGGCGAGACCGGCACGTATTTCGGGCTCACCGGCGCGACCATGAACGGCGCTGACGCGATCTTCGCCGGCTTCGCCGATGCTTTTGTGCCGGCGCCGCAATGGCCGGCGCTGCGCGAGAAGCTCACGCAGGCGCCGCGCGGCGCGTCGGCGGGGCAGGTGCGCGGCATCGTTGCGCGGTTCGCAGCAAAGCCCGAACCGGGACCTGCCGAATTGCATCGCTCCCAGATCGATGCGGCGTTCGCCCATGACACGGTAGAAGAAATCGTCGCGGCGCTGTCGCGCGACGGCTCGGAGTTCGCGCAGGCCACGCTTAAGGCGCTCGGCGGCAAGTCGCCGACCAGCCTGAAGGTGGCGCTGCGGCTGCTGCGCAGCGCGCGCCTGGCGGCATCGCTCGAGGCCTGTCTCGCCGATGAGTATCGCGCTGCGCTTGAAGTGTTCGTCAGCGCGGATTTCGTCGAAGGCATTCGCGCCGCGGTGATCGACAAGGACCGCAACCCGAAATGGCAGCCGTCGCGGCTCGAGGACGTCACCGACGACATCGTCGCGCGCTACTTCGTTACGCGCGGCGCGCGAGAGCTGCGATTTCCGGATTAACGTTGCAACACGACGTGGAGGGGCAGGAATGAGCAAGGTTGCGTTTATCGGGCTCGGCAATATGGGTGGGCCGATGGCCGCCAATCTGGTGAAAGCCGGGCGCAGCGTCGCCGGCTTCGATCTGGTGGCCGCGTCATGCGCGGCGGCGAAGGCCGACGGCGTCAGCATTGCGGGCTCAGCCGTCGAGGCGGTCGCCGATGCCAAGGTGATCGTCACCATGCTGCCCGCCGGCAGCCATGTGGTGGCGGTATGGAACGAGATCCTGCCGCGGATCGCCGAGGGCGCGCTGATCATCGATTGTTCGACCATCGACGTCGGCAGCGCGATCCGCGCCCACGCGCTGGCGGCCAAGCATGAGATCGCGTCGGTCGATGCGCCGGTGTCGGGCGGCACGGGCGGCGCCAAGGCCGGCACGCTGACCTTCATGGCGGGCGGCACCCAAGCCGCGTTCGATGCGGCGAAGCCGGTGCTGGAATTGATGGGCAAGAAGATCGTGCATTGCGGCGGCGCCGGCGCCGGGCAGGCCGCGAAGATCTGCAACAACATGATCCTCGGCGTTTCGATGATCGCGGTCAGCGAGGCGTTTACGCTGGCCGAAAAGCTCGGGCTGTCGCATCAGGCGCTGTTCGACGTGGCCTCCACCTCATCCGGGCAGTGCTGGTCGTTGACCAGCTATTGCCCGGTGCCCGGGCCGGTGCCGACCTCGCCGGCCAATAACGATTACAAGCCCGGCTTCGCCGCCGCCTTGATGCTGAAGGATCTGAAACTGGCGCAGGAGGCGGCCAAGGCCGCAGGTGCGGCGACGCCGCTCGGCGCGCATGCCGAGGAGATCTTTGCGGCGTTCGCCGATGCCGGCCATGGCGGCACGGATTTTTCCGGTATCATCAACTATCTGCGCGCCCAGGCGGGGACGTGAGGTGGCTGATGGACACGGCGGCGCCTGAGCCTCTTACGGCGAGCACAACGCCGTCATCCTGAGGAGCCCGGCGAAGCGCGCAGCGCAAAGCGGGGCGTCTCGAAGGATGACGGGTAGAGCTGATTGCGCGGCGCATCCTTCGAGACGCCCGGCTCGTCCTGCGGACTTAGCCGTGCTCCTCAGGATGACGCCTTCGAGACGCCCGGCTACGTCCTTCGGACTTCGCCGTGCTCCTCAGGATGACGGGAGTGTATGTTGAAGCGTCACTAATTGAGCATCGTCGTAGCGATATCAAAATAACAAGTGCTGGGGGACGAGACATGACCACATTCCAAGACGCCCGCGCGTTTCTGCTGGCGCATCGCACCGACTACGCCGCCGCGGTGGCGAACTTTCGCTGGCCCGACCAAGCGTCGTTCAACTGGGCGCTGGACTGGTTCGACGCCGACCTCGCAACCGACCCGGCAAGCCGCGACCGCACCGCGCTGTGGATCGTCGATGCCGCGAGCGGCAGCGACACCAAATTGTCGTTCGCGGAATTGTCGCGGCGCTCCAATCAAGTGGCGAATTTCCTGCGCGCGCAGGGTCTCAAGCGCGGCGACCATCTGTTGCTGCTGCTCGGCAATGTGGTGCCGCTATGGGAGATCATGCTGGCGTCGATCAAGCTCGGCATCATCGTGATCCCGGCGACCACGCTATTGACGTCCGATGAACTGCGCGACCGGCTGCAGCGCGGCCGCGCCAAATTGGTGGTGGCGGCGCCGGACCAACTTGCGAAATTCGACGGCCTTGGTGGCGATGACCTCAAGCGCGTCGTGGTCGGCGAGGCGCAGCCGGGCTGGTTGCCGTTGGCGCAGAGCGCCGACTATCCGGACAGTTTCAGCCCGGATGCGCCGACCGATCCGGAGGAGCCGATGCTGCTGTACTTCACCTCGGGCACCACGGCGAAGCCGAAGCTGGTGCGGCACAGCCAGCGCAGCTATCCGGTGGGCAGCCTGTCGACGATGTATTGGCTGGGCTTGCAGCCCGGCGATATCCATCTCAATATTTCCTCGCCGGGCTGGGCCAAGCACGCCTGGAGCTGCGTGTTCGCGCCGTGGAATGCCGGCGCCACGGTGTTCGTGGTCAATCAGCCGCGGTTCGATGCCAAGAGCCTGTTGGCGACGGTGGCGCGCTGCGGCGTCACCACGCTGTGCGCGCCGCCGACGGTGTGGCGGCTGTTGATCCAGGAGAAGCTCGGCGACTACCAGGTGGCTCTGCGCGAGGTGTGCGGCGCCGGCGAGCCGCTCAATCCGGAAGTGATCGATCAGGTCAAGGCGGCGTGGGGCCTCACCATCCGCGACGGCTACGGCCAGACCGAGACCACCGCGCTATGCGGCAACTCGCCGGGACAAGTCGTGAAGATCGGCTCGATGGGCCGGCCGCTGCCGGGCTACCGGGTGATCATCACCGATCCCGACGGCAGGCCGGCGAAAGAGGGCGAGATCACCTTGAAGCTCGGCGCCGATCGTCCCGCCGGTCTGATGCAGGGTTATCAAGGCGAGGGCGGCGGTCTGAGCGGCGCCGACGGCGAACTGTATCGCAGCGGCGACGTGGCGTTCGCTGATGACGAGGGCTATCTCACCTTCGTCGGCCGCACCGACGACGTGTTCAAGTCGTCGGACTACCGGATCAGCCCGTTCGAACTGGAGAGCATCCTGCTCGAACATGATCTGGTGGCAGAAGCCGCGGTGGTGCCGAGCCCCGATCCGATCCGGCTGGCGATTCCGAAAGCCTATGTGATGCTGGTGGCCGGCGCTGCGCCGTCGCGCGACACCGCGCTGTCGATCTTCCGCCATTTGCAGGCGCGGCTGTCGCCATTCAAGCGGATCCGGCGCATCGAGATGGTCGACGATCTGCCGAAGACGATTTCCGGCAAGATCCGCCGCGTGCATCTGCGTCGGCTGGAGCACGACGACGATCGCGCAGACGCCGCACGCGGCCGCGAATTCCGCGAAGAGGACTTCGCCGAGCTGCAAAGCCCGCGCGGCGCGGCGCCGGCGGAGGGATAGGCCTCGCTCCACACGAGCCTCATGGTGAAGGCGCGAAGGGCGTGTCGCTGCGAGCACAACGCCGTCATCCTGAGGCGCTCGCGCGTTTCGCGCGAGCCTCGAAGGATGCGGCGGCAGGTGCATGGGGGCCATCCTTCGAGACGCCCGGCTTCGTCCTTCGGACTTCGCCGGGCTCCTCAGGATGACGCCGTTGTGTGTTGGCGCGCTCCACACCCGACGCAAAAAAAGCTTGGCGCTTCGCCACGACCTGTGGAATGTGCGTCGCAACAATAAACGTGACGGAGAGCACATGAGTTCGCTGGTGGAACGCGAGGCCTACCTCGCCATGGTGGGGCAGGAGGTCGGCGTCTCGGCCTGGCATCTGGTGGATCAGACGCGGATCGACGCATTCGCCGAGGCCACCGCGGATCATCAATTCATCCACGTCGATCCCCTGCGCGCGGCGCACGAAACCCCGTTCGGCGGCAGCATCGCCCACGGCTTCCTGACGCTGTCGCTGCTCAGCGTGTTCTCCTACGAGGCGATGCCGCGCATCCGCGGCGCCACCATGGGCGTCAATTACGGCTTCGATCGCCTGCGCTTCATCTCGCCAGTGCGCGCCGGGGCGCGGGTGCGAGGCCGCTTCACGCTGACTGAGGCGTCGATGCGCAAGCCCAACGAGATGCTGTCGCGCACCGCGGTTAGCGTCGAGATCGAGGGCGAGAAACGCTCGGCGCTGGTCGCCGACTGGCTCGGCCTGATCTATTTTGCGGCACAAGAAACCACGGTTTGAAACGGCGGGGACGGCACTCATGAGCATCAGATTTGACGGACGCGTCGCCATCGTCACCGGCGCCGGCAACGGGCTCGGACGCGCGCATGCGCATGCGCTGGCGGCGCGCGGCGCCAAAGTCGTCGTCAATGATTTCGGCGGCGCCCGCGACGGCTCGGGCGGCTCGATGACCGCGGCGGAGACCGTGGTCGAGGAAATCCGCGCGGCGGGCGGCATCGCCATGGCGGACGGCGCCGACGTCTCGAATTTCGAGCAGGTCAAGGCGATGGTGGAGATGACCAAGGCGGAGTGGGGCAGCGTCGATCTGTTGTGCGCCAATGCCGGCATCCTGCGCGACAAATCCTTCGCCAAGATGGAGCTGGCGGATTTTGCCAAGGTGATCGACGTGCATCTCAACGGCACTTTCTATTGCTGCAAAGCGGTGTGGGACGGCATGCGCGAGCGCAATTACGGCCGCATCGTGCTGACCACCTCGTCGTCGGGGCTGTACGGCAATTTCGGCCAGGCCAATTATGCCGCGGCGAAGACCGGCATGATCGGTCTGATGAACGTGCTCGCCGCCGAGGGCCGCAAGACCGACATCCGCGTCAACACCATCTCGCCGACCGCGGCGACGCGAATGACCGAAGAGCTGCTGCCGCCGCAGGCGCTTCAACTGTTGAAGCCGGAATCGATCACGCCGGCGGTGCTGTATCTGCTGAGCGCCGAGGCGCCGACCCGCACCATCATCGGCGCCGGCGCCGGCTCCTTCGCGGTGGTCAGGCTGATGGAGAGCGAGGGGCTGAACCTGCCGGAAGCCGAGTGGACGCCGGACGCCATCGCCGCGCGTTTTTCCGAGATTTCCGAAATGTCGCAGGCCCGCGCGCTGGACGGCGCGTTCCAGCAGACCGAGAAATACGTCACACAGGCCGCGGCGCGGCTGGCGAAGGGGTAGGGCGCACTCGCTTCCCACTTTTGCACGGCGTCATCCTGAGGCGCCTGATCTGCGCGCATGAGCGCGCAGATCAGGCCTCGAAGGATCGGCTGCGAGCAATCCTCGTCGTCATCCTTCGAGACGCCCCGCTTCGCCGGGCTCCTCAAGGATGACGAGTCAGGGCCGATCGAGATGGCGAGTCCTCGTTGCTCGCACCGCAGCGCGAAGTCGCATCGCTGATCTATCGGAATTGGCGATTTTACAAGCCGCGCATCAGCGTGCATAGCGTTGCGCGATGACGGACAGTTCGAACAGCGTGGCGATCATCGGCGCCGGCCCGGCCGGCCTGATGGCGGCGGAGGTGATTGCGCAAGGTGGTGGCCGCGTCATCGTCTATGACGGCATGGCCTCGGCAGGGCGCAAATTTCTGCTCGCCGGTCGCGGCGGGCTCAATCTCACCCATAGCGAGGCGCTGCCTGAGTTCATGGCGCGTTACGGCGCGGCGTTGCCGGATCTGCAAGGCGCGATCGAGCGTTTCCCGCCGCAGGCGCTGCGCGATTGGAGCGAAGCGCTCGGCCAGCCAACCTTTGTCGGCTCAAGCGGCCGGGTGTTTCCCGCCGCACTGAAGGCCTCGCCGCTGCTGCGGGCGTGGCTGCGCCGGCTGCAGACCCAAGGCGTCGAGCTGAAGCTGAAACATCGCTGGCAGGGCTGGGGCGACGACGGCGCGCTGCGCTTCGCCACGCCGGACGGCGAGCGTGCGGTGCAAGCCCGCGCCACCGTGCTGGCGCTCGGCGGCGCGTCGTGGCCGAAGCTCGGCTCCGATGGCGGCTGGGTCGCAACGCTGGCAGCCAGGCGCGTGGCGATCGCGCCGCTGAAGCCCGCCAATGGCGGCTTCACTGTGGCGTGGTCGCAGATCTTCCGCGATCGCTTCGCGGGCCAGCCGTTGAAAACCGTGGCGCTGTCGTTCGGCGGGCGCGTGGTCCGCGGCGAGGCGATGATCACCCGCAGCGGCATCGAGGGCGGCGCGGTCTACGCGCTGTCGGCGGCCTTGCGCGACGCGGTTCTCGCTGACGGCGCGGCGACGCTGCACGTCGCGCTGCGGCCGGATGTGGCGCACGAGGATCTGGTGGCGCGGCTGTCGACACCGCGCGGCAAGGCGTCACTGTCGAATTTCTTGCGCAAGACGGCGCATCTGGCGCCGCCCGGCCTCGGGCTGTTGCAAGAGGCGGCGATCGCGCAGGACGTGGCGTTGGCGGCGCTTGCGCCGGCCGAATTGGCGGCGCTGATCAACGCGGTGCCGATCCGGCTCACCGGGCTCGAGCCGATCGCGCGGGCGATCTCCACCGCCGGCGGCATCGCCTTCAGCGAGCTCGACGGCGATTTCATGCTGCGCAAATTGCCCGGCGTGTTCGCCGCCGGCGAGATGCTGGACTGGGAAGCGCCGACCGGCGGCTATCTGTTGCAGGGCGCGTTCGCCACCGGCGCCGCGGCGGGGCGCGGGGTGCTGCGCTGGCTGGCGCGGTGACGGCTTAGATATGGCGCGCCGGCCGCGGCACGGCTCACGCCGTTTCGAACGGCACGCTGACCGCGCTGTGCTGTTCCAGCCAGGCCGGCACCGGCAGGTTCTTCGATCGCATGAAATCCGGGTTGAACAGCTTTGACTGATAGCGCCCGCCATGGTCGCACAGGATGGTCACGATGGTGGCGCCGGGGCCGAGCTCGCGGGCCAGGCGAATGGCGCCGGCGACGTTGATGCCGGTGGAGCCGCCGAGGCACAGCCCCTCGTGCTGCAGCAGGTCGAAGATGATCGGCACCGCTTCGTCGTCGGCGATCTGGTAGGCGGTATCGATCACCGCGCCGTCGAGATTGGCGGTGACGCGGCCCTGGCCGATGCCTTCGGTGATCGAGGAGCCTTCGGAATGCAGCACGCCCGAGGTGTAATAGCTGTACAGCGCCGAGCCCAGCGGATCGGCCAGCGCGATGCGGACCTTGGGGTTTCTGGCCTTCAGCCCGAGCGAAACCCCCGCCAGCGTGCCGCCGGAGCCGACCGCGCAGACGAAGCCGTCGACCCGGCCCTCGGTCTGCTGCCAGATTTCCGGCGCGGTGGTCTCGATATGGGCCTGGCGGTTGGCGATGTTGTCGAACTGGTTGGCCCAGATCGCGCCGTTCGGCTCGGTCTTGGAGAGCTGCTCGGCGAGCCGGCCGGACAGTCTCACGTAGTTGTTGGGGTTGGCATAGGGCACTGCGGGGACTTCGATCAGCTCGGCGCCGTTCAACCGCAGCATGTCCTTCTTTTCCTGGCTCTGGGTCTCCGGGATCACAATCACGGTGCGGAAGCCGAGCGCGTTGGCGACCAAAGCGAGGCCAATGCCGGTGTTGCCGGCGGTGCCTTCGACCACCACGCCGCCCGGCCGCAGCGTGCCGCGCGCGATCGCGTCCTTGATGATGAACAGCGCGGCGCGGTCCTTCACCGACTGACCGGGATTCATGAATTCGGCCTTGCCGAGAATCGTGCAGCCGGTCGCCTCAGAGGCGCGCTGCAGCTTGATCAGGGGCGTGCGGCCGATCGCGTCGACCACGTCGTTGTCAATGTTCATGTGCTGGAAAATCTTGTCGGTTGGGGTGCGCCCCAACCTAGTGGACCGCGCCGGGTCGCACAAGCGAACAGCCGCGCGGGGGCGCCGCGCCGCCGGCTACTTGGCCTTGGCGAACACCACCTGGCGGACGTCGATATTGCCGGACAGGAAGCCGGCCTCGCAATACGCCAGATAATATTCCCACAGCCTGCGGAACCTCTCGTCAAAGCCGAGCGGGGTCAGATGCGGCCAGGCGGCGCGGAAATTATCTCTCCAGATCGCGAGCGTCTTGGCATAATCCTGTCCGAAGATCCGCTCGCGGATGACGGGAACGCCGAATTTCTCGCCGAGCGACTGCAACACCTGCGGCGAGGGCAGCATGCCGCCGGGAAACACATAGCGCTGGATGAAATCGACCTCGCGACGATAGGCCTGGAAGAACTTGTCCTGGATGGTAATGGCCTGGATGCCGACCAGCCCGCCGGGCAGCAGCCGGTCGCGCAATTGCGAGAAATATTTCGGCCAGAATTCCTCGCCGACCGCCTCGATCATCTCGATCGAGGCGATGCGGTCGTAGTGGCCGCGCTCGTCGCGATAGTCCTGCAACCGGATCTCGACCCGGTCGGCCAGCCCGGCGTCGCGAATTCGCCGGGTGGCGAAATCGCGCTGCTCGCGGCTGATGGTGAGACCGACCACGTGGACGTCGAAATGCTTTGCCGCATATTCCGCGAAACCGCCCCAGCCGCAACCGATCTCCAACAGCCGGTGGCCGGGTTTCAGATCGATCGCCTCGGCGAGCCGGCGATATTTGTTGTGCTGGGCGGCGGTGAGGTCGGTGGTGTGCTCCTCATACAGCGCCGAGGAGTAGGTCATGCTGGGATCGAGCCAGGCCGAATAGAACGCGTTGCCGATGTCGTAATGCGCGTAGATGTTGCGCCGCGCCTGCCGCCTGGTGTTGCGGTTGAACCAGTGCCGCACCCCCTGCACCAGCCGCATCAGCGGATTGTCGCCGAGCATCGCCTGGATCAGCTCATGATTGACGCAGAACAGATACAGGAACTGGGTGAGGTCGGGAGTGTCCCATTCCCGGTGCAGATAGGCCTCGGCGATGCCGATGTCGCCGCCGTTCAACAGCCGCGATGCAAAGCCATAGCCATATAGCGTCATCGCCGCGTCAGGGCCGGGTTCCAACCCGCCGAGCCGCACGGTGCGGCCGTCGGGCAAAGTGACGTCGAGCGTGCCGCGGCGCAATTTGGCGCCGAAGCCGAATGCCAGTCGTACCAGGCGGGGGAGATCGGAGAGTTCGTCGTCGACATTGTCGGGAGTGAGCACGATCAACCCGGGCATCGCAGTTCCGTCGATTTCAGTTGCTTGGCGTCCGACTTGTGCATCGCGCGATCGAATAACCTCGATATCGATCTTCATCTGGACCAGAGCACTTCCCATGATCCGGAATTCCGTCCGGTCGGGCTGACTTGTTGGGAGTATAATCACCGCGTCGCGCGATCGCCAAGCCGGGTTTCAGCGCTCGGGAGCCGGCCTTGGCACCAATCGCGCACCTTTGACCCAGAGCCGCAGCGCCTGCCAGTGGATCGCGCCGAAAATCTTCAAGGTCAGCGCCGGCAGGCCGAAGAACGCCCGCAGCAAGCTGCGGCTGGTGAGCGGCGCGCGGCGGCCGTTGAAGGTCGCGGCCAGCACCGCGCCTGCCGCGTCGGTTTCCAGAATCCGCAGCTTGACGCGTTCGCCGGGCGGCGCGATGCGGAAATGGTAGCGCATCGCCATCTCGATGAACGGCGAGACGTAGAATAATTTGTCCTGCTGCTGGCGGATGCCGGCGGCGTTGACCTCGTCCGGCTTGACCGGCAGCGCATAGGCGTGGATGTCGCCGAAGGTGTTGCGGACCTCGTAGATGATCAGCGCCAAGGCGCCATCGGCCCGATAGCAGAAATACACCGACAGCGGGTTGAAGGTGAAGCCGAACAGCCGCGGATAGCACAGCAGCAGCACCCGGCCGGCTTTGAGGTCGATGCCGTGGTCGTCGGCGCAGCGCTGTGCGTAATCGCGCAGCGAGGAGCCGTCGCGCGGGCCGTGGTCGGATTCGTGGAAGCTGTACAGCGCGCGGCGGTTGACGCCGAACAGCGCGGTCAGGCGGTCGGCGTCGTCGAGCCGGCCAAGGTCGATCAACAGGCTCATCACCCGGTAGGTGAAGCGATGCACCACCGGCTTGATCCGGGCGTGCATCACCTCACCGAAATACAGCACGGCGGGCGATTCGGCGGCGGCATTGGGATGGCGCGACATGATCTATTCCGCGGCCTCGGCCAGTTCCGGCTGCGGCGTGTGCCAGGGCACCGACGCACCCAGCGATTTGGCGACCGCGAGCCCGGAGCGCAAGCCGTCTTCGTGGAAGCCGTAGCCGGTCCAGGCGCCGCAAAACCAAGTGTGGCGCTGGCCCTGGATCTCGCCGAGCCGTTTCTGCGCCGCGAATGCGGCGGCATTGTAGTGCGGATGCTGGCACAGGTAGCGGCCGAAGGTCAGCGCCGGGTCCGGCGCGAAGGGCGGGTTGAGGCTGACGAACAGCGGCTTGTCGCCGGGGATCGGCTGCAGCCGGTTCATCCAGTAAGTGACAGAAATGTCGTTGACGCATTCGCTCTGCCGCGGCCAGCGCAGCACGTTCCACGCCGCCCAGGCGCGCTTGCGCTTCGGCATCAGCCGCGGGTCGCGGTGCAGATAGATCACGTTGTCGGAATAGCCGATGGCGCCGAGAATGCCGCGTTCCTCGTCGCTGGGGTCGCAGAGCATCGCCAGAGCCTGGTCGCTATGCGTGGCGATCACCACATGGTCGTAGCTGTCACAGCCGCCCTGGCTGTCGGCGACGATCACGCCGTGCGGGGTGCGTTCGACCGAGGTCACCGCGCAGCCGAGCCGGATCTGATCCTTGAACGACGCGGTGAGTTTGTCGACATAGCTCTGGCTGCCGCCCTTGACCGAGCGCCACACCGGCCGGTCATATTGCAACAGCCGGTGCTCGCTGAAGAAGGCCACGAAATTCTCGGCCGGGAAGGCCATGATCTGCGAAGCCGGCGCTGACCAGATCGCAGCGCCCATCGGCGCCAGATAATCGGTCAACAGCCGCGGCGCGAATTTGCGCTGCGCGAAGTACTCCGAAAGCGTCAACCCTTTGAGCGTGCCGGCGTCGAGGTCGGCGACGCTGCGTGCGTTGAAGCTGAGGATGTCGCGCAGCATCCGCAAATAGGACGGCGACAACAGGTTGGAGGGTTGCGCGAACAGGCCGCGGGCGGTTTCCGGCCAGCTGGTGCCGCCGCCCATCCATTCGAATCGCCCGGCATCGGCGGAGACCGCAAAGCTCATGTCGCTGGCCACGGTGTCGACGCCGAGATGCGCAAACAGCGCGGTCAGGTCCGGATAATTCAGTTCGTTATAGACGATGAAGCCGATGTCGACGGCGAGCGGCTCGCCGTCATAGTCGATGCGGATGGTGTGGCTGTGTCCGCCAACCCTGATCTCGCGATCATACACGGTGACGGGATATCGCTGCGACAAGGCCCAAGCGGCGGCGTTGCCTGCGATTCCCGTTCCCACAATAGCGACGCGCATTGCTAGCCCCCGTCCCCGATAATGCGTCAAATACGGCGCATCGCCGCTTGAGTTTCAACAATTTGCGTGGCCGGGTGACCGGGCGGGGCAGCGGCTAAATCCTCGAACGACAACATACAGATGAAATCTTCGTAAGATTTGCCACAACCACCGACCGCGTCAAGGTCGTGACAACCCAGCAAATACGCGGTCTTGCGACCGTCGCGGCGGGGTCGGCGCGGGTTTTCACCGGCCGTGAGGTGCAACAAGCCCTGTGCGCGCCGCCATCCGACCGCTACAATGGCGCAAGATTAAAAGAGGCGGTCCCGACTCACGTGGCGCAAATTGCACATCGAAGCGAAATGATCCGTTGCCGCCCGGTCGCGACCACGCGGGCTTGGGCCGCATGCGGCGTGAGGTCGCGGCGCGCATGACGACGGCTGCTCCCTTGATTCGACGGCTTGCCGGGACGGCGGCCGCGCTGGCGCTGGCCGCCGCCGCCGGCGGCTGCATCCTGACCCAGGATCTGCCGGACCCCGCACTCGAGGTGCCGGCCGGCTACAAGGCGGCGCGCGGCAATGCCGCGGCGGCGACGCCGGCTCTCGACTGGTGGCGCGGCTTTCGCTCCACCGAATTGACCCAGCTGATGGAGGAGGCACAGACCGTCAACCTCGACATCACCGCGGCCACCGCCCGGATCATCCAGGCCGACGCGCAGGCGCGGATCACCGGCGCGGCGTTGCTGCCGCAGCTTGGCGCCAATGGCGACGTGACCCGCTCGAAGAATTCGACCGCAAGCAGCAACAGCACCGGCAGCAGCGTCGGCGGCCGCGAGTTCACCACCTATTCGTCGTCGCTCAGCGCGTCTTATGAAATCGATTTCTGGGGCAAGAACCGCGACGCCACGCTGGCCGCCGAGGAAACCGCCAATGCCAACCGCTTCGACCGCGATGTCGTCGCGCTGACCACTTATGCCAGCGTCGCCAACGCGTATTTCCAGGTGCTGGCGTCGCAGGACCGGATACGCACCGCCAACGGCAACATCGCCAGCGCGCAGCGCATCCTCGACGCCATCAAGCTGCGGCTCAGCGTCGGCACCGGCAGCGATCTCGACGTCGCGCAGCAGGAGAGCGTGCTCGCCAATCAGCGCGCCGCGGTGCCGCCGCTGCGGCTGACGCTGGCGCAGAACATCAACGCGCTGGCGACGCTGGTGTCGCGGCCGCCGGAGGCGGTGCGGGTCAGCGGCGGCTCGCTCGACCGCATCGCGGCCCCCCGGGTGACGCCGGGGCTGCCGTCGGACCTGCTGACGCAACGCCCCGACATTCGCCGCCAGGAGGCCCAGCTCGCCTCCGCCACCGCCAATGTCGGCAGCGCGCGGGCGCAGTTCTTTCCCAGCATCCAGCTGACCGGGCAGGGCGGCTATCAGAGCGCGGCATTGGCGGCGTTGTTCACCCCGAACGCGGCGTTCTACAGCGTCGCCGCCGGCATCACCCAGCCGATCTTCGACGGCGGCAAGATCCTCGCCAATTTCGAGTACAATCAGGCGCTGCAGGACGAACTGCTGCAGACCTATCGCAAGACCGTGGTGTCGGCCTTCGCCGACGTCGACAACGCGCTGGAATCGATCAGGCAGAACACCGAGCGGCTGCGGCTGCAGCGCGTCGTGCTGGAGTCGTCGCGGCGCGCCTTCAATCTCGCCGAACAGCAGCTGCGTGCCGGCACCGCCGATATCGTCACCGTGCTCAACACTCAGCTGACGCTATTCCAGGCCGAGGACGCGCTGTCGCAGGCGCAATTGGCGCGGCTGTTGGCGATCGTCAGTCTGTATCAGGCGCTGGGCGGCGGCTGGCAGCCGCGAATGGAGAAGCCGGTCAATGCTCTTTAAGCCGGAAGCGAAGGTCGTCCCCGAGGTCGCGCCCGGCGTGGCTGCGCCGCCGCGCAAGCGCCGCCGGCTGCTGTCGCTGATCATCACCGCGCTGATTCTCTGCGGGCTCGGCTATGTGGCCTGGTATTCGTTTCAGCAGAAACAGGCCGCCAACCGGGTGCGCCCCGATCTGGCGGTGCCGGTGCTGGCGGCAACCCCGCGGGTTCAGGACGTGCCGGTGTATCTCGACGGCGTCGGTTCGGTGCGCGCGCTTAACAACGTCACCGTGCGGGCGCAGGTCGACGGCAAGCTGGTCTCGATCAACTTCAAGGAAGGCCAGGACGTCAAGCAGGGCGACGTGCTGGCCGAGATCGATCCGGCGATCTATCAGGCGCAATACGATCAGACGGTGGCAAAGAAGGCACAGGACGAGGCGCAGCTCGCCAATGCGCGGATCGACCTCACCCGCTATCAGCAACTCGCCGCCTCCAACGCCGGCTCCAAGCAGCAGGCCGACACCCAGCGCGCCACCGTGGCGCAGCTGGAAGCGCTGGTGCGCTCCGACCAGGCCGCGATCGACAACGCCGCGGCGACGCTGAGCTATACCAAGGTGATCGCGCCGTTGTCCGGCCGCGCCGGGCTCAGGCAGGTCGATCAGGGCAACATCATCCACGCCTCCGACACCACCGGCCTCGTGGTGATCACGCAGTTGCAGCCGATCGCGGTGCAGTTCAGCCTGCCGCAGCAGCAGATCGTCCGGGTCAACGCCGCCTCCGGCAAGGGGCCGCTCAACGTCGACGTGTTCGGCAATGACGGCGTCACCGTGGTCGACAACGGCATGCTGCGCGGCATCGACAACCAGGTCGATTCGACCACCGGCACGGTGAAGCTGAAGGCGGAATTCCCCAATGCCAGCTTCCAGCTGTGGCCCGGGCAGTTCGTCAATGTGCGGCTGAAGGTCGAGACGTTGCCGCAGGCTTTGGTGATCCCGAGTTCCGCGGTGCAGCGCGGCCCGGCCGGCACCTTCTCCTACGTGATCGGCGACGGCGACATCGTGTCGGCGCGGCCGGTCAGCGTGACGCAGCAGAACGAAACCGACGCGGTGATCGCCAAGGGCTTGTCCGCGGGCGAGCGCGTGGTCACCACCGGCTTTGCCAATCTGTCCGACGGCGCCAAGGTCAGCGTCGGCAATAGCGATCCGACGCTGACGCCGGATCTGGCGCCGCGCAAACGCCAGGGCAAGGGTGGCGGTGAGCGCGGCGAGCGCGCCAAGCGCGGTCAAGGCGCCGCGAGCGAAGGCGATCAGAAGGGTCAGACCGGCCCTGCGCCGGCGAAGGATGCCGCCGCGCCAGCCAGTGGGGCAAAGCAGCCATGATGCAGATCTCGCTCTCTTGAGCGCCTGGCCGAAAGGCGACCGATGAAGACCCGGCTTTTGACAGCGGCGCGGCATCCGCACCCTCGCCCCGTTTGCGGCAGGGCCATCGCGCTTAGCCTTTCGAACGGATCCGCGCACGGCTGCGGTCGGGATCGCGTCCTGCGCTTCAACGGGTCGTCCCTGCGCACGCAGGGACCCATACGGCGCGGAGCCGCATTTATGCACTGTGGCCGGGGTCATTCTTCATCGCGGAAGCCAGGGGTGATGGGTCCCTGCGTGCGCAGGGACGACGCGCGGAGGGGCCGTGCTTGCTCGCCGCGATGCGAGGCGAGGCGGACATCATCATATGCGGTCGCCATGCCGCGCGCGGCCCGCGCTGACGTCGGTGCCCGCAGCGGGCGGAGCGCGCAGCCATGAGCGTCTCCGAGCCATTTATCCGCCGCCCGATCGCGACCTCGCTGTTGGGGATCGCGCTGCTGCTCGGCGGCTTGCTGGGCTACCTGGCGCTGCCGGTGTCGGCGCTGCCGCAGGTCGATTTTCCGACCGTGCAGGTGACGACGCAATTGCCGGGCGCGAGCCCCGACGTGATCGCCTCGCTGATCACCGCGCCGTTGGAGCGTCAGCTCGGCCAGATCCCATCGCTGTCGGCGATGACCTCGACCTCGTCGTTCGGCGTCAGCCAGGTGTCGCTGCAGTTCGATCTGAACCGCGACATCGACGGCGCGACGCAGGACGTGCAGGCGGCGATCAATGCCGCCGCCGGCGTGCTGCCCAAGAACCTGCCGTATCCGCCGACCTACGCCAAGGTGAATCCCGCCGACGCCCCGGTGCTGACGCTGGCGTTGACCTCCGACACCAGTTCGATGCGGGCGATGAGCGACATCGCCGACACGCTCTTGGCACAACGCCTGAGCCAGATCTCCGGCGTCGGCCGCGTCACTGTGCTCGGCGGACTGAAGCCCGCGGTGCGGGTGCAGGCCGATCTGGCGCGGCTCGCCGCCTACGGCATCGCCATGGAAGATTTGCGCACTGCGATTGCGGGGGCCAACGTCTCCGGCCCGAAGGGCTCGCTCGACGGCGCGCAACAGGCCTACACCATCGCCGCCAACGACCAGATCGCGGTCGCCGACGCCTACCGGCCGATCATCATCGCCTACCGCAACGGCTCGCCGGTGACCATCGGCGACGTCGCTTCCATCGTCGACGGGCTGGAGAACGACCGCACTGGCGGCTGGTTCAACGGCACCCCGGCGGTGATCCTCGACATCCAGCGCCAGCCCGGCGCCAATGTCATCGAGGTGGTGCGGCAGATCCGCGACGAAATCCCCAAGGTGCAGCGGGCGATCCCGGCCGGCGTCAAGCTCACCGTGGTCTCTGACCGCACCGTCACCATCCGCGCCTCGGTGCACGACGTGCAGTTCACGCTGGTGCTCAGCGTGATCCTGGTGACGCTGGTGGTGCTATTGTTCCTGCGATCATTGCGCGCCACCATCATCGCCGGGGTGGCGCTGCCGTTGTCGGTGATCACCTCGTTCGGGGTAATGTATTTTGCCGGCTTCAGCCTCGACAACCTGTCGCTGATGGCGCTGACCATCGGCACGGGCTTCGTGGTCGACGACGCCATCGTGATGATCGAGAACATCGTCCGCCACATGGAAGACGGCGAGAGCCCGATGCAGGCGGCGCTCGACGGCGCCAGCGAGATCGGCTTCACGGTGATATCGCTGACCGTGTCGCTGATCGCGGTGTTCATTCCGCTGTTGTTCATGTCCGGCCTGGTCGGCCGCATGTTCCGCGAATTCGCGCTGACGCTCACCATCGCGGTGGTGACTTCGGCGATCGTGTCGCTGACGCTGACGCCGATGATGTGCTCGCGGCTGTTGAAGCACCCCGGCGAGGAGCGCCAGATCCCCGGGCTCGCCACCGTGTCGGGCTGGATCGATCGCAGCGCGGAGGCTTATCACCGCTCGCTGTTGTGGGTGCTGCGGCGCCAGCGCGCCACGCTGGTTTTGACCTTCCTCACCGTGGCGGCGACGCTGGCGCTCTATGTGCTGGCGCCGAAGGGCTTCCTGCCGCTGCAGGACACCGCCTCGATCACCGCCGTCACCGAAGCCGGTCCCGACGTCTCGTTCGACGAGATGCAGGCGCGGCAGGCCGAAACCGCCGACGCCATCAAGGCCGATCCCGACGTCACCGGCGTGGTCTCGGTGATCGGCGCGGGCTCGGTCAATCCGACCACCAATGTCGGCCGCCTGGTGATGAACCTAAAGCCGCGCGGCGAACGCAGAGCCGATGTCGCGCAGGTGATCGAGCGGCTGAAGCAACGCGTTGCCAGAATCCCCGGCATGACGGTGTATTTCCAGGCGGTGCAGGACGTCCAGATCTCGACCCAGTCGAGCCGCTCGCAATATCAATACACGTTGACCGGCACCGACGCCGCGGCGGTGGCGCTGTGGTCCGGCAAGCTGGTCGCCGAGATGCGGCGCGATCCCTTGTTCCGCGACGTCTCCTCGGAGGCGCAGGAAGGCGGCTTGCGCGCCGCGCTCGACATCAACCGGCAGCGCGCCGGCCAGCTCGGCGTCAGCATCCAGGCGGTCAACGACACCTTGAACGACGCCTTTGCGCAGCGGCAGATCTCCACCATCTACGGCCAGGCCAATCAGTACCGCGTAGTTCTGGAGGCGATGCCGCAATATCAGCGCGATCCTTCGATCCTGTCGAAGCTCTACGTGCCCGGCACCGGCGGCGCGCAGGTGCCGATCGCGGCGGTGGCGGAGATGACGCGTACCACCGCGCCCTTGGCGATCTCGCATCAGGCGCAGTTTCCGGCGGTGTCGCTGAGCTTCAATCTGGCGCCAGGCGAAGCGCTCGGCGACGCGGTCGACGCGGTGAAGGCGATCGAGACAAGGATCGGCATGCCGGGCTCGATCGTCGGGCTCTATGCTGGAGATGCCGCGGAATTCTCCAAGTCGCTGGCCGGGCAGCCCTGGCTGATCCTGGCGGCCCTGGTGACGATCTACATCGTGCTCGGCGTGCTGTACGAGAGCTACATCCACCCGATCACGATTCTCTCGACGCTGCCCTCGGCCGGCGTCGGCGCGATCCTGGCCCTGATGCTGTTCGGCCAGGATCTGTCGGTGATCGGGCTGATCGGTATCATCCTGTTGATGGGTATCGTCAAGAAGAACGCCATCATGATGATCGACTTCGCGCTGGAGGCCGAGCGGCACAAGGGCCTGTCGTCCTATGATGCGATCGTGCAGGCCTGCCTGCTGCGGTTCCGGCCGATCATGATGACGACGCTGGCGGCGCTGTTCGGCGCGCTGCCGTTGGCGATCGAAAGCGGCACCGGCGCCGAATTGCGCTTTCCGCTCGGCGTCTCGATCGTCGGCGGCTTGCTGCTCAGCCAGTTGCTGACGCTGTACACCACGCCGGTGATCTACCTGGCGCTGGACCGGCTGAACCGCCGCATCGAGGGCGCGCTGCCGCCGGTCACGCCGTCGCCGCCGATCGCCGGAGCCGCCGGGGAGGCGCCGTAATGGCCTCGCTGTCCGAGCCGTTCATCCGTCGCCCGGTCGGCACCACGCTGCTGGCGATCGGGTTGTTTCTGCTCGGGCTCGTGGCCTACAAATTTCTGCCGGTGGCGGCGGTGCCGAATGTCGACTTCCCGATGATCTCGGTGACGGCGTCGCGGCCCGGCGCCGACCCCTCGGTGATGGCGGCGACGGTGGCGGCGCCGCTGGAGCGTCGGCTCGGCGAGATCGCCGGCATCGACCAGATCACCTCGACCAGTTCGCTGGGCACGACCCGGATCCAGTTGCAATTTGCGATCGGCCGCGACGTCGACCGCGCCGCGCGCGACGTCCAGGCCGCGATCAACGCTTCGCTCAGCGACCTGCCGACCGATTTGCCGACGCTGCCGAAATTCCGCAAGGCCAATTCCGCGGCGTCGCCGGTGTTCATCCTGGCGCTGACCTCGCAGACCATCGCGACCAGCGCAATCTACGACGTCGCCGACACCGTGATTGCGCAACGGATCTCGCAGGTGCCGGGCGTCGGCGAGGTCACGGTGTCGGGCGCCGACCAGCCGGCGGTGCGGATCGCGCTCAACCCGGTGGCGCTGTCGACCGCCAATATTTCCACCGACGACGTCCGCACCGCGATCGTCAACGCCAATCCGCTCGGGCCGGTCGGCATTTTCAACGGCGCGCGGCAGAGCGAAACGCTGTCGACCAACAAGCAGATGCGCACCGCCGCGGAATTCCGCGACATCGTCATCAAGAGCACCGGCGGCAGTTCGCTGCGGTTGTCGGACATCGCCAAGGTCGAGGACGCCACCCGCAGTAGCCGCTCGATCGCCTGGTTTAACAAGCAGCCGGCGGTGCTGATCCAGATCACCAAGCAGGGCGACGCCAACGTCATCGACACCGTCGACCGGGTCAAGGCGCTGCTGCCCGAACTGAAGCAATGGATTCCGGCCGGCGTCGAGATTTCGACGCTGACCGACCGCACCGGCACGATTCGCGCCAGCGTCGCCGACATGGAATGGACGCTGCTCGCCACCGCGATCCTGGTGATGTGCGTGGTGTTCGTGTTCCTGCGACGGATCACGCCGACCATCGCCGCCGGAGTTTCGGTGCCGCTGGCGCTGGCCGGCACCTGCGCCGGGATGTGGCTCGCCGGCTTTTCGATCAACAACCTGTCGCTGATGGCGCTGGCGATCTCGGTCGGCTTCGTGGTCGACGACGCCATCGTGATGATCGAGAACATGTACCGCAATCTCGAGCGCGGCATGGCGCCGCTGCAGGCGGCGCTCGACGGCGCGAGACAGATCGGCTTCACCGTGCTGTCGATCAGCCTGTCGCTGGTGGCGGCGTTCACGCCGCTGATCTTCATGGACGGCATGGTCGGCCGCCTGCTGCGCGAATTCTCGCTGACCCTGACCTTTGCCATCGCCGTCTCGACTTTGGTGTCGCTGACGGTGACGCCGATGATCTGCGCGCATTACATCCGCGCCGCGGTGTCGAACGACGAGACCTGGTTCGACCGTGCCGTCGAGGCCGTGCTGTCGCGGCTGGTGAGGTCTTACGCCGCGACGCTGCGCGCGGTGCTGGGCTATCCCGGCCTCACCATGCTGGTGTTCTTCGCCACCATCGCGCTGACGGTGACGCTCTATGTCAAGACCCCGAAGGGCTATTTCCCGACCGACGATTCCGGCTTCGTGATCGGCTCGACCCGCGCCTCGGCCGACGTCTCGTTCCAGGCGATGGAGCAGATGCAGCAGCAGCTCGCCGACATCGTGATGGCCGATCCCGCGGTGGAGGGCATCGGCTCGGCGCTCGGCGGCAGCGGCGGGCCGGGCGGCGGCGGCTCCAATCGCGGCATGATGTTCATCAGCCTGAAACCGATCGAGCAGCGCGACGGGCTTTCAACCGAACTGGTGATCAACCGGCTGCGCAAAAATCTCGGCGCGGTGGCCGGCATCCGGCTGTTCATGTTCGCCGCGCAGGACTTGCGCACCGGCGGCCGGCAGAGCGATTCCGATTATCAGTACACCTTGATCAGCACCGACCTCAATCTGCTGCAGACCTGGGCGCCGCTGGTCGGCAAGCGGATGGAGAGCGTCGAGGGCATCACCGACGTCTCCAGCGACCGCGACCCCGGCGGCCTGCAACTGACGCTGTCGATCGACCGCAATGTCGCCTCCAGCCTGGGCGTCAAGGTCCAGGACATCGACAACGCGCTGAACAACGCATTCTCGCAGCGGCAGATTTCCACCATCTACACCCAGCGCAACCAGTATCAGGTAGTGCTGGAGATCGACGCCAAATTCCAGAACGATCCCTCCGACCTCGAACGCATCTTCGTCGCCGGCGCGAATGACGCGCAGATTCCGCTATCGGCGCTGGTGCATACCAAGCGGGATCTGTCGCCGCTGGCGGTGTATCACTCGCAGTCGTTTCCCTCGACCACGGTGTCGTTCAATTTGATGCCGGACGTGCCGCTGCAGGTGGCCACCGCCAACATCCAGCGCGCGGTCGACGAATTGCACATGCCGGAGGGCATCCGCGGCTCGTTCGACGGCAATGCCGGCGACTTCGCCAAGACCTCATCGAAACAGCCGCTATTGATCCTCGCCGCTTTGGTGGCGATGTATATCGTGCTCGGCGTGCTCTATGAGAGCCTGGCGCATCCTTTGACCATCATCTCGACGCTGCCGTCGGCCGGGCTCGGCGCATTGCTGGCGTTGCAGGTCACCAATACGCCGCTGACCATCATCGCCTTTGTCGGCATCATTCTGTTGATCGGCATCGTCAAGAAGAACGGCATCATGATGGTCGATTTCGCGCTCGAGGCCGAGCGCAGCCGCGGGCTGTCCTCGGCGGAGGCGATCTTCGAGGCCTGCGTGGTCCGGTTCCGGCCGATCCTGATGACCACGATGGCGGCGCTGTTCGCCGGGATTCCGCTGGTGGTGGCGATCGGGCCGGGCACCGAACTGCGCCGCCCGCTCGGCATTACCATCATCGGCGGGCTGTTCGTCTCGCAGGTGCTGACGCTTTACACCACGCCGGTGATCTATCTGTTGATCGACCGGCTGCGGCAGCGCTGGAGCCGGGCGCCGGAGCCGCAGCCCGCGGAATAGCGTTTCGTCGCGGCGGTTGTGGCGGCGGGCGGCGCGGCGTATAGGGGCCGATGACCAAGATTTCAGAGCCAAAAGCCGGCGAGGCGCCCGAGCCGATCCCGGAATGCCCGCGCTGCCAGAAGCCGGTGCCGCTGTGCATCTGCGACAGCGTCACGCCGCTGGAGAGCCGCACCAAGCTGTTGATCCTGCAGCATCCGCAGGAACAGGACCGGGCGCTTGCCACCGCGCGGCTGACCGCGCTGCATTTTCCCAATGCGGTGGTGCGGGTCGGGCTGTCCTGGCCGAGCCTGTCGAAAGCCTGGGGGCAGCCGGTGCACGATCCGTCGCGCTGGGCGGTGCTGTATCTCGGCTCCGCCAAGGTCGCCGAGCTCGATACCGACCGCGACATCGTCGCGATCGACCGCAAGGGCGAGGTCGAGGAGAATCAGCGCGCCATCCTCAAGGATATCGAGGGCGTGGTGCTGCTCGACGGCACCTGGAGCCAGGCCAAGGCCTTGTGGTGGCGCAACGCCTGGATGCTGAAATGCCAGCGGGTGATTCTCGGCCCCAAGGCGCCGTCGCGCTACGGCAAGCTGCGCAAGGAGCCCCGCCGCGACGGGCTGTCGACGCTGGAGGCCGCCGCGATGCTGATCGCCGGGCTGGAAAAGCGTCCGGACATCGAGACCACGCTGCTCGGCGCCTTTGACCGCATGCTGGCGAAATTCCGCGAGGTGCAGGCGACTTTGCCGGAATTGGCTCCGAAGCCGAAGAAGCGCGACTACCGCCGCAAGAAGCACGCCTGAGCTTTTCCTGCGGCGGGCTTGGTTGATTATCGCCGCCGGGCCGTATATTGATCCGGCGATGGGGCCACGTGGCGGAGTGGTTACGCGCCGGTCTGCAAAAGCAGCCGGTTTACACTCCCTAATTGCACGTCACCCCTAACCAAACCCAATCAAACTAGGCATTTCCGAGATGGTCATGTTGACCATCCTCAGAGCGTATGCAAAAACGCAGTCCCACCTTAAGCGTAAGGATCGCGCTTAAGAAAACATCTCAAAATCTAGAAAGATTAAGAAGAAAATGCCCGACATTGTTGATGTATTGAGGTGCTGCAAAAGCTCCTCGGACCTACACGTGCTGAAGGTGAGCGCCATCGGGGACATTCTCACCCTCCGCTTCACCTTAAAGGGTGGTGACGGTTCGATCATGTGTGGGGAGCGGAGCTTCACCGCAGACACGCAGTTCGCAACGGTCAGCGACCTCGTGGACGTGCTTTGGGAGGGCGAGCTGTTCGATGTCAAGGACGGACACGAAGCACACAAGGTGAGCCTCCTATGGTCCGTGCCAATCATCGTGGCAGCGCTGGGCATCTCCTTCGACATGCAGCAGGAGTTCAACGCGGTGATGCGAACCGCCATCCTGCCGCTGACCTTTGCCGTCTGCATCGCCTCGGTGTTGCTGGGCACCTTGCACGGGGTCTTGGTGACGCTGGGTGTGGGTGCAGGCTTCCACTTCTGGCTTGCGCCGGGCCAGAGCATCCCTGACGAATACCCGCGAATGCTCTTTTGGGTTGCGCTCGCCTTCCTTCTCCCGTTCTTGGCCTCGCGAGCCACCGGTATCATTGGATGGGTTAGTCGGTGGGAGGCGCAACTAAAGCAAAAGATGATCCACTGAAGCGAAACATTATTGCGACTACCATTCTGCAGTCCGCCCCGGTTCACTCCCATATACCTAGGTTAACACCTGTTAGCCTGAGTGGACCGGGTCTTCTTTTTTCCCAACCATTACCCAACAGGAAGGGATACCCCTAAGATGCTATCGACACAGATCATCCTCGAAGAGGGCATGGCACTGGATGCCAAGGTTCGCCAGACCCGAGACAATCAGAAGAAGGGTAAGCTCGGTGTCTGGTCCGAAACCAAGACCGGTGTGCTCTATCAGCGCTCCCTCGACGCAGCGTTCGCAAAGATCGTTGGGGACAAGCTCAATGGGGCTGATCCCCACAAGCCGGGTCCGAAGGCTAAGGGCGTCAGCCTGCTCCTGAAGACCGGTCTTGAGCCTGAGGTGATCGCCCATCTGTTCGTCAAGGCGTTTCTCAACTGCATCCCTCGCCAGCGTGGCAAGCGCATCAAGCGGTCGTCAATCTGCATCAAGGTCGGCGATCTGATCCACGACGAGGTCCGCATCCGTCACTTTGGACAGGAGAAGGAACGTCGCAATCTGCTGAAGAAGCTCTGCAAGCAGTTCGATAGGCGTTCCTATCCCCGCGACTGGCGCAAGCGCACCATCAAGAACTACTTCGATGCGGAACACATCTCGTGGACCGCGTGGGACGATGGTCAGAAGACCCAGGTTGGCTACGCCCTGCTGCTCTGGTTCCGTGATGGCACCGGTCTGGTCGAAGCTCCCTCCGACAGCATCTACGTTGATCCGACTGAAGAGTTCATCGCTCACATGGAGACGATGATGGAGAAGCGTGTTCTCGATTACCTGATCTACAAGCCGATGGTCGTGAAGCCCATCCCGTGGTCGATGGAGAACCTGTTTCGTGGTGGCTACACCACCAACAAGCTGAAGGCATACCCGCTGGTGAAACGCACCGGGCGTGGTGAGGTCGATGAGATGTTGAAGTTGGACTGGTCGCAGATCATCCCGGCTGTGAACGCTCTGCAAGAAACGCCCTTCAAGATCAACAAGACCATCCTGTCGGTTCTCGACTGGGCATACAACGAACGGGGAGGGGACATCGCTGGTCTGCCTCGGGCTGACGATCAACCGCTCCCGCCAGCTCCTGAGGGCTATCGTGAGGATGAGAAGATCACCAAGGCCCACAACCTGAAGTGCTTCCTGATCCGCTCGGCTAACCGTGAACTGAAGTCCAAGCGTCGAGCCGTCACCGACTGCATCAGCATCGCAAAGAAGTACAAGGAGTTTCCTGCTATCTACTTCCCTCACAACCTCGATAGCCGTGGTCGAGCCTATCCGATCACTGCTTACCTCAATCCACAAGGGACGGACTTCGTGAAAGCCCTTCTGGAATTTGGTGAGGGGCACCCGATCATGAACGAGGAACAGGCCTGCTGGCTCGCTATCGCTTGCGCCAATGCTTACGGTAACGACAAGGTTTCTCTTCAGGAACGCGCTGACTGGACGACTGATAACGAAGACATGATCTTCTCCATTGCGACTGATCCACTCATGGATATTCGCTGGACAGAAGCCAGTGAGCCTTTCCAGTTCCTGCGAGCTTGCATCGAATGGCGTGACTTCATGAACACGGGCTTCGGCTTCGTGTCCCATCTGGTCATCCCGGTAGATGCAACTTGCTCGGGGCTTCAGCACTACAGCGCCATGCTGCTCGATGAGCAGGGGGGACGTGCTGTCACCCGCGAAGACTGGGCCAACCTGTCTTGGAAGTCCGAAAGCGCTCTGATGACGGGTGGCGGCATCGGCTCCGACTATTCCGTCTATCGAGGCGAGGGCGCTCCCCTTGGTCGCACCGGAGGCCTTGCCTCTGGTCCTATCCCGAAAATGCTCATGGTCAATGAGATCGGACGCCGCGTGATGCAGGGCGGCTCCCGCCGTTCCGCGATCTACGCCTCGCTCAACTGGAAGCACAGCGATGTGCGGACCTTCCTGACCGCCAAGGACTGGAAGAACATGCCTGTAGGCACGTCCGGCCTGACCTATTGGGACATCAAGCAGCAGGACTTCAACTTCCCTGCGCCGCTCGACATGACGAACATCTCGGTCAACTACGACACCGAATGGCTCACCAATTTCTGGAAGACCGGTGACGTGGGGGACGTGTTCCTCACCAACGTGCGACAGGCTCTGGAAACTGCTGAGCCGGGCTTCTCGTTCAACTTCTTCGATAAGGAGCGGGAGACGCTTCGCAACGCTTGCACTGAGGTTACCTCCGAAGACGACAGCGATGTCTGCAATCTCGGAAGCCTGAACCTCGGTCGCATCGACACCATCGAAGAACTGCAAGACATCACGGCCCTCGGCACCATGTTCCTGCTCTGCGGAACGCTGAAGGCGCAGTTGCCCTATCAGAAGGTCTACGATGTCCGCGCCAAGAACCGCCGCCTCGGCCTCGGCCTGATGGGCATCCACGAATGGCTGATCAAGCGAGGGCAGAAGTATGAGGTCACCGAAGAGCTTCACCGATGGCTCGCTGCATATCGGGGTACGTCGGACAGCACGTCTGCCGGATTTGCCAATTACCTCGGTGTGTCAACGCCTGTCGCTAATCGAGCTATCGCGCCGACAGGCACGATTGGCATCCTTGCTGGCACCACGTCAGGCATCGAGCCGCTGTTCGCGGTCGCCTACAAGCGGCGATACCTCAAGGGAACCAAGTGGCACTACCAATACGTGGTGGACAGCGCAGCACAGGAACTGATCAATGTATATGGAGTTTCACCGGATATGAGACGCTAGGGCAGGGCATGTTCTCCACCGTGCTGGCCAAGCCCGGCAGCAGCAAAGTTATCAAGGTCAACACTCGGCCCGACGATTGGCTTGACTATGCATTGTGGGCAACTCGCAAGGGTTACGCTGGCAAGCTGTCACCTCGCATCTATTCGTATCAGCGCAACTCCGATGGCACTTACATTGCGGTGATGGAACGCATGGCCCGCACCATGTGCGCGGAACGCAGCGACAAAACAAGTCGATGGGGTAACAACTGGCCGGCGCTGGCTTTTGGCTTGCGAGCCTACGGGGCTTTGAGGGATCAGCAGATTACCGACGAAATGATCCCGGGCGGACGGGCATTCGTGCAGGACGTTCAAGAGAACTTCGAATACCTCGACTTGCATGATGAGAACATCATGGTGCGATTTGATGGCACGGTTTGCATCACTGATCCTGTGTCGAGCACTAACCAAGTCTTCAACACCAGCAATCCGCCGCGCATGCGATCCCGCGAGCTGGAAGCAATCAACGCAGGAGCGAACTGACATGGGACTGTATGACAAGCGACACCGCCCGGCTAACTGCAAGCCTATGACCGAACAGGACTGGCAGCGTTACAACCCGGTTGCTGTGAACCAAGCAATCGAAGCGTCGAACCGTGCTGGCCGCAAGATCAGCACCAAAGAAGCTCGCATGATCCATGCTCTGTTGAAGGGGAGGCATTGAGCCATGACAATCGATGCAAAGCTGACAGTGATCCTGACCATCGCCGGCTCAGTGCTTCTTCCTATACTGGCTGAATGGAGACTGACGTGGTGAGCAACAATCCCGACAGCGTGGTCGAGCGCGTGACGTTTCGAGGCAAGGAGACCTCGACGCATCTGCTGACCGCTGACAACCTCTCTGTCCGCGATACCGCAGACGGTGGGCTGGTCCTTGAGCTGTTTCGCTACAACGATGCTACCCGTCGTGTCGTCGAGAGCTACCGGTTCACCCTCTGCTCAGAGGATGCTGACCGGGTGCGCAAGGGTTCCTGAGGCGGAACTTCTCTGTTGATGTTCCCGTTGTGTTCACGGAAGGAGGTATAATAGACACACTGAGAAACCTCCTCCAGCGTTGACGTTACGCATGCGAAGCTGATACGAAACCATTATCGTTACGAAAGACGAGATAATGTCCACCAAGTTGAAGCGTCTCGCACGGCGCAAGAGGTTCGTCTCATGCAGATACAGCAGTTTACCCGGGCCATTGAGTTCATCTCTGAGCGAGTTAGTGGCGAAGTATCCCTGCTAACAATTAAGACATTCCTCTTCATCGCATCACGCGGCAAATGCACACAAAAGGACGTTGAGATGGAGTTGAAGGTGAGCAACGCCGCCGTCTCTCGCAACGTCTCCTATTGGACTGATCGGCGCTATGACCGGGAGGCCGGAATGAAGTTCATCGAGCGCGTCGAGAATGATTATGACCGACGCTTCAGAGAACTGACCCTCACACCAGCAGGTAAGCAGTTCTACAAGGAATTGCAGCAGGTGATGGCATGACACTACTCATCCTCACCGTTGCAACCATCGGGGTGCTGACCTTGATCGGCTCAGCCCTTGATTACTTTGTGCCCAACGAAGGAGGTTCGATTGGTACGAAAACGAGTGAACGGCCAGACGACTAGCTACATTGCTGATGGTGTGGACGATAAGGGTCAGCGTCGCCGTGTGATGTTCAACACGGCTAAGAAGGCGAAGGACTGGGAAGACAAGATGCTCTCGCACAATCCCAAGATGAGCGTGGGCTATCTATTTCCACTCCTATACCGCGAGTGTTGGCCTGAAGGCGAAAGCCGTGATCCCTCGGTCTTAGGGCGAGTGAACGAGCTAACCCTGATCCTCGGCAAGAGCTTCAGCATCCGCTCCATCGACAAGTTCAAGATCGAGGAGATTGAGCGAGAGCTGCGGGTCAAGGGGAACTCGATCAACACCATCGCCAACAAGCTGAACGCCCTGTCCAAGATGTTGAAGCGGGCAGAAGACCGGGGCTTCATCCCGTTCGTCCCCAGGTTCAAGGTGAAGCGGGACACCAAGGCCAAGCGCACCTTCGTCCTGACGGTCGAGCAGGAGAACGTGATGCTCAACAATCTGCCTGAGCGGTGGCGACCCTTCGCCATGTTCCTCATCGACACGGCAAGCCGGGGCTTCTCGGAGTGCAAGCACCTCGAATGGCACCACGTCGACTTCGAGAGCAAGACCTTGTCGTTCTGGTATAATAAGACCGACGAGCCTCGCTCGGTCAGAATGTCCAGCGACGTGATCGTGATCCTGAAGACGCTCAAGGAAGCCGGCTGGGAAAAGCCTTGGGCCATCCTCGGCACCAAGGGAATGACCGATCGGATGTGGCACCAGTTCTGGGTGAAGGCTCGCAAGGCTGCTGGCTTGCCAGACAAGGGCAGGGGAGCGGTGGTTCCCTACACCTTCCGGCACACCACAGCGACGCGCCTCTCGCGGGACAAAATGGACGTGCTCAGGCTGGCCAAGTTCCTCGGTCACGCCAACCTCTCGACCACGCAACGATACGTCCATCATGATGTGAGCGACCAAGACGAGTTTGTCGAAAAGCTCGACCGGCGTCGGCTCACCGCTTGATCCGGACAGAACCTGTACCGCTGGTGAACATGGCCAGAACAAGAACTGGTGGTGAACAGGACCGGAACAAGAACAGATGGCACAGTGCCAAATTGCTTACGAAATAGGAGCGACCACTACTTGACCTAAGTCTCGGATTTGCCTAGAGGAATGGTTATGGGGCCACGTGGCGGAGTGGTTACGCGCCGGTCTGCAAAACCGTTTACTCGGGTTCGAGTCCCGACGTGGCCTCCATTTTCCGATTGCCGTCCCTGAAATCCGCCGACGCCCGGCCTCACGCTGTTTGCTTGGGGGCGCACTCCGCGGCGGCCAGCGCCGCACGCGCCGGGCGATCGCTGAGGCGGCGCAGCAGCGAGCGCAGCGGCGTATCGTAGAGCCTATCCACGATCCAGCACAGCAGCACCAGGCCGGCGATCCCAAGCCCCAGCGCGACGCCTACCGGCAGCGTTCGAACTCCGCCAAAATTGATCATGATGATCACCACCAGCGGAAAATGCAGCGTGTACACCGCGTAGGAGATCCGCCCGCAGAAGCCGTAAAGGCTGGCACTCGCCCCGGGGCGCAGATGCCTTGTGCCGCAATAGACCAGCGCAGGAAAAATCAGCATCACGCAGACCAGGTCGAAAACCCCGGACAGCGGATTGACATACAATATCGCCACCGTCACCGCGATCAGCAGCGCCGGCGGCACCGCGACCCGTGGCGCGCCGGCGACGACGAGGTCGTAGATCAACAATCCGACCGAAAACGAAAAGCAGGTCCGCGGAATCGCGCCGTCCCAATGATCAAGCTCAAATCCGCGATCGAGGCTGTTGTATGTGAGCCCGACATGGATCAGCCAGCCGGCTGAGAGCGCGATGACAATCACCAGCACGATCCGGGTGATGTATCTGCGAAACCCCGCATACAGCAGGTTGATCAAGAGTTCGAAGAACAGAGACCATGACACCGGGTTGAGCGGATAGGCAATGCGGGCGTGCCAGTCGCCTGAGAAGCTGGGCAGAAACGCCGCCGACCACAGCGCCGTCGAGAGCAGGTCGGTCCACGCCCAGTTCGCCCGCCTAAACATGGTGAAGGGAATGGCGTTGGAGATGGCGTAGGCAGCCCAGACGCCCATCACGCTGAGGCCGAGGACGTATAACGGATACAGCCGGATCCGGGCAAATTCGCCGACGCTCATGCCGGCTTTCAGCCTGCCGCCATAGGCATGGCCGATCACCACGCCGCTGAGTACAAAAAACAGATCGACCGCGAGATAGCCGTGCCGGAAATACACGCCTTGGCCGAACATCTGGCTGCCGTGCAGCGTCGCGACGGCGAGCGCAGCCGCGCCGCGCAGGCCGTCCAGCGGCTGAAACGTCCGCAAGGTCTCCGCGCCGTTTTCAGCCATTTCAGCTCTCGACGTTGCAGCGGGCCTCAGCCGGTGCCGATGGCCGGGGCCAAGCCTGCGTCGCACGAGTAGTGAAATGACGGCCGCGAATCAAGCGACGCCTGGCGCGACCGCCGCGCGGTCGAGCCGAGCAATCGTCGACCGCAGTCCTAGCAGCAGGCGGTCCAGCCTTCCGGGAACGGCAGCAGCGGCCATTCGATGTCGTTGTCATTGGCGGCGCGCAGCGGCAAGCGCAGCACGGTCGCACTCTGGACGTTGTCCTGCGCGCTGTCGTCCAGCGCCCAGGCGATATCATCCAGCATCCGGTTGTACTCGTATTCGTTCATCACACACTCCCCGATTACCGGGGAATGTCTCAGAAACGCTTTGTTCGGCGGTTTCGCGGGTCGCTCAAATTTTATCGATCGCCGGAAATTCGCCGATCATCCGTCGCGGCCCGCTCACATCCGCTTCACCATCGGCGGCCAAGAAAAATGCCGCCCCGGCGGGGGCGGCATTGCCAACTTGCAACTGACGAAGAGAAGTTACTGGCAGGGATGCTTGCGGCCGTCCTCGCCGCGGAACCAGGTTCCCGGCTGGCAGACAAAGCCGTTCCGCTTGGCATAGGAATCGTCATAGGCGAACGAATCCGGGCCGCCGAACGGCGCGGTGGCGATGGCGCCGGCGGTGCCGATTGCGCCGCCGACCACGCCGGCGGCCATATCGGCCGGCCAGAACGCGTTGGCGTCATAATTGCGGTCCTGACGATAGACGCGCTGATGGCGATAATCCCGGCTGACGCTGCGATCGGGGCCGTTCCAGCCCGGATCGAACGACTGCGCCATCACCGGGGTGGCCAGGGCCGTGGTCAGCACGGCGGCGGCGGCAAGAATCGGTAAACGAGTCATGAAATCCTCCTGCGTGATTGATCTTCACCAACCATTCGTAGGGCAGGGCGTTCCGCAGCGTGGTGCAGTGCGGTTCAAACCGATGTGAGGTCGTTCAGGGCGGGCAGCGGAATCCGCGTCAGCCTTGGCCGTCGCCGGAGGCCAATTCGCCGGCGATCGCGCGGTCGATCGCGTCGATCAGAACCTGGGTCTCGACGAATTTGTTGCGCGAGCGTTCGGCGGTGCTGCGATCGAACGGGGCTGCGAGAATCTTGGCGAAGGTGTCGCGATCCTCGATCATCCGCTGACGTGCCCGTTTCAGGGTCTCCAGTCGCTCGGTCATCCTTCAGTCCCCGATCGCGCATCGTGACGTGATGCGAACGCAACAGATTTGCCGGCCAGCGCCGTGGACGCGTTCAGAGCCATGTGGTTGACGGCTTACTGATTGAGAATGTTGGCTCCCCGGGCCGGATTCGAACCAGCGACCAACCGGTTAACAGCCGGTTGCTCTACCACTGAGCTACCAGGGAACAGAGCGAAGCGAAGCTCGCGTGCGGCAGCCTATAGCAAGGCCTCTGCGGCTTGCAAAGCGGGAAATTGCGACGCCGGGCGGGATTGTAGCGTCGAAGGGCGGCATTTTCCAGGAACTTGTCGGCGATGCTGCCGTTGACGGCGCGATCCACCATCGCCGGAGACGCCTGATGTCCGATCTGCAGCCTGATTCGATGCGCCGCCGCCCTGGCTCTGATTCGGTGCCGCGGCCAGCCGAGCTGCTCACCGATGCCGCTGGCGTTACGATCAGCGACGATGAGTGCCTGCGGCGGCTCGACGCCGCGGTGCGATGAGTGCCTGCGGCGGCTCGACGCCGCGGTGCAGCGCCACGATTCCGAGCGACTCGACGAAGTGGCGTCATTGATCGGCCGCCTTGCGGTGACTTTGGAATGCTGATCGCGCGTCGTCGGCGGCATGCGATTTAAGCCCTGCTACTGACCGTTGGCCGGGCGACCTCGGGTCGACCCGCTGTTGCGTTTTGACAAGGCTTGCATCAAACATGGCGGGCGTTCCGCGACCGTTTCGATGCAAGGATTCCCAATGCCCGATTTCTCGACCGCCCGACGGTTTATGGTGGATGGTCAGATCCGGCCGAGCAGCGTCACCGACTGGAACATTATCGACGCGATGCGCGCGGTGCCGCGCGAGGCGTTCGTGCCGGAGAGCCAGAGCAGGCTGGCCTACCTCGACCTCGACCTCGACGTCAGCGAGTCCGGGCCGGTCAAACGCTATTTGCTCAAGCCCGCAGTGACCGCGCGGCTGTTGCAGTCGGCCAATCTGCAGCCGACCGACCGCGTGCTGGTGGTCGGTTGCGCCACCGGCTACCTCGCGGCCCTGGCTGCGCGGCTGGTGGACCATGTGGTCGCCACCGAGAGCGAAGCCAACATCGCCGCCGAAGCCAGCCAGATCCTCGGCCGGCTCGGCGTTACCAATGTGCGGGTGCATCAGGCCGCGTCGGGCGAGGGGTTTCCCGCCACCGCGCCCTATGATGCCATCATCCTCAATGGCGCCACCGAAGTCGTGCCGCTGCAATTGTACCAGCAGCTGCGCGAAGCCGGCCGGCTGGTCGGGGTGTTCGCGCTCGGCCGCCCGTCGCACGCCGAGATCGTGACGCGGTCCGACGATGACTTTGGCAGCCGGCCGTTGTTCGACACCTCGGCGCCGGTGCTGCCCGGCCTGGAGCGCCCGAAGGGCTTCGTTTTCTAGCCATTTGCTCCGTAATTGTCGTTCAAAATCAGAAGTGTGTCTTGGATGCCCCAGATCGAGAGTTTCGACCGGGAGCCGGGCGTGGGGGTTCCGTCGGGCGACGCGGTGCCTTATGTTGCGGCGGGACTTCGACTGTAATAACAGAGCGGATCGACGCGGAGTTGCGTGGATGACGCTGTTGGTTGGAATGGATTGCCACGGATGGGTGGGTTTCGACGACATGCTGCCGGCACCGCGATCGCCGGACTGATTCTGGCTCACCTCGGAGCCACGCCGGTTCTCGCCGACACGATCGAAGCGGCGCTGGTTCGCGCCTATCAAAGCAATCCGCAGCTCAATGCGCAGCGCGCCTCGGTGCGCTCCACCGACGAGAACGTGCCGCAGGCGTTGTCCGGCTATCGCCCGCGCGTCTCCGTCACCGCCAGCGGCGGCTATCAATATTCCGACGTGGTCGGCACCACCGGCGGGTTGACCGGCCGCATCCACGGCGATCAGGCGCCGCGCGCGATCGGTGTCACCGCCTCGCAGACGTTGTTCAACGGCAATCAGACCGCCAACCGCACCCGCGCCGCCGAGGGCCAGGTGTCGTCGGCGCGCGAAGGCTTGCGCGTGCTGGAACAGAGCGTGTTGTTGTCGGCGGCGACCATCTATATGGATTATCTGCGCGACGCCGCCACCTTGGAGGTTCAGCGCAGCAACGTCCGGGTGCTCGAGCAGACGCTCAAGCAGACCCGCGACCGCTTCAATGTCGGCGAAGTGACCCGCACCGACGTGGCGCAGTCCGAGGCGCAGCTCGCCGCCGGCCGCACCCAGCAGCTCACCGCGGAATCCAACCTCACCACCACGCGCTCGAATTTCCGCCGCATCATCGGCAGCGAACCCGAAGCGCTGGCGCCGGGCTCGCCGGTCGATCGTTATCTGCCGGCGACGTTGCCGACCGCGGTCGAGCTCGGGCTGACCGAAAACCCCAACGTCACCGCCTCGATGTTCGGCATCGACGTCAGCTTCCTCAACGTCAAGATCAACGAGGGCGCGCTGTTTCCGACGCTGACGCTGCAGGGCAGCGCGCAGCAGGGCTATGAGCAGTCGATTACCACGCCGCGTCAGTTCGTCGCTTCGGCGGTCGCGCAATTGTCGGTGCCGATCTACCAAGGTGGCGGCGAATACGCGCTGATCCGGCAGTCCAAGGAAACCCTGGCGCAGCAGCGGCTCAATCTCGAGCAGGTGCGCGACCAGACCCGCGCCAGTGTGGTGCAAGCCTGGGGCCAGCTCTTGGCCGGCCGCGCCCAGGTGTCCTCGGCGCAGGCCCAGGTCTCGGCCTCGGAAATCGCGCTGAACGGCGTCCGCGAGGAAGCCAGGGCCGGCCAGCGCACCACGCTCGACGTGTTGAACGCGCAGCAGGCGCTGGTCAACGCCCGGGTCGCGCTGGTCACCGCGCAGCACGATCGCGTGGTGGCATCCTACGCGGTGCTCAACGCGGTCGGCCGGCTGTCGCCGCAGGTCTTGAAGCTCAACACCACGGTGTATGACCCCAGCGTGCACTACCAGCAGGTCCGCGACAGCTGGTTCGGCGTTCGCACCCCCGACGGTCGCTAATCGTCGCTTGATTGCACTTGGCGCGGCTTGAACGGCCCGCCTTTGCTTGCAATCGATTATTGCCGTGCCATACCTTTTCCGGAGCGGGCAGGTCGATTCGTGCGCCGTTGCTTGGCATTCGACGAGTGCTGATCAACGCGCTGGCGATCCGGGGCAGGGTCGGAAAATCTGCAACGCTTGAACTGGGGACAAGTCACGCTTGCGTGCCGAAAACCGGCCCGCGGTTTCCGGAACCAGCAATTCTTGCGCCGCTTTGGTGTAAGACGGGTGTGAGCGCGTTGATGATGTGGAGTTGGGGATGACGCAACCTGCAAAGGTCCAAGAGCCCTCGATGGAGGAGATTCTGGCGTCGATCCGGCGCATCATCGCCGACGACGAGGCCAAGCCTGCGGCGGCCGCGCCGGCGCCGGCCGCCGCCGCACCGAAAGTGGAACCTGCGAAGCCCGCGGCTCCGGCGGCCAAGCCGCCGGCAATGAACAGCACGCCCGCCGCGACGATTCCGGCCGCGCCGCCCGCGGTCAAGCCGGCGCCGCAACCGGCCCCGGCCCCGGCCAAGCCCGCGGCGCCGGCCGCCGCAGCCGAATCCAACAATCAGGACGACATCGACGCGCTATTGGCCGGGCTCGACGCCTCGACCACCCCGGCCGAGGTGCGACAGGCCGCGGTGCCGGAGCCCGACCCCGAAGAGGACGTGTTCGAACTGACCGACGACATGGCGCTGCCGGATCCCGCGCCGCCGGCCTTCCAGACCGTGGAGAGCGACGCCGACCTGGAATTCGCCGAGGCGATCCGCGCCGAGCGGGCGCAGACGCCGGCCTGGACCATGCCGGCACCGGCGCCGGTGATGGAGCGCCCGGCGCCACCGCCGTACCAGCCGCAGCAGCCGCAACCGCCCGAGATTTTGTCGCGCTCGACGGTGTCGGCGGTGGAATCGGCGTTCAACTCCCTGGCCAATACCGTGCTCAGCAACAACGCCCGCACGCTGGAGGATCTCGTCAAGGAGATGCTGCGGCCGATGCTGAAATCCTGGCTCGATGACAACCTGCCGCAATTGGTGGAGCGGATCGTCAAGGCGGAAATCGAGCGGGTGTCGCGCGGCCGCTGACCCGCCGCCGGGCCTGGGCCGCACGCTCCGCCGGCATTGCAGCCATTCCGCAGCGCCGCGGCATTTGCCGGCTAAATCCCGATTGAATCCGCCGCGCGTGTTGACTTGCGCGGCGCCGGCGGCTTTCTAGCGCGCGCGACCGGCGCAATTGCAGTTGCCGGCGAGATCTCAGAATCGACCCCGCCATGATCGAAAAGACCTATCAGCCCGCTGACATCGAAGGCCGTATCGCGCAAGCCTGGGAAGCCGAAGGCGCCTTCAAGGCCGGCCGCCCGGAGCGCCGCGACGCCACCCCGTTCTCGATCGTGATCCCGCCACCCAACGTCACCGGCTCGCTGCATATGGGCCACGCGCTCAACAATACGTTGCAGGACGTGCTGTGCCGGTTCGAGCGGATGCGCGGACGCGACGTGCTGTGGCAGCCCGGCACTGACCACGCCGGCATCGCCACCCAGATGGTGGTTGAACGGCAGCTGATGGAGCGCCAGGAGCCGAGCCGCCGCGAGATGGGCCGCGACAAGTTTCTCGAGCGGGTCTGGCAGTGGAAGGCCGAAAGCGGCGGCGTGATCGTCAACCAGTTGAAGCGGCTCGGCGCCTCCTGCGACTGGTCGCGCGAGCGCTTCACCATGGACGAGGGGCTGTCGCGCGCGGTCGCCAAGGTGTTCGTCGAACTGCACCGCGAAGGCCTGATCTACAAGGACAAGCGGCTGGTCAATTGGGACCCCAAGCTGCTCACCGCGATCTCCGACCTCGAAGTGCAGCAGGTCGAGGTCAAGGGCCATCTGTGGCACCTGCGCTATCCGTTGGAAGGCGCGGTGTTCAACCCCGACGATCCGGAGACCTTCATCGTCGTCGCCACCACGCGGCCGGAGACCATGCTCGGCGACAGTGCGGTGGCGGTCAATCCGGACGACGTGCGCTACTCGCATGTGGTCGGCCGCAACGTCATCCTGCCGCTGGTCGGGCGCAAGATTCCGATCGTCGCCGACGATTATTCCGACCCGGAAAAGGGCTCCGGCGCGGTGAAGATCACGCCGGCGCACGACTTCAACGACTTCGAGGTCGGCCGTCGGCACAACCTGCCGCAGATCAACGTGCTCGACATTGAGGGCCGCATCGATCTCGTGGACAACGAGGCCTATCTGCACGGGCTGCCGGAAGGCGCTGCCCAGCTTGCCGAGGAACTGCATGGCCTCGAGCGTTTCGCCGCGCGCAAGAGCATCGTGGCGCGGTTGGAGGATTTCGGCTTCCTGGAGAAGATCGAGCCTAACGTGCACATGGTGCCGCATGGCGACCGTTCCGGCGTGGTGATCGAGCCGTATCTGACCGACCAGTGGTACGTCGACGCCAAGACGCTGGCGCAGCCGGCGATCGCCGCGGTGCGCTCGGGCGCCACCGCCTTCGTGCCGAAGAACTGGGAGAAGACCTATTTCGAATGGATGGAGAACATCCAGCCCTGGTGCATCTCGCGGCAATTGTGGTGGGGCCACCAGATCCCGGCTTGGTACGGCCCGGACGGCAAGGTGTTCGTCGCCGAAACCGAGGACGAGGCGGTCGGCAACGCGCTCGGCTACTACGTCGAGCAGGAAGTCATCACCCCGGAACAGGCGCACGACATGGCGGAAGACCCCGCCAAGCGCGAGGGCTTCATCACCCGCGACGAGGACGTGCTCGACACCTGGTTCTCCTCGGCGCTGTGGCCGTTCTCCACGCTCGGCTGGCCGGATTCCGACACCGACGTCAAGCGCTACTACCCGACCAACGTGCTGGTCACCGGCTTCGACATCATCTTCTTCTGGGTCGCCCGGATGATGATGCTGGGGATGCACTTCATGCGCAAGGAGCGGCCGCTGGCCGCGACCGAGCAGGTGGTGCCGTTCCCGACCGTCTACATCCACGCCCTCGTCCGCGATGAGAAGGGCGCCAAGATGTCGAAGTCGAAGGGCAACGTGATCGATCCGTTGCACCTGATCGACGACTACGGCGCCGACGCGTTGCGTTTCACGCTGGCCGCGATGGCGGCGCAAGGCCGCGACATCAAGCTCGCCTCGAGCCGGGTCGAAGGCTACCGCAATTTCGCGACCAAGCTGTGGAACGCCAGCCGCTTCGCCGAGATGAACGGCTGCGCACTGCCCAAGGATTTCGATCCAACCGCGGCGAAAGGAACGCTGAACCGCTGGATCGCCCACGAGACCGTGCGCGCAGTCCGTGAAGTCACCGAGGCGATCGAGGCCTACCGCTTCAACGACGCCGCGGGCGCCGCCTATCGCTTCGTCTGGAACGTGTATTGCGACTGGTATCTCGAACTCGCCAAGCCGGTGCTGCTCGGCGAGGAGAGTGCGGCGAAAGCCGAGACCCGCGCCATGGTGGCGTGGGCGCGCGACGAGATCCTGAAACTGCTGCATCCGTTCATGCCGTTCATCACCGAAGAACTATGGGCGGTGACGGCGAAGCGCGACACGCTGCTGGCGCTGACGCCGTGGTCGCGCAAGGCCGAGACTGCGGTCGAGGTGTTCGACGCCCCGGCCTTGACCGATCCGATGGTGCCGCCGGTGATCCTGCCGGCGCCGCAGGTGGCCGATTTCAGCGATCCTAAGGCCGAAGCCGAAATCGGCTGGGTGGTCGACCTCGTCACCGCGATCCGCTCGGTGCGCGCCGAAATGAACCTCACGCCGGCGACGCTGACGCCGCTGGTGCTGGCCGGCGCCTCCCCCGAGACGAAAGACCGCGCGCAGCGTTGGAGCGACGTGGTGAAGCGGATGGCGCGGCTCGGCGAGATTTCGTTCGCCGATGCTGCTCCGCAGGGCGCGGTGCAGCTTCTGGTGCGCGGCGAGATCGCGGCGTTGCCGCTGAAGGGCGTGATCGACCTTGCTGCTGAGCAGGCCCGGCTCGACAAGGAGCTGGCCAAGGCCGAGGCCGACATCAAGCGGGTCGACGCCAAGCTCTCCAACGAGAAATTCGTCGCCAACGCGCCGGAAGAGATCGTCGAGGAAGAGAAAGAAAAGCGCGAGGCGGCGCTGGCGCGCAAGGCCAAGATCCTCGAGGCGCTGGAGCGGCTGAAGAACGCCGGCTGAGCGCGTTATCGAGAGAGTCCGTATCCGACTGTTGCCGTCGTCATTCCGGGCTTGCGAGCTTGCGCCGCTCGCGCCCCGGAATGACGGGCTGGCAATCTTGAAACGCCGCAATTCAAAGCGAACGTCTTTGACGGCCGCAAAGCGAGGCGCTCACGCGCTTTCGATTTCCTCGCGCAACAGCTCCAGTTCCAGCCACTGATCCTCGGCGATCTGCAGCTCTTTCTGCGCGGCGGACAGCGCCGCGGAGGCGGTGTCGAATTTCTTGCGGTCCTTGGCATACAGATTGGGATCGTCGAGAAAGCGGTGCTGCTTGGCGATCTCGGCCTGCAATTTGGCGATGGTCTTCGGCAGCGTGTCGAGCGCGTGCTTTTCCTTGAAATTGAGCTTGCGCTTCGCCGCATTTGCCGCAGGCTGGTCGCCCCGCGCGGCGGCGTCCTTGGCGTTGTCGGCCTTGGCGGTCTCCACCGCCTTGACCGCGGCGCGGGTCAGATCGGCGCCGCGCTGCTTCAGCATGTCGGAATAGCCGCCGGCATATTCGATCCAGCGGCCGGCGCCTTCCGGCGCAATTACCGAGGTCACCACGCGATCGAGGAAATCGCGGTCATGGCTGACCAGGATCACGGTGCCCTCATAGTCGCCGAGCATTTCCTCCAGCACGTCGAGGGTTTCCAGATCGAGGTCGTTGGTCGGCTCGTCGAGCACCAGAAGATTGGACGGCTTGGCCAGCGACCGCGCCAGCATCACCCGGCCGCGTTCGCCGCCGGAGAGAACTTCCAGCGGCGTGCGCATCTGCTCCTGCGCGAACAGGAAGTCCTTCATGTAGCTGACCACGTGCTTCGGCTTGCCGTTGACCATCACGCTGTCGCCGCGGCCGCCGGTCAGGGCTTCGGCCAGCGTCGATTTCGGATCGAGGCTTTCGCGGCCCTGGTCCAGCGTCGCCATCTCGATATTGACGCCGAACCGGATCGTGCCGGAATCCGGTGGCGCCGCGCCGGTCAGCATGTTGATCAGCGTGGTCTTGCCGGCGCCGTTGGGGCCGACGATGCCGATGCGGTCGCCGCGCTGCACCCGGATCGAGAAGTCGTCGATGATCGTGCGGCCGTCATAGACCCGGCCGATGCCCTTGGCCTCGATGATCAGCTTGCCGGACTTCTCGGCTTCCGCGGCATTGAGGTTGGCGGAGCCCGCGGCGCCGCGATAGTCGCGGCGCTGCTGGCGCAGCTCGAACAGATTGCCGAGCCGCTTGACGTTGCGCTTCCTGCGGCCGGAGACGCCGTAGCGCAGCCAATGCTCCTCGGCGACGATCTTGCGGTCGAGCTTGTGCTGGTCGCGCTCCTCTTCGGCCAGGACGTCGTCGCGCCATTGCTCGAAATCGGCGAAGCCGCGGTCGATCTGGCGGATCTGGCCGCGGTCGAGCCAGGCGGTCGAGCGCGACAGGTTGGTCAGGAAGCGGCGGTCATGGCTGATGATCACCAGCGCGCAACGCCGGGCGGCGAGGTCGGCTTCCAGCCATTCGATGGTGGTGAGGTCGAGATGGTTGGTCGGCTCGTCGAGCAGCAGGATGTCGGGATCTGGCGCCAGCATCCGCGCCAGCGCGGTGCGGCGGGCCTCGCCGCCGGACAGTTTGCTGGGGTCTTCGTCGCCATGCAGCCCGAGCTGCTCCAACAGATAGGCGGCCTGATAGTGGTGGTCGCCGCCATGCAGCCCGGCCTCGACATAGGCCAGCGTCGTGCTGAAGCCGGAAAAGTCCGGCTCCTGCGGCAGATAGCGGATGGTGGCGCCGGGCTGCACGAAGCGGCTACCGCGATCCGGCTGCACCAGCCCGGCGACGATCTTCAAAAGCGTCGATTTGCCGGAGCCGTTGCGCCCGATCAGGCAGACCCGCTCTCCGGCGGACACCGCCAGTTCCACCCCGCTGAGCAGCGGGGTGCCGCCAAAGGTGAGCGCGATATCTTTCAATTGGATCAGCGGAGGCGCCATGGTCTCTCAATTCAAACAGAATGTTACGCGGATTAGTTGCGGCGTTGGATGCGGCGGATCGCGGTATCCAGCGCGGACAGGAAGGCGGAGCGGTCACGCGGGCTGAAGCCGCGCGGCCCGCCGGTGACTTCGCCCGCCGAGCGCAGATCGGTCATCAGATTGCGTACCGCCAGCGTCATGCCGATCGAGGCCTCGCTGAACGGCTTGCCATTCGGCGCCAGTACTTCGGCGCCGCGCTTGACGCAGCGGCTGGCCAACGGCACGTCCGACGTCACGACAATATCGCCCGGGCCGGCGCGTTGCGCAATCCAGTCGTCGGCGGCGTCCATCCCCGGCCCGGCGGCGATCCGCTCGATCGAGGGGTCTTGCGGCACGCGGATCAGGTTCCCTGCGACCACGCTGACCGGCAGGCCATGGCGCGCGGCGACCTTGTAGATTTCGTCCTTTACCGGGCAGGCGTCGGCGTCGACATAGATGCGGGTCTGGCTCAAGCGGGGCCTTCTGTAGTCGCGGGGCTGGGGTGCTCACCCGCGGCTTTGCCGCGGCTGCGCCGAGGCGTACCATCTTAGGTGCCAATCAACAACTTTTGCAGCTTTGCGGGGAATGATGACCGTTTTGCCCGAACCCTATCGCGTGATCGCCCACACCAGCGCCAAGCAGTCGGACAACAAGCTGCATGACGACAGCGTGGCGCGGCGCTTCGGGTTCAGCGGCGGACTGGTGCCCGGGGTCGACGTGCTGGCCTATATGACGCATCTGCCGGTAGCGCGATGGGGCCGGGCGTTTCTGGAACGCGGGCTGATCGAGGCCCGGTTCCACAAGCCGGTCTATGACGGCGAAAATGTCGATCTCACCGCCGAACCGGACGGCGAGGGCATCGCGATCCGGGTGGAAAGCCGCGGCGAACTCTGCGCCACCGGCGCCGCGTCGCTGCCGGACTCCGCGCCGCCGGCGCGGCTCGGCCATTTCCGCGCGGTGCCGCCGGTGACGATCCGCCGCCCGGTGGATTCCAGTTCCTACGAGCTCGGCAAATGGCTCGGCACCGCGCCGCAATGCTGGGCCGGCGATGCGGCGATCGGTTACCTCGCCGAGGTGCGCGAAACCGATCCGATCTACCAGGCCGCGGGCCTGCTGCATCCCGGCGTGCTGCAGCGGATCATGAACCGGGTGCTGATCGAGAATGCGCTGCTCGGCGCCTGGATGCATGTCGGCAGCGAGATGCAATTGCTGCATCCGGCGCGCCCGGCCGATCAGCTCACCGCGCGGGCCAAGATCACCGGCAATTACGAGAAGAAGGGCCATCGCCTCGTCGAACTCGACGCGTTGATCGTGGCGGGCGGCGACACCGCCGTCGCGCATTGCCATCACGTGGCGATCTATCAGCCGCGCGCCAAGGCCGCGGCGTAACCCAGCGCCGCATTCGTTTGTGCGCCCCAACGCGTCGTCCCTGCGCAGGGACCCATACGGCGCGGAGTGGCTGGTTTGTAGGGCGCATGATCGATTCATCGCAACGCCAGGGGTGATGGGTCCCTGCGCAGGGACGACGCGTGGAGAAGTTGCACTGGTCCTGTCAGGTTGGTTGCGTTGCGACGCGGATGGCTTCTCAGGCGGCTTTTGTCTTCGCGTCCTGGATCGCGCGCCACACCCGCTCCGAGGTCAGCGGCATGTCGAGATGCGCGATGCCGTAAGCGGACAACGCGTCGAGCACCGCGTTGACCAGCGTTGCGAGGCTGCCGGCGCAACCGGCTTCGCCGCAGCCCTTGGTGCCGAGCGGATTGGACTTGGCAAAGGTCGGATGATCGCCGATCGTCATCAGCGGAATATCCTCGGCGCGCGGCATCGCGTAGTCCATCAGCGAGCCGGTGATCGGCTGGCCGCTATCGTCGTAGCTGACCTTCTCCATCAGCGCCTGGCCGATGCCTTGGGCGACGCCGCCGTGCAATTGTCCGGCGACGATCATCGGATTGACGACGGTGCCAAAATCATTGACCCCGGTATAGCCGACCACGCAGGTCACGCCGGTGTCGGGATCGATCTCCACCTCGGCGACGTGACAGCCATTGGGAAAGGTCGAGGGGATCTCCTTCACCGTGTGGTCGACGTCGAGCGAGGACGGCACGCCGTCGGGCAATTCGGCACCGCGCAGCCGTTGCGCCAGTTCGAGGATGTCGATACCGCGGTCGGTGCCGACCACGGTGAAGCGGCCGGCGTCGAATTCGATGTCGGCGTCCGAGGTTTCCAGCAGATGCGCCGCTGCGATCTTGCCCTTGGCGATCACCAGCTTCGCGGATTCCACGATCGCCATGCCGGTGGCGGTGATCGAGCGCGAGCCGCCGGTGCCGCTGCCGGAATGCACCACGTCGCTGTCGTTCTGCTGCAGCGTCACCCGCTCGAACGGCACGCCGAGCTGCGAGGCCAGCACCTGCGCGAACGGCGTGGCGTGGCCCTGGCCGTAATCCAGCGTGCCGGTGATCAGCCTGACGCCGCCGTCCGGCTCGAACACGATCTTGCCGAGTTCGGGGCTTGGCGGGGCGGTGACTTCGAGATAGGAGCCGATGGCGATGCCGCGCAGCTTGCCGCGCTTCTTGCTGTCGCGCTTGCGCTTGGCGAAGCCGGCAAAGTCGGACAATTGCAGCGCCTTGTTGAACACGCCGAGAAAATCGCCGCTGTCATAGGTCATGCCGGAGGAGGCCTTGAACGGCAGCTGCGACGGCTTGATGAAGTTGCGCCTGCGCAAGGCGAGGCGGTCGATCCGCATTTCCTCGGCGGCGCGGTCGATTAGCCGCTCCATGAAGTAGTTGGCCTCGGGCCGGCCGGCGCCGCGATAGGCGCCCATCAGCGTGGTGTTGGTCAAGACGCATTTGATGTCGACGCTGTGCAGCGGCGTGCGATACACGCTGGAGAGATTCTTGCCGGTGTTGAGCGACAACGGAGAGGGCGACACCCCGGTGATATAGGCGCCGAGATTGCCGTGGCCGGAAATCCGCACCGCGAGGAAATTGCCGTCGGCATCGAGCGCCAGTTCGGCGTGGATCTGCTGGGCGCGACCGTGGCTGTCGGACAGGAAACTGCCGGAGCGCTCGTCGGTCCATTTCACCGGCCGGCCCAGCGCCTTGGCGGCGTGCAGGATGCAGATATATTCCGGATAATTGACGTTCTTCATGCCGAACGAACCGCCGACCTGGCCGGTTATTAGATGCACCTTGTCGTGCGGCACCTTCAGCAATTTCGCCAGCGCGGCGCGGTTGCCGGCCACGCCCTGGGTCGGCAGCTGGATGGTGTAGCGTTCGCTGGCCGCATCGTAGCAGGCGAGCGCGCTGCGCGGCTCCATCGCCACCACCGCGACGCGGGTGTTTTCGATGTCGAGCTTGGTGACATGCGCCGCGGCGGCAAAGGCAGCATCCACCGCGTCAGTGTCGCCATAGTGATAGTCCAGCGCCACATTGTCGGGGATGTGATCGTAGAGCTGCGGCGCGCCGGGTTTGGCGGCGTCCTCGGCGCTGGTTACCGCCGGCAAAGGTTCGATGTCGAGCTCGATCGCCTCGGCGGCGTCGCGCGCCTGCAGCAGCGTCTCGGCGACCACGATCGCCACCGGATCGCCGACATAGCGCACCTTGTCGGTCATCAGCGCGGTGCGTGGGGTCTGTCGCAACGGCGAGCCATCGCGGTTCTGCAACGGCAAGGCGCAGCTGAACGGAGCATAGTCGGCCGCCGCGAGGTCGGCCCCGGTCCAGATTCCGAGCACGCCGGGCATCGCCCGGGCCGCGCTGGCGTCGATGCCGCGGATTACGCCATGGGCGTGGTTGCTGCGCAGCATCCAGGCATAGGCCTGGCCGGGCGCCTGCAGGTCGTCGGTGTAGCGGCCGTTGCCGCGGAGCAGGGTGTCGTCTTCCTTTCGACGCACCGGCTGGCCGACGCCAAATCGTTGCACCGCGACGGCGTTGTCGCGCGGGGACACCTGATCTTGCATGGCGGATCCATCAGCCGGCGACCGGGGTCGCAATGTCGGGAAAAGCGCGTTATCGAGATAAGGCCGCGGCCGGGTTGCGACAACGCATGATTGGGCATGCGGCCTGCGCGATGCCTTGCGCCGCGCCGATGCGCTGCTAAACTTTCCGTGAATGGTTTCCTCGCTGGCCCCCCAGGGTCGCGGAAAGACGAATTATATGACGGACGACACGCGGCTTCGCGACGGCCTGGAGCCGCGCGAGGACCCGCAAGCTGTGAGCGTGGTGGCAGGCGGCCCGGCGGTCGAACCGGCCGATGCCGCGCGCCTCGCCGAGGCGGCGCACGGCCATGACGGGGTGTATGCCGCGATCGACCTCGGCACCAACAATTGCCGGCTGTTGATCGCGCGGCCGACCGGCGACGGCTTTCGCGTGATCGATTCGTTCTCGCGGATCATCCGGCTCGGCGAGGGCATGGCGGCGAGTGGCCGGATCGGCGAGGCGGCGATCGGCCGGGCGATCTCGGCGCTTTCGGTGTGCAGCGACAAGATCCACGCCCGCAGGGCCAATCGGCGGCGGCTGATCGCTACAGAAGCCTGCCGCGCCGCCGCCAATGCCGACGAGTTTCTGGACCGGGTGGCGCATGGCACCGGCATCCGGCTCGAGGTGATCGACCGCGAGACCGAGGCGCGGCTTGCGGTGCTCGGCTGTTCGCCGCTGCTCGATCCGCACGGCCGCGGCGCGATCCTGTTCGATATCGGCGGCGGCTCCTCAGAACTGGTGTGGATCGAGCGCGATCCGGCGCGGCCGGAGCTGGCGCCGCGGATGAAGGCCTGGATGTCGATCCCGCTCGGCGTGGTGACGCTGGCCGAGCGGTTCGGCGGCAAGGTGGTCAGCGAGGACAGTTACGCGGCGATGGTGCAGGCGGTGGCGGTCCATGTCGGGCCGTTCGCGGCCAGGCTGGGCGGCGACCTGTCCGGGATGCACCTGCTCGGCACCTCGGGTACGGTGACGACGCTGGCCGGCATCCACCTCGATCTGGCGCGTTACGACCGCCGGCGGGTCGATGGGGTCTGGCTCAGCGACGCCGAACTGACCGAGACCATCGCCAAGCTGCACGGCATGAGCTATCACGACCGCGCCAGCAATAGCTGCATCGGGGTGGAACGCGCCGACCTGGTGCTGGCCGGCTGCGCCATCCTCGACGCGATTCGCGCCGCGTTTCCCTTGCCGCGGCTGCGGGTGGCGGATCGCGGTCTGCGCGAGGGCATGCTGGTGGAAATGATGCGGCAGGACGGCGCGCTGCGGCCGGCTTGAGGCCCCGTTCGGCGCCGCCGCATGCTAAGAGCATGATCCCGAAAGCTGGATTGACGGTGTTCGGAACAGATTATGCTGCATCTCGCAGCTGCAGCCGCAACCTTCGAGACAGACAAATGGCCAAAGACACCACCGGGCGCCTGCGCGTCACCGTCAAGAGCGCCGGCAGGCTGAAACTGTCGTCGAAGCTCTGGCTCGAGCGCCAGCTCAACGATCCTTACGTGGCGCAGGCCAAGCGCGACGGGCTGCGCTCGCGCGCCGCCTACAAACTGATCGAGATCGACGACAAATATCATTTCCTCAAGCCGGGCAGCGCGGTGGTCGATCTCGGCGCCGCCCCCGGCGGTTGGAGCCAGATCGCCGCCAAGCGGGTCGGCGCCGCCGACGGCCGCGGCAAGGTGGTGGCGATCGACCTGCTGGAGATGCCGGAAATCGTCGGGGTGGAGTTCGCCCAGCTGGATTTCCTGCACGCCGAGGCGCCGGCCAAGCTGCTGTCGATGATCGGCGGCAAGGTCGACGTGGTGCTGTCCGACATGGCGGCCAACACCACCGGCCACCGCAAGACCGATCAGTTGCGCATCGTTGGCCTGGTCGAGGACGCCGCGGCTTTTGCCTGCGACGTGCTGAAGCCCGGCGGCACCTTCGTCGCCAAGGTGTTCCAGAGCGGTGCCGACGCCACGCTGGTGACGCAGCTGAAGCGCGACTTCGCCACCGTCAAGCACGTCAAGCCGGCGTCGAGCCGCAAGGATTCCTCGGAGCGCTATGTGCTGGCGATCGGGTTCCGCGGCGTGCCGACGATGCAGGGCGACAACGAGCCGGCCGCGGCATCCTGACCGCAGCGAACTGGCGGCGGGGGAGCGGCGCGGCGACTGCCTTCATTTTCATCACGGTATTTACCTACGTCGGAAAAATCCGGCCGGCGGCTAATGTCCGGTATCGTTCATTGATTCGGTGGCGCGAATGCCCCCCATTTCGACCTGCTCGCTGTGTGACGTCCCGCGCGAATTGTTTCGCGGCCGTCACCTGATCAAGGGCTATGAGCTGCGGGAATATGTCTGTGCAGGGTGCGGCAGCACCGTGCAGATGGTGGTCCGCTGCGAAAACCTGCGCCGTGACGGAGCGGGCCGCCGCTCCAATTCCTAGATATTAGTTAGCCGAGCCGTTGATCGCGGGCGTCCTCGGTGGCTTCGCTGCCGGTCTTGACCGCGGTCTTGGCGGCGGCCTTTTCCGCGCCCTTGCGGCTCGACATCTCGATCGCCTTGCGGCCTGAAATTTCGTGACCGGCGTCGTCCGGCATCTGCCAGAAGAAATACGCCGACAGCGCTGACAGCATCGACACCACGATGAAGGCCGGGGCGAAGTCGTCGGCGGTGAGCACGCTCATGTGGCGCCACGCCATGGTGGATTCCACGCACAACGCGCCGACCGCGACGCCCGCCGAAATCGCCAGTTGCTGGTTGACGCTGGCCAGCGTGGTGGCGCGGCTCATCTGCGCGGTCTCGACCTCGGCATAGGCCACGGTGTTGATCGCGGTGAATTGCAGCGAGCGGAAGAAGCCGCCGACCAACAGGATGATCATGATCAAGAGCAGCGGCGTCGCTTGCGTGAACAGCGCGCAGGCGGCGAGAAACACCGAACTGACTACGGCGTTGACCGTCGTGATGTTGCGGAAGCCGAAGGTCTTGATGATCCGCGCCGCCAGCGCCTTCATGCCCATCGCGCCAGCCGAGGAGGCGAAGGTCACCAGGCCGGACTGGAACGGGCTGAGGCCGAAGCCGATCTGCATCAATAAGGGCAGCAGGAACGGCAGCGCGCCGATGCCGAGCCGGAACAGAAACCCGCCGATCAGGCTGGCGCGCAGCGTGGCCAGCCGCAGCAGCGTGAAATCCAGCACCGGGGAGGCGGTGCGGCGGGCGTGGATCACATACAGCGTCATCGAGATGCAGCCGATCCCGATCAACCCCAGGACGACTGGCCAGGGCAACAGATTGAGCCCGGCCACCGACAGCCCGAAGGCGATGCCGGCGAGCCCGACGCCGGCCAGCACCAGCCCGATCAGATCGAAGCGCTCCGGGTGGTCGCTGCGGATCGGGTCGATGTAGCGCTGCGCCATGAAGATGCCGACGAGGCCAATCGGAATGTTGATCAGGAAGATCCAGTGCCAGGAGAAATAGGTGGTGATGAAGCCGCCGAGCGGCGGGCCGATCACCGGCCCGACCAGCGCCGGAATCGTCATCCACGCCATCGCGCCGACCAGCGCGCTCTTGTCGATCGAGCGCAGCAGCACCAATCGCCCGACCGGGGTCATCATCGCGCCGCCGATGCCCTGCAAGATCCGCGCGATCACGAAATCGGTCAATGAGCTCGACAGCGCGCAGCCGATCGAGCCGACCATGAACACGCCGATCGCGACCGAGAACACCGCGCGGGCGCCGAAGCGGTCGGCGGTCCAGCCGGAGGCGGGGATGAACACCGCCAGCGACAACAGATAGGAGGTGATCGCCAGCTTCAGCGTCAGCGGCGACGTGCCGATGTCGGCGGCGATCGCCGGCAGCGAGGTCGCGATCACCGTGGCGTCCATGTTTTCCATGAACAGGGCGGCGGCCACGATGAGCGGGATCAGGCGTTCCTTGGTCATCCGGTCTTTGGCTGGACTTGAGCGGCAGGATCTGCGCTGTAGCATTCCGTCACACTTGCGCAAAGCCGGGCAGCACCTAAATCCTGCGTGACCACTGGGAGGTTCCGCCGATGATCTATCTTCTCGCCGCTGTGTTGCCGCCGCTCGGCCTGCTGCTCAACGGCCAGCCGATCTCGGCGGTGTTCAACCTGTTGCTGCTGGTGGTCTGCCTGGTGCTCGGGCTGGTGTTCCACCCGCTGCTGTTGGTGCCCTCGGCGCATGCCTTGATCGCGGTGCGGATGGAGCGCGAAAAGCGCATGCATCGCGAAGTGGTCGAGGCGATCCGCCAGCACGGCCCGCCGCCCGGCTATTCGCGCTGAGCGACTGTTGTGCTAGTCTGCAGCGATGACAACCGCGACCGTCGTCCGCCTTCCGCCTGAGCTTGCTGCCGAACTGCAGAGCAAGTTTTTCTGGTGGGAGCCTGTGACGTCCGAACCCCGCTCCGATGCGAGAATCCTGGCGCAGGCGATGTGCCTGGCCTCGTTCGACGAGGTGCGGCGGTTGGAAACGACGCTTGGGCCGGAGCATTTGCGCGACGCGATGCTGCAGGCTGAGCCGGGCTGGTTCGACCGGCGGTCCTGGGAATTTTGGCGGGGACGTCTGTCGCTTGCGACCGGCCGCGCCATTCCCGACGAGCCGCCGCAGCGAAGCTTCAATGCCGGAGCTTTTTGAGCCCAGGACCAAGATCCTGCCCCCGGCTCAGCAAGAGATATGGCCGCTGCTGGAGCCGGCGTCGCGGCTGGCGTTCGTGCTTTATGGTGGAACGGCGATCGCTTTACATCTCGGGCATCGTCAGTCGATCGATTTCGACTTCTTCAGGTCCAAGCCGCTCGGCAAGGACGAAGTCGAAGCCGCGTTTGCGTTCATGGACGATGCAATCGTCGTTCAGGAGGCGATCAACACGTTGGTCGTGACCGTTGCGATGCCGTCGGGTCCGGTGAAGCTGTCGTTCTTTGGCGGTCTCGCAATTGGCCGAATCAATCCGCCGCTGCAGACCCGCGACGCCACGATGCTGGTGGCTTCACTCGAAGACCTGCTGGCGACCAAGCTGAAGGCGATTTTGGACCGCGCTGAGGCCAAGGACTATCGCGACATCTCGGCAATGCTTTCCGCCGGCGTCTCGCTGCAAAGGGGGCTTGGGGGCTTCGCCAAGATTTATTGCAGGGATGCCGGTCTTCCCTTGAGAGCGCTGGGCTTTTTCGAAGACGGCGATGTGCCGTCGCTGCCGAAGGCTGATCGCGACTTGCTGCGCACCGCGCGGGACCGGGTCACGGAAATCCCTGACGTGGCGATCGCCATGGGCTCGCTCGCCTGACAATTTTTAAGCTGAATGATGGCCGCGGTTCTGCACCGAACCTGCGGCCCTGCATTGGCCTTGGATGTCTCGCCGATCTGCGGAATCCCGAAATCGCTCACGAAGCCGGGATAATCGGCACAAATCCTTTGAATCCCGGCGGCATCATGCTAACGACCACCGCCAACCCCACCGATGGGCTCGATTCGACGGCGATGCCGATGGCGTCGCCGTTTGGGCTTTTCATCCTCAAGGTTCCAGCGCGGCAAATCGGCCGCTGAACGGAGTTGGCAATGGCGTTTGTGCAAGGATCTGGTTTTCGCGAAGCGTACACGTTCGATGACGTGCTGCTGAAGCCAGGATTGTCCGACATTCTGCCGTCCGAGGCTGACATCCGTTCGTTCGTCACCCGCGCCATTCCGCTCAACATCCCGATCATCGCCTCGGCGATGGACACCGTGACCGAGGCGCGGATGGCGATCGCGATGGCGCAGGCCGGCGGCATCGGCGTGATCCACCGCAATTTCGACGTCGACGGCCAGGCCGCCCAGGTCCGCCAGGTCAAGAAGTTCGAGTCCGGCATGGTGGTGAACCCGTTGACCATCGGCCCGGATGCGCTGCTCGGCGAAGCGCTGGCAGAGATGACCGCACACGGCTTCTCCGGCATTCCGGTGGTCACCGGCGCCTCGAAGGGGGTGCCCGGCAAGCTGGTCGGCATTCTCACCAACCGTGACGTGCGCTTCGCTACCGATCCGAACCAAAAGATCTCCGAACTGATGACCCACGAGAATCTGGTCACGGTGCGCGAGGGCGTCAGTCAGGCCGAAGCCAAGAAGATGCTGCATCAGCATCGCATCGAGAAGCTGCTGGTGGTCGACGATCAGTATCGCTGCGTCGGCCTGATCACCGTCAAGGACATGGAAAAGGCGGTCGCGCATCCCTTGGCCAGCAAGGACGCGCAGGGCCGCTTGCGCGTCGCCGCCGCCACCACGGTCGGCGAGGGCGGCTTCGAGCGCACCGCGGCGCTGATCGACGCCGGCGTCGACGTCATCGTGGTCGACACCGCGCACGGCCATTCCTCGCGGGTGCTCGACGCGGTCAACCGTATCAAGCGGCTGTCCAACGCGGTGCAGGTGATCGCCGGCAACATCGCCACCCAGGAAGGCGCCCAGGCGTTGATCGACGCCGGCGCCGACGCCATCAAGGTCGGCATCGGCCCGGGCTCGATCTGCACCACGCGGATCGTCGCCGGCGTCGGCGTGCCGCAGCTCACCGCGATCATGGACGCGGTCGAAGCGGCGAAGAAGGCCAACGTGCCGGTGATCGCCGACGGCGGCATCAAATATTCCGGCGACCTCGCCAAGGCGCTGGCCGCCGGCGCCGACATCGCGATGGTCGGCTCGCTGCTCGCCGGCACCGACGAGACGCCGGGTGAAGTGTTCTTGTGGCAGGGCCGGTCCTACAAAGCCTATCGCGGCATGGGCTCGGTCGGCGCGATGGCGCGCGGCTCCGCCGACCGCTACTTCCAGCAGGACATCAAGGATACCTTGAAGCTGGTGCCGGAAGGCATCGAGGGCCAGGTGCCGTACAAGGGCCCGGTCGGCAATGTAGTGCATCAACTCGCCGGTGGCCTGCGCGCCGCGATGGGCTATGTCGGTGCGAAAGACATTACCGAGTTTCACAACAAGGCGCAGTTCGTCCGCATCACCGGCGCGGGCCTGCGCGAGAGCCATGTCCACGACGTCACCATCACCCGCGAAAGCCCGAACTATCCGGGCGGGGTGTGAGGTTTTCGTGCATTTGAGTTCGCCGTGCGACGAAAACGCGGCTTCGAAAGCACTTTGAGACAGCAGGCGCGGGGTAACCCGCGCCTGTGTCGTCTTGGGTGACAATGCGAACTCGCGACCTGTCGGTCGAGCCGATAGGCATCACAATCAGCAGGCCGTCATTCCAAGGCGCGAGCCCTTGCGAGCGCACGCGGAGTCTTTCGGCTGGTGCAGCGTCCGGCTTGTAGCGAGATTCCGGGTTCGCTCGAGCTTGCGCTCTCACGCCCCGGAATGACCGCCGCTTTATCAAGCCTTCGCAGCCCATCAAACGAGCGGACAGGTTCGAGCAAAGGCCCTAGAAGAACCCTAGCGCCTTGGCCGAGTAGCTGACCAAAATGTTCTTCGTGCTCTGGTAGTGATCCAGCATCATCTTGTGGTTTTCGCGGCCGATGCCGGATTGCTTGTAACCACCGAACGCGGCGTGCGCCGGATAGGCGTGGTAGCAATTGGTCCAGACCCGCCCCGCATGGATGGCGCGACCCATCCGGTAAGCGCGGTTGCCGTTGCGGGTCCACAGCCCGGCGCCCAGCCCGTACAACGTGTCGTTGGCGATGGCGAGCGCGTCCTCTTCGTTCTTGAAGGTGGTCACCGACACCACCGGGCCGAAGATTTCTTCCTGGAACACCCGCATCTTGTTGTTGCCGGCGAAGATCGTCGGCTCGATGTAATAGCCCTCGGCGATCTCGCCCTCGAGCTGCGCGCGCTTGCCGCCGGTTAGCACGGTGGCGCCTTCCTGCCGCCCGATCTCGAAATAGGACAAGATCTTGTCGAGCTGTTCCGTGGAAGCCTGGGCGCCGATCATGGTCGATGGGTCGAGCGGGTGGCCCTGCTTGATCTTTTTGGTGCGCTCCACCGCGCGCTCGATGAAGCGCTCATAGATCGATTCCTGCACCAAGGCGCGGCTCGGGCAGGTGCAGACCTCGCCCTGGTTCAGCGCGAACATGGTGAAGCCTTCCAGCGCCTTGTCGAGGAAGTCGTCGTCGTGATCGAGCACGTCGGCGAAGAAGATGTTGGGTGATTTGCCGCCGAGCTCCAGCGTTACCGGGATGATATTCTCGGAGGCATATTGCATGATCAGCCGCCCGGTCGAGGTTTCGCCGGTGAAGGCGATCTTGGCGATCCGCTTGCTCTGCGCCAGGGGCTTGCCGGTTTCGATGCCGAAGCCGTTGACGACGTTGACGACGCCGGGCGGCAGCAGGTCGGCGATCAATTCCATCACCACCAGAATGCCGAGCGGGGTCTGCTCGGCGGGCTTCAGCACCACGCAATTGCCGGCGGCCAGCGCCGGCGCCAGCTTCCAGGTCGCCATCAGGATCGGGAAATTCCACGGAATGATCTGGCCGACCACGCCGAGCGGCTCCTGGAAGTGATAAGCCACGGTGTCGGCGTCGATCTCCGAGATCGCGCCTTCCTGCGCCCGCAACACGCTGGCGAAGTAGCGCCAGTGATCGATCACCAGCGGCATGTCGGCATGGGTGGTTTCGCGGATCGGCTTGCCGTTGTCGAGCGTCTCCACCAGCGCCAGCAGGTCGAGATTGGATTCCAGCCGGTCGGCGATCTTGTTGAGGAGCCGCGAGCGGTCCTGCACCGGGGTCTTGCCCCAGGCCTCGCGGGCCTTGTGCGCGGCGTCGAGTGCCAGTTCGATGTCGGCCGCGGAGGAGCGCGGCACTTCGCAGAGTTTCTTGCCGGTGATCGGGCTCGGATTGTCGAAGTAACGGCCTTCGACCGGCGCGACCCATTGCCCGCCGATGAAATTGTCGTAGCGGTCGCGGATCAGGAGCTGCGCGGAAACCTTGTCCAAGGCTTGCTGATACATGGCGTTCGTCCCTGTTGTGCGCCGTTCGGCGCGTTGGTTTGATTGCTGGCTGGTTGATTGTCGAAAGGCAGCGTTGAATGCGCGTCGGCCCACCGCACGACGGCGTGATCCTCAGCGCGGCCGCGCGGGCGGCGCCGAAGGCGCTGCGCCGGCTCTTGTGGGCCGGTCGCAATGCTACCATGAAGTGTGTGCCGGCTTGCGGTGGCCGTCAACGATATATTCTTCTGGCTATAACGGATTTCGTCGGTGTCGGGGTGAGGCGCGGCTGCGGTCTGGGGCGCAGACCGCACGCCCGGCCGGCCCGGCGCGGCCGAATAGCTATTCGCCGCGATCCTCGGTTAGACAGTGCTCGCCAAAACAAAAACCGAGGAAACCGTCATGACACACTCCGCCTCCCGCATCGTGCTGGCCTCCCGCCCGGTCGGCGAGCCGACGCCGGAAAATTTCCGTTTCGAGGAATTTCCGGTGCCCGCCCCGGGCGATGGTCAGGTTTTGCTGCGCACCATCTATCTGTCGCTCGATCCCTATATGCGCGGCCGGATGAGCGACGGGCCGTCCTATGCGGCGCCGGTGCCGGTCGACGGCGTGATGGAAGGCGCCACCGTGGCCGAGGTGATCGCCTCGCACCATCCGGGTTTTGCCAAGGGTGATTTCGTGCTGGCGCATTCCGGCTGGCAGAGCCACGCGGTGTTGGACGGGAAGGGGCTGCGCAAGGTCGATCCCAGGCTGGCGCCGATCTCGACCGCGGTGGGCGTGCTCGGCATGCCCGGCATGACCGCTTACACCGGGCTCCTGGAAATCGGCAAGCCGAAGCCCGGCGAAACCGTGGTGGTCGCCGCGGCGTCGGGGGCGGTGGGCTCCGCGGTCGGCCAGATCGCCAGGATCAAGGGCGCGCATGCGATCGGCATCGCCGGCGGCAAGGAGAAGTGCGACTACGTCGTCAACGAACTTGGCTTCGACGCCTGTCTCGATCACCGCGAGCCGGATCTTGCCGCCAGGCTGAAAGAGGCGTGTCCGAAAGGCATCGACGTGTATTTCGAAAATGTCGGCGGCGCGGTGTTCGAGGCGGTGTTTCCGCGGCTCAATCCATTCGCGCGGATCCCGGTGTGCGGCCTGATCGCCGACTACAACACCATCTACGACGCGCAGACGCCGACGCCGAAATGGGCCAATGCGATGATGCGCGCGATCCTGGTGAAGCGGCTGAATTTCCGCGGCTTCATCGTGACGGATTTCGCAGCATTGCATGGCGACTTCCTGCGCGACATGTCGCACTGGCTGCGCGAGGGCAAGATCAAGCACCGCGAATTCGTCACCGACGGGCTGGCGAGCGCGCCGCAAGCCTTCATCGGGCTGTTGAAGGGCGCCAATTTCGGCAAGCAACTGGTGCGGGTCGGGCCGGACAACAGCTAAGCCGCGCCGCGCGCGCGTTGCACCCGCCTTTTCGCAAGGTGCGCCGCGGATGATTGTCATCCGCGGACGCCCTCGCTATAGCGGAGCCCGTTACGACACAACCGCGACGGGAGGTTGCATGACGGTTCAGATGGTGCTTTTGCCGGTGTTCGTGCTGGTCGGCTTGAGCTTCGCGTTGCTGTTGGGAATGGTCTGGGAGCGGCGCCGCGCGCTGGTGTCGCGCGAAACCAAGATCCGCGATATCGCGCTCGGTCAGCCGAACTGGCCGGAGCGTGCCACCAAGCTCGGCAATTGCTACGCCAACCAGTTCGAACTGCCGCTGTTGTTCTACGCGCTGATCGCGATCGGGCTGCCGCTGCGGCGGATCGATCTGGTGCTGGTGCTGCTGTCCTGGGTGTTCGTGGTGACGCGTTTTGCCCATGCCGGGATTTTCGTCAGCTCCAACGACCTCGGCCAGCGCTCCAGCGCGTGGATCGCCGGCGCGCTGGTGCTGTTGGCGATGTGGGTCTATTTCGCACTGCGAATCCTGCTGCTGATCTGATAACGCTCGCGCCTTCCTGGAATTTGAAAGAATGCAATGACTCCTGCCGCCCGGCTGTCCGCAGCCATCGAAATGATCGACGCGATCGACAGCCAGCGCGTTCCCGCGGCGAAGGCGTTGAAGGAATGGGGCACCGCGCACCGCTATGCCGGCTCCGGCGACCGCGCCGCGATCGCAGGCCTGACCTGGGACGTGCTGCGCCGCCGCGCCTCCAGCGCCTGGATCATGGACGCCGACACGCCGCGGGCGCGGGTGCTGGGCATGCTGAAGCTCGAGCGTGGGCTCGGCGCCGAGGCGATCGCCGCTCTGTGCGACGGCGGCCGTTTTGCCCCGGAACTGCTCAGCGCGGCGGAGCATGCGGCGCTGAGTTCGCGCAACCTCGACGACGCCCCGCCGCACATCGCCGGCGATTATCCGGAATGGCTCGACGCCGAACTGGCCGCGGTGTTCGGCGACGACCGCGTCGCCGAGGCTGCCGCGATGGCCAGCCGCGCGCCGCTCGATCTTCGCGTCAACACGCTGAAGGCCAAGCGCGACAAGCTGCTGGGCTCATTGGCGCATCTCGGCGCCACCGCGACGCCGTGGTCGCCGCTCGGCCTGCGCATCGAGCTCGGCGCCGACGCCCGCAACCCCGGCATTCACGCCGAGGAGGATTTCATCAAGGGCGCCGTCGAGGTGCAGGACGAGGGCTCGCAACTCGCCGCACTACTGTCCGGCGCCAAGCCCGGCGAGCAGGTGATCGATCTGTGCGCCGGCGCCGGCGGCAAGACCTTGGCGCTGGCGGCGATGATGCAGGGCAAGGGCCGGCTGATCGCGACGGATCATGACAAGCGGCAGCTGGCGCCGATCTACGAGCGACTGTCGCGGGCGGGCGTGCACAATTGCGACATCCGCACTCCGAAGGGGCCGAACGACACTTTGACCGACATCAGCGGTTCCGCCGATCTGGTGCTGATCGACGCGCCGTGCACCGGAACCGGCACCTGGCGACGCAACCCCGACGCCAAATGGCGGATGCGGCCGGGCGCCCTCGAAGTACGGCTGAATGACCAGGCCATGGTGCTCGACCGCGCCGTGCCGCTGGTCAAGTCGGGCGGGCGGATCGCCTATGTCACCTGCTCGGTGCTGGGCCAGGAAAACACCGGGCAGATCGCGGCCTTTCTGGCGCGGCATCCCGAGTTCGCGGTGCAGCCTGCGGAGCAGACCGCTGCGGTGCTGTGGGACAAGGCCGAGGACTTTTTGGCCGCCGCCTTGGTGTCGGAGCAGGGGCTGTTGATGACGCCGCGGCGCACCGGCACCGACGGGTTCTTCGTCAGCGTGATGAAGAAGGCGGGGTGAGGGTTGAGGCGGGCGGGCTGTAGAGCCGTCACCCTGAGGTGCGAGCCGCCGGCCGCGCGATGGCGCGGTTGGTGCGCGAGCCTCGAAGGGCGACGGCGTCACTCGCACGGGATAGCCGCGCCGCCATCCTTCGAGGCGCGCCGAAGCCGGCGCGCACCTCAGGACGACAGCTTTTCGTGCCCTGCGAGGCCTTTTCCCGGTTGCGACGGCGCGCCCCATCGCGTAATTCCCTGCCATGACAGCACCCAGCACAACCTCCGCTCCGCCCGTCGATCCGTCGCCGCATGTCGCCGCGGCGCATGACAAGATCCTGATCGTCGATTTCGGCTCCCAGGTGACACAATTGATCGCGCGCCGGGTGCGCGAAGAGGGCGTCTATTCCGAGATCGTGCCGTTCAACAAGGCCGAAACAGCCTTCGCCGCGATGCAGCCGAAGGCGGTGATCCTGTCCGGCGGCCCGGCCTCGGTGCTGGACGACGGCGCGCCGGAAGCGCCGCTGTCGATCCTCGAAGCCGGCGTGCCGATCCTCGGCATCTGCTACGGCGAACAGACGCTGACCAAGCAACTCGGCGGCACCGTCGAAGGCGGTCACCACCGCGAATTCGGCCGTGCCCAGATCGAGATCACCGACGACTGCGCGCTGTTCGAAGGTGTGTGGGAGAAGGGTGGTCGCTACGACGTCTGGATGAGCCATGGCGATCGCGTCACCCAATTGCCGGAAGGATTCCGCGGCGTCGCCAAGGCTGCCGGCTCGCCGATCTCGGTGATCGCCGACGACGCGCGCAAATTCTACGCCATGCAGTTCCACCCCGAGGTGGTGCATACCCCGGACGGCGCCAAGCTGATCCGCAACTTCGTCCGCAAGGTCGCGGGGCTGAAGGGCGACTGGACCATGCGCGCGTTCCGCGAGGAGGCGATCGACAAGATCCGCGCCCAGGTCGGCTCCGGCAAGGTGATCTGCGGTCTATCCGGCGGCGTCGATAGCGCGGTCGCCGCGGTGCTGATCCATGAAGCGATCGGCAATCAGCTGACTTGCGTGTTCGTCGATCACGGCCTGTTGCGTAAGGACGAGGGCAAGACCGTCGTCGACCTGTTCAGGCACCACTACAACATCCCGCTGGTACATGTCGACGCCGCCAAACTGTTTCTCGGCGAACTCGACGGCGTCAGCGATCCGGAATTGAAGCGCAAGACCATCGGGCGGCTGTTCATCAACGTGTTCGAAGGCGAGGCCAAGATGATCGGCGGCGCCGATTTCCTGGCGCAGGGGACGCTCTATCCCGACGTGATCGAAAGCGTGTCGTTCACCGGCGGCCCGTCGGTGACGATCAAGTCGCACCACAATGTCGGCGGCCTGCCCGAACGCATGAACATGAAGCTGGTCGAGCCGTTGCGCGAATTGTTCAAGGACGAGGTGCGCGTGCTCGGCCGCGAACTCGGTCTTCCCGAAGTGTTCGTCGGCCGCCACCCGTTCCCCGGACCGGGGTTGGCGATCCGCTGCCCCGGCGAGATCACGGAAGAGAAGCTGGACATTCTGCGCAACGCCGATGCGGTGTATATCGACCAGATCCGCAAGGCCGGGCTCTACGACAAGATCTGGCAGGCGTTTGCCGTGCTGCTCCCGGTCAAGACCGTGGGCGTGATGGGCGACGGCCGCACCTATGAATACGTCGTGGGGCTGCGCGCGGTGACTTCCACCGACGGCATGACCGCGGACTTCTACCCGTTCGAGATGAGTTTCCTCGGCGCCACCGCGACGCGGATCATCAACGAGGTCAAGGGCGTCAACCGGGTGGTGTACGACATCACGAGCAAACCGCCGGGGACAATCGAGTGGGAGTGAATTAGGGTGGTTTCAGACCATCCCGCTCCGTGCCAGAAATCGCACGATCTCTCTGACTGACAAGGATTTTTCTTCCTACCCCGTATCGCTGCATGTCACCCCAGCCCGGCCACTTTGTTGGTAGCGATGTTGGTATGGCGCAGGATGGTCGAGAAACGGGCTTTCGCTACCAACACCCCCTTTGTTGGTATCCGTTCGCCCCCCGACCGGATGCGGATTTATGGGCGATCTCACTGATAAAGAACTTAAAAACCTGAAGCCGAGGGCCAAGCTCTACAAGGTGACGGACCGCGACGGGATGCACGCGGCCGTCACGCCGACCGGGGTCATATCATTCCGGTATCAGTACCGGGTGAACGGGCGGCAAGAGGTGTTGACTATCGGCCGATATAGCGCCGAGGCGTCGCGCAAGCTGACACGGGCGCCCGACGCGCTGGAATACGGAATGGAGGTGTCGCTTGCGGAGGCGAGGACACTGCTGGCGCGCGCCCGGCGTCAGGTCGAGCGCGGTGAGTCGCCGTCGAAAGCCAAGGTGGAAAAGCGCACCGCGTCAGCCGAGGCGTTCACGTTCGGCGGATGGGCGGAAGCTTACTTCAAGCACAAAGCCGATCCCAAGTCGGGAGCCGAGAAACTGGCCGACAGCACCTTGGCGATGCGCCGATCGGTCTATGATCGCGCCATCGCAGGAGAGTTGTCGAAGCTCAAGCTGGGGGAGGTGACGCCGCAGCGTCTCAAACGTCTGTGCGACGAGGTTAAGGAGAAGCGCGGGCCGGCCGTCGCGGTGCATGTCCGCGAGGTCGTGTTGCTGGTGTTCCGCCACGCCCAAGGATGTGGGCTGGATGTGAGCAACCCGGCCGAGTCGATCCGCACCAGCGCCATCGCTACCTTCGAGCCGCGCGAGCGCGCCCTGTCGCCGTCTGAGGTCCGCGCGGTCCTGACGGCTTTGGATCATGTGACGGCGGCGCCCACGTTGCGCTTGGCGGTGAAGTTTGTCCTGCTGACCGGCGTCCGCAAGTCGGAGTTCATCGACGCCACATGGAAGGAAATCGACTTCGCCGCCGCGCGTTGGACGATCCCGGCCGAGCGCATGAAGGCTGGCAAGGCGCATGTCGTCCCGCTGAGCGATCAGGCTCTCGACATTCTGACGGCGTTCCGCACCATGTTCGGCGCCAGCCGATACCTGCACCCTGGCCGATACGACGGCGACACGCCCATCAGCAACGCCACGCTCAACCGCGTGATCGACACGGTGGTAGAGCGTATCCGCGAGGATGACCCGGATTTTCAGAGCTTCGGTGTTCACGACCTGCGCCGCACATTTTCGACCGGCCTGAACCGCGCCAAGTTCGATGATCGTTGGATCGAGATGAGCTTGGCCCACGCGCCTCGGAACCGGATCGCGGCCGTCTACAACGTGAACCGCTACCTCGCCGAGCGGAAGATCATGCTTCAGTGCTGGGCTGATATGCTCGACGCTTGAGTGAAGGGCGAATCCGCGAAGGAGTTGATCGCCGACGCGAAACAGCGCGCCGCCGAGGTCCACGACGACGAACTGGACGACGATCTGTGAACTACGTGCGGCTCGCGTCCATTCTGACGGTCGTCGTCATTGGTGGCCGCCAGCCGGCGGGATCGGCGATCCAGCGGTCGATGTCGGACTCCTTCCATCCTGCGCCGTTGATGCTGATCTTGATCCGAGGCGGGAACGTGCCCTCGGCGATCTTGCGGTAGATGGTGGACCGGGACAGGCCGGTGCGGGCGAGAACGGTTTTCATGCGGACGATACGGTCTGGTGCGAGCATGGCTGCGCTGCCTCCTGCCGGGTATTTCTGACGATTGCAGAGACCAGACAGAGCGATGATTTGTTGTTGTGCAATAGATATTTAGAGGTCGTAGTAGTGTGGCGAAGAGTCGGCGGAAAATAGGATGGGTCAAATTCCGATGCCCCGGCCTCTGCCGAGATCGATGCCGTGGGTGAATGCCAATTCTTGGCCGAGCCGGCGGCCTGTTTCGAACGCGATGCCGAGTTGTTGCTTGCGG